>NZ_JCALDM010000002.1:0-802524 GCF_059812845.1 Mycobacterium sp. NGS34
GTGTAGCCCTGGCGGAACAGCTTGGCGCAGCCGGTCAGGTACTTCATGTACCGGTCGTAGACCTGCTCCGACTGGGTCGCGATGGCCTCGTCCTTGTTGGACTCGAGCGCCGCGGCCCAGAGTTCCAGCGTCCTCGCGTAGTGCAGCTGCAACGACTGGATCCGGCTCAGCTTGAAACCGGCGTCGGCCGCGTGCTCCTCGACCGACGGGATAGTCGGCAGCCATCCGCCGGGGAAGATCTCGGCCAGGATGAACTGGGTGAAGTGGACGACCTCGTGGGTCAACGGGTTGCCCTGCGCCCTGGCCTCCTTGAAGGTCGGACGCGTGATGGTGTGCAGCATCATGACCCCGTCGGCCGGCAGCACCCGGTAGGCCATCTTGAAGAAGTGCCCCCACCGCTGGCGGCCGAAGTGCTCGAAGGCGCCGATCGAAACGATGCGGTCGACTGGCTCGTCGAACTTCTCCCAGCCCTCCAGCAGCACCCGCGCCGAGCGGTTCGTGTCCAGCTGGTCGAACGTCTGCTGGACGTGTTCGGCCTGGTTCTCCGACAGCGTCAGGCCCACGACGTTGACGTCGTACTTCTCGATGGCGCGGCGCAACGTGGCGCCCCAGCCGCAACCGATATCGAGCAGCGTCATTCCCGGCTCGAGCCCGAGCTTGCCCAGCGACAGGTCGATCTTGGCGATCTGCGCCTCCTCGAGCGTCATGTCGTCCCGCTCGAAGTAGGCGCAGCTGTAGGTCTGGGTCGGGTCGAGGAACAACCGGAAGAAGTCGTCGGACAGATCGTAGTGCGCTTGCACATTCCCGAAATGTGGCGTGAGCTGCACAGACATCAGCAGTAGAGCCTTTCTGTATCTCGGGTTCCGGACGGCCTGGCAACCCTGCGCCCCGGGTTTACCCCCGATGCATCCCCTGCATGCTAGCCGCTAAGGCCGTACAAGTCGCATTCCCGAAGTCGGCTTTGCGTCACACCCGGATCACAATGCCGTGTGCCACACGGCGCCCGCCGCAAGCCCGATGACCAGCAGCGCACCCGCCTGGCGCACGTGCACCCAGGCCAGCGCCGCGTACCACAGCGGCCACACCGGAAACTTCGGTGGCGGCTCGTCGGGCCTCGGGCGGCGGAAATACGGCCACACCTTCGCCAGCCGCGGCAGCGCCAATGCGACGATCAGCGCGGGCCACGGCATCGCCCCCACCGCGACGGCGACGGCCACCAGCGCATAGAAGCCGACCATCATGCCCAGCGTCACGGCCCGGGCGCGCGCCTCGCCGAGCAGCACGGGCAGGGTGCGGATGCCGAGCGGCTCGTCATAGGGGATCTTGTCGATGTGCTTGCCCATCAGCACCGTCGTGCACAGCAAGCCGTAGGGCAGCGATGCCACGACGACGTCCCAACCGACCGAGCCCACCGCGGAGTAGTAGGTGCCGCACACCATCAGCGGACCCCACACGACGAAGACGTCCGGTTCGCCGAGGCCGCGCTTCTTCAGCCGCAGCGGTGGCGCCGTGTAGGCGACGCTGAGGGCGAACCCGCCGAGCGCGAACGCCACCACCGGCCACCCCCTCGCCCACGCCAGCGTCACCAGGATGGCCAGATCCGCGACATTGACCAGCAGGATCGCCAGGACGAGCGTGCGGCGGCTGATCAGCCCCGAGAGCACCGGGTGCGGGGCGTACAGCGCGCGCGGGTAGGTGGCGCTGTCGGTGCCGACCTGGGTGTCGTAGAGGTCGTTCATCAGGTTGTTGGCGGTGTGCGCCAGCGTGATGCCCAGCACGGCCAGGACCAGCCAGCGCCAGTCCAGCCCGGGCTTGCCCACCGCCAGCAGGGCCGCCACCAGGCCGGCGACCAGGGTCATCGGCAGCACCGCGGCCCGGGTGACCACGAGCCACCGGGTCACGGCGTCGACCGGCCCGTCCGGGGGCGGGTTGGTGGTGCGCAGCGCGTACGCCCACGACCGCAGGCGCGAACCCGCGCTCACGTCAGGCATGGCGCCCCCCGGCTCATGGCTCCCGCGGCGGCAGGATCGGCGAGGGGTGCGGCTGTCCGCGGAACTTCTCCAGCGAGCCGCCCGCCTCGACGATCCCGCAGATCGCGCTCCAGCTCAGCATGGTCAGGTAGTCGATCAGCTCGTCGGCGCTCATCCGCGGGTCGGAGATCCAGGAGTGGGTGGCCAGCTGCACGCCGCCAACCATGATGTAGGACCACGTCTCCACCCCGCCGGTGTCCATCCCGGCCTCCTGCATGCGGCGCCGCAACATCATGGCCAGCATGCGGGCGATGATTCGCTCCGAGTCGGCGATCACCTTGCTCTTGGTGGGCGAGCTGTTGGCCATCACGAACCGGTAGGGCTCCGGCTCGTCGGCGACGGTCTCGACATACACCCGAATGATCTCGCGGGTCAGGTCGAAGCCGTCCAGGTTGGAGGTCAGCGCGCCCGCCATGTTGGGAATCAGCGTCGACTGCGCGAAGCGCATCAGCACCGCGGTGGTCAGGTCGTTCTTGTCGACGAAGTAGCGGTACAGCACGGTCTTGGAGACGCCGATCTCCGCCGCGATCTCGTCCATGCTCAGGAACCGGCCGTGCCGTCGGATCGCCACGATCGTGCCGTCGACCAGCTCGTTGCGGCGCTCCACCTTGTGTTGGTGCCAGCGCCGTTTGCGACCATCCGTCTTCACGGTCACAGCCGGGATCCGCTCTGCCACTCTCGCCGCTTCCCACTCATCAGACGCCCCCGATACTACGGCTTGCGCACGCCGTTCCGGCGGATGGGCCGCGCGTGCGCGGGCCGTCCGAGCAGGGCGGTAACACTAACTGGCCGCGGGGATACATGATGGTGTGGTGGCACACCGAGCCTCACCTGGCGGCGACGCACCGGCCGGGCAGCTTCGCACCTCCCTGGCGGAATCGTTCGCCGGGGCGGATCCCGAGGCCGATGCCCAGCGGCGGGTGGCGCTACGCCGGATGAAGATGGTGGCGCTGGGCTTCCTGGTCGGCGCCACGGGCCTGTTCCTGGCCTGCCGGTGGGCGCAGGCCCACGCGATCACGGCGACCTGGGTCGGCTACGTCGGTGCGGCCGCCGAGGCGGGCATGGTGGGCGCGCTGGCCGACTGGTTCGCGGTCACGGCGCTGTTCAAGCACCCGCTGGGGATACCGATTCCGCACACCGCGATCATCAAGCGCAAGAAGGACCAACTCGGTGAGGGCCTTGGCACCTTCGTGCGGGAGAACTTCCTGTCGCCGCCCGTCGTCGAGACCAAGCTGCGCGACGCCCAGGTGCCCAGCCGGCTCGGCAAGTGGCTCTCGGAGGCCGCGCACGCCGAGCGGGTGGCCGGCGAGACGGCGACGGTGCTGCGCGTGCTGGTGGAGCTGTTGCGCGACGAGGACGTCCAGCAGGTGATCGACCGGATGATCGTGCGGCGCATCGCCGAACCGCAGTGGGGCCCGCCGGTGGGCCGGGTGCTGGCCACGCTGCTGGCCGAGAACCGCCAGGAGGCGCTGATCCAACTGCTGGCCGACCGGGCGTTTCAGTGGTCGCTGAACGCCGGGGAGGTGATCCAGCGCGTGGTCGAGCGGGACTCGCCGAGCTGGTCGCCCCGGTTCATCGACCACCTCGTCGGCGACCGGATCCACCGCGAGTTGATGGACTTCACCGACAAGGTGCGCCGCAACCCCGACCACGAGTTGCGCCGCTCGGCGACGCGCTTCCTATTCGAGTTCGCCGACGACCTGCAGAACGACCCGGAGACCATCGCGCGCGCCGACGCGGTCAAGGAACAGCTGATGGCGCGTGACGAGATCGCCAACGCCGCGGCGACGGCGTGGAAGACGTTGAAGAGGCTGGTGCTCGAGGGGGTCGACGACCCCTCCAGCACCCTGCGGACCCGCATCGCCGACACCGTGGTCCAGATCGGCGAGTCGCTGCGCGACGACGCCGAGCTGCGCGACAAGGTCGACAACTGGATCGTGCGGGCGGCCCAGCACCTGGTCTCGGAGTACGGGGTGGAAATCACCGCGATCATCACCGACACGATCGAGCGCTGGGACGCGGAGGAGGCCAGCCGGCGCATCGAGCTGCACGTGGGTCGTGACCTGCAATTCATCCGGATCAACGGCACCGTGGTCGGTTCGCTGGCGGGGCTGATCATCTACGCCGTCGCGCAGCTGCTTTTCTAGGGGTGCTAACAAGTGCTTGCAAAAGCAAGCACTGGGTCGTAGTCTGGGGCCGTAAGCAACGCCAACCGACCCGAGGAGTATCGATGCCGCAGGAGGAGAAGCTCTCCGCCAAGGTGTCGACGGCGGCCTCCGACATGGCCTCCGACCTCGGCAGCTTCATCCGCGACCTGCGTGAGAACGCGCAAGTCTCGGTGCGGCAGCTGGCCGAGCGGTCCGGCGTCAGCAATCCGTACCTGAGCCAGGTGGAGCGCGGGTTGCGCAAGCCGTCCGCGGACGTCCTGAGCCAGATCGCGAAGGCGTTGCGGATCTCCGCCGAGGTGCTCTACGTGCGGGCCGGAATTCTCGAGCCCAGCGACAAGAACCAGGTGCGCGACGCCATCATCACCGACACGGCGATCACCGAGCGTCAAAAACAGATCCTGCTCGACATCTACGCGTCATTCGCCGAGCAGAACGAATCCAATTTCGAGGAGTGTCCGAGCGAATCCGACAGCGACGAGTGAGGCATTCGCAGTCGCGCCACTGACACCGATGACTTGGTGACGCATAGATGCCAAGCCGCTTGGTTACCCACAGGGAAGGGGTTTGACGCCAGGCCCAACCAAGTCCGGATGCCTGGCCACGCTGCGAACTCGATCAGCCGACCCGATCAATCAGGAGGTTCCCCCCGGCAAGTTGCGGGCCACGTCAATCCGCGGGTCTTGACCCAGTCCCCGCCTGCCCTTTCTCCCAGATCAGACACGCAGTAACCCCCATAAGAAACAAATTATGAAAGGAAACACCATGGCTGAAAACACGAACGTCGAGGACTTGAAGGCTCCGTTGCTGGCGGCGCTCGGCGCGGCCGACCTGGCCCTGGCCACCGTCAACGACCTGATCACCAACCTGCGTGAGCGGGCCGAAGAGACCCGCACCGAGACCCGCAGCCGGGTCGAGGAGCGCCGCGCGCGCCTGTCCAAGCTGCAGGAGGACCTGCCCGAGCAGTTCACCGAGCTGCGGGAGCGCTTCACCTCCGACGAGCTGCGCAAGGCCGCCGAGGGCTACCTGGAGGCCGCGACCAGCCGCTACAACGAGCTGGTCGACCGCGGCGAGGCCGCCCTGGAGCGCCTGCGCAGCCAGCGGCCCTTCGAGGACGCCTCGGCGCGCGCCGAGGGTTACGTCGACCAGGCCGTCGAGCTGACCCAGGAGGCGCTCGGCACCGTCGCGTCGCAGACCCGGGCGGTCGGTGAGCGCGCCGCCAAGCTGGTCGGCATCGACCTGCCCAAGAAGGCTGAGTCGACCAAGAAGGCTCCGGCCAAGAAGGCGCCCGCCAAGAAGGCTCCGGCCAAGAAGGCTCCGGCCAAGAAGGCCTCGGCCAAGAAGGTCACCCAGAAGTAGTTCCACGCGCGACTCCGAGTTGTCCCCGGACAACTCGGAGTCGACGTTTTGGACGGTGCCCGCATACCCTTGATGCGTGACCCACGCCGTGAGCATCGTCATGTTCGTCCTGCAGATCGCCGTCGCGCTGACGGCGCTGTACGCCTTCGTGCACGCCGCGCTGCAGCGAACCGACGCCTATACCGCCGCCGACAAGCTGACCAAGCCGGTGTGGTTGGTGATCCTCGGCGTGGCCGTGGCACTTTCGTCCGTCTTGAGTTTCGTGTTCGGCGTGCTGGGCATGGCGATCTCCGCCTGCGCCGCTGGGGTGTATCTGGTCGACGTGCGGCCGAAACTGCTTGAGATTCAGGGCAAGTCGCGCTAGCGGGATGAGAGCCCAGCTGGCCGCGCCGGCACTGGTCCTGGTCGCCCTGTTGTGCCCACCGGCCCCCGCGTCCGTCGCTAGGGCCGACGCCACCCCCGCACCCCCATTCGTCGACCACACCCAGTGGTCCCGCTGGCAGGGCCTGTTGAGCCTGCGGGTTTTTCCGACACCGTCCGGGCGGGTGGCCGCCAGACAGCCGGGCACCGCGGCGCAGGCCGACGAGGCCTGGGCGGAGGTGCTCGCGATGTCGCCGGACGCCGACACCCCCGGCATGCGCGCGCAGTTCGGCTGCCATTGGCAGCTCGCCGAGTTCGTGCAGCCGGGCAAGACCAGCTGGAACCTGGAGCCTTGGCGCCCGGTGGTCGACGACGCCGAAATGTTCGCCACCGGCTGCAATCCCGGCGGTCCGGAGGAAGGCTTCTAGGTGACGAGCCGACCCACGCGGGCCCGGCTTGCGGCCCTGATCGACCACACCCTGCTCAAACCCGAGGCCACCCGCGCCGACGTGGCCGCGCTCGTCGCGGAGGCGATCGACCTCGGTGTCTACGCGGTGTGCGTCTCGCCGTCGATGGTCCCGGCCGCGGCGCGGGCCGCCGGCTCAGGCGTCCGGGTGGCAGCGGTGGCGGGCTTTCCGTCGGGCAAGCATGTCCCGGCGATCAAGGCGCACGAGGCCGCGCTGGCAGTCGCGGCCGGCGCCGGCGAGATCGACATGGTCATCGACGTCGGCGCCGCGCTGGACGGTGACGTCGCCGCCGTGCGATCCGACATCGAGGCGGTGCGGGCCGCGGTGCCCCGAGCCGTGCTCAAAGTCATCGTCGAGTCGGCGGTGCTGCTGTCCGGGGCGGACGAGGGCACGCTGGCCGACGTGTGCCGCGCGGCCGAGGACGCCGGCGCTGACTTCGTCAAGACCTCGACCGGCTTTCACCCGGCGGGCGGGGCGTCGGTGCGCGCCGTCGCCGTGATGGCCGAGACCGTCGGCGGGCGGCTGGGCGTCAAGGCCAGCGGCGGCATTCGTACGGCCGCCGACGCGCTAGCGATGCTGGACGCCGGTGCGACCCGGCTCGGCCTGTCGGGCACCCGGGCGGTGCTCGACGGGCTCCGCGCTTCCTAGAGGTTGGCGAAGCAGGGGTCGGTGGTGTTGTCGTTCGGGATGCTGGCGTTCTGCGTCGAAAAGTGGGCTGTCACACCGGTATCGGTCACCTGCACGCTGTCGGCGTGGATGCCCAGCGGGTAGTTCTTGGTGAATTGCGCGGTGAAGTCGTCCAGCGTCGACTGCACCGATTCCTTCGGCATGGTGAAGCCCAGCGCGTTGAAGCTGACGATCTGCAGTTGCAGCCCGGTGCCGGACACCACCGGCTTGGCCGTGATGTTGTCCAACATGCCCTTCAGCTCGATGGTGCCGTCGGCCGGGTGAGTCGTCACGCTGTTGGTGACGAACGGACCCAGGACCGGGATCGCGTTCTGCACCGACTGCTTGATGCCGTCATTGGTCCAGGTGATGCTGGCGTCCAGCGAGCCGATGGTGCCTTTCGAGTTGGCGCTCGACTGGAGGCGGACGTCGCGGATGTTGAGGTCGAGCTTCATGCCCTTGGCGTCGCGGATGTTGTTGCCGGCCGTCTGCACCGAGATGTTGGTGTAGTGCTTCGTGGCGTGTTGCCACAGCATCAGCGGCGTCACGCCGAAGGAGGCGGTGGCCTGGTCCTTGACCTCGCACGCCACCGCCTGGGCGACTTTGGAGTTCGCCTCGTGACGGACGTACAGCTCGCCCCCGATCAGCGCGGCGATGAGGAGCGCGAAAACGATGATGCAGATCAGCGCGATGGACAGCGGGTCGCGAAGGAGGCGTCGTTTTCTCTTCACCGGTGCCGGCTCTTCGTCGGGCGTGGCGAGCTTCTCCGTCGGGCCCGCGGGCGGGACGGGCGGCGGCGGGTAGGGAGGCCGCGGCGGGTTCTGGTGCGGGACCGCCAACTGCTCGGTCTGCTGACCCGCAGCGGCCGGCGGCGGCGCCTGCTGCGCCGGACCTCCCGTGCTGATGCGTTCGGTCGGCCGCTCAGTCGGCGGCTGGCCGAAGGGGCCTTGGTTGCCGGGACGGGCCCATGTCGACGGGCCCTCGTTCGGTGGTCCTGGTGGGCCCTGTGGGTTCGTCACCCAACCGATTCTGCCCTATCCACCTGAGCAAAGTCGGAGCGGTTGCGCAGCACCGCGATGCTGTCCCGGGCCGCCGCGACCCGGTCGACGTCGATGTCGGCGACCACGAGCTGGGGGCCGTCCCCGGCCGAGGCGACCACCTCGCCCAGCGGCGAGACGACGAGACTGCCACCCACCCCCAGCGGCGCGCCCGCGCCGGACCCGGAATTGGTCAGGCCCTCGCCGGGATCGGCCTGACCGACCGCGGCGACGTAGCTCATCGAGTCCAGCGCGCGGGCCCGGGCCAGCAGCGTCCACTGGTCGAGCTTGCCGGGCCCCGAGCCCCAGGACGCGCAGACGACGATCAGCTGGGCGCCGCGGCGGGCGAGCTCGGTGTAGAGCGCGGGGAAGCGGACGTCGTAGCAAACGCTCAACCCCACCCGGACGTCGTCGACCTCGACCACCACCGGGTCGTGGCCCGGTGCGACGGTGCGCGACTCCGTGAAGCCGAACGCGTCGTACAGGTGGATCTTGTCGTAGTGGGCGTCCGGCCGGTTGGGGGCGCCCGGCCCGGCCACGATCAGCGTGTTCTTCACCCGTCCGTCGCCGGCCGGCGTGAACATGCCCGCGATCACGGTGATCCCGGACTCGGTCGCGATCGCGCGCACGCCGTTCGCCCAGGGCCCGTCGACGGGCTCGGCGATCGGGGCCAGGGGGACACCGAAGCGGCACATGGTCGCCTCGGGGAAAGCCACCAGCCGGGCGCCCGCGTCGGCGGCCCGGCGGGTGTGCTCGCGGACCAGCTCGAGGTTCGCCGCCGGATCCCTGCCACTGAGGATCTGCGCCAGGGCGATTCGCATGGGCGCAAGCCTAGGCGCTCTTGGCGATCCACTCCGCGGTCAACCGTTGTTCCCGGCTGACCAACTCGTCCAGCTGAGCGCCGATGAGCCGCTCCACCTTGCCGCCGATGATCGGGATCCGCACCTGGACGGTGACTTGGCACGTCAGCCGGGCGCCGCCGGAGTCGGCGAGCGGCGCCAGTTCCCCCGGGCCCGACACGTTCACCGGGGTATCGAGGATGCTGACCGCGATCGAGCCCATGGCGGTGCCGTCGACGAGGGGACCCCAGGTTTCCCGGCGCCTGATGCGGATGTCGCCCCGGTGTAGCTGCTTGACGACGGCGTGCAGGTTGTGGCTGCGCACCACCTGCAGCGTGACCACCTCGACGGTGCCGTCCCGTCCGGACTCGCCGCCGACCCGCATCGACTCCAGCTCCGCTTCGTCGACGGGAATGTCGGCCAGCCTGGCCCGCCAGTAGCCCTCCTCCTGGAAAGCCCGATGTACCTCTTCGACGCTTTCCTCGTACTCGGCCGACAACTCGAATGAATGCGGCATAGCTGGCCAGGCTACCGTTACGGGCCATGAAAACGAGCGGTGCCGGTTCGCTCTTCGCCGGCGCGCGTGTCGACGAGACGGTGCCGCTGGCACCGCTGACCACCTTGCGGGTTGGGCCGGTCGCGCGACGCCTGATCACCTGCGCCAGCACCGAGCAGGCGGTCGCGGTGTTGCGGCAGTTGGGCTCGGAAGCCCGGGCGACCCCGGTGCTGGTGTTTGCTGGCGGGTCGAACCTGGTCATCGCCGATACGTTGACCGACCTGACCGCGGTGCGCCTGGCGAACGACGGCATCACCGTGGACGGCAACGTGGTCCGCGCCGAGGCGGGCGCCGCGTGGGACGACGTGGTGGTCACGTCGATCGAGCACGGTTTGGGCGGGCTGGAGTGCCTGTCGGGCATCCCCGGGTCGGCCGGCGCCACGCCCGTGCAGAACGTCGGCGCCTACGGCGCGGAGGTGTCCGACACCATCACGCGGGTCCGGGTACTCGATCGCGAAAGCGGCGACGTGCGCTGGGTGGCGGGCGACGAGCTCGGCTTCGGGTACCGCACCAGCGTCTTCAAGCAGGCCTCCCACTCGGGCCGCGAAATCCCTTGGGTGGTAATGGAAGTCGAGTTCGCGCTGGATCCGTCGGGCCGCAGCGCGCCGTTGCGCTACGGCGAGCTGACGGCGGCGTTGAACGCGGGCAGCGGCGAGCGCGCCGACCCCGCAGCCGTGCGCGAGGCGGTGCTGACGCTGCGGGCGCGCAAAGCCATGGTGCTCGACGCGAACGACCACGACACCTGGAGCGTGGGTTCGTTCTTCACCAACCCGGTGGTGGCACCGGAGGCCTACGAGCGGCTGGCCGGCGACGTCGAGGGGCCGGTTCCGCACTACCCGGCGCCGGACGGGGTCAAGCTGGCGGCCGGCTGGCTGGTGGAGCGCGCCGGCTTCGGCAAGGGCTATCCCCAGCCGGGGCCCGGCGAACCCGAGGCGCCGTGCCGGCTGTCGACCAAGCACGCGCTCGCCCTGACCAACCGCGGCCGGGCGACCGCGGAAGACGTCATCGCGCTGGCCCGAACCGTGCGTGACGGAGTCCATGCTGTGTTTGGCATCACACTGAAACCCGAGCCTGTCCTGCTCGGCTGCAGGCTGTAGCGGCTAATTGCACGTTGCCGCCGAATTGTCGTGGCGCCGTTGGGGTCTATTCTCCCGGTATCTTTAGGTGTCGTGAGCACCTCCAGTTCCCCGCCGCCGGTTAACCGGCGTTTGGCCCTGGCGGCCCTCGGGCTCGGCGTGTTCGCCCCCAGCGTGTTGGCCGCCTGCGCGGGCACCGTGGCCAAGCAAGCCGAGAGCAAGAAGGAGCCGCCGGCGCCGCAGCTGAAGTTCCAGCCCGCGGACGCCGCCGCCGACGTGGTCCCGATCTCGCCGATCAGCGTCCAGGTGACCGACGGCTGGTTCCAGAAGGTGGCGCTGACGAACTCGTCGGGCAAGGTGGTCGCGGGGTCCTTCAACGCCGACCGCACGGTCTACACGACCACCGAGCCGCTGGGCTACGACGCCACCTACACCTGGAGCGGTTCGGCCGTCGGCCACAACGGCAAGGCGGTCCCGCTGAGCGGCAAGTTCGCCACCGTGGCGCCGAGCAAGAAGATCGGCGGGGCCTTCCAGCTGGCCGACGGCCAGACCGTCGGTGTCGCCGCGCCGATCATCATCCAGTTCGACGCGCCGATCAGCGACAAGGCGTCCGTCGAGAAGGCGCTCACCGTGACCACCACGCCGCCGGTCGAGGGCAGCTGGGCGTGGCTGCCCGACGAGGCGCAGGGGGCACGCGCGCACTGGCGTCCCCGCGAGTACTACCCGGCGGGCACTACCGTCAACGTCGACGCCAGGCTCTACGGACGGCCGTTCGGCGACGGTGCGTTCGGCGCCGACGACATCTCGCTGCACTTCCAGATCGGCCGCAAGCAGGTCGTCAAGGCCGAGGTCACCTCGCACCGCATCCAGGTCGTCACCGACGCCGGCGTCATCATGGACTTCCCGTGCAGCTACGGCGAGGCCGACAAGGCGCGCAACGTCACCCGCAACGGCATTCACGTGGTCACCGAGAAGTACGCCGACTTCTACATGTCCAACCCGGCGGCCGGCTACACCAACGCCCACGAGCGCTGGGCGGTGCGGATCTCCAACAACGGCGAGTTCATCCACGCCAACCCCTCGAGCGCCGGCGCGCAGGGCAACAGCAACGTCACCAACGGCTGCATCAACCTGTCCACCGCCGACGCCGCGGAGTACTACCCGACCGCGATGTACGGCGACCCGGTCGAGGTGACCGGCAGCTCGATCCAGCTGTCCTACTCCGACGGCGACATCTGGGACTGGGCGGTGGACTGGGACACCTGGGTGGCGATGTCGGCGCTGCCGCCCCCGACGGCGCACCCGCCGGCCACTCAGATTCCGGTGACCGCGCCGGTGACCCCGTCGAACGCCCCGACGCTGTCGGGGACGCCCACGACCACCACCACCTCGCCTAGCCCCGGCGGTTAAACCGCGTCGCGCTGGCCTGGTCGCGCGGCTTCATGACGATCAGGTCCAGGTCGACGTGGGACGGGCGCGAGGCGACGAACCCGATCACCTCGGCGACGTCGGCGGCCGTCAGCGGCGTTAACCCGGTGTACACCGCGTCCGCGCGCTGCTCGTCGCCGTCGAAACGGACCAGCGAGAACTCGGTTTCGACCGCGCCCGGGGCAATCTCGGTGAGCCGCACCGGTTTTCCGAGTAGCTCACCGCGCAGCGTCCGGTGCAGCGCGCCCTGGGCGTGTTTGGCCGCCGTGTAGCCGGCGCCGCCGTCGTAGGTCTCCAGCGCCGCGACCGAGGTGACGGTGACGATCAGGCCGTCACCGGAGTCGACCAGCTTGGGCAGCAGCGCTCGGGTTACCCGCAGCGTGCCCAGCACGTTGGTCTCCCACATCCATCGCCAGTGCTCGAGGTTGGCGTCGGCGACGGGTTCGAGGCCACGGGCGCCACCGGCGTTGTTGATCAACACGTCGACCCGGCCGAGCCGCTCCGCCAGCGCTTGCACCGCGGCATCGTCTGTGACGTCGGCCACAATGCCCGTCCCGCCGATCTCGTCGGCCAGCGCGTTGATCCGCTCCGCGCGACGGGCCACGGCGACCACGTGAAAGCCAAGGGCGGCAAGGACTTTGGCGGTCGCCTCGCCGATGCCGGAGCTCGCACCGGTGACCACCGCGACCCGTTGTTGCCCCCCAGTGCCGTTCATCGGAATAACTCTAATAAACGTGCTAAATTCTCGGAGTGCACCTCAGCGCCCTGTTCGACAACACCGCCGCGTGTCTTTGCGCGGCGAGTGCGTGTTGTTGCCGCGCACTTTGCCGCTCCTGACTTTTCAGGCGTGGCCGAAGCCGGCCATTCGAACTCGGACAAAGGACGCTCGTGCGCTCGACAACTCTCACCCACACCCATTCCCCCAGCCGCAAGGGCCCGCTGCGGTTGCACCGCCAGATCCTGCCCCCGGCTCTGCACATCTCCGATTCGGCCGCGGCATCGGTCTTCCGGGCCGTCCGGCTGCGCGGGCCGGTCGGCCGTGACGTCATCGCCGGCGTCACATCGCTGAGCATCGCCACGGTCAACCGGCAGGTCATCGCGCTGCTCGACGCCGGCCTGCTGCGCGAGCGCGCCGACCTGGCCGTCTCCGGCGCCATCGGACGCCCACGGGTGCCGGTGGAGATCAACCACGAACCGTTCGTGACGCTGGGCATCCACATCGGCGCGCGCACCACCAGCATCGTGGCGACCGACCTGTTCGGTCGCACCCTGGACACCGTCGAGACCCCGACCCCGCTCAGCGCGGCCGGGTCCGCGCTGGCGTCGCTGGCCGAGAGCGCCAGCCGCTACCTGCGACGCTGGCACCGCCGCCGCGCGCTGTGGGTCGGGGTGGCGATCGGTGGCACCGTCGACAGCGCCACGGGCCACGTCGACCACCCGAGGCTGGGCTGGCGGCAGGCGCCGGTGGGCCCCGTGCTGGCCGACGCGCTCGGACTGCCCGTCTCGGTGGCCTCGCACGTCGATGCCATGGCCGGCGCCGAGCTGCTGCTGGGCCTGCGGCGATTCGCGCCGAGCTCGCCCACCAGCCTGTACGTCTACGCCCGCGAGACCGTGGGCTATGCGCTGGTGATTGGCGGGCGGGTGCACTGCCCGACCAGCGGCCCCGGCACCATCGCGGCCCTGCCCGCCCACTCCGAGCTGCTCGGCGGCGCCGGCCAGCTGGAGTCCACCGTGAGCGACGAGGCCGTCCTGGCCGCCGCGCGCCGGCTGAAGATCCTTCCCGGCGTCGCCCCGGCGACCCGCATCAACGGGTCCGCGTCCGCGATGACCGACCTGCTGCGGGTGGCCCGGGCCGGCAACCAGCAGGCCAGGGAGCTGCTGGCGGAGCGGGCCCGGGTGCTCGGCGAGGCGGTCGCCCTGCTGCGCGACATGCTCAACCCCGACGAGCTGGTGGTCGGCGGGCAGGCCTTCACCGAATACCCCGAGGCGATGGAGCACGTGGAGGCCGCGTTCGCGGCCAGCTCGGTCCTGGCGCCGCGCGATATCCGCGTCACCGCCTTCGGCAATCGGGTGCAGGAGGCCGGGGCCGGGACGGTGTCGCTGGGCGGGTTGTATGCCGATCCGCTCGGCGCGATGCGGCGCGCCGGGGCGCTGGACTCCCGGCTGCGGGAGGTCGCGGACGAGTCGTCCGCTTAGCGCGAACAGCGCCCTTGGGGTCGTGCGGGGGCCCGTCCTGTAAAGATGAAAGAGTGCGGCACGACGACGTCCTCCGGCTGAACGGCCCGCGCCGTGTCGCGGTGTTGGCGGTGCACACCTCACCGCTGGCCCAGCCGGGCACCGGCGACGCCGGCGGCATGAACGTCTACGTGCTGCAAACCGCGCTGCACCTGGCCCGCCGCGGCATCGAGGTGGAGATCTTCACCCGGGCCACCGCGTCGGCCGACCCGCCGGTCGCCCACGTGGCGCCCGGCGTGCTGGTCCGCAACGTGGTGGCGGGCCCGTTCGAGGGCCTGGACAAGTACGACCTGCCGACCCAGCTGTGCGCGTTCGCGGCCGCGGTGCTGCGCGCCGAGGCGTCGCACGAGCCCGGTTATTACGACATCGTGCACTCCCACTACTGGCTGTCCGGGCAGGTGGGCTGGCTGGCCCGGGACCGCTGGGCGGTGCCGCTGGTGCACACCGCGCACACGCTCGCGGCGGTGAAAAACGCGGCCCTGGCCGACGGGGATGCGCCCGAGCCGCCGCTGCGCACGGTGGGCGAGCAGCAGGTCGTCGACGAGGCGGACCGGCTGATCGTCAACACCGAAGACGAAGCGCGGCAGTTGATTTCGATCCACCACGCCGATCCGGCGCGCATCGACGTGGTCCACCCCGGGGTGGATCTGGACGTGTTCCGCCCGGGGGAGCGCCGCGCCGCGCGGGCCGCGCTCGGCCTGCCGCTCGACGAGGACGTGGTGGCGTTCGTCGGGCGGATCCAGCCGCTGAAGGCGCCCGACATCGTGCTGCGCGCCGCCGCGAAACTGCCCGGGGTGCGCATCGTGGTGGCCGGCGGCCCGTCGGGCAGCGGTCTGGCCTCCCCGGACGGCCTGGTCCGGCTGGCCGGCGAACTCGGCATCACCGACCGGGTGACGTTTTTGCCGCCGCAGTCCCGCACCGACCTTGCCACGCTGTTCCAGGCCGCGAATCTTGTTGCGGTGCCTAGTTATTCGGAGTCGTTCGGGCTCGTCGCCGTCGAGGCGCAGGCGTGCGGCACCCCGGTGGTGGCCGCCGCCGTCGGCGGGCTGCCGGTGGCGGTGCGCGACGGGGTCTCCGGCGCTCTGGTGTCCGGGCACGACGTCGGTGACTGGGCGGATTCCCTCGATCGCCTGCTGCGCCTGCCCGCCGCGCGGGCGGAGGAGATGGGCCGCGCGGCCGCCGCGCACGCGGGCACCTTCTCCTGGGAGAACACCACCGACGCGCTGCTGGCCAGCTATCGGCGCGCGATCGGCGACTTCACCGCCCTGCGGCAGCGCCGGTCCCGGGACCGCGCGGCGATGCGCAAGCCTCGCCGCTGGACCACGCGCCGCGGGGTGGACGCGTGAATACCACGGTGCAGGCCGTGATCGAGCACACGCTGCGGTCGAGCGGGCTGACCTACTCGGAATTCCCCGGGGCGCACGGCGGGCTGCCGGGCCTGGTGGTGGAGCTGCCCGGGGAGCGCAAGCTCAAGACCAACACCATCCTGAGCGTCGGCGAGCATTCGGTGCGCGTGGAGGCGTTCGTGTGCCGCAAGCCCGACGAGAACCACGAGGGCGTGTACCGGTTCCTGCTCAGGCGCAATCGCCGGCTTTACGGAGTCGCGTACGCGCTGGACAACGTCGGCGACATCTACCTGGTGGGCCGCATGTCGCTGGCGTCGGTCGACGCCGACGAGATCGACCGGGTGCTGGGCCAGGTGCTCGAGGCGGTGGACTCGGACTTCAATACGTTGCTGGAGTTGGGTTTTCGCTCGTCGATTCAGAAAGAGTGGGAGTGGCGGGTGTCGCGCGGGGAGTCGCTGAAGAACCTGCAGGCGTTCGCGCACTTGATTGACGACGACGACTCCGACGACTGACAAGGCCGCGTGAGAGACTTTCCGGCATGGGAGACACTGCCACGCTGGTGCTGCTCCGCCACGGCGAGAGCGACTGGAATGCCCTCAACCTGTTCACGGGCTGGGTCGACGTCGGGCTAACCGAGAAGGGCCGGGCCGAGGCGGTGCGCAGCGGCGAGCTGATGACCGAACACGCGCTGCTGCCCGACGTGCTCTACACCTCGCTGCTGCGTCGCGCGATCACCACCGCGCACCTGGCCCTGGACACCGCCGACCGGCTGTGGATCCCGGTACGGCGCAGCTGGCGCCTCAACGAACGCCACTACGGCGCCCTGCAGGGCCTGAACAAGGCCGAGACCAAGGAGCGCTACGGCGAGGAGCAGTTCATGACCTGGCGGCGCAGCTACGACACGCCGCCGCCGCCGATCGAGCGGGGCAGCAAATTCAGCCAGGACACCGACCCCCGCTACGCCAACATCGGCGGCGGCCCGCTGACCGAATGCCTCGCCGACGTGGTGGCCCGTTTCCTGCCGTACTTCACCGACGTCATCGTCCCGGACCTGCGGACCGGCAAGACGGTCCTGATCGTCGCGCACGGCAACTCGCTGCGCGCCCTTGTCAAATACCTGGACGGAATGTCCGACGAGGAGATCGTCGGGCTGAACATCCCGACCGGGATTCCGCTGCGCTACGACCTGGACGCCGACATGCGCCCGGTGCTGCCGGGCGGAACTTATCTGGACCCGGAGGCCGCCGCGGCCGGTGCCGCCGCCGTTGCCAGCCAGGGGCGCGGCTGAGCGCGACCCGGCCCACCAGCAGCTTTTAAAGGCCTGTTTGCCAAACATCGCGTAAACGGGAGCGGAACACCTGTTGCGTAGGGTGTGACTTGTCCGATTTTGGCCGCGCTCCGCTAGGGCGGCGTTCACCAAATTTGTAGGATTTTGTTGTGACTGTGTTCTCGGCGCTGTTGCTGGCCGGGGTCTTGTCAGTGCTGGCACTGGCCGTGGGTGTTGCGGCCGGGGTCCGGCTGGCGCCGCGGGCGGTCGAACGCCGTCAGCAATCCACCACCGAATGGACGGGCATCACCGTCGCGCAGATGCTGCAACGCATCGTCGCGCTGATGCCGCTGGGAGCCGCGGTGGTGGATTCGCATCGCGACGTCGTCTATCTCAACGACCGGGCCAGGGAATTGGGCCTGGTGCGCGACCGGCAGCTCGACGACCAGGCCTGGCAGGCCGCGCAGCAGGCGCTCACCGGCGTCGACGTGGAGTTCGACCTGCGGCCGGCCAAACGCGCCGCGGGCCGTTCCGGGTTGTCGGTGCACGGGCAGGCGCGGTTGCTGAGCGAAGAGGACCGCCGGTTCGCGGTGGTTTTCGTCCACGACCAGTCCGACTACGCCCGGATGGAGGCCACCAGGCGCGATTTCGTGGCCAACGTCAGCCACGAGCTCAAGACCCCGGTGGGCGCCATGGCGCTGCTCGCCGAGGCCCTGCTGGCCTCCGCGGATGACTCCGAAACCGTTCGCCGGTTCGCCGAAAAGGTGCTGGTGGAAGCCAACCGGCTGGGGGACATGGTCGCCGAGCTGATCGAGCTGTCCCGGCTGCAAGGGGCCGACCCGTTGCCCAACGTCACCGATGTCGAGGTGGATACCGTTGTGTCCGAGGCGATTTCGCGTCACAAGGTGGCCGCCGAAAACGCCGACATCGAGGTGCGCACCGACGCGCCCAGCGGCCTGCGGGTGCTGGGCGACGAAACGCTGCTGGTGACCGCGCTGGCCAATCTGGTGTCCAACGCGATCGCCTATTCGCCCCCGGGTTCGCCGGTGTCCATCAGCCGTCGGCGCCGCGGCGACAACATCGAGATCGCCGTGACCGACCGCGGCATCGGGATCGCGCTGGAAGACCAGGAACGGGTCTTCGAGCGATTCTTCCGGGGGGACAAGGCGCGTTCGCGCGCCACCGGCGGCAGCGGGCTGGGGCTCGCGATCGTCAAACACGTTGCGGCCAACCACAACGGCAGCATCGGCGTGTGGAGCAAGCCGGGAACCGGATCGACGTTCACGCTGTCGATTCCGGCCTACAAGGACGGCGACGAGGAACCCGAGCAACCGCGGGGTCGCGAGGTGCGGCCCAATCGGTCACAACGAGAGGAAGAACTAAGTCGATGACCCGCGCTTATGAGAAGGAGTGGCGCACATGACCAGTGTGCTGATCGTGGAGGACGAGGAGTCGCTGGCCGATCCTCTGGCATTCCTCCTGCGCAAGGAGGGCTTCGAGGCCACCGTGGTAACCGACGGACCCGCGGCGCTCGCCGAGTTCGACCGCGGCGGGGCCGACATCGTGCTGCTCGACCTGATGCTGCCGGGCATGTCCGGCACCGACGTGTGCAAGCAGCTGCGCGCCCGTTCCAGCGTGCCGGTGATCATGGTGACCGCGCGCGACAGCGAGATCGACAAGGTTGTCGGCCTCGAGCTGGGCGCGGATGACTATGTCACGAAACCCTATTCGGCGCGCGAGTTGATCGCGCGGATCCGCGCGGTGCTGCGCCGGGGCGGCGACGACGACTCCGAAATCAGCGATGGCGTGCTGGAGTCCGGGCCCGTCCGCATGGACGTCGAGCGCCACGTCGTCTCCGTCAACGGTGACACGATCACGTTGCCGCTCAAGGAATTCGACCTGCTCGAATACCTGATGCGCAACAGCGGGCGGGTGCTGACCCGCGGCCAGCTGATCGACCGGGTGTGGGGCGCGGATTACGTCGGCGACACCAAGACGCTCGACGTGCACGTCAAGCGCCTGCGCTCGAAGATCGAGGCCGACCCCGCCAATCCGGTGCACCTGGTCACGGTGCGCGGGTTGGGATACAAGCTCGAAGGCTAGTCGCCCGCGTCGTGTGCGCTCACGGCGTTTGAGTGTGAAGCCCGGGCGGGGATTGTGCATTCAGGGCGCCCAGGATGCACACGCGGTCAACGCGCGCTGACCACCTCGTCGGCCACCCCCAGTGCCAGCGCCATGATCGACAGCTGCGGGTTCACCTCCGGGCAGCTGGGCAGAATCGACGCGTCGGCGACCCACACGCCGTCCACGCCGCGCAGGCGCCCCGTTTCGTCGACCGGGCACAGCTGCTCGTCGGCGCCCGCGGCCGCGGTACCCGTGGGGTGAAAGGCGGCCAGATGCAGGCTTCGCGCGTGGCTTCGGGCCAGCGCATCGCGCAGCGCGGGCAGCGACGTCACCGTCGGCGCGGCGGGCAGGCCCGTCAGCACCTCTACGGCGCCCGCCTCGAACAGCAGCCGGCCCATGGCCTCGATCGCGACCGTCAGCTTGGCCGCGTCGGTCCGGGCGAGGTTGTAGCGCACCAGCGTCTCGCCGCGCACCGAGGACACCGAGCCGACGCCGCGATCGGCCACCATCGCGCCGAACGTCGCGACCTGGGGCGCGCGGTCCAGCCAGCCGAGCAGCTCGGCGCCGTAGCCCGGATAGACCATCGAGCCCATCCCCGGCGGCGTGGAGGTCGCTTCGATCAGCACGCCGTGGGACTCGTGGAACTCGTGGACGGCCGCGCTTTGCAGCACCCCGTGCCATGCGACGACATCGTCGTCGAAACGCCCGGCCAACATCATCGCCGGATGCAGCGCGAGATTTCTCCCGAGGCGGGGATGCGCACCAAAACCGCTGCGCCGCAATAGCCCCGGCGTCTCGGTGGCCCCGGCGGCGACGATCACTGTGTCCGCGAGGACGTCGAGCGCGGTGCCGTCGGGCCGGCGGGCGCGCACCCCACGAGCGCGCCCTTGCCGGTGCAGCACCCGCTCGACGCGGGCCTGGGAGATGATCCGCGCCCCCGCCGCGCACGCCTGCGGCAGCGCGTTGAGGTGCACGCCGAACTTCGCGTTGCGCGGACAGCCGATCGCGCACTGGCAGCACCCCTCGCAGCCCGGTGCGTTGCGCGGGATGGGCGCCGCCCGCCAGCCCAGCGTCGCGGCGGCGTCCAGCAACAGCCGCCCATTGCGGCCCATGATCTCCAGCGGCACCGGCGCCACCCGCAGCGTGCGCTCGACGTCGTCGAGACGCTCGTTCAGCCGGTCCGGATCGGCCAGGGCAAGGCCGAAGTCGTCGCGCCAGCGCCGCACCACGCCGGTCGGCGGCCGGTAACACGTCCCGGAGTTCACCACCGTGGTGCCGCCGACCGCTCGGCCGATGGGCAGCACTACCGACGGGCGGCCCAGCGCGACAGTAGCCCCCGCGCCGCGGTACAGACCGGCGTAGCGGTCGATCGGGTGGGTGCTGCGGAACTCCTCGACCGTCCAGCGGCGTCCCTCCTCGAGCACGACGGTGTCCAGGCCGGCCCGCGCCAGGGTGCGCGCCACCATCGCGCCGCCGGCGCCGGACCCCACGACGACGGCGTCGGCGGCGACGACGGAGCGGCTCTCGGCCGCGGGGGTGATGTTCAAGGGCGCGTCGGGACGGGCGACGTCGTGTCGCTGGGCTCGCGAAAGCAGTTCCGGCGCATAGGTTTCGGCGCCGTTGGCGAGCAACACGACCGCCTTCATCGCCTCGACCGCCGCGCCGGCGTCGGGGCCGAGCGCCGCGACGCGCCGCAGCACCCGGTCCCGCTGGCCGGCGTCGAGGCGGGACAGCGAGCGGCCGCTGGTGAGATAGCTGGCCGCGGCGACCGAGAGCAATCCGGCGCGCACGGCCCACCGCGAGGTCGCGGGCAGCCGCCTCAGGTAGCGGTCGACGCGCTCGGCGAGCTCGGCCGGCGCCGGACCGCCGCGCTCCTCGGGAAGCAGCGCGGCCCCGAACGACGCGGCGAGACGGCTCATATGATGCGCCCGAGCCGGCGCCCCAACTTGATGAAGAACGGATAGGTGGCGAAGATGGCGCCGGCCGCGGCGTGCAGCGGCCAGCCCGCCCGGGCGGTATCGACGCCGAAAACACCGCTGTTCCACATGAAGTCGCGCCCGTTCTGGGCGCGGAAGGGCCGCCAAAGCACCCCGAGGCCGGGCACGTTGTTGTAGAGCCCGAACGAGCCGCCGAAGAAGACGCCGAGCGTGGCGGCCTCCGCCAGATCGCGGCGGTCCGAGGGCACTCGCCGCTCGATGAGCACGCCGGCGGCGAAGAGCAGGGGCGGGTCGAGAGCAAAACTCACGTCGGGATCCTTTCGTTGATCTGTGGTGCGTCGGCGCCGCGCAGCCCGACCTCGGCGTGCCCGGTTCCCAGCACCGACCAGTGCCGGTCGTCGACTTCGATGTGGATGTCGGCCTGCTCGGTGTTGGTGCACACCGCGCGCCCGCCGTCGGGATCGGTGTAACCCAGGCTCACGCACCGCTCCGGTGGTTGGTCGACCCGGATGAGCACCCGCCGACCGCCGATGCGTCCCTCCAGCTGCCAGTGCCGCACGCCCAGCGTCGTGCGCATCCGCAGCGACGGCAAAGGGCTTGCGGGCCAATCTTTTCCGTCGATACGGAAGCGGACGAACGCCAGCGGCGCGAGGCGGCGCAGCCCCGGCTTGTGGGACACCGCCGTTACGGCCTCCACGACGTCGCCGTCGCCGAGGTCGGCGTGGATCCATCCCCAGCGCCGGGCGTTGCCGTGCCCGTAGATGTGGGCGACGCCGCCGCGCCAGCCGTCGACCCGGACCGCGGCGTCCGCGACGCTCAATGAGCCGGCGAACTCGGCGGTGGGCGCGAGGACCACCTGGGCGCCGGGCAACAATTCGCGCTCCCACGCCCCGCGCGGGAACGTCCACAGCGGTGTGCCGGCGTCCTTCCACGACAGGTCCCACGCGAGCGATCCGGCGCGCCCGGAGAGCTTTTCCGGCGCCGCACGCACCCCGGCCGCGTCGAACCACGCGTCCCCCGCCGCCGGCGCGGCGGGCGCGGGGCCGAATCGCTCGGTTCGCGGCGGGCCGTCGGCCGCGAACCAGGTCGCCCAGCCGTGCGCGTAGGGGGCGTCCGCCGCGTGCAGCGGGGCCACCGTCTCGCAGTGAATCCACAGCCCGGCCCGCGTCACCGGATCCGACAGGGTGGCGTACCAGACCTCCAGGCGGCCGGCCTTGCCCCGCCAGCGCGGAGCAGTGGCCGATCGCATCTCGTCGTCCATGTGCTCACCTCCGATCGCGACGCGGGTGCGCGCTTGATGCCCCATACCCGGTTGGTCCACTATATTGGTTGAGCCAATGAACCAGTCAAGTGCGCTGCAACCGCCGGATCGACAGCGGGTCGACGAACAGATCGCCGCGTCGATCGCCGACGCCATCCTCGACGGCGCCTTCCCGCCGGGCTCGACGCTGCCGCCCGAGCGGGAGCTGGCCGAACAGCTCAACGTGAACCGCACGTCGCTGCGCCTCGGGCTGGCCCGCCTGCAGCAGATGGGCCTCATCGAGGCCCGGCACGGCAGCGGCAACGTGGTGCGCGACCCCGAGGCGCTCACCCATCCCGCGGTGGTGGAGGCGCTGGTCCGCAAGCTCGGCCCCGAGTTCCTGGCCGAGTTGCTGGAGATCCGGGCGGCGCTGGGCCCGTTGATCGGCCGCCTGGCCGCGCAACGGGCCGCGCCCGAGGACGCCGAGGCGTTGCGCGCCGCGCTGGCGGCGGTGGCCGGCGCCGACGGGCCCGCGGCGTTGCAGGCCGCGGACCTCGCCTATTTCCGGGTGTTGATCCACAGCAGCCGCAATCGTGCGCTGGGGTTGATGTATCGCTGGGTCGAGCACGCGTTCGGCGGCCGCGAGCACGAGCTCACCGCGGCCTACGACGACCCCGGCCCGGTAATCGGCGACCTGCGGGCGATCACCGACGCGGTGCTGGCGCGCGACGCCGAGGCTGCCGCCGCGGCGGTCGAGGGCTACCTAAACGCGAGCGCGCTGCGAATGGTGTTGTCGTACCGGAAGACTCAGGGGGCCTGATTACTCGGCCACCCTGGTGGCCGGGTGCACCGCGATGAGACCTAACTTGCTGCGCCGCTTGCACATTGCCGCCAACTCGGCGTAGGCCTTGGCGCCGAGCAGCTCGATGAGTTCGTCGGCCATGCTTTCCCAGACCTGCTTGGCGCCGACGTGGGCGGCCGGGTCGCCCGTGCAGTACCAGTGCAGGTCCGCGCCACCGGAACCCCAGCCGCGGCGGTCGTATTCGGTGACCCAGGTTTTGAGGATCTCGGTGCCGTCGGGGAGGGTCACCCACTCCTGGCTGCGCCGGATGGGCAGCTGCCAGCAGACGTCGGGTTTCATGGTCAGCGGCGCCACGCCCAGCTTGAGGGCCTTGGTGTGCAGCGCGCATCCGGCGCCGCCGGCGAAGCCCGGCCGGTTGAGGAAGATGCAGGCGTCCTTGTGCTTGCGGGTGCGGTACTGGGGCTGGCCGTCATGCTCGTCGAGTTCGAGATAACCCTTGCGGCCCAAGCCCTTTTCGCGGAATTGCCAATCGTCGTCGGTCAGTCTCTTGACGGCATCGTCGAGCCGCGCGCGGTCGTCGTCGTCGGACAGGAACGCGCCGTGCGAGCAACACCCGTCGTCCGGGCGTCCCTCGACCGTGCCGCGGCAGGCCGGGGTGCCGAACACGCACGTCCACCGCGACAGCAGCCAGGTGAGGTCGGCCGCGATCAGGTGCTCGGGGTTGTCCGGGTCGTAAAACTCCACCCACTCACGGGCGAAATCCATTTCGACCTCTTGGCCCGGCTCCGGGTGCGAATCCGCCATTTTGTCAACGTTAGTCCACGATTCCGCCTGGTGACCCTGCTGACACACGGCCGCCCTCCGCGGCGCACCCCCTGCGGCGCGACTAGTTTGTTTCTGTGCGGTTAGGTGTGCTCGACGTGGGCAGCAACACGGTTCATCTGTTGGTGGTTGACGCCCACCGCGGTGGGCATCCGACACCCATGAGTTCCACGAAGGCCACCCTGCGCCTCTCGGAGTCCATCGACAGCTCGGGAAAGATCACCAAGCGCGGCGCCGACAAGCTGGTCTCGACCATCGAGGAGTTCGCCAAGATCGCGGACAGCTCCGGCTGCGAGGAGCTGATGGCCTTCGCCACCTCGGCGGTCCGCGACGCCGAGAATTCCGACGACGTGCTGTCGCGGGTCCGCAAAGAGGCCGGCGTCGAGCTGGAGGTGCTGGGCGGCGTCGACGAGTCGCGGCTGACGTTTTTGGCGGTGCGCCGCTGGTACGGGTGGAGCGCCGGGCGGATCATCAACCTCGACATCGGCGGGGGCTCGCTGGAGCTGTCCAGCGGCGTCGACGAGGAGCCCGAGGTGGCGCTGTCGTTGCCGCTGGGCGCGGGGCGGTTGACCCGCGAATGGCTGCCCGACGATCCGCCCGGGCGGCGCCGCGTGGCGATGCTGCGGGACTGGCTGGACGCCGAGCTCGCGGAAACCTGCGAGAAGGTGCTCGACGCCGGCGCCCCCGATCTCGCGGTCGCCACGTCCAAGACGTTCCGGTCGCTGGCGCGGCTCACCGGGGCCGCCCCGTCGGCGGCCGGACCGCGGGTGAAGAGGACGTTGACGGCGAACGGCCTCAGACAACTCATATCTTTCATCTCTAGGATGACGACCGCTGACCGGGCCGAATTGGAGGGAGTGAGCGCCGAGCGGGCACCGCAGATCGTGGCGGGTGCCCTGGTGGCCGAGGCGAGTATGCGAGTGCTGTCGATCGAAGCGGTGGATATCTGCCCGTGGGCATTACGGGAAGGTCTCATCTTGCGAAAACTCGACAGCGAAGCCGACGGAACCTCCCTCGTCGGCAGCTCCGTGCGCGATGCTGGAGGCCAGAAGGCTGATCGGAACGCCAACCGATCGAAGGGCGACAAATCATGACCGGACCACACTCCGAGACCGAGAGCCCCGGCACCCGGCCGATCTCGGTGGCCGAACTGCTGGCCAGGAATGGGACGATCGGCGAGCCGTCGGTCACCCGGCGTCGCCGCCGTCGGCGCGGCGACAGCGACGCGGTCACGGTCGCCGAGCTCACCGGCGAAATCCCCGTCATCCGTGACGACGAAACCGAACACGGCGCCAACGGAACGGTCCAGGTCAGCGAGCCGGCCGCCGAGCAGGTCGCCGAGGACCGGCCCAACGCCCCGTACTGGTCCGAACCCGAGCCGCGCTGGCCCAAGTCACCGCCGGAGCCGCAACGGCTGACCGGACCCGTGCGCAGCGCCTACCCGCGACCCCTGCCGCACGCCGACGCGCCCGCCGACCGCACCGGCCAGTCCGGCGCCGAGGGCATGAGCCCGGACCCGGTCGATCACTACGCCGACCTTCCGGTGGACGTGATGGACTCCGAGGTCCGCGACGCCGAACCGGCGTCGGAGGACTCGGCCTACGTTCGCTCCTACCTGCAGTCCGATTCCACCCTGTTCGGCGGGCAGACGCTGGCCGACGAGGTGGCGCGGCGCCGCGGCGCCGAGCGGGGCGCGGATGCGCCGGCCGAAGCAGACGAAGACCGCCTCGGCGTCGAGGCCGAGCGCGCGCATGAGGCGCCCGGCCGGCTCACGGCGCTGTGGCGGGGAACGCTGATCGTGTTGCAGTCGATGCTGGCCGTCGCGTTCGGCGCCGGGCTGTTCGTCGCGTTCGACGAGCTGTGGCGCTGGAACAGCATCGTGGCTTTGGTGCTGTCGGTGCTGGTCATCCTCGGCCTGGTGGTGGGGGTCCGGGTGGTCCGCAAGACCGAGGACATCGCCAGCACGCTGATCGCCGTGGCGGTCGGAGCGCTCATCACCCTGGGACCGTTGGCGCTGTCGTTGCAGTCGGGCTAGGCGCCACCCACCGACAGTGCGCCCAGCAATCAAAGTCGGCCTGTCGACGGCCTCGGTCTACCCGTTGCGGGCCGAGGCCGCCTTCGAATACGCGGACCGGCTCGGGTACGACGGCGTCGAGCTGATGGTCTGGAGCGAATCGGTCAGCCAGGACATCGCCGCGGTCAAGAAGCTGTCCCGGCGCTATCGCGTGCCGGTGCTGTCCGTGCACGCGCCCTGCCTGCTGATCTCGCAGCGGGTCTGGGGCGCCAACCCGATTCCCAAGCTGGACCGCAGCGTGCGGGCCGCCGAGCAGCTCGACGCCCAGACCGTCGTCGTGCATCCGCCGTTTCGCTGGCAGCGGCGCTACGCCGAGGGGTTCAGCGAACAGGTCGCCGCCCTGGAGGCGTCCAGCGACGTCAAGGTGGCCGTGGAGAACATGTTCCCGTTCCGGGCCGACCGGTTCTTCGGCGCCGGCCAGTCCCTGGAACGGATGCGCAGGCGGGGCGGCGGACCGGGCCCGGCGATCTCGGCGTTCGCGCCGTCCTACGACCCGCTGGACGGCAACCACGCGAATTACACGCTGGACCTGTCCCACACGGCGACCGCGGGCACCGATTCGCTGGACATGGCCCAGCGGATGGGCGAGGGCCTGACCCATCTGCACCTGTGCGACGGCAGCGGCCTGCCCGCCGACGAGCACTTGGTCCCCGGGCGCGGCACCCAACCCACCGCCGAGGTGTGCCAGATGCTGGCCGGCGGCCGCTTCGCCGGCCACGTGATCCTCGAGGTGTCCACGTCCAGCGCGCGTTCGGCGCACGAGCGCGAAGCCATGCTCACCGAATCGCTGCAATTCGCGCGCACCCACCTGATGCGCTGATTCTCAGGAGACCATGAACGCCAAATTCACCGCCGCGATGACGTTGCGGGAGGCCGGCCCCGGCGTCTACGAGGGCGAGCTCGACAAGCACTGGACGATCGGGCCCAAGGTGCACGGCGGCGCGATGCTGGCGCTGTGCGCCAACGCCGCCCGGACCGCGTGCGGTGAAGGCCCGGACGGACCCCAGCCGGTGGCCGTGTCCGCGAGCTTCCTGTGGGCGCCGGATCCGGGGCCGATGCGGTTGCTGACCTCCTTCCGCAAGCGCGGCCGCCGGATCAGCGTCGTCGACGTCGAGCTGATGCAGGGCGAGCGCACCGCGGTGCACGCCGTGGTCAACCTCGGCCAGCCGGAGCACTTTCCGCCCGACGGCTCGCACGCGCCGCTGCTGTCGGCGAACCCGGTCGCCGACCTGATGCCACCGGAGCCGCCCGACGACGTCGAGCCGATAGGCCCCGGCCACCCGCTGGCCGGCCTGGTGCACCTGGGCGAGGGTTGCGACGTGCGGCCGCTGCTGTCGACGATGCGGCCCCGCGACGGGCACCCGCCGGTGATCCAGATGTGGGCCCGCCCCCGCGACGTGGCCCCGGACGCGCTGTTCGCGCTCATGTGCGGGGACGTGTCGGCGCCGGTGACGTTCGCCGTGGACCGCACCGGCTGGGCGCCCACCATCCAGCTGACGGCCTTCCTGCGCGCGTTGCCCGCCGACGGCTGGCTGCGAATCATCGCCACGTGCGTGGAGATCGGGCACGACTGGTTCGACGAGGACCACATCGTCGTCGACCAGCTGGGCCGCCTGGTGGTGCAAACGCGCCAGCTGGCGATGGTGCCCGCCGCTCGCTAGCGCTCGCTGTCTGGAATGCTTTCCTCCCATGGCGAGAATCGCGATCATCGGCGGCGGAAGCATCGGCGAGGCGCTGCTGTCGGGGCTGCTGCGCGCCGGCCGGCAGGTCAAGGACCTGGTGGTGGCCGAACGAGTGCCCGAGCGCGCCAAGTACCTGGCGGACACCTATTCGGTGCGTCTGGCCTCGCTCACTGAAGCGGTGGACAACGCCACCTTCGTCGTCGTCGCGGTGAAGCCGGCCGACGTCGAGACGGTGCTCGGGGAGCTGGCGCGTGCCGCCGGCGCGGCCGAGACGGACAGCGCCGAGCAGGTGTTCGTCACCGTCGCCGCCGGGATCACGATCACCTACTTCGAATCCAAGCTGCCGGCCGGGACGCCCGTCGTCCGGGCGATGCCGAACGCCGCGGCGCTGGTGGGCGCGGGGGTGACCGCGCTGGCCAAGGGTCGCTTCGTCACCGAACCGCAGCTCGAGGAGGTGTCGGCCCTGTTCGACTCCGTCGGCGGGGTGCTCACCGTTCCGGAATCGCAGATGGACGCCGTGACCGCGCTGTCCGGCTCCGGCCCGGCGTATTTCTTCCTGATGGTGGAGGCCCTGGTGGACGCCGGCGTCGCGGCGGGGCTGAGCCGCCAGGTCGCCACCGACCTGACCGCGCAGACGATGGCCGGCTCGGCGGCGATGCTGCTCGAGCGGATGGACTCCGAGCGCGCCGTCGCGGGGGAGCAGCCGGGGATGCACGCGGACGCGTCGGCGGCCCAGCTGCGCGCGACCGTCACCTCGCCCGGCGGCACGACCGCCGCTGCGCTGCGCGAACTGGAGCGAGGGGGATTGCGGGTGGCCGTCGACGCCGCCGTCCAGGCCGCGAAAAAGCGCTCTGAGCAGCTAAGAATTACATCGGAATAATTTGAGATTTCCGGATTGATTGTCCCTCACCAGTACCATTAACCCCACTAGTCCCGCTATTCTCCTCTTTGTATGCACGTGTGGGTGCCAGCGGAGGGGAAGCCGCTGGCATTGCGCGAGCCTGACACGATTGGGTTGCGATGACGTCTACGAACGGGCCATCGGCGCGAGATTCCGCTGCTAAGGGGCGGGACTCCGGTTCCGGCGATGGCCAGCAGGCCAGGACACAGTTTCTTACCGTCGCCGAGGTGGCAGCGCTGATGCGCGTCTCCAAGATGACGGTGTACCGCCTGGTGCACAACGGCGAGCTGCCGGCGGTCCGGGTGGGCCGCTCCTTCCGGGTGCACGCCAAGGCCGTCCACGACATGCTGGAGACTTCGTACTTCGACGCGGGCTGACCGTTACCTGCCGCGGTTGCCGGTTTGGTGTTCCATGCTGACCGCCGGGTAAAGTGTCCGGGTCAAGCAGGAGCAGGTCCCCGGTCAGATAGCGGAGTTCATGGGTTCAGTAATCAAGAAGCGGCGCAAGCGAATGTCGAAGAAGAAGCACCGCAAGCTGCTGCGTCGCACTCGGGTGCAGCGCAGAAAACTCGGCAAGTAAGCGCTAGCCGGCCCTGTCGACCGTCACGCCGCCTTAACGCCGTCGCCTCGCCAGCCCGTTAGGCTGTTTGAGTGGATCAGTCGAGCGGGGAGGGTGCCGGAACGAGCGGCACCGTGCACTACCCCAAAGTTGTGCTGGTTACCGGCGCGTGCCGGTTTCTGGGCGGCTACCTGACCGCGCGGCTCGCCCAGAACCCGTTGATCAAAGGGGTCATCGCGGTCGACGCGATCGCCCCCAGCAAGGACATGCTGCGCCGCATGGGGCGCGCCGAATTCGTCCGCGCCGACATTCGTAATCCCTTCATTGCCAAGGTGATCCGCAACGGCGACGTCGACACGGTGGTGCACGCCGCGGCGGCGTCCTACGCGCCCCGGGCCGGCGGCAGCGCGGCGCTGAAGGAAATCAACGTGATGGGCGCGATGCAACTCTTCGCGGCCTGTCAGAAGGCGCCCTCGGTGCGCCGCGTGGTGTTGAAGTCGACCTCCGAGGTGTACGGGTCCACGGCACACGATCCGGTGATGTTCACCGAGGACAGCAGCAGCCGCCGACCCTTCCGCGACGGATTCGCCAAGGACAGCCTCGACATCGAGGGTTACGTGCGCGGCCTGGGCCGGCGCCGCCCCGACATCGCGGTGACGATCTTGCGGCTGGCCAACATGATCGGCCCGGCGATGGACACGACGCTGTCACGGTATCTGGCGGGGCCGTTGGTCCCGACGATGTTCGGCCGGGACGCGCGATTGCAGCTGCTGCACGAGCAGGACGCGCTGGGCGCGCTGGAGCGCGCCGCGATGGCGGGCAAGGCCGGCACCTTCAACATCGGCGCGGACGGCATCATCATGCTGTCGCAGGCGATCCGCCGGGCCGGCCGAATCCCGGTGCCGGTACCCGGTTTTGGGGTGTGGGCGCTGGATTCGCTGAGACGGGCTAATCGCTATACCGAAATCACTCGCGATCAATTCAATTACTTGAGTTACGGCCGCGTGATGGACACCACGAGAATGCGGACGGAGCTCGGCTTCCAGCCGAAATGGACGACGGCCGGGGCGTTCGACGACTACGTTCGCGGCCGTGGCTTGACTCCCATAATCGACCCTGATCGGGTACGCTCCCTGGAGGGTCGCGCCATAGCGTTAGCGCAGCGCTGGGGAAGCCGAAATGCAATTCCATGGGGTGGGGGCAGGTAGGTATCGTGGCGGGCGAAACCAGAGCGAACGTCATTCCACTGCATACAAATAGGGGTCGGGTAGCGGCTCGCCGGAGAGCCGATCAGCGGGCGGATTCGTCCCGTCAACATCCCTCGATGCTCACCGATCCGCGGGGGCGGGCATCTGCCGAACAAATCGCCGCGGTCGTCCGCGAAATCGACGAACATCGGCGCGCGGCGGGTGCGACGTCCACGGCCGAGGCGCCGCTCAACGATCTTGCGCAGAAGGTCGCCGGGGTCGCCGGCTTCCTGCGGCAGCGGTTCACCGGCGACTACACCGTCGACGAGTTCGGGTTCGATCCGCACTTCAACAGCGCGATCGTCCGGCCTTTGCTGAGATTCTTCTTCCGGTCCTGGTTCCGGGTGGAAGTCAGCGGCATCGAGAACCTGCCCAGCGAGGGCGCCGCGCTGGTGGTGGCCAACCACGCCGGGGTGCTGCCGTTCGACGGGCTGATGCTCTCGGTGGCGGTGCACGACGAACATCCGGCGGAGCGGGACCTGCGGCTGCTGGCCGCCGACATGGTGTTCGACCTGCCCGTGGTCGGCGAAGCCGCCCGCAAGGCCGGCCACACCATGGCCTGCACGACCGACGCGCACCGCCTGCTGGCCGCGGGAGAGCTCACCGCCGTGTTCCCGGAGGGCTACAAGGGGCTGGGCAAGCGCTTCGAGGACCGCTACCGGCTGCAGAGGTTCGGCCGCGGCGGCTTCGTGACGGCGGCGCTGCGCACCAAGGCCCCGATCATCCCGTGCTCGATCGTCGGGTCCGAAGAGATCTACCCGATGCTCACCGACGTCAAGCTGCTGGCGCGGCTGTTCGGGCTGCCCTATTTCCCGATCACCCCGCTGTTCCCGTTGGCCGGGCCTGCGGGCCTGGTGCCGCTGCCGTCGAAGTGGCGCATCGCGTTCGGCGAACCGATCTACACCAACGACTACGCCGCCTCCGACGCGGAAGACCCGATGGTCACCTTCGAGCTGACCGACCAGGTGCGCGAGACCATCCAGCAGACGCTGTACCGGCTGCTGGCCGGCCGCCGCAATATCTTCTTCGGCTAGAGCTACTTGACGAGGGTGAACTGGCAGACGTCGGTGTACCCGTCGCGGAACAGGTCCGAGCAGCCGCGCAGGTAGTGCATGTAGATGTCGTAGGTCTCCTGCCCCTTCAGGGCGATTGCCTCGTCCTTGTGCGCCTCGAGCGCGTCGGCCCAGGTGTTCAGCGTCGGCACGTAGTTCTTGCCGATCCGGTGGTAGCGCTCGACCTTCCAGCCGGCGTTCGACGAATAGTGGTCGACCTGCCGGATCTGCGGCAGCCGGCCGCCGGGGAAGATCTCGGTCAGGATGAACCTGATGAAGCGCAGCAGGCTCATCGGTGTCGTGAGGCCCAGCTCTTTGCCCTCCTCGGCGGTGGGCACGATGATCGAGTGCAGCAGCATCCGGCCGTCGTCGGGGGTCAGGCTGTAGAACTTCTTGAAGAAGGTGTCGTAGCGCTCGAACCCGGCGTCACCGGCGCCGTCGGCGAAGTGCTCGAACGCGCCCAGTGACACGATGCGGTCCACCGGCTCGTCGAACTCCTCCCAGCCCTGGATGCGCACCTCCTTGCGGCGCGGGCTGTCCATCTCCTCGAACTTGGCCTTGTCGTGGGCGTACTGGTTTTCGCTCAGCGTCAACCCGATCACGTTGACGTCGTACTCGGCGACGGCGTGCCGCATGGTCGAGCCCCAGCCGCAGCCGATGTCGAGCAGCGTCATGCCCGGCTCGAGGTTGAGCTTGTCCAACGAGAGCTTGCGCTTGGCGTACTGCGCCTCTTCCAGCGTCTTGGTCAGATGATTCGGGTCCGGATTCTCGTCGAAGTACGCGCAGCTGTAGGTCATCGACGGGTCAAGCCAAAGCTTGAAGAACTCGTTGGACTTGTCGTAGTGGGATCGGACGGCTTCGACCGGCGGCTTCAGCTGTGTGCCACCCGGTTGATCCTGTGACATTGGAATCGACCCTTACTTTCCGGCTGATATTGATGCGACCGCGGCGACGGTTTCTTCAGCGCCAGCGTCCTGGTATGCAGCTTCCCCCAGCATCGTAACGACGCTAGTGACCACCGGTTTGCCTTCCGCGTCTGTGACTTCGCTGCGGATTTCAACGATCACGGCCCCATGGGATTCGATCACCGAATCCAGATAGGTGTCGAAGTACAGCCTATCGTTCGCAAGGATCGGGCGGTAAAACTGGAATTTCTGGTCGCGGTGCATGACCCGGGCGATGTTGATCGGGATGTCGAACTTGGTGAAGATCTCCAGCTGCACGCGGCGTCCCGCGACGGCCAGGAAGGTCAGGGGAGCGAGCAGCGCGTCGTAGCCGGCGTCAGCGGCGTCGGTCTCGCTGAAGTGCGTCGGGTGGTCGTTTTTCACCGCGACCGCGAACTCGCGTAACTTCTCGCGTCCGACCTCGAAGTAGTCGGGTGCCCGATAGTGGCTACCGATGAGGTCTTGGGTTCCTTGGGGGAGTGTCATGGCGCTTGCTCTCCGCTCGAATACGTCTCAGCGGCGCAGCCTATCAGCGTGATTGGCGCCGCGATGCCACCGCCGCCAGCGCGCCGCCGGCCGCGCCCAGGGCCAGCGCCGACGGCACCCCGATCCGCGCGGCCTTGCGAGCGGTCCGGAAGTCGCGAATCTCCCAGCCCCGTTCGCGGGCCAGGGCCCGCAGACGGGCATCGGGATTGATCGCCACTGCGGTGCCCACCAGCGACAACATCGGCACATCGTTGTAGCTGTCCGAATACGCGGTGCAGCGTTTGAGATTCAGGCCTTCGCGGATCGCCAGCGAGCGCACGGCGTGGGCCTTGCCGGGGCCGTGCAGGATCTCGCCGACCAGCCTGCCGGTGAAGACGCCGTCGACCGATTCGGCGACGGTCCCCAGCGCGCCGGTCAGGCCAAGCCGGCGGGCGATGGTCGCCGCGAGCTCGTATGGCGTTGCGGTGATCAGCCACACCTGCTGGCCCGCGTCGAGGTGCATCTGGGTGAGCTCGCGGGTGCCGGGCCAGATCTTGTCGGCGATGATCTCGTCGTAGATCTCCTCGCCCAAGGCGACCAGCTGCTCGACGGAGCGGCCCTCGATGAAGGCGAGGGCCTTACGCCGCCCGGCCGCGACGTCGTTGCTGTTCTCCTTGCCCAGCCACTGAAACTTGGCCTGGGCGTAGATGAATCCGAGGACGTCGCGATAGGTGAAGTAGTTGCGGGCGGCCAGCCCGCGGCCGAAATGGACGGCCGAGGAGCCCTGCACGAGCGTGTTGTCCACGTCGAAGAACGCGGCCGCGGTCAGGTCGATGGGCGGCTGGGGGCGACCCTCGTCGGCGGCGCTCGCGGCCTGCAGGTCCTCGAGTGCGCGTTCGGCGCTCGCGTTGTCGACCAGCGCATCCAGGTCGGCGCGGCCGGTGTGCTCGCCGCCCGACTCAGAGGAAGTCATCGCCCAACCTCCTAGATCGCTGTGCCGCCTGGTGATCCGGCGGGTGCCCGGTATCCAACCCTATCCGGCTGGTGGCGAGGGGGCGTTGACGTGTGCCAGGGCGTTCGCTAGAGCTGGACCTGAGCGGTAATGCTTTCCGGCAACCCTTGCAGCAGTTCTGCCGTCAGCTCTTCGAACGACAGGGCAAGGACTTGCATCATCGGTTGTTCGTAATCCATTGCAAATCCGTAAGAGCCCGGATTGTCTTCTAGTGTGTATCTCCGTAGATGTTGTTCTGCATAGTCCCTATCCAGGGTCGGTCTTTCCACGGCTAAAAAGTCGATTATCTCCGGGCCCGCCGCCGCGACACGAATCCGCGCATCAAGCCCGCGCGCCTCCCAGTCCAGGAATACCGATTTCAGTCTTATGTTGCGACCGCTTCGGATACCATTTCCTATTCTCGCAACAATGTACTTACCGGCATCGGCGAAGCGGGAGAAGATCGCCTCTGTCCGTTCGCTTCGCTCTGTTTCTCGTTCATGCTTTAGCGAATGCAATACGCAAATGTATCCTTCCGGCTTCCGCGCGATGATCCATGCCCCCCAATCGCCCGACTCGGCCCACTCGGGCCACTGGCGAAGCTTCTCCGAATAGTCCGAACGAAAGTACAGACGATCCTCTACCCATTCGGCTTCGTCGTATGGCCCCTCTCCGACGGAGTTGGCGATCTTGCGCCACAGTTCGTAGTACCGAATCACCTCTGCGGCTTCGTCTGCGGTGCCCGCACCTCTGTCGATCTGCACCCTACAAACTCTCCTCTCGATATCCGAGCTATCCCCAGTCCAGATAACCCTTGTCGATTAAGAAACTGATCAGCACTGTCTCACCCTCTTCGTCGACGACCACCCACTGTGTCCCGCCGCCGGGCTGGCCAAATGCGTCAGCCACTTTTCCGTATCGGACTTCCCACCCGTCGGGCAATTCTTTACCTGTGCCGTGAAACCGATTGTAATCGCCAGATGAACCCGGGGCCAGGCCGCGGTCAGGATAGCTGTCGCCGACAGCGCCCATAAAATCACCTCTAGCGTCGCTGACCTCCCCAATTCTGTCCAGCCACGCCTCCTTCGGAATGCTTCGGGCAGTTTCCCATTTGCCGTCTGCGAAGCCATTAGCTTCCGGCCACTTCCACGTGCTTTTCGCGGGATCCCAGAATGCGTTCAAGATTTCCTGGGCGTTCATTCCCTCATAAGGACTGTGCAGTGCTGACTCGGCGAGTTCTCGAGGGCAGCCGTGTTTTATGAGATCGTTCACGAGCTGCTGGGGTGATTCGGCGAGCGCCAGCTGCGCCTGGTGCCACGGCTTCAGATCCGACGGCGCGGGGACATCCGTTAGATGCCCGTTGGCGTCGTCATCGGGCGGCGCACCGTCGTGCGGCTGGTGCGGCCCGGGCGGCTTGTCGCCGTCGCCAGGCAGATGCGGCGGGGCGCCGTCGCCGGGCGGATGGGGGCTTCCGCCGTGTGGCGGGTGTGATTCGGGCGGATGAACGGGCGGCTCTCCACCGTGGGGTGGGGCGCCGAACGGCGGTGGTGTTTCGGCCGGGAGTCCGCCCGCAGGGGAGGTGGGCAGGTGCGGTGCCGTGGCGGCGGGAGCGGCGGCCGCGGGCTGTTCGGCGAGCGCGGAGCTGGGAACCGGTTCGCTGGGCGTTCCGACGGGTGAGGCCGGAAGGTGAACGGGCTCAGGCGGTTTCGAGTGGGTGAGCGGCGCTTGCTCCACCGGCGCGGAAACCGGCGGCTTGCCCGCGGACTCCGGTGGGATCGCGACAGGTTTGGGCGCCTCGCCGGCGGGTGGCTTCTCGACGATCGGTGGCTTGGATTCCGTCGGGCTGTGCGGCAGCGGGCCATTGGCGGGCCCGGGCGCCGGCTTGGGCGCGGGCGCGGGGCTTCCCGATTCCGGCGGCTTGGCGACAGGCGGTGGCTCTGCCGGCGGCTTCGGCGGTTCGAATGACGGGGGTTTGGGCAGCTCCGGCGGCGGCTTCAAACCCCTGAGCGCATCACGGCCGATCTTGCCCAGCTTCGACAACGGGCCGCCGGGCAGGGCCAGCGTGGCGATGTCGATGACGGATCTGCCGGCGGCCTCGGCCGGGTTCTTGTCCCACTCGTCCCAGTGGACGACGCTCTTGCCGAGCTGTTTCCACGACTCCCCGAAGCCAGGCGCGTGTTCGCCGCCCAGGCCGACGAGCGGCAGGGCGCCCTTGATCTCGCCGGCCATGTCCTTGCCGTAGCCAAGCGGGTCGAACATCATCCGGACGCTGCTGACGTCCCACAGGCCCTTGAGCATTCCGCCGGCTTCCGACCACGCGCCCTTGGCGTACTGCCCGACCTGGTTGAGGGCCCGCCCCACATCCGTGCCGTGCAGGAACTGATCCCACTCCCGGGCGGCGTGCCGTCCCATATCGGTGACGATCGTGGTGGCCGCGGCGAGGGCGGAGCCGATTTCGGCCTGCAGTGCTTCGGCCTCGGCGGCGAAGTTGTCGACCACCGTGCGAATGTCGTTGGCGATCTTCCGGATTTCGTCTTCGTCGTCGTCGGTCAGGAATTCCCAGACCTCTTTGATTCCCGTCAGCGGGTCGCAGATGCGGGCCAGCAGGTCCAGGATCGCGGCGTGCACCCGGTCGACCTTGGCGGCATAGCTGGTGAGCTGGGCCGCGATGTTCTGGCATTGCTGCACGAGGCTGGTGGTGCTGCTGAAGGCGTCCGTGAACGCGCGATCGATGGCGGCGCCTTCGGGAATCTGCTGGGCGCGAATGGCGGTCATCGGGCCGCCGGTGCCGAGGATTTCGGCGAGCCCGAACCTGGTGCCCGCGGCGCTCCACGCGGCGGCCGCGGCGCGCAGCTTCGCCGAATCGCCGGTCGGCCAGATCATTCCGATGTACGGGGCCACCCATCCCCAACCCGCCGGGGCGCCGGTGCCGGCCCCCACCGACGACGGCGCGGAGCCCGCCAACAGCGGCGCGGTCACCGACGGCGTCGGAAGCGATCCGCCGCCGCCGCCGACGTTGGACATCGCCTCGGCCAGCGAGTAGTTATGCGCCGACATCCGCACGCCGTCGCCGAGACTGCACAACCCGTTTCGGGTGGCCGCCATCGCCTCGATGAGCTTGGTCGCCGAACGGTCGTAGCTGTGGCCGAGCGCCGCGCCGACGGGATCGTCGCCGGCCATCCCGGCGCATCCCGACAGCGCCGCGGTCAGGGTCGAGATCACCGAACCCAAACCCTCGCCGGCCGTCACCACCTCGGCGCCCGCGTGCTCGAGACCCGCCGGGTCGCACGCCAGCGGGGCCATTAGCTCACGACCACATGCCCAGATTCGTCGACATGGCGCCGGTGTAGTTGCGGTGCGCGGTCGCGCCGGCGGTCCGCAACTGGGCCAACGCTTCGCGCATCATCGCCTCACCGCGGGCCCAGCGCCGATGCGCCTCGGCATGTGCCGCCGCGCCTTCTCCCGTCCAGGCGGCATGCAAACGCGATACGCGAGAATCGATTTCGGTCAGCATCTCTTCGGCCCGGCGCTGAAACTCGGACATCCGCTGCACCGCGTCGGACAACGCCTCGGGGTCGACACGAAACGCCTCAGCCACGGCAAACCCCGCGCATCGTCTCCGCGGCGGCCGACTCGTTGTCCCCATAAAGCCCGCCGGCCTGGGCCACCAGGTGCGCCAGTATCGACAAGCCCGCCTGAACCTCACGGGCCCCCTGATGCCACAGCTGCCACGCCGACCCGTAGGCGTCGCCCGACGCGCCGCGCCAGCCGCCCAGCATCTGGCCGACCTGATCGTCGAGGTCCGCGAGCTCAGCCATGAGATGCTCGGCCGCGCCGCCCAGCGAGACCGCAAAATCCTGCATCACCGCCGGATCGACGTGCAGTGTCCCATCAGCCCCCATACCCGCAAGCTAGTGAATGCAGGGCGGTCCCACAATTCACCGCGGACGCCCCGCCGCTGCCACACTGGAGTCCATGACAAGCCGGCGGCGAGTCGAGCTGCTAACCCGAGACGGCTGCACCCTCTGCGAGCGGGTGCACGCCCGGCTGGCCGAACTGGCCGGTGAACTGAATTTCGAGCTGACCACCACCGACGTCGACGCCGCGGCGGCGTCGGGCGACCCCGGATTGCGGGCCGAGTTCGGCGACCGGCTGCCGGTGGTGCTGCTGGATGGGCTCGAGCACAGCTACTGGGAAGTGGACGAGCCCCGGCTGCGGGCCGATCTGGCCCACTAGCGGTCGGCATTCATTTGGTAGCCCAGCTGATTAACGTTTACCGTGGACACCAGTTCAGTTACTGGAGAAGCAAGGGAGCTGGCCAGGTGATGCTGCCGTGAGCGTCCTGCTCTTCGGGGTTTCGCACCGCAGTGCGCCGGTCTCCGTCCTCGAGCAACTCAGCATCGACGAAGCCGATCAGGTCAAGATCGTCGATCGGGTGTTGCAGTCGCCGCTGGTGACCGAGGCGATGGTGCTCTCGACATGCAACCGGGTCGAGGTGTACGCCGTCGTCGACGCGTTCCACGGCGGGTTGGCGGTGGTCGGCCAGGTGCTGTCGGAACACTCCGGCATGTCGATGGGTGACCTGACCAAGTACGCCTACGTGCGCTACAGCGAGGCCGCCGTCGAACACCTCTTTGCCGTCGCCAGCGGCCTCGATTCGGCGGTGATCGGCGAGCAGCAGGTACTCGGCCAGGTGCGCCGCGCCTACGCCGCCGCCGAGACCAACCGCACCGTCGGCCGGGTCCTGCACGAGCTGGCCCAGCGGGCTCTGTCGGTGGGCAAGCGGGTGCATTCCGAAACCGCCATCGACGCCGCCGGCGCCTCGGTGGTGTCGGTCGCCCTGGCCATGGCCGAACGGCGGCTCGGCGGGCTGGCGGGCAAGACGGCCGTGGTGATCGGCGCCGGGGCGATGGGCGCGCTGTCGTCCGCGCACCTCGCCCGGGCCGGCATCGACCGCGTCCTGGTGCTCAACCGGTCCCTGACGCGCGGGCAGCGGCTGGCCCGCAAGATCCGCGAGTCCGGCGTGCACGCGGAGGCGCTGACCCTCGACCGGCTGGCCGACGCGCTGGCGGACGCCGACGTCGTGGTCAGCTGCACGGGCGCGGTCAGCCCCGTGGTGTCGCTGGCCGACGTGCACCACGCCCTGGCCACCGCGCGCCGGGACGAGGCCAACCATCCCCTGGTGATCTGCGACCTGGGCATGCCGCGCGACGTCGACCCTGCGGTGGCCGGGCTGCCCGGCGTCTGGGTCGTCGACGTGGAGCGCGTCCAACACGAGCCGTCGGCGCACGCCGCGGCCTCCGACGTCGATGCCGCCCGCCACATCGTGGCCGCCGAGGTCGCCACCTACCTGGCTGGCCAGCGGATGGCCGAGGTCACCCCGACGGTGACCGCCCTGCGCCAGCGCGCCGCCGACGTCGTCGAAGCCGAGCTGCTGCGCCTCGACAACCGGCTGCCGGGCCTGGAGAGCGCCCACCGCGAGGAGGTGGCCCGCACCGTGCGGCGGGTGGTGGACAAGCTGCTGCACGCGCCGACGGTGCGGATCAAGCAGCTGGCCAGCGCCCCCGGCGGCGACAGCTACGCCGAGGCCCTGCGCGAACTCTTCGAACTCGACCAGACCGCTGTGGACGCCGTCGCCGCCGGCGAATTGCCCGTGATGCCAAGCGGTTTCGACGCCGGCATGCCAAAACCGTCCGGCGAGTAGCCGATTGGCGCACGTGATCCGGATAGGCACCCGGGGCAGCCTGTTGGCCACCACCCAGGCCGGCGTCGTCAGGGACGCCCTGATCGCCAACGGCCACCCCGCCGAGCTGGTGACCATCGCGACGGCGGGTGACCGGTCGTCGGCGCCCATCGAGAGCCTGGGTGTGGGCGTCTTCACCACGGCGCTGCGCGAGGCCATCGTCGACGGGCGCGTGGACGCCGCGGTGCACTCGCACAAGGATTTGCCCACCGCCGACGACCCGAGGTTCACCATCGCGGCGATACCGCCGCGCAACGACCCCCGCGACGCGCTCGTCGCCCGCGACGGGCTGGTGCTGGGGGAGTTGCCGGCGGGTTCGCTGGTGGGCACGTCGTCGCCGCGACGGGCCGCACAGCTTAGAGCATTGGGTCTCGGTTTGGAAATCCGCCCCCTACGAGGCAACCTAGATACCAGGTTGAACAGGGTAAGCAGTGGTGATCTTGACGCGATCGTGGTCGCCCGGGCCGGTCTGGCCCGGCTGGGCCGCCTCGGCGATGTCACCGAGACGCTAGAGCCGGTGCAGATGTTGCCAGCACCGGCTCAAGGCGCGCTCGCCGTCGAATGCCGCGCCGGCGACGAGCTGGCGGCGGTGCTGGCGGAGTTGGACGACGCCGACACGCGCGCGGCGGTCACCGCGGAGCGAGCCTTGCTGGCCGAACTGGAGGCCGGTTGCTCCGCACCGGTGGGCGCGATCGCCGAAGTGGTCGAGTCCATCGATGAGGACGGCCGGGTCTTCGAAGAGCTGTCGTTGCGTGGCTGTGTGGCGGCGCTGGACGGGTCGGATGTGATCCGGGCGTCCGGAGTCGGCACTCCCGGTCGGGCGCGAGAGCTAGGGCTTTCGGTCGCCGCGGAGCTGTTCGAGCTGGGCGCGCGGGAGCTGATTGGGGGGGCGCGGCAAGACCCCGCGCGAGGAAACTGAAGAGAGTCACTTGGGAGCGACAATGACGACGCGAGGGCGTAAGCCGAGACCGGGCCACATCACGTTCGTGGGCTCGGGCCCCGGCGACCCGGGACTGTTGACGACACGGGCCGCCTCGGTGCTGGCCAACGCCGCCCTGGTGTTCACCGACCCCGACGTGCCCGAGCCCGTGCTCGCGCTGATCGGCAAGGACCTGCCACCGGTCTCCGGCCCGGCGCCGGCGGACCCGGCCGCCGCGACGCCCGGGGATGCTGCCGACGGCGACGCCGCCCAGGCGGCGCCCGCGGTGATCTCGGCCGGCCCCGACGTCCGTCCCGCCCTCGGCGAGCCCGCGGAGGTGGCCAAGACGCTGGTCGCCGAGGCCCGTTCCGGCGTCGACGTGGTGCGGCTGGTGGCCGGCGATCCGCTGACGCTCGACGCCGTCATCACCGAGGTGAACGCCGTCGCGCGCAGCCACCTGCACGTCGAGATCGTGCCCGGCCTGGCCGCCACCAGCGCGGTGCCCACCTACGCCGGCCTGCCGCTGGGCTCGTCGCACACGGTCGCCGACGTGCGCGACCCGCACGTCGATTGGGACGCTTTGGCGGCGGCTCCCGGCCCGCTGATCCTGCAGGCGACCGCGTCGCACCTGGCCGACGCGGCCCGCGCGCTGATCGAGCACGAACTGGCCGAGGGCACCCCCTGCGTGGTGACCGCGCAGGGCACCACCTGCCAGCAGCGTTCGGTCGAGACCACGCTGAGTGGGCTGACCGACCCGGCCGTCGTGGGCAGCACCGACCCGGCCGGCCCGATGACCGGCCCGCTCGTGGTGACCATCGGCAAGACGGTGGCCAGCCGGGCGAAGCTGAACTGGTGGGAAAGCCGCGCGCTGTACGGCTGGACCGTGCTGGTGCCCCGCACCAAGGACCAGGCCGGCGAGATGAGCGAGCGGCTGACCTCCTACGGCGCGCTGCCGATCGAGGTGCCGACCATCGCCGTCGAGCCGCCGCGCAGCCCGGCCCAGATGGAGCGGGCCGTCAAGGGCCTGGTCGACGGCCGGTTCCAGTGGGTGGTGTTCACCTCCACCAACGCGGTGCGCGCGGTGTGGGAGAAGTTCGGTGAGTTCGGGTTGGACGCCCGCGCGTTCTCCGGCGTCAAGATCGCCTGCGTCGGCGAGTCCACGGCCGACCGGGTCCGCGCCTTCGGGATCAGCCCCGAGCTGGTGCCGGCCGGCGAGCAGTCCTCGCTCGGTCTGCTCGACGACTTCCCGCCCTACGACAGCATTTTCGACCCGGTGAACCGCGTCCTGCTGCCGCGCGCCGACATCGCCACCGAGACGCTGGCCGAGGGGCTGCGCGAGCGCGGCTGGGAGATCGAGGACGTGACCGCGTACCGGACGGTGCGCGCCGCGCCGCCGCCGGCGGCCACCCGCGAAATGATCAAGACGGGCGGCTTCGACGCGGTCTGCTTCACGTCGAGCTCGACGGTGCGCAACCTGGTCGGCATCGCCGGCAAGCCGCACGCCCGGACGATCATCGCGTGCATCGGCCCCAAGACGGCCGAGACCGCCGCCGAGTTCGGCCTGCGGGTCGACGTTCAGCCCGACACCGCGGCCGTCGGCCCCCTGGTCGACGCCCTGGCCGAGCACGCCGCGCGGTTGCGGGCCGAGGGCGCGCTGCCGCCGCCGCGTAAGAAGAGCCGCAGGCGCTAGTGGCGTACCCGCGGCAGCGCCCGCGCCGGCTCCGCTCGACCCCCGCGTTGCGTCGCCTGGTGGCGCAAACGTCCCTGGAGCCAAGGCATTTGGTGCTGCCGATGTTCGTCGCCGACGGAATCGACGAACCGCGGCCCATCGCGTCGATGCCGAACGTGGTTCAGCACGACCGGGATTCGCTGCGGGCGGCCGCCGAAGAGGCCGTCGCCGCCGGCGTGGGCGGGCTGATGCTGTTCGGCGTGCCGCGCGAGCAGGACAAGGACCCGACGGGCTCGGCCGGCACCGACCCCGACGGAATCCTCAACGTGGCGCTGCGCGACCTGGCCAAGGATCTCGGCGACGCCACCGTGCTGATGGCCGACACCTGCCTGGACGAGTTCACCGACCACGGGCACTGCGGCGTCCTGGACGCCCGGGGCCGGGTGGACAACGACGCCACCCTGGCCCGCTACGTCAAACTGGCTGTGGCGCAAGCGGAGTCGGGCGCGCACGTGGTCGGACCGAGCGGGATGATGGACGGCCAGGTGGCCGCGATCCGCGACGGCCTGGACGCCGCGGGCTACGCCGACGTGGTGATCCTGGCCTACGCGGCGAAGTTCGCCTCGGCGTTCTACGGCCCCTTCCGCGAGGCGGTGAGCTCCAGCCTGTCCGGGGACCGGCGCACCTACCAGCAGGAGTCGGGCAACTTCCGTGAGGCGTTGCGCGAGATCCGGCTGGACCTCGACGAGGGCGCCGACATCTTGATGGTCAAGCCCGCGATGGGCTACCTGGACGTGGTGTCCGCGGCGGCCTCGATCTCGCCGGTGCCGGTGGCCGCCTACCAGGTCTCGGGGGAGTACGCGATGATCTGCGCCGCGGGCGCCAACGGCTGGATCGACGAACGGGCCGCCGCGCTGGAGTCGTTGACGAGCATCCGGCGCGCCGGCGCCGATATCGTGCTCACCTATTGGGCCGCGGACGCGGCGGGCTGGCTTTCGTGAGACGGGGCGCGCTTTGACATCGGAGACCACGGTGAACGGCGCCGAACCACGGCCGCTGTTCTACGAGCCCGGCGCGAGCTGGTGGTGGGTGGCGCTGGGCCCCGCGTCGGCCGGCGCGATGGTGCTGATCGAAATCTGGAGCGGCGCCAAGGTGTCGCTGGTCGTCCCGGCGATCTTCCTGGTGCTGGTGTCGGCGTTCGTGGGGTTGCAGGTGAAGGCGGCGCGGATCCACGTCTCCGTCGAGCTGACCGAGGACGCCTTGCGGCAGGGCACCGAAACCATCCTGGTGCGCGAAATCGTCAAGGTTTATCCGGCGCCGGAGCACCACGAGGCGTCCGGCAAGGAGCTGGCCAGGTGGCAGTCCGCCCGGGCGCTCGGCGAATTGGTGGGCGTGCCGCGCGGCCGGATCGGGATCGGCCTGAAGCTGACCAACGATCGCACCGCCCAGGCCTGGGCGCGCCGCCATCGTCACCTGCGCGCGGCGCTGACGCCGCTGGTTCAGGAGCGGGTGGAGCCCGCCGGATCCGACCTCGCCGACAACGATCGCGACGACGACTTCGAAGACGGGTCGCCGTCGTGATCGGCCGCGTCCGGGCCCTGGTCGCGCTCGCCCTGGCCTGCGCGGCGCTGGCGAGCGCGGGGATCGCCTGGGCGCACGCGCGCCACACGGTCCGCGTCGCGCCCATCGCCGACGGGCAGCCGTTCACCACGTCGCTGGTCTACAACCCCCAGCTGCTGTTGCTGGCCCTGGTGCTGGTGACGACCGCGGGAGTGCTGGCGGTGCTGGGCATCGCGCGGCTGCGGCGGGGCTAGGGGCTCGGGGACCGGCTGCTGCGCGTGCCCGCCACTGCCGACCGCGGCAGCCGACCGGCCCGCGAATGGCCGCCGAGTGAATCGCCGTCGACGACGACGTCGAAAGCCAGATTGAGCCGCATCGGCTTGGTCACCGACTGCCGCCAGGTCACTCGGTCCCCATCTATCGAAATGTCCTGCAGCGCAACGGTTTCACCCTTGTAGGTAGCCGTCCCGGCGGCGCCGTCGACGGCCTGGTCGAAGGTGTAGGACACCGCCAGAGAGCCGATCGGCGTCTTGATGGTGACGTCCCATTCACCGAACACGCTCATTCACACCTCCATCGGTTCGCGCCCGGCCGGAGTCCACACCGTGCCGCGGCGCTCGTACTCGAACATGTCCTCGACCGCCCGCGCGATCCGCGGTCCGTAGGAGCGCTCCAACAGATACAGCGCCAGGTCCAGGCCGGAGGTGACTCCGCCGGCGCTGATCAGGTCGCCGTCGTCGACGACCCGTGCCCGCACCGGGTGCACCCCCGCCGCTTCGAGAAGGTCCATGCCGAGGTGATGGGTGACCGCGTGGCGGCCCTCGATCAGCCCGCTCATCGCCAACACCAGCGAGCCGCCGCAGACGGTCGCCACGGTGACCGCGGGATTGGCGAACGCCTCGCGCATCAGCGGTGTCAGTGCGGTGTCGGTCGCCCGGGCCAGCAGCACCGGGATCGTCGCCACCCCGTCGTCCGGGTCGCCCGCAATCGGCCCGTTCGCGCCCGGAACCACGACGTATCCCGGCTTGCCGGGATCCAGCGCGCCGCCCGCCGTGAGCGCCAGGTGACGGGTGCCGCTGACGACCGGACGCGCGCCCTCGGCCGAAACGAGCTCGACGGCGAGGTCTCCGCCAACCGCGTCGCCGCCGGCGGCAAGCACCTCGAACGGGGCGACGACGTCGAGCGGGTCGAACCCGTCGAACATCACGATCTGCGCATACACCCGTACGAGGTTTGCCGACGCGGGCGCCGCCGGCCAGTGGCCAAACAGCCATGTTTCGCCGGTATATTGCCAACATGCACCGCGTGGTGGCTGTCGCGCTGCCGGACACCGTCGCCTTCGACCTGGCCACTCCCGTCGAGGTTTTCGGCCGAGCCCGCCTACCCGACGGCTCGCCCGGATACGACGTCCGCGTGTGCGGCGCCGAGCCCGTGGTGACCGCGGGACCCATGCGCATCGCGACCGAGCTGGGCATCGACGCCCTCGCCGAGGCGGATACCGTCGTCGTGCCCGGCCGCAACGACGTCACGACGCCGGTCCCGAAGGACGTCACGGCCGCACTGAAAGCCGCGTACGCCAAGGGGATTCGGATCGCTTCCATCTGCAGCGGTGCCTTCACACTCGCGGCGGCCGGGCTGCTCGACGGCAAGCGGGCGACCACGCATTGGCTGGCCGCGGAGCAGTTCCGGGTCGCGTTTCCCGCCGTCACGCTCGATGCCGACGTGCTCTACGTCGACGAGGGGCGGGTGCTCACGTCCGCGGGTGCGTCGGCGGGCCTGGACCTCTGCCTGCACATGGTCGCCCGCGACTACGGGGCCGCGGTTGCCGCCGAGGCGGCGCGGCTGGCGGTGGCGCCGCTGCATCGCAGCGGCGGGCAGGCGCAGTTCATCGTGCGCAACCGGCGGCCCGGCAATACCGAACTCGGCCCGCTGCTGGCATGGATTGAGGAACACGCGTGCGAGGAGCTCAGCCTCGTCGACGTCGCGGCCGAAGCGTCCAGCAGCGTCCGCACCCTCAACCGTCGATTTCAGGCCGAAACCGGTCAAACTCCCATGCAGTGGGTCACCGGCGTGCGGATCCGGCACGCGCAGGAACTGTTGGAGCGAACGCCCGACAGCATCGAACTCATCGCCCGCCAGGTCGGCTTTCGGTCAGCGTCCAGCTTTCGGGAACAGTTCAGACGGGTCGCCGGGGTGTCGCCACAGGGTTATCGGAACACGTTCCGGGAGCGGGGCCTCGAGAAAAACTAAGCCGTCTTCTTGATGAGCGGCAGCACGAGCTGACGGCGGCTGACGATGGCCTCGGCGAGGTTGCGGAGCGCCTCGTGCGGGGAGCGCGCGATCGGGAACTCGCCCTGGTCGCCCAGCAGCCCGGTGATCGCGGGGCCGGCGACCAACGTCCACTCCACCCCGGCGGCGCGGCAGTCCTCGTCGAACCGGCGCACCAGCGAGATCCCGGCCGCGGCAAAGTGGCCCACGCCGCTCAGGTCGAGCACTACGGGGTTGCTCCCGAGGGTGTATCGCCACAGGTACTCGCTGACCCGCTCGACGTTGCCGGCGTCGACGTCGCCGCGGACGGTCACCACGGTCGCCAGGTGACGGCAGTGGGCGCGAATCTGGGCGCCGCCGCAATCGAACGTGCCGTAGCCGTGCCGAGTCGCGACATCGGTGATCGTCATGAGCGCCCCATTCCCTTCGGACCTGTCCCCTTAAAGGTGCCCGCTAAATCTAAGGAGACCGAAAGCCGGCCCTAACTCTTTGCTAAGAAGCCACTTTCGGGGGCTCTGGCCTGGGCCGAAGCAACGTCGGCGGCTTGCGCGCGGCGACGCGGGCCGCCCGCCGACATCCCGTGGCACGCCACGGCCCATCACGCGATCGACGCGCTCGCGCTGTTACGCTTCGTTGGCTGCCGGTTGTCGGTCGGGGGGCTTGTCATCGCCCGGTCAGCCGGCACCCATAGGGATACGAAACAGCGAGAGTCCAGGCGGAAAGAGCAACGTGCGCGGCGCAGAAATCAGGGGTGAGATCAAGGCCCTGACCGGACTGCGCATCGTCGCCGCGGTGTGGGTGGTGCTGTTTCACTTCCGGCCGATGCTGGGCGACGCGTCGCCCGACCTGCGCGACTCCCTCGCGCCCGTGCTCAACTGCGGGGCCCAGGGCGTCGACCTTTTCTTCATCCTCAGCGGGTTCGTGCTGACCTGGAACTACCTCGACCGCATGGGCCGGTCGTGGTCGATGCGCGCCACCCTGCACTTCCTGTGGCTGCGGCTGGCAAGGGTGTGGCCGGTGTATCTGGTGACGCTGCACCTGGCCGCCCTGTGGGTGATCTTCACCCTGCACGTCGGGCACGTGCCGTCGCCCGACGCCGGCCAGCTCACCGCGATCAGCTACGTGCGCCAGATCCTGCTGGTGCAGCTGTGGTTCCAGCCGTTCTTCGACGACTCCAGCTGGGACGGGCCGGCCTGGTCGATCAGCGCGGAATGGCTGGCGTACTTGCTCTTCGGCGTGCTCGTCCTGCTGATTCTGCGCATGAAGCAGGCGACCCGGGCGCGCAGCCTGATGGTGCTGGCGTTCGCCGCGTCGTTGCCGCCGGTGGTGATGCTGCTGGCCAGTGGCCACTTCTACACACCGTGGAGCTGGCTGCCGCGGATCGTGACGCAGTTCGTCGCCGGCGCCCTGGCCTGTGCGGCCGTGCGCAGATTGCGGCTGACCGATCGCGGTCGCCGCGTCGCCGGGTACGTGTCCCTGCTCCTCCTGGCGGCCATGGTGGGCGTCCTGTACTGGTTCAACGCGCACCCGATCGGCGGTGTCGTGGAGAACGACAGCGGCGGGGTGGTCGACATGCTGTTCGTTCCGCTGGTCATCGCGCTGGCGATCGGCGTGGGTGGCCTGCCGCGGATGCTGTCCACCCGGGCCATGGTGTACGGCGGGCAGATCTCGTTCTGCCTGTACATGGTGCACGAGCTGGTGCACACCGCCTGGGGATGGGCGGTCGAGCAGTTCGAGCTCACGCCGCAGGACAACCCGTGGAAGTGGAACGTCGTCGGGCTGTTCGCGATCGCCGTCGGCATGTCGATCCTGCTGTATCACTTCGTTGAAGAGCCGGCCCGCCGCTGGATGCGCAGGATGGTCGACGTCCGGCCCGCGAGCGCGCAACCCGAACCGGCCGGCGACCCGGTCAGCGCCAAGGTTCGCCCGATCGAGGATGCGCGGGAAGCGATTTCGGCCCGCGCGGTGTGAGATTTACCTCGGCGCGCGAATCGGGTCGCGCCCGGAACCCGTCGATACCATGGCGATAGCGCACGGCCGCCATTGCGCGGATTGACGCCCGGGTCGCGTCGTTTCCTCGTACGATTCCGTTGATTTGGATGCGGCGCACGACGATGCAGCTTTCGGGGGGAGGTAGCGGTGAGTCGCCTGGTCACGCTCTTGCTCGGCCTCGCCCTGGTGGCGGGTGTCGTCCTCGCGGACCCGGCGCGGGTTCGCGGCTACCAGACCATGACCCTGGATTCGCGGCTGAACCACGTGGCCGTGGTCGGCGACTCCTACACCACGGGAACGGACGAGGGCGGCCTGGGCCCGAAGTCGTGGACCGCCCTGGCCTGGCACACGCTGGCCCAGCGCGGCGTGCGGGTGGTGCCGGACGTGTCGGCCGAGGGCCGGGCCGGCTACGGCGTGCCGGGCGACCACGGCAGCATCTTCGAGGACCTGACCGGCAGGGCGGTCAAGCCCGAGGATGCGCTGGTGGTTTTCTTTGGGTCGCGCAACGACCAGGGCTTCCATCCGGAGGATCCCGAGCTGCTGGCCGCCAAGGTGCGCGACACCTTCGGTCTGGCGCGGCTCCGGTCGCCGTCCGCCCGGCTGCTGGTGATCGGGCCGCCTTGGCCGACGGCCGACGTGCCCGATTCCGTCCTGGAGATCCGCGACGTTCTCAACGGCGCGGCGCGGGCCGCGGGGGCGACGTTCGTCGATCCGATCGGCGATCGCTGGTTCGTCGACAGGCCCGACCTGATCGGACCCGACGGCGTGCACCCCAACGATGCGGGACATCAGTATCTGGCGGACAAGATCGCGCCGCTGATCGGCATGCAGCTGTCTCGGTGATCGCTCGGTGACAAGCTAAAGCCTCAGGCGCGCAAGGCTTTAGGCTAGTCGTCCGCGTGGCGCTCGTAGTCCCATTGCTCCAGGCGCGTTTGCAACTGCATCAGGCCGACGCCCGCGACGGGCGCGATGGCCGCAATGCAGATCAACAGCAGCGGAGTCATCTTGAAAACCTCCAAACACCTTTCACTGATATGACGTTCGTCCGCGGCGAGAAGTTCATTACGCGTCACCCATCCGCCAGCGCGCGGTCCGCCAGCGCACCGATCACCGGCGTCAGCAGTTGCGCGTATTCGGTCGTGATGTGGTTGTCGTCCCGGAAAACCAGAGTGTTGCCGACGATCACCGGGCAGCGGTCGGCGGCGCAGAACAGGTCGGTCAGGTCGGCGTACTGCCCGCCCGCGACGGTGGCCGCCGCCCGCTCGGCGCCGATGCCGTCTTCGTCGAGCGCGGCGGATCGGGCCGGCGCGCACGCGGTGGCGTCGTCGAGGTGACCCGACAGGCAGGCGGGCACGGGGCCGTGCGGATCGGGGGCGGGGCCGAGGACGAGCACGTTCGCGCCGGTGCTGCGCAAGTCTTCGACGGTGCGGCCCAGGGTGTCGATCCACGCGGGATCGTATGAGGTGAAACCGAAGTCGGCCCCGTAGCGCCGGCTCATGTCCAGCACGACCAGGCGGGGGCGCTCGGCCTTCAGCCGGTCCATGATCTGGCCGCGCCACTGGACGCATTCGGTGTATTCGCGGCCCAGATAGGGGCTGGTGATATGGAGGTCCTGCAGCGGGCAGGTCACCTTGGCCAGCGCCTCCAGCCGCCAGTGCCGCTGCTCGGCGATCCGCTCGAAGGCCGGCTCCCACATGGCGGCGTGCGAGTCGCCGACCAGGGCCACCGTCGTCGGTGACGCGAGATCGCCCGTCGCGCACTCGCTTTGACCGACGTCGCGCCACGAGCGCACGCATCCGTTGACGAAGACGGCGGCCTTGTCGGCGGGTGCCTTGGCCAGCGGCGGGTCGAGGTTGGACGGGACGGCCCGCAGCGCCACGGACGCGGCGACGGCCTCGCGCACCTGCGCGAGGGCCTGGCGCAGCGCCGCTTCGGTTTGGCTGACGGCGGGGACGTTCGGCGCGGGCACCGCGACGATGTTGGCCTTCGGGGCCGCCACCCCATGACCCGCCGGCACCGGCGTCAACGCCAACAACAGCACGCACGCGCAGGCGGCCGCCGCGCTGGCGGCGCCGGCCACCGCGAGGCTGGCCGTCACCGATTGGCGCAGGGCGGCGGCGAACCGGCCGGGGTCCTCGACCAGGTGCAGCGTGATCACGGCGAGGCCGGCGGAGACGGCTGTCGCGGTCAGCCGGGCCGGTAGCCCGGCGGGCTCGCCCAGCAGCGCCGGCATGAGCAACAGCACCGGCCAGTGCCACAGGTACCACGAGTAGGACACCCGCCCGACGGCGCGCATCGCCGGCTTGCACAGCACGCGGCCGGCCCCGAGGCCGCCCGTCACGCTGCCCGCGCCGATCACCAGCGCGGTGCCCAGCACGGGCAGCAGCGCCGCGGTGCCGGGGTAGGGGGTGCCGGCACCCAGCTGGGTGCAGGTGAGCACGATCAGCCCCAGACCGCCCCACCCGGCGATGGCCGCGGGCAACAGGGGCAGCTTGCGCCACTGCGGGATCGACAGGGCCACCAGGCCGCCGGCCGCCAGCTCCCAGGCGCGGGTGGGCAGCGAGAAGAACGCGAAGGCCGGCGACGTGCGGGTCCACAGCACGCCCGCCGCCAGCGACGCCGCGCCGACCACTGCGAGCACCACCGCGTACGGCGCGGCCCCGCCGTCGCCCCTTTTCGCGCGCCGGACCAGCCACGCGGTGCCGATGATCAGCACCGGCCACACCAGATAGAACTGCTCCTCGACGCCGAGTGACCAGTAGTGCTGGAACGGCGAGGGGACGTCGGAGGACAGGTAGTCGGTGCCGCGCAGGGCGAACCGGTAGTTGCCGACATAGAGAGCGCTGGCGATGCCGTCGAGAAACACGCTGCGCGCCTGCAGGGGTGGCAGCACCGCGGCCGCCGCCGCGGCGGTGACGACGCCGACGGTGGCCGCGGCGGGCAGCAGGCGCCGGGCGCGCGCGCCGTAGAACCGGCCCAGCCGGACGGTGTCGGTGGTGGTGACCTCGCGCCACAGCAGGCGGGTGATGAGGAAGCCGGAGATGACAAAGAAGACGTCCACGCCGATGTAGCCGCCGGGGAGTCCCGGGATGCCCGCGTGGTAGAGGACCACGGCGATGACCGCGACCGCGCGCAAGCCCTCGATGTCGGGCCGGAAACCCTTCCGGGAGGTACGCCGCTCCACTCGACGTGGGCCGCTGGCGAGCACTTCCTGCCGGACTGTCATCTGAGTGGCCTAGGTCGCCATCCAGGTCAGCTCGCCCGGCAATTGCGTTCGCCAGTAGCCCATGTCGTGTCCGCCGAGGGAGAAACTGCCCGCCGGCTTGGTCTTCAGCTGGGCAACGAATTGCCTTGTGGCGAAATAGAAACGGTCGAAGGTGCCGCAGTCGACGCGCAGCGGAATCGAATTTAGCGCCGGCACGCCCACGACGCTGTTCTGCACCCAGTCGTCGTAGCTGTCGAAGGCTCCCTCCTCGCTGCCGGTGAAGGAGGTGTACAGCGCCGGGCTGATCGCGCAGATCCCGGCCGTGCGCGCCGGGCCCAGCTTGGCGCCCAGGTGCAGCGCCCCGTAGCCACCCATCGACCACCCCATGAAAGCCACCCGGGAGGTGTCGAAACCCATCGACGACAGCATGGGCAACAACTCGTCGAGCACCATCGCGCCAGGATCCTCGCCCGAGGCCCTGTGGTGCCAGTAGCTGTTGGCGCCGCCGTCGACACCCACCACCGCGAATGCCGGCTTGCCTTCCTTGACCAACTGCGCCAACGCCTTCTCGACACCGCAGTCGAGCATCATGTTGGCGTCGCCGTCCTTGCCGTGCAGCGCGATGACCGGACGCAGGGTGCCGGCTTCGGCCTTCTGTCCCGGAGGCAGGGCGATCACCCAGTTGGTCTTGGCGCCGCCGCGGGCCGCCGAGACGAAGGAACCGGTCAGTCTGTTCGGCAGGTTGCTGCTGGCTGCCGACGGCTCGAACGGGGCGGGAGCCGCTTGCGGCTTGATCGGATCCAGCAGGGCGCCGAGGGCGAACACGCCAGCGGCCCCCAGGCTGGCACCGGCGCCCATCCGGAGCACCGCCCGGCGTGTCAGGTCAGGCATGATCGCAATGATGCCGCGCCGAGCCGGCATTACCGGCCGAGCCACGCCGTATTGGAAGCATTGCGTGATCTGGCGTGATCAATTGGTCACGAAGAGGAGATCTTTGATGGACCGTACGGCGCGTTTCGCCGCGGCGCTGGCGGCACTCGTCCTCGTCGCCGCGTGCGGGCATCGGCCGGCGAGCCCGGCCGCGGAGCCGGCGACCACCACGCCGATCCGCCACCTGGTGGTGATCTTCGAGGAGAACGTCTCCTTCGACCACTACTTCGGGACATACCCGCGGGCCGCGGGCGTGGACGGCCAACCGTTCACCGCCCGGCCGGGCACCCCCGCGGTGGACGGCCTGACCCCAGAGTTGTTGACGCACAATCCCAATTCGGTGCAGCCGATGCGCCTCGGCGGGCCGGGCCAGATCGTGACCTGCGATCAGGACCACGAATACCAGGCCGAGCAATTGGCTTTCAACGGCGGCGCGATGGATCGGTTCGTCGAGCACACCGAGGGCGAGGCCTGTCCGGCGCCGTCGTTCAGCACCCCGGGTCTGGTGATGGGCTATTACGACGGCAACACGGTGACCGCGCTGTGGAATTACGCGCAGCACTACGCGATGAGCGACAACTTCTACAACACCACGTTCGGCCCGTCGTCCCCCGGTCACATCAACCTGATCTCGGGCCAAACGCACGGAGTGGCAAACAAATTCATGCCCGGCGGCAAACCGTTCCCGCCGCACATGGTGATCGACGAAACCGGCAACGGGCGGGGCACCCTGATCGACGATTCGCAACCCCTCGGGGACGACTGCTCCTCTCGCGACCAGGTGCAGTTCGCCGCCGACAACAAGAACGTCGGCGACCTGCTCAACGCGAAGGGCATCACGTGGGGCTGGTTCCAGGGCGGCTTTCGGCCCACCACCCGCAGGCCCGACGGCAGCGCGGAGTGCGGCGCCACGCACAACGTCGGCGAAACCCTCGGCGGGACCGGCAAAGCCGGGGCGTTGCCGTTCGGAACCAAACCCGACTACGTCCCGCACCACGCGGCCTTTCAGTACTATCCGTCCACCGCCAACCCGCATCACCTGCCACCGAGCGCGGCCGACCAGATCGGGCGCGGCGACCAGGCCAACCACCAATACGACCTGTCCGACTTCTGGGCCGGCGCCGACGGCGGCCACCTGCCGGCGGTGAGCTTCCTCAAGCCGCCCGCCTACCAAAACGGGCACGCCGGTTACTCCGACCCGCTCGACGAACAGCGGTTCCTCGCCGAGACGATCAACCACCTGCAGCGGCTCCCGCAGTGGCGGGACATGGCGATCGTCGTCGCCTACGACGACTCCGACGGCTGGTACGATCACAAACCCTCGCCGACCGTGAACGCCTCCGCCACCCCCGAGGACGCGCTGAACGGTCCGGGCCGGTGCGGCGATCCGGCCGCCGCCCCCGCCGCCTACCAAGGCCGCTGCGGATACGGCCCGCGGCTGCCGCTTCTGGTGATATCTCCTTATGCCCGAACGAATTTCGTCGACCACACCCTGACCGACCAGACGTCGATCCTGCGGTTCATCGAGGACAACTGGAGCACCGGCCGCATCGGCGACCACTCGTACGACGAGCGCGCCGGCGCGCTGACCGCGATGTTCGATTTCACCCGCCCCGCCCAACCGGCGCTGGCGCTGGACCCCCACACCGGCAACCCGCAATAGCGTCAAACCCGGATCCAATCTCGCAGGTTTCAACCCTCGCGCCACCCGCCGGCGTCCCGCACGATCGGAGGTTGGACGAGAGGGAGGGCGAATGAGCCTGGCGTTTCACTGGTTCCTGCCGACGTACGGGGATTCGCGGAATCTGGTCGCGGGCGGGCACGGCACCGCGATGCACGGCGACCGGCCCGCGACCCTGCGCTACCTGCACCAGATCTGCGCGGCCGCCGAGGACAACGGTTTCGAGGCGGTGCTCACACCGACCGGATTGTGGTGCGAGGACGCGTGGTTGACGACGGCGATGCTGATCGAGGGCACCGAGACCCTGAAGTTCCTGGTCGCGTTCCGGCCCGGGCTGCTCAGCCCCACCCTGGCCGCGCAGATGGCCGGGACGTTCCAGCGGCACTCGGCCGGTCGGCTGCTGCTCAACGTCGTCACCGGCGGCGAGCCGCACGAGCAGCGTGCCTACGGCGATTACCTGGACAAGGAATCGCGCTATGGTCGGACCGCCGAGTTTTTGCATGTGGTGCGCCAACTTTGGACCTCGCGGGAACCGGTCACCTTCGCCGGGGACCACATCCGCATCGACGGCGCGCAGCTGAACAACCCGCCCGACCCGATCCCCGCGGTGTTCTTCGGCGGGTCGTCGCCCGCCGCCGGGCCGGTCGCGGCCAAGTACTCCGACGTCTACCTCACCTGGGGCGAACCGCGGAAGGCGGTCGCCGAAAAGCTCGACTGGGTGCGCGGGCAGGCCGCCGATAACGGCCGGATCCTGCAGTACGGCTTGCGGATTCACGTGATCAGCCGCGACACGTCCGAGCAGGCGTGGGCCGAGGCCGACCGGCTGCTCGCCGCGGTCGACCCGGCCGACGTCGAGCGGGTGCAGGCCAGCCTGGCGCGCAGCGAGTCCGAGGGCCAGCGCCGCATGCTGGACCTGCACGGCGGCGACAGCGGCCGGCTCCTGGTCGGCCCCAACCTGTGGGCCGGGGTGGGTCTGGTGCGCGGCGGCGCGGGCACCGCGCTGGTCGGATCGCACGCCGAGGTCGCCGAACGGCTGGCCGAGTACGCACGCCTGGGCATCAGCCACTTCATCCTGTCGGGCTACCCGCACCTGGAGGAAGCGTATTGGTTCGGTGAGGGCGTCCTGCCGCTGCTCGAACGAAAAGGCTTGTGGCAGCACCCCAACCGCCAAGCGCAGCCGGCACCGGCGACGCCGTTCGCGATCGCGTCCGCGCAGTAGCCCATGGCAACCACGCTGCCCGCCGCGGCCGTCGCCGCGCCGCACAACAACGAGGAATCCGAGGCCGAACGCCGTCGACGGCTGCGCATCGTGGTCGCCGCCAGCCTGCTGGGCACCACGGTGGAGTGGTATGACTTCTTCCTGTACGCCACCGCGGCGGGCCTGGTGTTCAGCAAGGTGTTCTTCCCCAACGAAACCTCATTGGTGGGAACGCTTCTGGCGTTCGCCACGTTCGCCGTCGGGTTCGTCATGCGGCCGATCGGTGGCCTGGTGTTCGGGCACATCGGGGACCGGATCGGTCGCAAGCGCAGCCTGGCGCTGACGATGCTGATCATGGGCGTCGCCACCGCGCTGATCGGGGTGCTGCCGACCGCCGCCCAGATCGGGGTCTGGGCGCCGGTGCTGCTGCTGACGCTGCGCATCCTGCAGGGATTCGCGCTCGGCGGGGAGTGGGCCGGAGCGGTGCTGCTCGCCGTCGAGCACAGCCCCGCGAACCGCCGCGGGCGCTTCGGTGCCATTCCGCAGGTCGGCCTGGCGCTCGGATTGGCCTTGGGCACCGGCATTTTCGCGGCCCTGCAGATCGCGCTGGGCCCGGCGCGATTCCTGGCGTACGGCTGGCGGATCGGGTTCCTGCTGAGCCTGGTGCTGGTGGCGATCGGCATCGTGGTCAGGCTGCGGGTCGAGGAGACGCCGGCGTTTCGCGAGCTGGCCGACCTCGAGGCCACGTCCACCGTGCCCATCCGCGAGGTCGTCCGCGAACCCCGGTCCCGGCGCAACACCGCGTTGGGACTGCTGTCGCGGTGGGCCGAGGGGTCGGCCTTCAACACCTGGGGCGTCTTCGCGATCAGCTATGCCTCCGGCGCGTTGGGGTTCAACAAGGTGTCGGTTCTGGTGGTGGTGACCGTCGCCGCGCTGCTGATGGCCGCGCTGCTGCCGGTGTCCGGGATCCTGACCGACCGGTTCGGGCCGCGACGGGTGTATCTGGTCGGCGTGGCGTGCTACGGCCTGCTGGCGTTCCCCGCCTTCGCGTTGTTCGGCACCAAGAACCTGCTGCTGTTCGGCCTCGCGATGGTCGTCGTGTTCGGTGTGGTGCACGCGCTGTTCTACGGCGCGCAGGGCACGCTGTACTCGGCGCTGTACCCCACCGCCACCCGCTACACGGGTTTGTCGTTCGTCTACCAGTTCTCGGGCATCTACGCCTCCGGCGTCACCCCGATGATCCTGACCGCGCTGATCGCCGCCGGCGGCGGCAAGCCGTGGTTGGGATGTGGGTATCTGGCGGCGACCGCGGTCATCAGCGTGATCGCCACGGCCCGGATCCGCGACCGGGATTTGTACCTGTGAGCTGACCCGCCGCACGCCATCGTCTCGCGTGCCGTCCCGCGATGTGATGTGGTTAACCGTGGCCAGCGGCACGCACCTGCGGCAAGGGCTGTCGCAGCGGCAGCTCAGCATGATCGCGCTCGGTGGGGTGATCGGCGCGGGCTTGTTCGTCGGCTCGGGCGTGGTGATCAGGGACACCGGGCCCGCCGCGTTCCTGACGTACGCGCTGTGCGGTCTGCTGATCGTGCTGGTGATGCGGATGCTGGGCGAGATGGCGGCCGCCAACCCGTCGACGGGATCGTTCGCCGATTACGCGGCGCAGGCCCTGGGCGGTTGGGCGGGATTCTCGGTGGCCTGGCTGTATTGGTACTTCTGGGTGATCGTGGTCGGGTTCGAGGCCGTCGCCGGCGGCAAGGTCCTGGGCTACTGGTTCCACGCGCCGCTGTGGCTGCTCTCGCTGTGCCTGATGGTGCTGATGGCGGCGACCAACCTGTTCTCGGTGTCGTCGTTCGGCGAGTTCGAATTCTGGTTCGCCGGAATCAAAGTCGCCACGATCGTGATCTTCCTCGCCGTCGGCTCCGTCTTCGCGCTGGGATTGTGGCCCGGCCATCGCACCGATTTCTCCAACCTCACGGCGCACGGCGGGTTCTTCCCGAAGGGCGTCGCCGCGGTCTTCGCGGCCATCGTGGTGGTGATCTTCTCGATGGTCGGCGCCGAGATCGTCACCGTCGCCGCCGCCGAAAGCCGCGACCCCGAGCTGGCGGTGCAGCGGGCGACGCGATCGGTGGTGGCGCGCATCGCGATCTTCTTCGTCGGCTCGGTCTTCCTGCTCGTGGTGATCCTGCCGTGGAATTCGCTGGAGCCGGGCGCCTCGCCGTACGTCGCCGCGCTCAAACACATGGGCCTGCGCGGCGCGGATCAGGCGATGAACGCCGTGGTGCTCACCGCGGTGCTGTCCTGCCTGAACTCGGGCCTCTACACCGCGTCGCGGATGCTGTTCGTGCTCGCCGACCGGCGCGAGGCCCCGGCCCGGCTGGTCAGGCTCAGCCGGCGCGGCGTGCCCCACGTCGCGATCCTGTGCTCGTCGGCGATCGGCTTCGGCTGCGTCGTCATGGCGTGGCTCGCGCCGGGAACCGTGTTTCTGTTCCTGCTCAACTCGTCGGGCGCCGTCATCCTGTTCGTCTACTGGTTGATCGCACTGTCGCAAATCGTCCTGCGCCGCCGCACGCCCGACGAAAAGCTGCGGATCAAGATGTGGTTCTTCCCGGTGCTGTCGATCCTCACCCTCGCCGGGATCACCGCCGTGCTGGTGCAAATGGCGTTCGACCGCTCGGCGCGCAGCCAGCTCTGGCTGTCCCTGCTGTCGTGGGCGGTGGTGATCGGTCTCTACCTCGTCGCCCGCGGCCGCGCCCGCGGCAGGGTCAGTCGGTCTTCGTGAGCAACAGGGCCTGCTCGAACGGCAGCCTGGCGAAGATCGGCCGCCACCCGCGCGCGACGTGGGGCGCGGCGTCGGCCTTGCTGACCACCCGCGGGTTGGTAACGCCGAAAGTCTTGCCGTAGCGCCGGATCCGAGCCCCGTTAGCCGCGGTGATGTTTTTCAGCCAGTCACGGTCGGGGCCATAGGTGAGCAGGATCGCCACGCCGGGCTTGCCGTCGACCTCGGCGGTGAACACGGTAACCGGCGTGCGGTAGGGCTTTCCGGAGCGCCGGCCGACATGTTCGACGATGCAGAACGTTGGGGCCCAGCCGGCCCACAGCCGTTGGACGGGATTGGTGACGTGCCGATTGAACCGTGCGAGCCCCTGTGGAAGTTCCATGCCGTCCATCCAACTCGTCCACCCCCGCCGACTTCAAGGCAAGCGCCGTCCGCGGGCGCAGTGTCACTTCATGGCCGGTACCCCGGGCGACGAAGCGGGCCGACGCGCCCAGGAGCTGCTGCGGCGGGGATCGGATCTCGCCGCCCACAAGTCCGTGACCGAGGACGACGTGAAGCGCGCCGCCGAGCGCGCGGACCGCGCCGACGAGCGGGACCAGGCCGCGCGTCAACGCGCGATCCATCGGCACTACGCGGCCGGCGCCGCCCACGAACGCGCCGCCGAGGTCGAGGAGCTCGCCGTCGAGGAGGGCCTCGGCGACGTCGCTGCCCACCGCCGCGCGGCCCACAGGGAGCGCGAGGCCGCGCGCCGCGAGCTGCAGGCCGCCCAGCAGGCCGACCAGCAAGACGCCTGATAGCCCGCCCTCTGCTACACCCTGTAGTTGAACGATCGGCCGAGACTGGGACACTGGTCGGCATGGGTAGCAGTGACCAGGCGACCGCGCACGCCGCGACCACGGCGGCGTCGGCCCGGCTGTTCGAGGACGCCTGCGCCGTCATCCCGGGCGGGGTGAACTCCCCGGTGCGCGCGTTCACCGCGGTAGGCGGCATCCCGCGGTTCATCACCGAGGCGCGCGGGTGCCTGCTGACCGACGCCGACGGCAACCGCTACGTCGACCTGGTGTGTTCCTGGGGACCGATGATCCTGGGCCACGCCCACCCGGCCGTTGTCGAGGCCGTCGCCACGGCCGCCGCCTCGGGCCTGTCGTTCGGGGCGCCGACGCCGGCGGAGAGCCAGCTGGCCGCCGAGATCATCGGGCGGGTGGCGCCGGTCGAGCGGATCCGGCTGGTGAACTCCGGCACCGAGGCCACGATGAGCGCCGTCCGGCTGGCCCGCGGGTTCACCGGCAGGGCCAAGATAGTCAAGTTCTCCGGCTGCTACCACGGCCACGCCGACGCGTTGCTCGCCGACGCGGGCTCGGGCGTCGCGACGCTGGGCCTGCCGTCGTCGCCCGGAGTGACGGGCGCGGCCGCTGCCGACACAATCGTGTTGCCCTACAACGACATCGACGCTGTCACGGAGACGTTCGCCCGGTTCGGCGACCAGATCGCCGCGGTGATCACCGAGGCCAGCCCGGGCAACATGGGCGTCGTCCCCCCGGCGCCGGGCTACAACGCGGCGCTGCGCGCGATCACCGCCGAGCACGGCGCGCTGCTGATCGTCGACGAGGTGATGACGGGGTTCCGGGTCAGCCGAAGCGGTTGGTACGGAATCGATTCCGTCGCCGCCGACCTGTTCACCTTCGGCAAGGTGATGAGCGGCGGGCTGCCGGCCGCCGCGTTCGGCGGGCGCGCCGAGGTGATGGAGCGGCTGGCGCCGCTGGGGCCGGTGTATCAGGCCGGCACGCTGTCGGGGAACCCGGTGGCGATGGCGGCGGGGCTGGCCACGCTGCGCGCCGCCGACGACGCGGCCTACGCCACGCTGGACGCCAACGCCGACCGCCTGGCCGGGTTGCTGTCCGAGGCCCTGACGAAAGCCGGTGTGCCGCATCAGGTTCCGCGTGCCGGCAACATGCTCGGGGTGTTCTTCTCCGAAACGCCGGTGACCGACTTCGCCGCCGCGCGGGCGAGCGAGACCTGGCGCTACCCGCCGTTCTTCCACGCCCTGCTGGACGCGGGCGTCTACCCGCCGTGCAGCGCCTTCGAGGCGTGGTTCGTCTCGACGGCCCTGGACGATGACGCATTCGACCGGATCGCCGCCGGGCTCGCCCTCGCGGCGCGCGCTGCCGCCGAGGAGGACAGGCCCTGATGGCTGAGCAGACCAAGGTTCACGTGGTGCGCCACGGCGAGGTGCACAACCCCACCGGCGTCCTCTACGGCCGGCTGCCCGGATTTCGCCTGTCCGAAAACGGGCGGGCGCAGGCGGACGCGGTCGCCGAGGCGCTGGCCGACCGCGACGTCGCCGCCGTCATCGCCTCCCCGCTGCAGCGGGCGCAGGAGACCGCCGCGCCGATCGCCGCCAAGCACGGCCTAGCCGTTGACACCGACCCCGACCTGATCGAATCGCTCAACTTCTTCGAGGGCCGCCGCGTCGGCCCGGGCGACGGCGCCTGGCGCGACCCCCGGTTCTGGTGGCAGCTGCGCAATCCGTTCACCCCGTCGTGGGGGGAGCCCTACGCCGAGATCGCGGCCCGGATGACGACCGCGGTGGACAAGGCGCGCGCCCGCGGCACCGGGCAGGAGGTGGTGTGCGTCAGCCACCAGCTGCCGGTGTGGACGCTGCGGCTGCACCTCAGCGGCCGGCGGCTCTGGCACGACCCGCGGCGACGCGAATGCGGGCTCGCCTCGGTCACCACGCTGGTCTACGACGGCGATCGCCTGGTTGACATCGAGTACTTCCAGCCCGCGGCGCCATGACCGCGCGCCGGCGACGATGCAGAGCGAAGCGATGAGGTGGGGGCACCTCCCGCTTGCGGGGGAGAGCGGCGCCGTCAGCGTCCGGCGGCTCGCGATAGCCGGGGCAGCGGTGACCATCTTGTTGGCCGGCTGCACCGGTCGCGACGCCGTGGCCCAGGGCGGCACCTTCGAGTTCGTCTCGCCCGGCGGGAAGACCGACATCTACTACGACCCGCCGTCCAGCCGTGGCCGCCCCGGCCCGCTGTCCGGGCCGGACCTTGCCGACCCCGCGCACACGCTGTCGCTGGACGACCCGGTCTTCGCCGGCCGCGTCGTCGTCGTCAACATCTGGGGGCAGTGGTGCGGCCCCTGCCGGGCCGAGGTCGCCCAGCTGCAGCAGGTGTATGACGCCACCCGGGGCGCCGGGGTGTCCTTTCTGGGGATCGACGTCCGGGACAGCAACCGGCAGGCGGCCCTGGACTTCGTCGACGATCACCACGTCAGCTACCCGTCCATCTACGACCCGGCGATGCGCACCCTGATCGCGTTCGGCGGCCGGTACCCCACCACCGTGATCCCCTCCACGCTGGTGCTGGACCGCCAGCACCGGGTCGCGGCCGTCTTCCTGCGCGAACTGCTCGCCGCGGACCTGCGGCCCGTGGTGCAAAGACTGGTATCAGAAAAATGACCGGTTTCACCCAGATCGCCGCCGCGGGGCCGCTGCTGCTGGCGCTCGGCGTGTGCCTGCTGGCCGGGCTGGTGTCGTTCGCCTCGCCGTGCGTGGTGCCGCTGGTCCCGGGCTACCTGTCCTACCTGGCCGCGGTCGTCGGGGTGGACGAGCAGCCGCCGCCCGGCGCGCTCAAGGCGCCGCCGGGGGCCCGCTGGCGGGTGGCGGGATCCGCCGCGTTGTTCGTCGCCGGGTTCACCATCGTGTTCGTCCTCGGGACCGTCGCCGTGCTGGGCATGACCACCGCCCTGATCACCAACCAGCTGCTGCTGCAGCGCGTCGGCGGCGTGCTGACCATCGTGATGGGCCTGGTGTTCGTGGGCCTCATCCCGGCGCTGCAGCGCCAGGCCCGGTTCAGCCCGCGGCAGCTGACCACGGTCGCGGGGGCGCCGCTGCTCGGCGCGGTGTTCGCGCTCGGCTGGACGCCGTGCCTCGGCCCCACGCTGACCGGCGTGATCACCGTTGCGTCGGCCACCGACGGCGCCAACGTCGCGCGCGGGGTCGCGCTGGTGATCGCCTACTGCCTGGGGCTGGGCATCCCGTTCGTGCTGCTGGCGTTCGGCTCGGCGGGGGCCGTCGGGGCGCTGGGCTGGCTGCGCCGGCACACCCGGGCCATCCAGATCTTCGGGGGCGCGCTGTTGATCGCCGTCGGCGCCCTGCTGGTCACCGGCGTGTGGAACGACTTCGTCTCCTGGCTGCGCGACGCGTTCGTCTCCGACGTGAGGCTGCCGATTTGAGCGCGCCCCTGGATGCGCGAGCAGACGCAGAATCGCACGAAAAGACCCGTCCCAGTGCGATTCTGCGTCTGCTCGCCACCCTTCGCGCTTGGGCCCGCAACACCTGGCGCGCGCTGACCTCGATGGGCACCGCGCTGGTGCTGCTGTTCCTGCTCGCGCTGGGCGCGATACCCGGCGCGCTGCTGCCGCAGCGCAGCCTCAACGCCGGCAAGGTCGACGAGTACCTGGCCGCCCACCGGGTGATCGGGCCCTGGCTGAACCGGGTGCAGGCCTTCGACGTGTTCTCCAGCTTCTGGTTCACCGCCATCTACGTGCTGCTGTTCGTCTCCCTGGTCGGCTGCCTGACCCCACGGATGATCGAGCACGCGCGCAGCCTGCGCGCCACGCCGGTGGCGGCCCCGCGCAACCTGGCCCGGCTGCCCAAGCACGCCGCCGCCGAGGTCGACGGCGACCCCGCGGAGCTCAACGCCCTGGCGAACACGATCGCCGGCCGGCTGCGCGGCTGGCGCACCGCGATCCGGCACGAGGGCGAGGTCGTCGAGGTATCCGCCGAGAAGGGCTACCTGCGCGAGTTCGGCAACATCGTCTTTCACTTCTCGCTGCTGGGCCTGCTGGTCGCGGTGGCCGTCGGCAAGCTGTTCGGCTACGAGGGCAACGTCATCGTCATCGCCGACGGCGGCCCCGGCTTCTGCTCGGCGTCGCCGGCGGCGTTCGACTCCTTCCGCGCCGGCAACACCGTCGACGGCACGTCGCTGCACCCGATCTGCATCCGGGTCAACGACTTTGCCGCCCACTATCTGCCGTCGGGGCAGGCCACCTCGTTCGCCGCGGACATCGACTACCAGAACGGCGGCGACCTGGCAGCCAACAGCTGGCGGCACTACCTGCTGGAGGTCAACCACCCGCTGCGCGTCGGCGGCGACCGGGTCTACCTGCAGGGCCACGGCTACGCGCCCACCTTCACCGTGACCTTCCCGGACGGGCAGACGCGCACGTCGACCGTGCAATGGCGGCCGGACAACCCACAGACCCTGCTGAGCTCGGGGGTGGCGCGCATCGACCCGCCCGCCGGCAGTTATCCCAACGCGGCCGAGCGCCGCCAGCACGAGATCGCGATCCAGGGCCTGCTGGCGCCGACGGAGCAGCTCGAGGGCACCCTGCTGTCGTCGCGCTTCCCGGCGCTGAACGCCCCGGCCGTGGCCGTCGACATCTACCGCGGCGACACCGGCCTGGACACCGGGCGGCCGCAGTCGTTGTTCGCGCTGGATCCCCGGCTGATCGAGCAGGGCCGGCTGACCAAGGAGAAGCGGGTCAACCTGCGCGCCGGCCAGGAGGTCCGGCTCGAGGCGGGCCCGGCCGCCGGGACCGTCGTCCGCTTCGACGGGGCCGTGCCGTTCGTCAACCTGCAGGTCTCCCACGACCCCGGGCAGAGCTGGGTGCTGGTCTTCGCGGTGACGATGATGGGCGGGCTGGTGGTGTCGCTGCTGGTGCGCCGCCGCAGGGTGTGGGTCAGGCTCAGCCCGGGTGCCGGTACGGTGAACGTCGAATTGGGCGGGCTGGCGCGCACCGACAACTCCGGGTGGGGCGACGAGTTCGAGCGGTTGACCGAGCGGTTGCTAGACGGACTGGGCGAGCCCGACGCGTCCAGAAGGAGTTCTCAGGTGGACGTCAAATGAACACCCTGCACGTCAACGTCACGCTGGCCCGCTACTCGGACTGGGCGTTCACCTCGGCGATCGTGGCGCTGGTCGTCGCGCTGCTGCTGCTGGCCGTCGAGCTGGCCTACGTCGGCGCCCGCCGCGCCGAGCACCGCGCGGCGGTGATGGCCGGCTCGGTCGCCGCCGACAGCTCCGTCCCCGGGATCGTGGCGGACGCCGACGCGCGGCCGTTCGACGAGCGCGTCGGGCGGGCCGGGCTGGCCGTGGTCTACCTCGGCATCGGGCTGCTGGCGGCCTGCATCGTGTTGCGCGGCCTGGCCACCGTGCGGGTGCCGTGGGGCAACATGTACGAGTTCATCAACCTGACGTGCTTCTGCGGCCTGGTCGCCGGCGCGGTCGTGTTGCGGCGCCCGCAGTATCGCCCGCTGTGGGTCTTCCTGCTGCTGCCGGTGCTGATCCTGCTCACGGTTTCCGGACGCTGGCTCTACACCAATGCCGCGCCGGTGATGCCCGCGCTGCAGTCCTACTGGTTGCCCATCCACGTGTCGGTGGTCAGCCTGGGCTCCGGCGTGTTCATGGTCGCGGGCATCGCCAGCATCCTGTTCCTGTTGCGCACGTCGCGGCTCGGCGATCCCCAAAATGAACACGCCGACGGGGCGTTGGCCCGGATGGTTCGGCGGCTCCCCGACGCGCAGACCCTGGACCGCGTCGCCTACCGCACCACGATCTTCGCGTTCCCGGTCTTCGGTTTCGGGGTCATCTTCGGCGCCATCTGGGCGGAAGAGGCCTGGGGCCGGTACTGGGGCTGGGACCCCAAGGAGACGGTTTCGTTCGTCGCCTGGGTGGTATACGCGGCCTATCTGCACGCGCGGTCGACGGCCGGATGGCGGGACAGGAAGGCGGCCTGGATCAACGTCGCGGGCTTCGTCGCCATGATCTTCAATTTGTTCTTCGTTAACCTGGTGACCGTGGGCCTGCATTCGTATGCGGGCGTGGGATGACAGTTAGCAACCGACCCGAGTAACACACAACAGGGGGAGTGCACGTGTCCGACCATCCAACCACCGGCGTGGGTGCGCCCGAGCCGCCGACCACGCAGCCGCCCCCCGAGCCCCCGGCCGCCAAACCCGGCGACGAGGCGCCCACCCGCGCCTTCGCCGGATTCCGCACCGAGCGCCGGGTCCCCGGACCCGAGCGGCGGCAGGCGGCCGCCCCGACCGCGCCCGGCCCCGCGCCCGCCGGGATGCCGCCCTGGGACCCCACACCGGTGACCGGGATCCCGCGGGTCGACCCGACCGCGTTCGGGGCCTACTACAACGGGCCATCCGAGGCGCCCCCGGCCGAGGCGCAGGCGCCCCCGTACCGGCCCGAGCACCTGCCGCACACGCCCTATCCCGAGCTGTCCACCGGCATGCTGCTGCGGCCGATCAAGCCGCCGCCGTCAGAAGGTTGGCGCCGGCTGATCTACGACCTGTCCGGTCACCTGATCAACCTGGGCGAGAGCCCCCGGGCGCAGCGCCACAACAACCTGGTGGCGCAGGTCAACCGGCCGCTGCGGGGTTGCTACCGGATCGCGGTGCTGTCGCTGAAGGGCGGCGTCGGCAAGACCACGATCACCGCGACGCTGGGGTCGACGTTCGCGACCGTCCGCGGCGACCGCGTGGTGGCCGTGGACGCCAACCCCGATCGCGGCACCCTGAGCCAGAAGATTCCGCTGGAGACCGCGGCGACGGTGCGCCAGCTGCTGCACGACGCCGGAACCATCGAGCGCTACAGCGACGTCCGCCGGTACACCTCAAAGGGCCCCAGCGGCCTGGAGGTGCTGGCGTCGGAAACCGACCCGGCAATCTCCGACGCGTTCGGCGCCGAGGACTACAGCCGCGTCCTGGAGATCCTGGAGCGGTTCTACGGCCTGGTGCTCACCGACTGCGGGCCCGGGCTGCTGCACTCGGTCATGTCGTCGGTGCTTCAGAAGGCCGACGTGCTGCTGGTCGTCGCGTCGGGATCGATCGACGGCGCGCGCAGCGCCTCGGCGACCCTGGACTGGCTGGACGCCCACGGGCACGAGGAGCTGGTCCGCAACTCGATCGCCGTCGTCAACGCGGTGCGCCCGCGCACCGGCAAGGTCGACATGAACAAGGTGGTCGACCACTTCTCGCGCCGCTGCCGCGCGGTGCGGCTGATCCCGTTCGACCCGCACCTCGAAGAGGGCGCCGAGATCGACCTGGACCGGCTGCGGCGCCCGACCCGCGAGGCGCTCACCGAGCTGGCGGCCGTCGTCGCCGACGGGTTCCCCGGCGACCAGCGCAACCCGGGTCTGGTTTAGGAGGGACTAGCGGGGGTTATCCCCGTGGCCTAAGCGCCGCAAGAAGTCGGGATCGTCGTCCGGTCCTATCACGCGTGTCTTCGGCCGGTGGGCCTGAGACCGCGCCGCGCGCCAGCCGACGTAGATCAGCGTTCCCAGAATCAGAACGAGTAGCAGGTAGAGCACTCAACACCTCCTCCGAGCGAATATACGCGGGCCGTAGGCTCGTGGTGTGTCAGAAGGGTCGAGCGACAGCAGCACCGAACAGCGCCCGCGAAATCGGGTCGTCGTCGACGTTTTGCTGTACGCGGCGGCGCGGCTGGTGCTGGTGGCAGCGCTGAGCGGCGCCATCTACGGGCTCGCGCGATTGCTGGGCATCGCCCAGTTCCCGGTCGTGGTGGCGGTGCTGTTCGCCCTGATCATCGCGATGCCGTTGGGCATCTGGCTGTTCGCCCCGCTGCGCCGGCGCGCCACCGCGTCGCTGGCGATAGCCGGGGAACGCCGGCGCCGCGAACGCGAACAGCTGCAGGCCCGGCTGCGCGGCGAGCAGCCCGACGAGTAGCCCCGGTCAGTGCGCGAGGGCCAACGCGGTCGCCACCGCGATCGCCCAGACCACCATCGCCAGCCCGGTGTCGCGCAGCACGGGGATCAGTTCGCGGCCGCCGCGGCCGGAGCGCACCGGGGCGAGCGCGCGCAGCGCCAGCGGCGTGGCCAGCAACCCCACGGCGCACCAGGGCGTCGCGGCCACGAGCACCAGGGTCGCGATGCCGGCGGTCGCCAGCAGCGCCTGATAGAGGATCCGGGTGCGCGCATCGCCCAGCCGCACCGCCAGGGTGATCTTGCCGGACTGCGCGTCGGTGGGGATGTCGCGCAGGTTGTTGGCCACCAGCACCGACGACGACAGCGCCCCGATCGACACCGCCAGCACCGCCCCGACCCAGTCCACCCTCAACGCCTGGGTGTACTCGGTGCCCAGCACGGCGACCAGGCCGAAGAACACGAACACCGCGACCTCGCCAAAACCCGCGTAGCCGTACGGCTTTGATCCTCCCGTGTACAGCCACGCGCCGGCGATGCAGGCCGCGCCGACCGCGATCAGCCACGGCGCGCTCAGCAGCGCCAGCGTCAGCCCGGCGACCGCGCCCACCGACAGGCTCGTCACCGCCGCGGTCAGCACCGCGCGCGGGGCGGCCAGCCGCGAGCCCACCAGCCGGATGGGGCCGGCGCGCTCGTCGTCGGTGCCGCGGATGCCGTCGGAGTAGTCGTTGGCGTAGTTGACGCCGACGATCAGCGCCAGCGCGACGACCAGCGCCAGCAGCGCCTTCCACCACACCGCGGATCCCAGCCACGCCGCGGCGCCGGTGCCCGCCACGACCGGCGCCACCGCGTTGGGCAGCGTGCGGGGCCGGGCACCCGACACCCACTGCGCGAGACTGGCCACCAAGCCATCCTGCCTCATGCACCACAATGGGCGGATGCTCGGAGTCATCGGCGGCAGCGGCTTTTACACGTTCTTCGAGTCCGACACCCGCAACGTCGACGTCGACACCCCGTACGGCCCGCCCAGCGCCCCGGTCACGGTGGGCGCCGTCGGTGACCACGAGGTCGCCTTCCTGCCCCGGCACGGCGCCACCCACCAGTTCTCGGCGCACACCGTGCCGTATCGGGCCAACATGTGGGCGCTGCGCAAGCTCGGCGTGCGACGGGTTTTCGGCCCGTGCGCGGTCGGCAGCCTGAACCCCGACAACGGCCCGGGCGCGGTGGTGGTGCCCGACCAGCTGGTGGATCGCACCACCGGCCGCCCCGACACCTACTTCGACTCCGGCGCCGTTCACGTCGACTTCGCCGATCCGTACTGCCCGACGCTGCGCGCCGCGGTCACCGGCCTGCCCGACGTCGTCGACGGCGGCACGATGGTGGTGATCCAGGGCCCGCGGTTTTCCACCCGCGCCGAGAGCCGCTGGTTCGCCTCGGCCGGGTTCGAGCTGGTCAACATGACCGGCTACCCGGAGGCAGTGCTGGCGCGCGAACTCGAAATATGTTATGCCGCAATCGCGTTGGTGACCGATCTGGACGCCGGCGTAACGGAAGGCGAGGGCGTGAAGGCCGTCGACGTGTTCGCCGAATTCGAGAAGAACATAGGCGCGTTCAAGGAGCTGGTCCGCGCGGCGATCGGCCGGGTCGCCGCCGAGCGCGACTGCACGCATTGCCGGCCGCACACCGGCGTGAGCCTGCCGGTGGAGCTGCCGTGAGGGTGTTGCTGACCGGGGCGGCCGGTTTCATCGGGTCGCGGGTGGGCGCGGCGCTGCGGGCGGCGGGCCACGAGGTGATCGGCGTCGACGCGATGCTGCCCGCGGCGCACGGCCCGAATGCCGTGCTGCCGCAGGGATGCCGACGCGTCGACGTCCGCGACGGCGACGCGCTGGCCCCGCTGCTGGACGGCGTGGACCTGGTGTGTCATCAGGCCGCGATGGTGGGCGCCGGCGTCGACGCGGCCGACGCGCCCGCGTATGGCGGTCACAACGACTTCGCCACCACGGTGCTGCTGGCGCGGATGTTCGCCGCCGGCGTGCGGCGCCTGGTGCTGGCCTCGTCGATGGTGGTCTACGGGCAGGGCCACTACGCCTGCCCCGAGCACGGCCTCGTCGACCCGCCGCCGCGCCGGCGCGCCGATCTGGACGCCGGGATCTTCGAACCCCGTTGTCCGGCATGCGGACTCGACGTGACGTGGCGGCTGGTCGACGAGGATGCCGCGCTGCGGCCGCGCAGCCTGTACGCGGCCAGCAAGACCGCGCAGGAGCATTACGCGCTGGCGTGGTCGGAGGCGACGGGCGGCTCGGTGGTGGCGCTGCGCTACCACAATGTCTACGGCCCGGGGATGCCGCGCGACACCCCGTACTCCGGGGTGGCCGCGATCTTCCGGTCGTCCCTGGAAAAGGGCGAGCCGCCAAGGGTTTTCGAGGACGGCGGCCAGATGCGGGATTTCGTCCACGTCGACGACGTCGCCGCCGCCAACGTGGCCGCCGCGATCTCCGACCTTCAGGGCTTCACCGCCGTCAACGTCTGCTCCGGGCGGCCCATCTCGATCCTGGACGTCGCCACCGCCCTGTGCGAGGCGCGGGACGGTTCGGTCGCCCCGGTGGTGACGGGGCAGTACCGCAGCGGCGACGTGCGCCACATCGTCGCCGACCCGGCCCGGGCCGCCGAGGTGCTCGGGTTTCGCGCGGCCGTCGACCCGCGCGCGGGCCTGCGCGAATTCGCCTTCGCGCCTTTGCGTTAACCCTGCGGCTAACCCTGCGGCGGTCGGAAGATCCGCGGCTTCTGGAGCGGGATCTGCCGGGTGGCCGAGTCGTCGCCCCGGAAGATCCGCGGCGAACCGGCGAGCTGCGGCGCCGCGCCGCCGACCGGGATGCGCGTCGTCGCTGCGGCCGACGGCGGGGCCGGCTGGCCCACCGGTATCCGCGTCGTCGGCGCGCCGGGGCCGGGGTGGGTGCCGGCCGGGCCGCCGCGGGTGTGGGCGGGACGGCGGCGCCGGCGTCGCGTGCGTCGCGCGGCGAGCTGGCCCGTGACGATCGCCGCCGCGAGGATGCACAGGGCGAGCACGCACAGCGCCACGTCGAAGGTGCTGGTGATCTGTTGGGCGAGGTTGTTTCCGTACACCGGGTTCGGCGCGGGGGCGTTGGGCGCCTGCTCGAACCGCGGCGCCAGCGCGACGCCCACGACGACGCGGGAAATGCCCAGTGTCGCAACGAGTCCACACAGCGACGAGATCAGCCTGGGGGAGACGGCGTCGTTGCCCAGGTTGATGCGCAGCCAGATCGCAAGCACCGCGGTCGCCAGGTCGAAGGCGGCCAGCACCATGCTGTCGTAGCGGGAGAACGGGTAGTTCAGGGTCACCGCGACGGTCAGGTCGGTGATGCGCATGAGCATCGACCCCAGGCACCAAATGATGATGAGCAGCAACCCGTTTCGGGCCGCCGCGCGCCAGGCGTTCTCCTCCGTCGCCGACGCGTCACGGCGGGCCAGCAACGCGGCGGGCGCGAAAACGGCCGCGGCCGCCGCCCACGCCAGGTAGCCCTCGAAGCCCACCCCCGCCGTCGACGTGTTCTGCGCGATGCCGTGGAACGCGTCGATGTCGCGGCCGGACGGCAGGATCCACACCAGGATCCCGGCGACCAGCGTCGAGACCCCGAGCGCCACGGTCGCCAGCCGGGAGGCCCTGGTGCTGCGCAGCAGCCACCGCGACCCGACGACGACGGCGACCAGCGCCACCGCGCCGTACACCACCGCCGTCGCGATGACCGCGATGTTCTGCTTGCCGAAGCCGGCCGAGCCGCCCGCGTCGTGCAGCGCGTACTTCAGCCGCCAGAACAGGTTGAAGCAAAAGCTCAGCGCCGCCCCCACCATCGACGCGTAGCCGATGATCCGCACCGCCCTGGAGTGCTGGTCGGCGTCGCTGCTCACCGGTCGCGCGCTCAGCAGAGCGCCGGCGATTCCCAGCCACGCGCCCGGCCCGACGCCGCCCGGCACGTTCACGCTGCCACCGAACCGGACGGTTTCGAACACGTCGAACGCGACGAACCCGACGACCAGCAGCGCGTAGGGGGCGTTGAGCGCCAGCCGAAGTCGCCCCGCCAGCGCGGGATTGAACCGCGGGCTCGCCGACCTCCAGGCACCCGCGAGCGCGATCGACGCGAGGGACAGCAGCGTCACCACGAACAGCACCGCCAGCAGCGGCTTGTTGCTGCCCTCGATGCCCAGGCCGAAATACAGGTTCGACGGCAGCAGCAGAGCCACGACGAGCATCGCGGCCGCGGTCAGATCGACCGCGAGGTTCGAACGCCGGCCGGGCCGCGCATCCGGCGTCGTCGGCGGCGGTTGCCGCACCCGCCCGCCGATCGGGCCGGTAGGGGCGTCGTCGCTGCTCTGACTCACGGTTCCCCCCGGGTGTCGAGGACGGCTTCTGGCGGCGCAACTTTGGTTGCGAGGCGGGGGAACCCCCTGCCGCACCGACCGCGTTGCTTACTTGGAAACATAATCTCCGTTCGGGCGACGCGGCAGTGGTGAGCACGTGTGCGTTTCCGCGATGACCGCGACGCGGTTACGCTGCGCTCACAGGCGAACACCGAAAACCTCGTCGCCCAAATGACTGTTACCGCCGACGGTATCGCAGTGTAATGATGCCGGGACATGCTGGCTGTGGGGTAGCCGGCCGAAGGAGAGTCGGGATGGACGTCGTGCTGGGGGTCGCGGTCACAGGTCCCCGTGCCCGCTTGGCCCTTGTCGGATCGGGCGCCGGGGGCGCCGACCTGATCGACGAGTCCGTCGTTGACCTTGCCGATCGGCCGATCGAGAAACTGACCGAGACCGTGGTCGGGACGAATCGGTTGCTTGCCGAGGAGAACCACCGGCTGCTCGCGACGCGGCTGTGCTGGTCGGATCGGCAGTGGGCCGAGCGGCTGCGGCGGTCACTGGAGGACTCCGGCGTCCAGAACGTCGCCGTGCTGTCCGAATCGGAGGCGCTGTCCGGGGTAGGCGCGCAGCTGCCGCCCGACGAAGACCCCACCGTCGCGCTGGCCCGCGGCGCGGCCATGTCGGCCGGGCTCGGCGGGGACGCGACGGCGATGGCGCCGGCGGTCGGGTCGGCGGGGGACGCCACGGCGATGGCGCCGGCGGTCGGGTCGGCCGGCGACGCCACCGCGATGGCCCCGGCGCTGCAGGGGATGCCCCCGGCCGGCCAGGTTGGCTCCGACCTGGCGTACTCGATGGCCGGCGAATCCGACCTGCTCCCAATGGAATGGCTGACCGAGCCCGAGGACGACGACGCCCAGACCGGCCCGGTGGGCCTCACCTCGCGACGGCTGGGCGCGATGGACGCGGTGCTCGGCATCGCGGTCGCCGGTTCCGTCGCCCGCTTGGCGCTCGTCGGGCCCGTCGGGGGCGGCTATGCGGCGATCAAGCACCTGGTGGTCGAGCTGCCCGTCGAGCCGTTCGAAACGTTGATCCAGACGACGGCCGGCGCGCAGCAGGCGCTGGCCGCCGAGGGCCGCCATCTGGTCGCCACCCGGCTGTATTCGCCGGATCCCGCGCAGGCCGAAGCGTTTCGCCAGGCGTTGGCCGGCGCCGGGGTTCCCGACGTCGGGGTGGTTTCGCAGGCCGACGCCGTGACGGCGCTGCTGCGGACGGTCTTCCGCGGTGTCGCGATGCCCGGCGCCGTCGCGCTCGTGGTCACCGCCGAGGCGGCGACGCTGATCGCGCTGGGCGCCGGGGTGGCCGACGTGTTGGCCACCGCCGCCCTGCAGGGCGTGGACGCCGTCGCCGCGGCGGCGGACCTCCTGCTGGACTGGCTGCGGTCCGCGCCGTTCGCGGTGAGCGCCGCGTACGTGCTGGGCACGCTGGAAGAGCTGACCAGCCTCGCCGAACGGATTCGCGCCCGATCGCCATTGCGGGTGGAGGTGCTCGAACGGCCCGACTTCGCGTTCGCGCGCGGCGCGGCGCTGGCGGCCGGGTTGGCGCCCACCACGCCCCAGCCCCCGGTCACCGCGGGTGCGGCGACGTCGATGGCCCCCGCGCTGGGGGTCCTCGGGGACGCGACGGCGATGGCCCCCGCGACCGCGGTCGCCGGGCAAGCGACGGGCGTCGCCCCCACCTCCGAGCTGGCCGGCTCGGGCGCGGAGGAACCGCAGCTGGCGTACTCGCAGGCCGAGGACGCCGCCCCGTTCGCCGACGCGGTCGACGAGGACGGCTACTTCCCCGACGACCCGGAAGACCCGGCGCTGACCAGTCGGATGCCGCTGAGCAGGCGGTCGTTGGTGCTCGGCAACGCCGTCATCGCCTTCGCCATCGTCGGATTCGCGACGCTGGCCGCCGCGGTGGCCATCGCCGTTCGGCCGACCGCGAGCGCGCAGCCGGTAATCGGGCACCAGAACGCCGCCCCGGGCAAGTTCATGCCGCTGCTGCCGACGCAGCAGCAGGCGCCGGTGCCACCGCCGCCGCCCGATGTGCCCAACGCGGGGTTCCAGGGCGGCGTCATCCCGGACGCCAACGGCTACATTCCGCCGCAACTGGCGTCGCCCGGTTCCGCCCCGGTCGCCCCGGCGCCCGTTCCCGGTTTGATGCCCAACCCGGATGGACCGATCCCGTACCCGGTCATCGTTCCGTACCCGGGCTGGCGCCCCCCGTATTACCCGTACCCGAACGGCCCGACGACCACGACGCCGACGACGACCACCACCACGGTGACGACGACCACGACGACCACCTCGCTGGGGCCGTCGACAACCACGACAACGCCGACGACGACCACGACCGAGCCGACGACGACCACGACCGTCCCGACGACGACAACCACCCAGCCGACGACCACACAGCCGCCGTCGACCACCACCCAGCCGACGACGACGCAGGCGCCGAAGGTGACGACCACCGTCGCGCCACCGCCGTCGACCGCAGCGCAGACGACCGTCGCGCCGAAGCCGGTGCAGCCGCAGCCCACGCAGACGGTGGCCCCGAAACCCGTGACGCCGCAGCAGCCTGTGACCCCGCAACAGCCGGTGACCCCGAAGCCGCAAGTGCCGCCGCCGGCCACCACCCATCACTGAGCGCGGGTCAGCGCATGCCCGATGACGCGGTCACGGTGGTGCTGCCCTGCCTCAACGAGGAGGAGTCGCTGCCGGGGGTGTTGGCGGCCCTCCCCGCGGGCTATCGGGCGCTGGTCGTCGACAACAACAGCACCGACGAAACCGCCGCGGTGGCGACGCGTCTCGGGGCCCGGGTGGTCGCCGAGCCACGGGCCGGCTACGGGTCGGCGGTGCACGCCGGCGTGCTGGCGGTGACCACCCCGATCGTGGCGGTGATCGACGCCGACGGGTCGATGGACCCCGGCGACCTGCCCCGGCTGGTCGCCGCGCTCGACGGCGCCGACCTGGTGACCGGCCGGCGCCGGCCGGTGCCGGGGCTGCACTGGCCGTGGGTCGCCCGGGTGGGCACGGTGGTGATGAGCTGGCGGCTGCGCACCCGCCACGGCCTGCCGGTGCACGACATCGCCCCGATGCGCGTCGCCCGGCGCGACGCGCTGCTCGACCTCGGTGTCGCCGACCGGCGATCGGGCTACCCGCTGGAGCTGCTCGTCCGGGCCGCCGCAGCCGGCTGGCGCGTGGTCGAGCTCGACGTCAGCTACGGCCCGCGCACCGGCGGCAAGTCGAAGGTCAGCGGTTCGCTGCGGGGCAGCATCACCGCGATCCTGGACTTCTGGAAGGTGATCTCGTGAGCGTCCTGCCGGTGACCGTCCTGGTGGTCGCCAAGGCACCGGAGCCGGGCCGGGCCAAGACGCGGCTGGCCGCGACGGTCGGTGACGGGGTGGCCGCCGAGATCGCCGCCGCCGCGCTGCTGGACACGCTGGACGCCGTGGCCGACGCGCCGGTGGCGGCGCGGGTGGTGGCCCTCACCGGCGACCTCGGCGCGGCGGCCGGCGCCGCCGAGATCCGGCGGCGGCTCGAGTCCTTCACCGTCGTCGCCCAGCGCGGGGACGACTTCGCCGACCGGCTCGCCAACGCCCACGCCGACGCGGCCGACGGGCGGCCGGTCCTGCAGATCGGGATGGACACCCCGCAGGTCACCGCCGAGCTGCTGGGCGACTGCGCGCGCCGCCTGCTGCAATCCCCGGCCGTCCTGGGGCTGGCTGATGACGGCGGCTGGTGGGTGCTGGGGGTCGCAGCGCCGGCGATGGCCGAATGCCTGCGCGGCGTGCCCATGTCCCGGGCCGACACCGGGGAGTTGACGTTGAAGGCGTTGCGCGACAACGGCATCGGCGTGACGCCGGTGCAGCGGCTGGCCGACATCGACGTCGTCGACGACGTCGCCGCCGTGCGCGACGCGTGCGGGCGGGCGAGCCGCTTCGCGCGGGTCACCCGCGCGGCGGGGCTCTGAGCGTTCGCCGAGTCTGTAAATCCGCAGCCAAAGTGCGAGTAACGGCCTGCAGAATTACAGGCTCGGCGAAACGAGTAGTCGCACCCCGGCTACACCGCGCTCGCCTCGACGATGCTGAGCGGTGACGCGGTGTCGACGACGCGGTTCAACCGGAAACCCGCGGCGTCGAACAGCCAGCCGTACTCGTCCGCGGTGCGTTCGCGCGCGCCGGCGACGATCAGCATCTCGATGTCCACCCACTTGCCGTGAAAGTCGCGGTCGTGGTCGGGAATGACGAACTCGCAGAGCAACAGTCGCGCACCGGTGCGGGCGGCGGCGCGGACGTTCTTCAGAATGCGGACCGCGTCTTCCTCGGGCCAGTCGTGGATGACGTTCTTGAGCACATACGCGTCGCCGCCCTCCGGCACGGAATCGAAGAAGGAGCCCTCTTCGATCCGGACGCGGTCGTGGACACCGTATCTGTGCAACAACTCCGGGGCGGCCGATACGACCTCCGGAAGATCGAACAGCACGCCGCGCGATTTCGGGGCAGCCTCGAGGATCGCCGCCAACAGGCGACCCCGTCCCCCGCCGACGTCGACGATCGTGCCGAACGCACTGAAGTCGTAGGCCGCGGTCAGGGGCGCGGTCGCGAACTCGGACAGATTGGTCATGGCGGAGTTGAAGATCCCGCGCAGCGCCGCCTCGCCGGCCAGGTATTCGAAAACCGGTTTGCCCCGAAGCGCTGGGACCACCGGATCGCCCGTCCGGATCGCGTCGGTCAGGTGGCTCCAGTGCTGGCGATGCTGAGCCGACCCGACCCACCTCGCCATCCCGGCCATCGACACCGGCGCGTCGGTGCGCAGTGTGTCCGCGAGCGGGTTGAGTGCGTAACGCCCGTCGCTGCCTTGGCGGAAAATCCCGATCCCGATCAACGCGCGCATGAGTCGCTTCAGCGCGTCGGCGTCGGCGCCGACCCGGTCTGCCAGCTGCGTGCCGGACAGCGGGCCGGCCGCCAGGGCGTCCGCCACGCCGAGATCCGCGGCGGCCGTGATCGCCTGAGCGACCCACGCGTTGAGGATCAATTCCATCATCGCCGCCGCGGGCGGAGCGGAGCGCTGGCGCAGCCGCGACAGGTGGTGGCGGGCCCGTTCAATGGCCCGCGCGACTTTGGCCGGCGGAACTTTAGACGTCAAGTGCCCTCCTGGTGCGCGACCGATCGATCCGTCCGCACAGCAACTATGCCGCCAAACCCGCCATATTTCAATAGCCATTGAAATATGGCGCCGACGACGGTGCCCGAAGCCGTGCGATCACCAGTTGGTGACCATGAGTGTGTTCAGCGCCACGGCGCCAATGGCGTTGACCGCCAACCACAACCGATGCGACCGCATCGGCAGCAGCGCCGGCGCCGCGGTCAGCCAGATGGTGAACGGCAGCCAGATCCGTTCCACCTCGGCCTTGCTCAGCATGGAAAGGTCCGCGCAGGCGATGACGGCCAGCATCGCCAGCAGCAGCAGGTGGAAGCCGGAGCGGCGGCGAATGGCGGCCCGGTCGAACACCCGCGTGATGCCCGCGACGCTGCCCAGCCCGATCGCACACACCACCGACGCCAGGTTGGCCCACCACCAGTACTGGAACGGCCGGTCCTTCGCGATGCCCTGCCAATAGCGTTGCTGCACAAGGGTATAGCCGTCGAACCAATAGAACCCCGCGACGGCGAACGCCACCGCGACCGCCAGCGCCGCCAGCGCCGCCGGGCCGAGGGCGCGCAGCGCCGCGCGCCAGTCGGCCGCCGAGACCAGCACCGCCAGCGCCGGCAGCCCCAGCAACATCAGGCCGTAGCTCAGGAAAACGCTCCACCCCAGCAGCAGGCCCGCGGCCGCGGCGATCAGCGCGGGGAACCGGACGGGGCGGCGCACCGCCACGGCCAGCAGCGCCAGGCCCCACGCCGCGACCCCGGCGAAATACCCGTCGGCCGACACCGCGACCCAGATCGCGGTTGGAGCGACCGCGACGAACGGCGCGGCCCGGCGCGCGGTCGGCTCGTCGGCCAGCGCGCGCACGGCGATCACGACGGCCGCCGCCGCGCTGGACCCGGCCAGCAGGCACAGCAGCCCGGCCCAGGCGCCGCCGTGCAAGCCGATCCGGTCCAGCCACACGAACGTCAAGAGCGCACCCGGCGGGTGCCCCGACACGTGGGTGACCCACGAGTTCGGTTGGTAGTCGACGATGCGGCTGGAGAACGTGCGGACCGCCGCCGGGATGTCGGTGACGGTGGGCACCTGCCACAGGTACTCGTCGCGGGTGGTCAGCCGCCCGGCGAAGCCGCGCTGCCAGCCGTCGATCATCGCCAGCGCGAACGCCCACACACCGGCGGTGGCCCAGGTGCCAAGCGTCAACGCCCGCCACGAAAGCCGTTGCGCCACACGGGGACCCCACACCACGGCGACCACCGCGAGCAGGATGGCCGGCCCGGTTCCCCAGCTGGCGTGCACCTCCCACGCCCCGAAGATGGGCGTGGCCCCGGTGTGCGTGCCGAACCGCTCCTGGCCGACGTCCAGCCGCGGCCGGACGCCCAGGTGCAGGCGCGGCAACACGAACGCCGCCGCCACCAGCGCGGCCCCGACCGCGACGGCCAGTGACTCCCGTCGCGCGACCCTCACGGTCGCCCAGCCTATTGGTCGGAGCCGGCGAACCGGCGCACCAGCGCGGCCCGGTCGACCTTGCCGATGCCGCGCCGCGGCAGCGCGTCCACCACGTGCAGCTCGCGGGGCGCGGCCGTGGCATCCAGGGCGCGGGCCACATGGGCGCGCAGCGCCTCGATCGTCGGCGCCTCGCAGCCGTCGCGCACCACGACCGCCGCGACCACCCGCTGACCCAGCCGGTCGTCGGCGATTCCGAACACCGCGCAGTCGCCGACGGCGGGGTGGGTGCTCAGCGCGGCCTCGACCGGCTGCGGCAGCACGGTCAGCCCGCCGGTGCTGATCGCGTCGTCGGCGCGGCCCAGCACGGTCAGCACACCGGCCCCGTCGATCGCGCCCAGGTCCTCGGTATGAAACCAGCCCGGCTCGGCGAACGGGTCGGGGTCGACCGGGTTGCGGTACCCCTTGGCCAGCGTCGCGCCGCCGATCACGACGCGCCCGCCGGGCGCCACCCGCAGCGCCACCCCGTCCAGCGGGACCCCGTCGTAGACGCAGCCGCCCGCGGTCTCGCTCATCCCGTAGGTGCGCACCACCGCGATCCCGGCGGTCGCAGCGGCGTCCAGGATCGGCCGCGGCGCCGGGCCGCCGCCGAGCAGCACCGCGTCCAGTTCGGCCAGCGCGGCCGCGGCGGCCGGGTGGGCGAGCGCCTTGGCCAGCTGGGCGGCGACCAGCGACACGTACCGCCGCCCGGGTCCCAATCGCCTTATGGCAGTCGGCAATTCGGTGACGTCGAATCCGCCCGAGATGTCCAGCTCGACGGGCGCGGAGCCGGCGAGCACGCTGCGCACCAGCACCTGCAGGCCGGCGATGTGGTACGGCGGCAAGGCCAGCAGCCAGGCGCCGGGCCCGCCGAGCCGGTCGTGGGTGGCCGTCGCGCTGGCGGTCAGGGCGGCGGCGGTCAGCAGGGCGCCCTTGGGCGCGCCGGTGGTGCCCGACGTGGTCGCCACCAGCGCCACGTCGTCGTCGATGGGCTCACCGACCCGCAGGCCGCGCGACTGGGAGTCGTCGCCGGCCGGCACCGCGACCAGCGCGGCATCGCGGCCGTCCAGCACCCGCTCCAGGGCGGGCATCAACAGCGGGACGGCGGAGCCCGACGCGACGTGCAGCGCGCGCAGCGCAGCTATGCGGGGTCCTCCGCGGCGTCGGTGGGCTCGTCGAACGGCCAGCCGTGGGCGGCCAACCGCGCTCGCACCCGTTCCACGTCCTCTTCCGAGGGCAACTCGTCGGTGACCTTGCTGATCGCCACACCGATGTCGACGTCGTCGAAGTCGCCGCGGTCCATCAGCTCTTGCGCCACCGCGACGACCTCGTCGTGGCCCAGCCGTCGGGTGAGCAACGCGAGCACGGCGAAGGTGTCGGTCGGCGGGACGCCCTCGGGGTATCCCGCGCGCAACCACGAAACTATCGAACTGAGGAATCCGTTCACGTTGCTCTCACTCCGCGCGGGGGATCGGCTGGTGGACGATTCAATGCTACTTAGGTTTGGCTCCCAAGAACGCCTGACCCGTCTGGTGCGCGATGAAGTCGCGCGAGATGTAGAGCAGGGCGAAGAGGATCACCGCCACCACCACCGCGTAGATCACCCACGCGATCGCCAGCAGCGCCGGGTTCTTCTGCGGCGGGCTGCCGTCGGGGCTGACCTGCCCGCCCCCGACGGCCTGGAACCGCAACGCGAGGGCGAACATCCCCGGCAGGAAGGCGCCGGCGAGCATGCTGAACACCAAGATCCTCAGGGAGGCCTGGTAGTTGAACCAATCGCCGAAGTGGCTCATGAGGGGTTCCCTGCGCTAACGGTGTCGTCGTCGGACCCGACCCTGGGTCCGCTGGAGGTAGGCGGATGTTCTTCGCCGTCGAGGCCCGCGGTGAGGCTGCCTTCCCATTCGGCGTTGACGTTCTTGTGGTCGACCTTGACCCGCCGCGACCGGATGTAGATGGCGGCGGAGACCGCGACCAGCAGCCCGAAGCCGATGATGGCGCCGGGGTAGCCGCCGATGAGGTGCACGGTCCAGTAGGTGATCGCCCCGACCAGCCCGGCCAACGGGAGCGTGATCAGCCATGCGGTCACCATCCGGCCGGCCACGCCCCAGCGCACCTCGCCGCCGGGCTTGCCCAGCCCGCTGCCCATCACCGAACCGGTGCAGACCTGCGTCGTCGACAGCGCGTAGCCGAAGTGGGTGGACAGCAGAATGACTGCGGCCGAGGAGGATTCGGCCGCCATGCCCTGCGGCGACTTGATCTCGACGAGCCCCTTGCCCAGGGTGCGGATGATCCGCCAACCGCCCAGGTAGGTGCCCGCCGCCATCGCCAGGGCGCAACAGAGGATCACCCAGAACGGCGGCGACGACTCGGTCTTGCTGACCGCGCCGTAGGACATCAGCGCCAGGAAGATGATGCCCATCGTCTTCTGGGCGTCGCCGGTGCCGTGCGCCAGGGAGACCAGCGAGGCCGAGCCCCACTGGCCGTACCGGAACCCGGCCTCGGTGCGGTTGCTCGGGATGCCGCGGGTGATCCGGTAGACCAGCCAGGTCGCGATCGCCCCGACCACGATGGCCAGGATCGCGGCGACGACGGCCGGGATCAGCACCTTGGACACCAGGCCCTTCCAGATCACCCCGTGCGAGCCGACCGCGGCGAGCGTGGCGCCGACGATGCCGCCGATCAGCGCGTGCGAGGAGCTGGACGGGATGCCGAGAAGCCAGGTGAGCAGGTTCCAGACGATGCCGCCGACGAGGCCGGCAAACACCAGTTCCAGCGTCACGATGTGCCCGTCGATCAGGCCCTTGGCGATGGTGGCAGCGACCGCGGTGGACATGAACGCGCCCACCAGGTTCAGCACCGCCGACAGCGCGACAGCGGCCTTGGGCGCCAGCGCGCCGCTGGCAATGGACGTTGCCATCGCGTTGCCGGTGTCGTGGAAGCCGTTGGTGAAATCGAAAGCGAGTGCCGTGATTACGACAATGATGAGGAGGAACAAATCGATGTTCACAGCGCCTGATTCTGGTAGTTGGGGGATTAAATTGTCGAATGGAGAGGCGGCCGAAACGCAGGTGTACCTCGACTTGTCTTCCGATGTTAGCCGTTAGTTAACCCGACGTTCCCTCAATCACCGCGGGTGTCGCGGCGCAGCGGGTGATCCCCCGGGACCTCGACAAAAATCAGCGTGATGCCGTCCGGATCGGTCACGTGCATTTCGCGCAGGCCCCAAGGCTCGCGGCGCGCCTCGCGCGCGATCGGGACCCCGCGGCCCTCTAGTTGGGCCTGGGTCGCCGCGACGTCGCGGACCTGCAGCCACAGCGCGCCGGGGAACGGGCCGCGGGAGTGGTCCGGCGAGCCGAAACCGGCCAGCTCCAGCAAAGACTGCCCCGCGAAAAAAACCGTCCCCGCGCCGTATTCGCGGGCGATCGCCAGCCCGATCTCGTCGCGGTAGAAGCTCAGCGACCGCTGATAGTCCGCCGGCCGGAGCAGCATCCGGCTGGCCAGGATCTCCATAGCCTCGTGTCTATCACGTGCATCGGCTGCGCAGCGTCGCAACGCCGGGGCCGGTCAGGTCGTCGCACGCGGCGGCGCGGCCCGTCGTGGCGAGCAGCAGCGACAGCAGGGGGCCCTCGACCGCTTCCCCGTCCCCGTGGCGCCAGTCCTGGTCGGTCGCGGACAGCGCCAGCCCGGCGATGCGGTTCTTGGAGCCGATGAGCATGTTGGAGCCCTTGTAGAAGTCGATCGCCTCGCGCACCGCGTCTGGCGGGTAGGCATGCGGGATGCCCAGCGGGCGACGCGCATCCTCCCCGTGCACCACCACCTCGCCCAGCCACGAGGTCTTGGGGCCCGGCGGTGCGGAGGTGGAATTCTGCAGTCTCCGGAATTCCGCCAGGGTGGCGGTCGGGTCGGCGCCGCGGTGCTTGGCGATCTGGCCGTTGGCGAACCTGTCGAAGCTGAACCCGGCCTTGGCCATGTTGAGCAGGAAGGTGGCCGGGTTCAGCGAGGCCGTCGCCGACAGGTGCGCGACGATGTCGCGGACGGTCCAGCCCGCGCACAGCGACGGCGTATCCCATTGCGCCGGCGCCAGTCCGGCGAGGTCGCTGGCGAGCGCGCCGCGTTCGGCGGCGATGGTGGCCCAGAGATCAGACACAGCAACCTCCTTGCGGGTTCGGCCGATTCAGGTGTCCGCGTTTTGGTTGGGCTGGATTGTTTGGCGCTGCATGAGCGTGTTGACCCAGCGGGGGCCGAAGGTGTCCAGCGCCTTGGCCGCGATCGCCATGCGCGGCGCGATCCGCACCGGGCGGGTGCGGGCCGCGGTGACCATCCACTCGGCGGCCTCCCGGGACGTCAGCGCGGGCATCCCGGCGTAGGCCTTGGTCGGCGCGATCATCGGCGTGGCCACCAGCGGGTAGTACAGCGTCGTGGAATGGACGCCCTTTCGGCCCCACTCGGTTTCGACGACCCGGCTCACCGTCGACAGCGCGGCCTTGGAGGCGTTGTAGACCGAAAACAGCGGCGACGCCTCCGAGAGCACCCCCCACGTCGAGACGTTGATGATGTGGCCGTCGCCGCGCTCGAGCATCGCGGGCGCGAACCCGCGAATCAGCCGCAGCGGCGCGTAGTAGTTGAGCACCATGGTCCGCTCTACATCGTGCCAGCGTTCCAGCGACTCGGCCAGGGGCCGGCGGATCGACCGGCCGGCGTTGTTGATCAGGATGTCGACGCCGCCGAGGCGCTTGTCGACGTCGGCCACCAACGCGTCGACCGCGTCCATGTCCGAGACGTCGCAGGCGATCGGGATGGCGCTGCCGCCGGCCTTCGCGATGCGGTCCGCCAGCGCCTCGAGCAGGTCCCCGCGGCGGGCGACCACGACCACCGTCGCGCCGGCGTGGGCCAGCTGTTCGGCCCCCGCCTCGCCGATGCCCGACGAGGCCCCGGTCAGCAGGATCCGCTTGCCGTCGAGGTCGACCGGCTTGATCGCGGGCCGGTTGACCAGGATTTGCGGCGAAGCGGGCGGTCGCATGGTCGCCAGCACCAGCTGGTCTCTGATCCTGCCAAGGGGGCTCTTACTCACGGGGCGAGTCTAGGTGGGCGCCCCGGGCGGCTCAGAAGTAGCGCGGGAACGCGCTCCAGTCCGGCGGCCTTTTCTCCAGGAACGCGTCGCGGCCCTCCACCGCCTCGTCGGTCATGTACGCCAGCCGGGTGGCCTCGCCGGCGAAGAGCTGCTGGCCCACCAGCCCGTCGTCGAGCAGGTTGAACGCGAACTTCAGCATCCGTTGCGCCTGAGGGGATTTCGCGTTGATCTCGGCGGCCCACTGCACGCCCACCTTCTCCAGGTCGGCGTGCTCCACCACCTCGTTGACCGCGCCCATGCGGTGCATCTGCTCGGCGGTGTAGGGCCGGCCCAGGAAGAAGACCTCGCGGGCGAACTTCTGGCCCACCTGGCGGGCCAGATACGCGCTGCCGTAACCGCCGTCGAAGCTGCCGACGTCGGCGTCGGTCTGCTTGAAGCGCGCGTGTTCGCGGCTGGCCAGGGTGAGGTCGCACACCACGTGCAGGCTGTGCCCGCCCCCGGCGGCCCACCCGTTGACCAGGCAGATGACCACCTTGGGCATGAAGCGGATGAGCCGCTGCACCTCGAGGATGTGCAGCCGGCCGGCGCGGGCGGCGTCCACGGTGTCGGCGGTCTCGCCGCTCGCGTACTGATAGCCCGACCGGCCGCGGATGCGCTGATCGCCGCCGGAGCAGAACGCCCAGCCGCCGTCCTTGGGCGACGGGCCGTTGCCGGTCAGCAGCACCACGCCCACGTCGGGGGACATGCGGGCGTGGTCGAGCGCCCGGTAGAGCTCGTCGACGGTGTGGGGCCGGAACGCGTTGCGCACCTCGGGGCGGTCGAACGCCACCCGCACCGTCGGGTCGGTGACGTGGCGGTGGTAGGTGATGTCCGTCAGGTCGCCGAAGCCGTCGACGGGTCGCCAGGCCTGCGCGTCAAAGGGGTTGTCACTCAAGGCTGTTGAACTCCGTCCTTGCTGATGGTGAGGTCGCCGCAGCTGATCGTCTGCGCCGAGACCACCGCGGGGTCCTGCGCGGAGGCGGCCGTCACGGTGTCGGACGCTCCGATGGTAGCCAGGGTGCCGTTGAGGTTGATCTCGGTGCGCCGCACCGTCCACTGGCCGTCCTCGTTGGTGGCCCGCAGCCCGACCAGGTGCCGGCCGGGCGCCGGCGCGCCGATGTTGCTGCAACCGATTCCGGTGCCGTTGCCGCGCAGGTCTTGCAGGTCGAACAGGAACGGCGCGCCCTGGTTGTCGGCGGCGGCCTGGAGCCGGCAGTCGGCGAACACGTACAGGTATGCGCTGCGCCCGTCGCTGACGATGACCTGGTGCTGCCCGTCCTGCTGGGCGTCGATCGCCAAGGCGCTCAACGGAATTGGGCTCGCCGAGGTGATCTGCACACTGGAGTTCGCGCCGCTCGCCGTCGTGATGCCGGCGAACCGGTCGGTGCGGCCGCTGGGGTCTCGAAGCTGCCCGAGCCACAACGTGTCCGGTTGGCCGTCCCAGTCCAGGTCGCCGACCTTGCGCTGGGACGCGCCGGCCGGGGGAGGCGCGCCGCCGGGGGCGCAGCCCGTCGCGGCGAGCGACCGCGCCGGGGGCGCGCCCAGCGCGGCCACGAGCAGCGTCGCCACCAACAGCAGACGGCGCATCGCGGCTACGCCGGATCCAGCCGGAACACCGCGCACCGGCCGGCCAGGGCTTCGAATTCCTCCGGGCGACCGTCGGTGACCAGTCCCGCCCGCTTCATGAAGCCGACGCCCGTGGGGACCTCCGTCGGGAAGGCCCGCAGGATCGGCCGCGCGTCGTCGGGCGCCAACTCCACCATCCGCACCTTTTCGACGCGCCGGCCGCGGGCCACCGTCGCCTGCCCGGCCGCGCGCGCGTTGGCCACCCAATCGGCGCCTGGAAACCCGGCGACGACGAACTCTCGGCCGTCGACCGTCATCGGGGTCACCGGTGTCGACCTGTCCCGCCCGGACTTGCGGCCTTTGACCGTGAGCACGACGGGGCTCTCCCCGCCGAAACTCATTCCCAGCCGCGACATCTGGATGAAGACCTTGTTGGCCGGTTTCAGCCACCACGGCGGCCGGATCGGTTTTTGGGTGCCCACGGGGGCGACGTTACCTCTGCGGGGACTCCACAACATGGGGCTGGGGTTCGAACGAGCCGATGGCGTCCAGCCTGGCCAGCGCTTCGGCATCGAGGGTGACGTCCGCCGCGCCGAGGTTTTCCTCGAGGTGCCCGACCGATCGCGTGCCCGGAATCAGCAGCGTGTTGGGGGCGTGCGCCAGCAGCCACGCCAGGCCGACCTGGGCGCCCGTGACGCCGAGCGCGTCGGCGATCTCGGTCACCACCGGCTGGTCGGCGACCTTTGGAAATCCCGGGAACGCCGACCCCAACGGGAAGTACGGCACCCACGCGATGCCCTCGGACCTGCACAGGTCCAGGGTGGCTTCCTGCGAGCGGTCGAGCACGCTGTAGGCGTTCTGCACGCAGGCGATGCCCGCGGGCAACGCCCGGCGTACCACGTCGAACGGCACGCTGCTGATGCCGATCGCGCCGATCTTGCCCTCGTCGCGCAGCGCGATCATTTCGGCCAGTTGGTCGTCGAGGTCGACGTCCTGGTCGCCCTCGACGGCCGCGGAAGGTCCGAGGTCCATGCGCCGCAGATTGACCACGGGAACGCGGTCCAGGCCCAGTTGGCGCAGGTCGTCCTCGACCGCGGCGCGCAGGTCGGCGGGCTGCTGTGCGGCGGCCAGCGGCATCGGCTGCTCGCCGGTGTAGCGCGCGCCGACCTTGCTGACGATGACGAGGTCTTCGGGGTAGGGGGCCAGCGCCGCCCGGATGCGGCGGTTCACCTCGCCCGGGCCGTAGAACGACGCGGTGTCGATGTGGTTGACGCCGAGTTCGACGGCGCGGCGCAGCACCGCGGTCGCGTCCTCCGGCGTGGCCTCGAACAATTGCATCGCGCCGTAGCCGACGCGGGTGACGGTGGGAAAGGTTGTCATGGTGCTCCCGTCTGACACACTGGTAGAAATGCGGAGGATCCTCCGCTTACACCGAGCCTAGCAGAAACGGAGGAACCTCCGCTTTGGGAGAGCCGACCCGATCCGACGCGCGCCGCAACCGCCAGAAGCTGTTGGCGGTGGCGACCGCGGCGTTCGCGACCGCGGACGGGCGGCCGGTGTCACTGGAATCGATCGCGCGCGACGCCGGCGTCGGGATCGGCACGCTCTACCGCCATTTCCCCAACCGGGAGGCCCTCGTCGAGGCGATCTACCGCGCCGAGCTCGCCGAAGTGGCCGCGGCGGCCGAAGAGCTGCTCGGGCGGCATCCGCCCCAGACGGCGCTGCGCCGCTGGATGGACCGCTACGCCGCTTTCGTCGCCGCCAAGCGCGGGATGGCCGAGTCGTTGCACGCGATCTTCGACTCCGGCGCTTTGCAGCCCAGCCAGACCCGCGACAGCATCGCCGGCGCCGTCGCCACGCTGCTGCGCGCCGGTGCCGAGGACGGGACCCTGCGCGCCGACGTACAGGCCGACGACGTGGTGTCGAGCCTGATCGGCATCTTCTTGGTCACCGGTTCGCCGGAGCAGACGGCCCGCATGCTCGACCTGTTGGCGGCCGGCATCGCGCGCTAGGCACTAGACCCAGCGTGCGGCTGGCCGCACATTCGGCCTCGAGCGTGCGGCCTGCCGCACACTCGGCGAAAACCTAGCCCACCGCGCGGCCGGCGCCCTCCCAGAACTGCGCCCGGACCGACTTCTTGTCCGGTTTGCCCAGCCCGGTCAACGGCAGCGCGTCGACGACCACCACCCGCTTGGGCGACTGCACCGAGCCCTTGCGCTCCTTGACCGCGGACTGGATCTCGACGGTCATGGCCTCGACCGCCGCGTCGTCACGCGACGCGTCGGCGCGCAGCACCACCACCGCGGTGACGGCCTCGCCCCACTTCTCGTCGGGCGTGCCGACCACGCACACCTGCGCGACGGCCGGATGTTCGGCGATGACGTCCTCGACCTCGCGGGGGAACACGTTGAAGCCGCCGGTGACGATCATGTCCTTGACGCGGTCGACGATGAAGTAGAAGCCGTCGTCGTCCTCGCGGGCCATGTCGCCGGTGTGCAGCCAGCCGTCCTTGAACGTCTCCGCCGTCGCCTCCGGCAGGTTCCAGTAGCCGCCGGCCAACAGCGGTCCGCTGACGCAGATCTCGCCCGGCTCGCCCTGCGGCACCGGCTTGCCGTCGGTACCCAGCAGTGCCACCCGGGCGAACAGCGTCGGACGCCCGCACGAGGTCAGCCGCTTCTCGTCGTGGTCGGCCTTGGCCAGGTAGGTGATCACCATCGGAGCCTCGGACTGCCCGTAGTACTGGGCGAAAATCGGGCCGAACCGGCGGATCGCCTCGGCCAGGCGCACGGGGTTGATCGCCGAGGCGCCGTAGTAGACGGTTTCCAGCGACGACAGGTCGCGGGTGTGCGAGTCGGGGTGGTCCATCAGCGCGTAGAGCATCGACGGCACCAGCATGGTGGCCGTAATGCGTTGCTCCTCAATGACTCTCAGCACCTCGGCCGGGTCGAACTTGCTCAGCACCACCATCTCGCCGCCCTTGACCACCGTGGGCGTGAAGAACGCCGCTCCGGCGTGCGACAGCGGCGTGCACATCAGGAACCGCGGGTGCTCGGGCCACTCCCACTCGGCGAGCTGGATGGCGGTCATGGCGGCGATGTTCCCGGTGGTCCCGATCACGCCCTTGGGCTTGCCGGTGGTCCCGCCCGTGTAGGTCAGGCCGCCGATGTTGTCCGGCGGCAGGTCGGCGACCACCAGCGGCTTGGGCTCGTACTTCGCCGCCTCGGCCGACAGGTCGACGGCCACACCCCGCAGCGCCTCGGGCACCGGGCCGATGGTCAGGATCTGGTTGAGCGACGGCACCTTCTCCAGCAGGCCCAGCGCGCGCTCGGTGAACATCGGGTTGGGGTCGATGATCAGCGAGCTGACCCCGGCGTCGGTCAGCACGTACGCGTGATCGTCGAGCGAGCCGAGCGGGTGCAGGGCGGTGCGCCGATAGCCCTGGGTCTGGCTGGCGCCGAGGATCATCAGCACCTCGGGGCGGTTGAGCGACAGCAGCCCGACCGTGACACCGGTGCCGGCGCCCAGCGCCTCGAACGCCTGCGTGTACTGGCTGATCCGCTCGGCCAGTTGACCACCCGTCAGAGTGGTGTCGCCGAGGAACAGCACCGGCCGGTTCTTGTGGCGCTTGAGCGCCCCCACCAGAAGGTGGCCGTTGTGGGTCGGGTTGCGCAGCAGGTCGTTGCTCATGGGGCAAGACTAGAACGTGTTGCAATTCGGGTCGGCCGGACCCTCCACGCACTAGCATCCGTGCACATGGGGCAGGCAGATCTCGTCATCACCGGGACCGTACTGACCGTCGACGACGCGCGCCCCACGGCCGAGGCGATCGCCGTGGCCGACGGCCGGATCGTCGTCGTCGGCGCCCGCTCCGACGTCGCCGCCCTCATCGGCCCCGGCACCCGGACGGTCGACGTCGGGGACGGCTGCGTCATGCCGGGATTCGTTGAGGCGCACGGCCATCCGCTGATGGAGGCCGTCGCGCTGTCGGACCGGATCGTCGACATCCGGCCGGTCACCGTCCCCAACGCCGACGACGTCGTCGCCGCGATCCGCGCCGAGGCCGCCGCCCGGGGGCCGGCCGGCGCCTACCTGAACGGTTGGGACGCCCTGCTGCAGCCCGGACTCCCGCAGCCGACGTTGGCCTGGCTCGACGAGATCGCCCCGGACGGGCCGCTGGTCATCATCCACAATTCCGGGCACAAGGCCTTCTTCAATTCGCGAGCCGCCCAGCTCAACGGCCTCACCCGCGACACCCCCGACCCGAAGGGCGCCAAGTACGGCCGCGACGCCGGCGGGGAACTCGACGGCACCGCCGAGGAAATCGGCGCGGTGTTCCCGCTGTTGGGCGGCGCCATCCAGGCCGACAGCTACCCGGCGATGCTGCTCGCCGAGTGCGCCCGGCTCAACCGGGCCGGGCTGACCACCTGTTCGGAGATGGCGTTCGACCCGAATTTCGCGCCACTGATCGAGCAGCTGCGCGACCGGCTGACCGTGCGGCTGCGCACCTACGAGGTGTCCAACCCGCTGATGTCGACCACCGCCACCCCCGGCCAGGGCGACGACATGCTGCGCCAGGTCGGCATCAAGATCTGGGTCGACGGCTCCCCGTGGATCGGCAACATCGCGTTGTCCTTCCCGTACCTGGACACCGACGCCACCCGCGCCATCGGGGTGCCGCCCGGTTCCTGCGGATGCGCCAACTACACGGCCGAACAGCTGAGGGAAATCGTCGGCGCCTACTACCCGCTGGGCTGGCAGATGGCCTGCCACGTGCAGGGCGACGCCGGCGTCGACACCATTCTTGACGTCTACGAGGAGGCCCTCGAGCGCGATCCCCGCCCCGACCATCGGCTGCGGCTCGAACACGTCGGCGCCATCCGGCCCGAGCAACTGCAACGCGCCGCCGATCTCGGCGTGACCTGCAGCATCTTCGTCGACCAGATCCACTACTGGGGCGACGTCATCGTCGACGGCCTGTTCGGGCCGGAGCGCGGATCCCGTTGGATGCCGGCCGGTTCCGCGGTGGCCACCGGCATGCGGATCTCCCTGCACAACGATCCGCCGGTGACGCCCGAGGAGCCGCTGCGCAACATCAGCGTCGCCGTGACCCGCACTGCGCCCAGCGGCCGGGTGCTGGCGCCGGAGGAGCGGTTGACCGTCGACCAGGCGATCCGCGCGCAGACCATCGACGCCGCCTGGCAGCTGTTCGCCGACGACGTGATCGGCTCGCTGGAAGTCGGCAAGTACGCGGACATGGTGGTGCTGTCCGCGGATCCCCGGACGGTGCCGCCCGAGCGCATCGCCGACCTCGAGGTGCGCGCGACATTTCTGGCGGGCCGCCAGGTCTACGGCCAGTGACGCCGGACCTGGCCGACCTGCTCGACCGCCTGCACGTGGTCGCGCTGCCGATGCGGGTGCGCTTCCGTGGCATCACCACCCGCGAGCTCGCGCTGATCGAGGGCCCGGCCGGCTGGGGCGAGTTCGGCGCATTCGTCGAGTACGGGCCGCGCGAGGCCGCGCACTGGCTGGCGTCGGGGATCGAGGGCGCCTACCGGCCGCCGCCGCCGGTGCGGCGCGACCGCGTCCCGATCAACGCCACCGTGCCGGCCGTGCCCGCCGCCCAGGTCGGCGAGGTGCTGGCCCGGTTTCCCGGGGCGCGCACGGCCAAGGTGAAGGTCGCCGAGCCGGGCCAGACGCTGGCCGACGACGTCGCCCGGGTCAACGCGGCCCGCGAACTGGTCGAGACCGTGCGGGTCGACGCCAACGGCGGCTGGAGCGTCGAGGAGGCCGCCGCCGCGGCCGCCGCGCTGACGGCCGATGGCCCGCTGGAGTACCTCGAGCAGCCCTGCGCGACGGTCGGCGAACTTGCCGCGCTGCGCGCACGGATCTACGTGCCGATCGCGGCCGACGAGAGCATCCGCAAGGCCGACGATCCGCTCGCCGTGGTCCGCGCCGGGGCCGCCGACATCGCCGTGCTGAAAGTCGCTCCGCTGGGCGGGGTTTCGGCCATGCTCGCGATCGCCGCGCAGATCGACGTCCCCGTCGTGGTCTCCAGCGCGCTGGATTCGGCGGTGGGCATCGGCCATGGTTTGACCGCCGCGGCGGCCCTGCCGCAACTCCGCCACGCCTGCGGGCTCGGCACCGGCGGGCTGTTCACCGAAGACGTGGCGCACGTCGCCGCACCCGTTGATGGCAACCTGGCGGTCGGGCCGGTGACGCCGGACCCGGCGCGGCTGCGGGCGCTTGCCGCGTCACCCGAGCGGCGGCAGTGGTGGATCGACCGGGTCCGGGCCTGCCATCCGCTGCTTGTACCGTCGTCCCGGTGATCAATCTGGCTTACGACGACCGCGGCTCCGGTGAGCCCGTCGTCTTCATCGCCGGCCGCGGGGGCGCCGGGCGAACCTGGCACCCCCATCAGGTCCCGGCCTTTTTGGCGGCCGGGTACCGCTGCATCACGTTCGACAACCGCGGGATCGGCGACACGGAAAACGCCGAGGGGTTCACGACGCAAACCATGGTGGCCGACACGGCCGCGCTGATCGAATCGCTGGGCGCCGCCCCGGCGCGCATCGTAGGGGTGTCCATGGGCGCGTTCATCGCGCAGGAACTCATGGTGGCGCGGCCGGAGCTGGTCAGCTCGGCCGTGCTGATGGCCACCCGCGGCCGCCTGGACCGCGCCCGCCAGTTCTTCCACGAGGCCGAGGAAGAGCTGCACGCCTCCGGGGTCACGGTGCCGCCCATGCTCGACGCGAGAAACCGTCTGCTGGAAAGTTTTTCGCGCAAGACGCTGAACGACGACGCGGCCGTCGACGACTGGATCGCGATGTTCTGCACCTGGCCGGTCAAGCAGACCCCGGGGCTGCGCGCCCAGATGTACGTCTCCCCGCAGACCAACCGGCTGGCCGCCTACCGCAGCATCGCCGCGCCGGTGCTGGTGATGGGGTTCGCCGACGACATCGTGACGCCGGCCTACCTGGGGCGCGAGGTCGCCGACGCCATGCCCAACGGGCGCTACCTGCAGATACCCGACGCCGGGCATCTCGGGTTCCTGGAGCGGCCGCAGGCCGTCAACACCGCGGCGCTGCAGTTCTTCGCGAGCGTGCGGGCCTGAGCCGTCCCCGGCCGGCTGTGACACGCTGTAGGAGTGAACCCCTCGACGACCCAGGCCCGCGTCGTCGTTGACGAGCTGATTCGCGGCGGCGTCCGCGACGTGGTGCTGTGCCCCGGGTCGCGCAACGCGCCGCTGGCATTCGCGCTGCAGGACGCCGACCGCGCCGGTCGCCTCCGGTTGCACGTCCGCATCGACGAGCGCACCGCCGGCTACCTGGCCATCGGGCTGGCGATCGCGGCGGGCGCGCCGGTGTGCGTCGCGATGACCTCGGGCACCGCCGTTGCCAACCTGGGCCCCGCGGTGGTCGAGGCCAACTACGCCCGGGTGCCGCTGGTCGTGCTGTCGGCAAACCGGCCCTACGAACTGCTGGGCACCGGGGCCAACCAGACCATGGAGCAGCTGGGCTACTTCGGCACGCAGGTCCGCGCCACCATCAGCCTGGGCCTGGCCGAGGAGGGGCCCGAGCGGATGGACTCGCTCAACGCCACCTGGCGATCGGCCACCTGCCGAGTGCTGGCCGCCGCCACCGGATCTCGCACCGCCAACGCCGGCCCGGTGCAGTTCGACATCCCGCTGCGCGAGCCGTTGGTGCCCGATACCGAACCCCACGGCGCGGTGGTCCCGCAGGGCCGGCCCGGTGGCCGGCCGTGGACCTACACGCCGCCCGTCACGTTCGACCAGCCGCTGGAAATCGACCTGACGCCCGACACCGTCGTCATCGCCGGACACGGCGCGGGCACGCACCCCAACCTGGAGCGGCTGCCCACCGTCGCCGAGCCGACGGCCCCGGCCCCGGCCAACCCGTTGCACCCGCTGACGCTGCCGCTGCTGCGCCCCAAGCAGGTGATCATGCTGGGTCGCCCGACGCTGCACCGGCCGGTGTCGGCGCTGCTGGCCGACCCGCACGTGCCGGTGTACGCGCTGACCACCGGGCCCCGCTGGCCCGACGTCTCCGGAAACTCGCAGGCCACCGGCACGCGGGCGGTCACCACCGGGACGCCGCACGAGGCGTGGCTGCACCGCTGCGCGGAGCTGAACCGGCACGCCGACCGGGCGGTGCGCGACCAGCTCGAGGCGCACCCGCTGACCACCGGGCTGCACGTCGCCGCGGCCGTGGCCGACGCGCTGCGCCCGGGGGACCAGCTGGTGCTCGGCGCCTCCAACCCGGTCCGCGACGCGGCGCTGGTGGGGCTCGGGTCCGCGAGGCATCGCGGACAGATCACAGTGCGGTCCAACCGCGGGGTTGCCGGCATCGACGGCACCGTGTCCACCGCCATCGGGGCGGCCCTCGCGCATGACGGGCGCACCGTGGCGCTGATCGGGGACCTGACCTTCGTCCACGACAGCTCCGGCCTGCTGATCGGCCCCACCGAGCCGACGCCGCAGCGGCTGACCATCGTGGTGTCCAACGACAACGGCGGCGGCATCTTCGAACTGCTCGAGCAGGGCGACCCGAGGTTCTCCGACGTGTCCGCGCGGATCTTCGGCACCCCGCACGACGTCGACGTCGGCGCGCTGTGCCGCGCCTACCACGTCGAGAGCCGCCAGATCGAGGTCGACGAGCTCGCCACGGCCCTCGACGAACCGGCGGCGGGCATGCGGGTGCTGGAGGTCAAGGCCGACCGGTCCTCGCTGCGGCAACTGCACGCCGCCATCAAGGCTGCTCTGTGACGAATCCAAAAGCGTTGCTGCACATACTTCTTCATGGGCGCAGCGACCACCCGCCGAAGACGCGGGCCAGGATTGCGTTGCGCTGGTTGCGGATTGCGGTGTTGATCGTGACCGGCCTGGTGACGCTGCAGTCGCTGCTCCTGGTGGCCGGGGCGTGGCGCGACGACCTTGCGATCCGGCACCACATGGGGGTGGCGCAGGCGGAGGTGCTCAGCGCCGGGCCGCGGCGCTCCACCATCGAATTCGTCACACCCGAGCGCGTCACCTACCGGCCCGAGCTCGGTGTGCTGTATCCGTCGGAATTGGCGACGGGCATGCGGATCTACGTCGAATACAACAAGAACGACCCGAACCTGGTTCGGGTGCAGCACCGCAATGCCGGGCTGGCGATCATTCCGGCGGGATCCATCGCCGTGGTGGCCTGGCTGGTCGCGGCGGCCGCCCTGACGGGTCTTGCGCTGCTGGATAGGTGGCTGGATCGCCGCGACGCGGCGTCCGACCAGCAAATTTCGCACGACGTATGCCCGTAGGCAACCTTATCGACAGCCGACGCTGCGATCGTGGGCTTCGTGCGCGTTGCAATCGTCGCCGAGTCCTTCCTCCCCAATGTCAACGGTGTCAGCAACTCAGTGCTGCGCGTGTTGGAGCACCTGCGCCGCACGGGGCACGAGGCCATCGTCATCGCACCCGATAATCCGCCGGGCCAGCCGCGGGCGGACCGGATTCACGACGGCATCCGGGTGCATCGGGTGCCGTCGCGAATGTTCCCCAAGGTGACCACGTTGCCGCTCGGGGTTCCGATGCCCCGAATGGTGAGCGTGCTCAAGGGATTCGATCCCGACGTGGTGCACCTGGCGTCGCCGGCGTTGCTCGGCTACGGCGGGGTGAAGGCGGCCCGCTGGCTGGGGGTGCCGACGGTCGCGGTGTACCAGACCGACGTCCCCGGTTTCGCGGCGAGCTACGGCATCCCGATGACGACGCGCGCCGCGTGGGCGTGGTTTCGCCACCTGCACAGCCTGGCCGACCGCACCCTGGCGCCGTCCAGCGTGACGATGGAATCTCTTGTCTCCCATCGGTTCCCGCGGGTGCACCGGTGGGCGCGCGGGGTCGACGTGCTACGGTTCGCGCCCTCGGGGCGTGACGAGGCGCTGCGGCGGCGGTGGTCGCCGGCCGGGAAGCCGATCGTCGGGTTCGTCGGCCGCCTCGCGCCGGAGAAGCACGTCGAACGGCTGGTTACGTTGAACGCCAACGATTCCGTGCAGGTCGTCATCGTCGGCGACGGCGTCGACCAAGCGAAACTGCAATCCGCGATGCCCACAGCGGTTTTCACCGGCGCGCTGTACGGCGAAGAGCTCGCCGCCGCTTACGCCAGCATGGACGTCTTCGTACATCCCGGTGAACACGAGACGTTTTGCCAAGTCGTGCAGGAGGCGCTGGCGTCGGGGCTGCCGGTGATCGCCCCCGACGCCGGGGGACCGCGCGACCTGATCGCCCCCTACCGCACCGGACTGCTGTTGGAAGTCAACGAGTTCGAAGCGCGGCTGCCCGCCGCGGTCGAGCACCTGCTCGCCGACCGGCACCGCTACGCGCCGGCCGCCCGGCGCAGCGTCCTCGGCCGCAGCTGGCCGGTGATCTGCGATGAGCTGCTGGGCCACTACGAGGCGGTGCTGTCGCCCTTCGCCCGGCGGCGCCTGCTCGCGAACCGCTACGCGCAGGGGGAGTGAGCTACCGTTCCTGATTGCTGGGCAGGAGTGTGTCCTGTGCGGCCCGAACGGTGTTGGCCGCTGCCGGTGGGTGTTCTCCGGTGGACCCGCGCTCCTCGTGGGGGTGTGGGTGGGCCGGAACTACGACACCGTCGTTGTGTGGCGCTGGGTTGATGGTCAGGCCTGGCCGGTGAAGTGCCCACACTCGTCCGCTGTCGAGTGCGGGGTCCCGCCGGCCGCCGCCTGATCGCCAAGCCCAGGCCACGGCGCCCGATCGCGGCCGCCGCCGCGTGATGTACGGTCACGGCTGTCGGATCGGAAGTCTGTTGTTGTAAGGGTTTGCGCCAGTGCTGGGCACCCCAGCGGCTGGTGTAGGCCGCATCCACCCCGATGATCGCGATCCCGCGGTGGCTGGCCATGGCGGTCAGCCGGGTGCGGAACTTGCCGGTGGGGATGCCAGCGATGGTGCGGCGCAGTCGTTTCCCACGCCGGCCGCGGCCCAGCGTCTCGCGGCCGGTAGCGCGCGCGTCGGCGAAATCGAGGTTTTCCACCACGATCGCCGAGCATCTCTGCTGGTGGGCCAGATCGAGCAGCATGCTGATGGCCGCACGGACCCGCCCATCGCGCCGAGACGCTCGCAGCCCCGCGGTCTCAACAGCAATGGTGACGGGTTCACCGACCGGATTACCGGAGGCATCAAGCACGCAGCACGCGAGATGGTCGGCATTGAGGTCCACCCCCAGCACCGGCCCGTCCCGCACCTCCTCGAGCCTGGGCGCCACTCCGTGAGAGGTTTTCCACGAGGCGTCCAAATACCAGCGCCCGCGACCGGGGTCGTAACTGATGTCGTAGCGCACCGCTAACCGCGCCGCGACCCGCGCCCACCATTCGCCGACGCGGTGGCTGAAGACCACCGGCGCGGCGATCACCAGATGATGCCCGAGATCCCCGCCTAGGGCCACGGGCACTTTGATGCACACCCGGCCCGCCGCATCGACGCGGATGGTCTCGTTGCCACCGGCCTTGCCCGACTCCCCGTCGGCGGTGAGAAACATCCGCGCCGCATCCCAGCGCTCCCGCCACTGCTGTTCGGTCACAACAGCATGATCAAGGTGGTTCCGGGTGCGCCACAACCGTTTCCCCCCGGTCGTGATCGACGGTCGACCGGCCGCCAGCGCCTCCTCAGCCGCAGCGAGCCGCTCCCGCAGCACCGCCAGCCGGCGAGTCTTGGTGAACCGCTCTGCGGGGCTGCGATATCCACGACGTCGGCGGCGCGATCGGCCGCCGGTGTCGGTGTCGGTGTCGGCGACCGGCGCACGCTCCCCGGGACGCAACACGCACCGCTGCTCGAGCACCTCGACCGCGGCGCGCAGATCCGCGACCTGCGCGGTCAAGCCCCTCAGCCCCAGCTGGTACTGGTCTTCCACCGCGCGAGTAATTGCTCCGGCCCACCGCGACGACGACACCGCCGTGAGGGCCCGCTTACGCCCGGAGCGCCACACCGCGTGGGCCTCACGGTCCAAGCGGCCCAACCGGACCCGCCCGGCCAGCTCGCCGCGATACACCGAACCCAACAGCTCGCCGATCACGGTCAGCGCCTCGGCTTCGGTGTCCGTGGGGCGTATCCGAGTGCGGATCCGCACGCCCGCCGGCGCGTCGGCAACCACCGGATCACCGACCCGGCGCAGCGCTAGCCCCTCATCCATAGACCACAGCCTGGCAGCCGCCACCGACACCAACACCCGCCGCCACACCGCCACACCGCCACCGCCCACTAGCGCGCAGTATCAGTCACTTCCGCTCACCATCCGGCGAACAGCTGGCTACCCCTGCGCCAGTTCCGCGACCGGCTGCCACTGCTCCCAGTTGCGTAGCCGGCTCTCGTAGTCGGCCTTGGCCGTTTGCAGCGGGGTGGCCCCGAAGAACACCCGCAGGGGCGGCTCCTCGGCGTCGACCACCCTCAGCAGCGCGGCCGCCGAGGCCGACGGGTCGCCCGGGTTGGCCCATCGCTTGCCGCGCTCGGCCGCCACGGCTGCGCGAACCTCGTCGTAGGCGGGCAGGGGAGCGGAGTGCTTGGCCGACGCACCCGCCCAGTCGGTGTCGAAGCCGCCCGGTTCGATGAGGGTGACGTGGATGCCGAACGGCGCGACCTCCTGGGCCAGCGCCTGCGAGAGGCCCTCCAGCGCCCACTTGGACGCGTGGTAGATGCCCACCAACGGGAACGCGGTGATGCCGCCGATCGAGGACACCTGGATGATGTGCCCGCTGCCCTGCTCGCGCAGGTACGGCAGCGCCGCCTGGGTGATCCACAGCGCGCCGAACACGTTGGTCTCGATCTGATCGCGCGCGTCTTGCTCGGAGAGTTCCTCGACGAACCCGAAGTGGCCGTAGCCGGCATTGTTCACGACGATGTCGAGCCGGCCGAAGTGATCGTGCGCCTGCTTGACCGCGGCGAAGTCGGCGTCGCGGTCGGTGACGTCCAACCGAATCGGCAACAGCGCGTCGCCGTACTTGTCGACCAGGTCGTCAAGCGTCGCGGTGTTGCGTGCCGTTGCGGCGACCTTGTCCCCGCGCTCCAGCGCGGCGATCGCCCAGTCTCGTCCGAAGCCTCTTGATGTACCGGTGATAAACCAAACTTTTTCGCTCACGCAGCCCTATAACGCGTTCGTGCGCGTCTGATTCCCGGTCCGGGCGGCTAAACCCTGATCGGCGTCTGTGTGGTGTCCTCGAGGAACCTCGTCAACAGCCGATCGAACTGGGCCAGCTCGGCCGCCGACCAGCCCGACAGCGCCCGGGCCAGGTGCTCCCGTCGCACCTCGTGCAGCGAGCCCGCGGCGCGTTCGCCGGCCGCCGTCGCTGCTATGACCGAAACCCGCCCGTCGCCCGGATCGCGGCGCCGGGTAACGAGTCCCGCGTCGGCCAGCGCCCGCACCCGGCGGGTGGCCATCCCGACGTCCATGTGCGCCATGGTGGCCAGGCGCCCGATCGGCAGCGGTCCCTCGTCGATCAACACGCGAAGCAGCATGTACGACGGCTGGGACAGCTCGGTGTCCGCCGCCGACGCCTGGCGGGCGAACGCCGAACGACTCACGCTGAGCCGCACGACCCGCGAAAGCGCGGCGCTGATGGAATCCACGGAATCCAGCTTGGGCGCGTACGTCACATCGGTGACCGTACCAAAGATATGCTTGACATAGTCAAATATATGCCGATAGCCTGACCGCGGCGCAGCTGCCGAAATCGGCGTGCGCTGAGGAGGTTTCGCGTTGGGCACGCGCTTCTACTTCGACTGGGCCAACTACCGGACGATGCTAGGCCTGTTGCGCCGGGACCCGCCGGGGTCGAAGCGCTGGTCCCGCTACGTCGCGTTCCTGATCGGCGTTCCGCTCGTCGCGGGGATCCACGCCGTGTGCTTCACGCTCGACCCGATCGTGTTCGGATCGCTGCGCCGCACGCGCGTGACCGGGCCGACGTTCTGCATCGGCCACGCCCGCAGCGGCACGACCTACCTGCATCGGCTGATGGCCGCGGACCCACAGTTCAGCTACGGCCTCATGTACGAGCTGTTCTTCCCCTCGCTGTTGGAGAAACGCTTGTTGCGCCTGCTGTTCCGGGTCGACGCCGCGCTGTTCGGAAAGCGGCTGCGGCACCGCCTCGACGTGCTCGAGGAGCGCCGGTTCGCGGAGACGGACGACATGCACAAGACCGGGTTCTTCGTCCCCGAAGAGGACGACTTCTTTCTCACCTGGTCGCTGTGCTCGGGCTTTTGGATCCTGATGTTCCCGTTCATGGGCGAGCTCGACTTCTACCACGTCGACGAGTGGCCCGAGCGCAAGCGACGCCGGGCGATGAACTTCTACAAAGAATGTGTCCGGCGACAGATCGCGCTCAATGGCGGCGGGACGCACCTGAGCAAGAACCCCACCTTCTGCGGTCGCGTCGAATCGCTGATCGAGACGTTCCCCGACGCGAGATTCATTGTGCCCATGCGTAATCCCGACGAGACGATCCCGAGCCTGCTCAAGTTGCTGAAGACCGAATGGGGCCTGCGCGGGCGCGACGAGCGCCTGATCGCAAAATCGCTGCGCGTGCTGGCCGACCAATCGTTCGATGCCTACCAGCGTCCGCTCGACGTCCTGGCCCGGCATCCCGAGGTCCGCTCGGTCATCGTCGACTATCGCGAGCTGGTGGCGCAGCCCGAGGCCACCATGCGCCGGATCTACCGGGAGCTGGACCTCGAGCTGGGGCCGGTGGCGGCCAAGGCATTCGCGGCGGCCGGCGGTGGGCACGAATCGGCCCACCGCTACAGCCTGGAGGAATTCGGGCTGGACGCCGGAGAGATCCACACCCGGCTGGCCGCCCTGTTCGACGAATACCGTTGGGACACGGAAGGAGAGGGCGCAGATGTCCACTGAATCGAGCCGGGACGGTCTGCGCGCGGCCTGGACGGACATGATCGACGCCCTGACCCGGGCCCGCGACGCCGTGGACTCCGTCGAGCTGCACGCGCCACCGCCCACCGAACAGGGACTGGCGGAGGGGCACCGCTACCTGATGGGCTTCGTGTTCAGCGCCATCGAGCGCGCCTTCTTCGAGGATCCCGAATTCCCGTACTTCCGGCGCGCCATCCAACCGCTGGACAAGGCGACCATCGACAACGCCGACGCCCTGTACCTGTCGGCGTCGATCAACGGCGCCAGGGAATACCGGGTGCGTGGCCGCCTGGGTGCTAAACCGCCGCAGTACATCATCTTTGAGGCCCACACCGTTTACGCGGGTGACACCGGCAGCCTCGCCGAACTCGCGCCGGGCGGGCGCGCCGTCACCGGATCGCTGGACCTCGCCGACCTCGCGGTCGACGACGACGGCCGCTTCGAGATCCTGCTGGCTCCCCGGCGGCCGGCCGGCCACGCGGGAAACTTCATCGCCACGGCCACGGCCGACGGCACACAGACGGCGCGATTTCTGATCGCGCGCATGCTCTTTCATGACTGGGAGCGCGAGGAGTCGCCGGAGCTGCACATCGTGCGGCTGGGCAAGGAGGGCGCCCGCCCGGCGTCGATCGACCCGGCCGCCGCCGCCCACCACCTTCGTCGCGTCGGCACCATCGTGGAAAACCAGATGAGATTCTGGAACGAGTTCTACGACGTTGTGCTGGAGGCGCACGGCGACAAGAACGGTGACGGGTTCACCCTGATGCCCCGCAACGCGCTCAACGAGCCGGCGCTCGCCAACCTCGCCATGGGAGGCGGCCAGAGCACCAACGTCTACTCCGGTGGCGTGTTCGACCTTGCGCCCGACGAGGCCCTGCTCATCGAAGTCGCCGTCCCGGTGGCGCCGGCGTACATGGGTTTTCACCTGTCCAACCTCTGGGGCGAGTCGCTCGATTACGCCAACCATGTCAGCAGCCTGAACGGGTTTCAGGCCGAGCCGGACCCCGACGGGGTCTTCCGCTACGTGGTCGCCGGGGACGATCCCGGCGTGCCGAACTGGCTCGACACCGCCGGGCACCGCGGCGGGTTCCTGGCCCTGCGGTGGACGTACTCCAAGCCGCCACCCCAGTTGCCGACGGCAACGGTCAGCAAGGTGCCGCTGGCCGACGTCCGTCAGCACCTCCCGTCGACCACCCGCGCCGTTTCGCCCGAGGAGCGCCGCGAGCAGATCAGGGTCCGCCAGGAGCACGTCCAGCGAAGGTACCGGCAGTACTGACCCGGTACCGTCGACGTCGTGAGTCGTGCGGCGCTGGACAAGAACCCCCGGGACGTCGCATCGATGTTCGACGGCGTCGCCCGCCGCTACGACGTGACCAACACCGTGCTGTCGGCGGGGCAGGACCGGTACTGGCGCCGGGCTACCCGCGCGGCGCTGCGGCTCGGCCCGGGTCAGCGGGTGCTGGACCTGGCCGCGGGCACCGCGGTGTCGACGGTGGAGCTGAGGAAATCCGGGGCGTGGTGTGTGGCCGCCGATTTTTCGGTCGGCATGCTCGCCGCGGGTGTGGGCCGCAGGGTGCCCAAGGTCGCCGGGGACGCCACCAAGCTGCCGTTCGGTGACGGGGTGTTCGACGCGGTCACCATCAGCTTCGGGTTGCGCAACGTGGCCGACCAGCAGGCGGCGCTGCGCGAGATGTTCCGCGTGACCCGGCCGGGCGGCCGGTTGGTGGTGTGCGAATTCTCCACGCCCACCAACGCGCTGTTCGCCACGGTCTACAAGGAGTATCTGATGCGGGCGCTGCCACGGGTGGCGCGCGGGGTGTCGTCCAACCCCGACGCCTACGTGTACCTCGCTGAGTCGATCAGGGCCTGGCCGGACCAGCCGACGCTGGCGCACCGGATTTCAGCGGCCGGGTGGTCGGCGGTGCGCTGGCGCAACCTGACCGGCGGCATCGTGGCGCTGCACGCCGGGTATAAGCCGGCCTAGTTGCTGCGTTTAGCGGCCAGCTCGCTGGATGAACCCGACCTGGTCGGGGCAGTAGTGGTCGATCGCGGCGCCCAGGAACTGGAACGCCTGGCCCTCGGAGGTGCCGCGCGGCAGGTTGCGCTGGACGAAGGTGGCGGACTTGTACGGGTCGCCGTCCACGCCCCGGCCGATGCGCTCACAGCTGATCTTCGCCAGCCAGGCGAGCTGGTCCTGCGGGCCGTACACGCCGAACGAATTGACCGTGCTCTTGAAGATGTAGTCGTAGTCATCGGCCTGCGCGGGCGCCGCCAGTGCGACAGCGGCGCCCGCCATGGCGATGAGCGAAGCCAGCCTCGAAGCCTTCATTAGCCGGACTATACACCTGGTTGGTTTTAGGAGCCCAGGTGCGCGGAGAGCAGCCAGGCCCCCACCGACTTGCGGCCGTTGGGCTCGTCGCGAACGTCGCCGAACGGCATGTCTATGGCGATGCCGTCGGGCAGGTAGGCGTGGATGCGCGCCGGCCGGATCTCGTCGACGACCCAGTACTTGGACACGACGTCGCGCAGCTCGTCGGCGGTGACGGCGTTGATCGGGCCCCCGGGAACCGCGGCCTTGTCGAAGACCAGCGCGAAGTAGGAGGCGCCGGGTGCGGCGGCCCGCCTGATCGACTCCTGGTAGCCCTCGCGCGCCTCGACGGGGATGCTGTGGAAAAGAGTCGAATCCACGATCGTGCCGAACCGGCCGTCGAAACCGGTGAAGTCGCTGATGTCGGCGACCTGGAAGGTGGCGTTGGTCAGGCCCCGCTTCTCGGCCTCGCGGCGGGCCAGGTCGATCGCGGTCGGCGAGAGGTCCAGCCCCACCGTGGTGTATCCGCGCTCGGCGAGCGTCAGCGAGATCGCGGCCTCCCCGCAGCCCACGTCCAGCACGTCGCCGTGGAACTTGCCCTGCTCGATCAGGGCGGCCAGCTCGGGTTGCGGCGCGCCGATGCTCCAGGGCGGACGCACGCCCGCACCGAACGGGGAGTCGCCGCGATAGGCGCTTTCGAATTCGAAATCTGTTGGTTGGGTCATGCCCTAGATATATCAAGCGGGCTGATACATGTCAACGAAATTGATACTGAGTCCGGCTCAGCTGAACGGCGTTCGGCGATCAACCAGCCGCGACAACCGCCCGCCGCCGCGCCAGGCGCGCGCCACCCAGTCGGCGTCGTCGTCGGTGACCAGGTTGGCCATCACCCGCACGGCGATGGTCATCAGCCGCGTCGAGCGCATCGCGATGGGCCCGGTCGCGGGCAGGAACCGCTGGAAGGTCAGCAACAACGCCAGCCGGCGGGCGACCGAAAAGCCGCGGGCGTAGTGCTCCTGCAGCAGCGACGGCCACACCCGCGACAGGTCGGGGCAGTCCAGCAGCTCGGCGGCCAGCCGCCCGGTCTCCAGGCCGTAGTCGATGCCCTCGCCGTTCAGCGGGTTGACGCAGGCGGCGGCGTCGCCGATCAGCATCCAGTTCGGCCCGGCCACGCCGGAAACCGCGCCGCCCATTGGCAGCAGCGCCGACGACACCGCCCGCGGCTCGCCGGAAAAGCCCCACTCGTCGCGGCGCAGGTCGGTGTAATACGAGATCAGCGGGCGCAGCGCCAGATCGGCCGGCCGCTTCGAGGTCGACAGCGCCCCGACGCCGATGTTCACCTCGCCGTTGCCCAGCGGGAAGATCCAGCCGTAGCCGGGCAGCACGGCGCCGTCGGGGGAGCGCAGTTCCAGGTGCGACGTCAGCCAGGGATCGTCGGCCCGCGGGGTGGTCAGATACCCGCGCGCGGCCACGCCGTACACCGTCTCCTGATGCCAGCGCCGGCCCAGTTTGCGGCCCAGCGACGAGCGCGCCCCGTCGGCGACGATCAACCGCCGGCATGCCACCTCCGTGCCGTCGGCCAACCTCAGCGACACCACCCGCCTCGACGAGTCATGATGCGCGGCAACGGCTTTGGTACCCAGCAGCATCCGCGCCCCGGAATCCTCGGCGCACTTGCGGATCCGGTCGTCCAGCTCGAGGCGGGCCACCGCGCTGCCGGTCGACGGGAACGACGGGCCCGGCCAGTCGACCTCCACCTCGCCGCCGAATCCGCTCATCCTCAAGCCCCGGTGCCGGATGCGGGTGTCGAGCCAGTCGCCCAGCCCCAGGCGCTCCAGCTCGGCGACCGCGCGCGGGGTCAGGCCGTCGCCGCACGCCTTGTCGCGGGGGAAGCTGGCGGAATCGATGACCAGCACGTCGGTGCCCGCGCGGGCGGCCCAGGCGGCAGCGGCCGAACCGGCGGGTCCGGCTCCCACGACCACCAGGTCGGCTCCGATAGTCACGCCCACCAGTATGTTGGTCGCGTGAGTACTCCGGCGACGGTGGTGGCGGGCATTGACTTCGGTGATGCCGCGTTCGCCGCGACCGTGCGGGACGGTGTCGGGCGGATCGAGCAGCTCATGGACACCGAGCTGCGCAGCGCGGACGCCGTGATGACCGACTCGTTGACCTACCTGTTCAAGGCCGGCGGCAAGCGGTTCCGGCCGTTGTTCACCGTGTTGTCGGCGCAGCTCGGACCCGACGCGGACGCCGGGGAGGTGACGATCGCCGGCGCGGTCATCGAGCTGGTGCACCTGGCCACGCTCTACCACGACGACGTGATGGACGAGGCCGAGGTCCGCCGCGGCACGCCCACCGCCAACGTGCGCTGGAGCAACAACGTCGCCATCCTGGCCGGTGACTATCTGTTCGCGACGGCCTCGCGGCTGGTGTCCCGGCTGGGCCCGGACGCGGTGCGGCTCATCGCCGAGACGTTCGCCCAGCTGGTCACCGGCCAGATGCGCGAGGGTCGCGGCGCCGCCGAGGGCGCGGATCAGGTCGAGCACTACCTCAAGGTGGTGTACGAGAAGACGGCGTGCCTGATCTCCGCGGCGGGCCGGTTCGGCGCGATGTTCTCCGGCGCCGACGCCGACCAGGTCGAGCGGCTGAGCCGGCTGGGCGGCATCGTGGGCACCGCGTTCCAGATCTCCGACGACATCATCGACATCGACAGCGACTCCCACGAGTCCGGCAAGCTGCCCGGCACCGACGTCCGCGAGGGGGTGCACACCCTGCCGATGGTCTATGCGCTGCGCGAGCCGGGACCCGATGCGGCGCGGCTGCGCGAGCTGCTGTCCGGCCCCGTCGAAGACGACGACGCGGTCGCCGAGGCCCTGACGCTGTTGCGCGCGTCACCCGGGATGGCCAAGGCCAAGCAATTCCTGTTCCAGTACGCGGCGCAGGCACGCGCTGAGCTGGAGCTTTTGCCCGATCTGCCCGGACGGCGCGCCCTGGAGACGCTGGTCGATTACACCGTGAGCCGGCACGGGTAGCGCGCGAAATAACCCAGAGGAACCTTCGCCGCCGGTTGGAGCGTTCAATTAGCGATAGTCGACGCTCCAAGGAGGACACCGATGACCTGGCATCCGCATGCCAACAGGTTGAAGACCTTCGCCCTGTTGGTCGGAATGTCCGCGTTGATCGTGTTCGTCGGTTCGTTGTTCGGCAGGACGGCGATGTTGATCGCGGTGCTGTTCGCCATCGGCATGAACGTCTACACGTACTACAACAGCGACAAGCTGGCCCTGCGGGCCATGCACGCGCAGCCGGTTTCCGAGCTGCAGGCGCCCGTGATGTATCGGATCGTGCGTGAGCTGGCCACCTCCGCGCACCAGCCGATGCCGAGGCTCTACATCAGCGACACCAACGCGCCCAACGCGTTTGCGACCGGCCGCAACCCGCGCAACGCGGCGGTGTGCTGCACCACCGGAATCCTCGGGATCCTCGACGAGCGCGAGCTGCGCGCCGTGTTGGGGCACGAGCTCTCGCACGTCTACAACCGCGACATCCTGATCTCGTGCGTCGCCGGGGCGATGGCGTCGGTGATCACCGCGTTGGCCAACATGGCCATGTGGGCCGGCATGTTCGGCGGCAACCGCGACGGCGAGAATCCCTTTGCGCTGCTGCTGGTTTCGTTGCTGGGCCCGATCGCCGCCACCGTGGTCCGGCTGGCCGTGTCCCGGTCGCGCGAGTACCAGGCCGACGAGTCGGGCGCCGTGCTCACGGGTGACCCGCTGGCGCTGGCGTCGGCGCTGCGCAAGATCTCGGGCGGCGTTCAGCTTGCGCCGCTGCCGCCGGAGCCGCAACTGGCCAGCCAGGCCCATTTGATGATCGCCAACCCGTTCCGCGCGGGCGAGCGGATCGGATCGATGTTCTCGACGCACCCGCCGATCGAGGACCGCATCCGCCGGCTGGAGGCGATGGCGCGGGGGTAGGTGAGTCCCCGTCGCCCGTTCGCGAGCCTAACCTGGCTGCGAAATGTCCTGCCCGAATTCGCAGTGTGGTTAGGCGCGCGGCGCACGTTCGACTAGGCGGCGGCTTCGGGCCTTTCGTGCTCGACCAGATCGTCCGTGCGCCGACGGACGAGGTGACCCGTTTCGGAGACCCCTTCGATCCGGACCGTGCCGCCCGTGGCCTCGTGCTGGCGCTGCCAGTCGGTGATCGCCTGATGTGCGGCATGGTCGAGGTACTGGACCGAAATATCCACCGTGACAACGGTTCCGGCCGGGATGGAGGCCAGCACGCGAGTCAGCCGGGGCAGGGCGAGGAAGGTGCAGGCCGGCCCCTCGATCGCGACCCGCCATTCCGCCCCGACCGGTGTCGCCGAGACCCTGACCCGGATCACTCGCCATGCGGTCAGCGCGATGGCTAGCGCGAGACCGATCATCACCCCGTGCAGCAGGTTGAGGAACACGACGCAGACCGCGGTCACTATGTAGACGGCGAGATCCCCGTGCTTCATTGCCGTTTCGATGTGCGCCGGCTTCAACAGCTGAATGCCGATGACGATCAACAGACCGGCCAGCGCCGCCGTCGGGATCTGCTCGACGAGCTCCGCGAACGGAACCGTGAACAGCAGGATCCACACGCCGTGCATGATCGAGGAGGCACGGGATTTCGCGCCCGCGTTGACATTGGTTGAGCTGCGCACGATCACGCCGGTGATCGGCAGCCCGCCGATGGTCCCCGACACGAAGTTCGCGGTGCCCTGCCCGATCAACTCACGGTCGAAGTCGGTGCGCTGACCGTTGTGCATCCTGTCGACCGACACCGCCGACAGCAGGCTTTCCACGCTGGCGATCAGCGTGACGGTGATGACGCCGATGGCCACGGCGCTCCAGTTGCCGTGTGGAATCTCGGGCAGCTGCAGCGCGTTCAGCGGCGACGAGTCGATCTCGATGCGTCGCACGTGGAACGGGAAGACCAGCGAGATGACCGTCGCCGCAACGATGGCGACCAGCGGTCCCGGAACGAAGCGCAGGCGAGCCGGAACCCAGCGCCAGGCGATCAGGATGACGATCACCAGCGCGCCCAGTAGCGCACCGGGCCGGTGCGCGTCGATGATTTGGCCCGGCAGGCCGATCAGGTTGTGCCAGGCAGTGCTTTTCGATTTTCCGCCCAGCAGGACGTGCGCTTGTTGCAGTGCGATCGTGATCCCGATTCCGGCCAGCATGGCGTGCACGACCACCGGGGAGATCGCCAGCGCCGCCCGGGCAACACGACTGAGCCCCAACAGGATCTGCAGCACGCCGGCGGCGGCGGTGATCAAACACGTTACCCCCCAGCCGAAGTCGGAGATGAGGTCGGCCACCACGACGGTCAGGCCCGCCGCGGGACCGCTGACCTGCAGCGGCGATCCACCGAGCGAGCCGGCGATGATTCCCCCCACGATCGCGGCGATCAGCCCGGCCAGCACCGGGGCGTTCGACGCGATCGCGATCCCCAGCGACAACGGAAGTGCGACCAGGAACACCACCAGTGAGGACGGTAGGTCGTGCCGGACAACGGATCGTATGCGTTCGATTTGAATGTCTTGCATCGGTCGCTTCCCTCGTTAGGAGTTAGCGGGGAATGTTCCGAGCCCCGTGTTGGTCTTGGCTACGTCGGCGTAGCTTGTTGGCGCACAGGCGATTACAACTGCGCCATTCGGCGGTCAGGGCCTGGCTGCCTCGTTTGACGGTATGGGCGCGACAAAGCGCGGGTCAAGCCGCCCACGCGGGCGCATATGGAATGCAAATAATTTCGTTACGAGTTGTTTGGTTGACGAATCAGAAGCCGGACCCGTGCACTTCGTGCCCGGGAACCTCGACCATCAGGCCACGGTAGGCCTGCTCGACGCTCGAACCGTGGTTGATCACCGCGTCGACCTCGCGCGCGATGGGCATATTCAGGCCAAATTCATTGGCGAACTCGGTGATCACGCTGGCGGCCTTGACGCCCTCGGCGACCTGGTTCATCGAGGCGATGATCTCGTCGATCGGCTTGCCGGCGCCGAGTTGTTCGCCGACGTGCCGGTTGCGGCTGCGCTGGCTGGTGCAGGTCACGATCAGGTCACCCAGCCCCGCCAGCCCCGGGAAGGTGTCGGGATCACCACCCATCGCCACGCCGAGCTTCGTCATCTCGCGCAGCGCGCGGGCGATCACCAGGGCGCGCGTGTTTTCCCCGATCCCCAGCGAATAGCCCATGCCGACGGCGATGGCGTAGACGTTCTTCAGCGCGCCGGCCAACTCGACGCCGACGACGTCGTCGGTGGTGTACACCCGGAACCGCCGGGTGCGGAACAGCCCCGACAGCCGGGTCGCCAGGTGCTGGTCGGGCATGGCCAGCACCGCCGCGGCGGCATAACCCTCGCCGACCTCCTTCGCGATGTTCGGCCCGGCCAGGATTCCCGCCGGGTGACCGGGCAGCAGCTCCTCGATGATCTGCGACATCCGCATGTTGGTGCCCTGCTCGAGCCCCTTGACCAGCGACACGACCGGAACCCACGGCCGCAGCTCCTTGGCGAGTTCGGTGAGGACCCCCCGGAAGCCATGCGAGGGCACGCCCATCACGACGACGTCGGCGCAGTTCGCGGCCTCGGCGAAGTCGCTGGTGGCGCGCAGGGTCGAGCTCAGTTCGACGGCCTCGCCGAGGTAGCGCGTGTTGCGATGGTTGTCGTTGATGTCCGTGGCGGTTTCCTCGGAACGCACCCACTGCAGCGTCGGCCCTCGGCGCGCGCAGATCGACGCGACGGTGGTCCCCCACGATCCGCCACCGAGAACGACGACGTTCGGTTCACGCATAGCCATGGCGATCACAGTATTGCCGCCACCGGAGATTTAGAAGCAGTTCACCAACTGTGGACGTCGAAACCAAGGGCCCGAAGGCAGGGGACTTCCGCCCCTACCTCCGCCGGCCGGCGTGCCCGATGGTCAAGGGACAGGTTCATACGAGGAGGATGCATGCCCGGACGCGCTCGTTGCGGCCGCGTGTCCGCGTTGGTCTCGGCGGCCGCCCTCGCCGTGTTGGCCGGCTCCCCCGGAATCGCCGCCGCGGACGACGGCCGTCCGCGCGTCAACCCGGAGGAACGGGCGGCGGCCATGATCCGGCCGGCCGTGATGTACGTCGCCGGCCAGAGCTACGGCGCGGTCCGCCTGCCCGACGGCCAGATCCTGTCCCAGTTCGGCCCCGGCACGACCATGCCGTTCATCGCGACGTGGAGCTGCACCGGCTTCGTCGTCAACCCCGACGGCTGGGTGGCCACGGCCGGACATTGCGTCGACTCCGAGAGCGCCAAGCTGCTCATCCTCAAGCGCGCGGCCAAGGAGTACATCCTCCAATTCCCGGACGCGCCCGAATCGCGGGATCCCGCCACGACCCTGGACTGGCTGCGCAAGAACGCGCGGGTCGAAGGGGACACCGCGGACCGGGGCCCCGAAATCAGCCTCGCGCTGACGTATGGCACCGGCACCAAGGTCGCCGGCAAGGTCGCGGCCAACGTGGTGGATTTCCGGCCGCTGGGCAAAGGCGACGTCGCGCTGCTCAAGGTGGACAAGCACAACCTGCCGTCGTCGGAGCTTGCCACCGACGCCGACGTGAGTATCGGCACATCGGTTCTGGCGGTGGGCTTTTCGCAGAGCACCGAGAACGTCACCGGCCCCTCGCTGGACCCGACGAACAAGAGCGGCAAGGTCAGCAAGAAGTCGACCATGGGCTCGGCCGCCGAGTACGAGATCGACGCCGCGGTCTCGGAGGGCATGAGCGGCGGCCCGACCGTCGACCTCAACGGCAAGGTGATCGGCATCAACAGCTTCGCCCCCGTCGGCGAACCGCAGGCGTTCAACTTCATCGCGCCCGCCGACGGCCTCGCCGCGATAATGGCCAGCAAGGGGGTCAAGGCGGCGCTGGGGCCCGCCGACGCGTACTACCGCAAGGGGCTCAAGCACTACTACGCGGGCCAGTACACCGAGGCGATCGACGACTTCGACCAGACCCTGTCGATGTCACCCGACTATCCCGGGCTGGCCGACCTTAGGACGAACGCGGCCAACCTGCGCCAGCAGCACGGTGATTTCTCGGTGCTCAGCGGCGCAAACCTGTTGTGGTACACCGCGGGTGGCGTCGCGTTGGTGCTCGCCGCCGCCGCGGGTTTCACGTTCCTGGTGCTGCGCAGGCGTCGGCCGTCTTCGCGCCGGCAGCGACTGCGCGTGGTGCGCACCCCACCATCGAGCGCCGTGGAGCCGCACTTCTGCGCAAACTGCGGGGCGGAGCATCACCCCGCCGAAAAGTTCTGCCCGAATTGCGGCAAGAAAATATCCGTCGGAGCGTCGGCGTAACAGTGCTATCCCGTTAATGCTGCCCGGTCGGTCGCGCGGCCGAACACCATCGCCTCCTCGATGCGGTCGAACCGGTAGTCGATGGCATCGGCGAAGTAGTTCTGCCGCACATTCCACGGCCGCCGGGTGCCCGACTTGGGCAACGCGTGGCCCGAGCGCTTCACGTAGTTGGCCTGAATGTCCCACGACGGCTTGACGTCCATCGGCTCGTCGCCCCGGTGCGGGTAGGCGTGTGTGTAGCCGTGGGAGGCCATGTGCGCCATAAGCTTTGCCGTCGCCCGGGCGGTGATGTCGGCGCGTAGCGTCCACGACGCCTTGGTGTAACCGACACACCAGAACAGGTTGGGCACGTCCTCGAGCATGTGCGCCTTATAGACGAAGCGGTCGCGGTGATCGACCGGTTCGCCGTCCATGCTGATGGCGGCACCACCCAGCGCCTGCAGTTGCAAGCCGGTCGCGGTGACGATGATGTCGGCGTCGAGGTGTTCGCCGGATTCGAGCGCGATGCCGGTGGCATCGAAGTGATCGATGCGGTCGGTGACCACCTCGGCGCGGCCGGCGCTGATCGCGTTGTAGAAGTCGGCGTCGGGAATCAGGCACATCCGCTGGTCCCACGGGTTGTATCGCGGCTTGAAGTGAACGTCGACCTCGTAGCCGGCGGGCAGCTTGCTCATCGCCCTGCGCCGCAGCAGCCATTTCACGAGACCCGGTGCCTTGCCGGACAATTGAACGAACACCGCCTCCGACAGTGCGGTGTAGATCCGAAGCGCCAGGGCGGCCGCCCGGCGCGGCAGCAGTTTACGTGCGAGGGGCGCGACCTTGCCGTTTTTGGCCGCCGAGACCAGATACGTCGGCGAGCGCTGCAGCATGATCACTTTTCCGGCGCGTTCCGCCATCGACGGGACCAGCGTGACGGCGGTCGCCCCGCTGCCGATGACGACGACCTTCTTGCCGGCGTAGTCCAGGTCTTCGGGCCAGCGTTGGGGATGGACAACGGTCCCACCGAACCGCTCGATGCCGGGCAGCTCCGGTGTGTAGCCCTCGTCGTAGTTGTAGTAACCGCTCGCGAAGAACACGAACCGGCCGCGCAAAGTCTTGCCGGCGCCGTCCTCTTCGATGGTGACCGTCCACATATCGGTGGACGAGTCCCAATCCGCGGCGCGCACCCGGCTGTTGAACCGGATGTGGCGGTCGATGCCGTACTTGCGCGCGGTGGCGTTCAGGTACTCGCGGATGTGGCCGCCGTCGGCGATGCCCTCTTTCCGGGTCCACGGCTCGAACGGAAACGACAGCGTGTACATGCTGCTGTCGGAGCGAACGCCCGGGTAGCGGAACAGGTCCCACGTGCCGCCGATCTGCGCCCGCCGCTCCAGGATGGTGTAGGTCACGCCCGGGTTGCGCTCGGTGATTCGATAGGCCGCATCGATGCCGGAGATGCCCGCGCCGATGATGATGACGTCGAACTGCTCGACCTGCTGCGGAGTCACCGTCATTGTGGACCTCACTTGGAAAAGCAACGCCGCGAGCCTAACGACACTGCGAGAAATGGCCCGAAATTTCGCAGTGGCGTTGGGCTCGCGGACCCGACGGGGGTGTGCATACCTACCGATAGTTGACGAACTGCAGCGCCACGTCCAGATCGGCGTTCCGCAGCAGCGCCTGCACGGCCTGCAGGTCGTCGCGCTTCTTGCTGCTGACGCGGACCTCGTCGCCCTGGATCTGGGTCTTGACGTTCTTGGGTCCCTCGTCGCGGATCAGCTTGGTGATCTTCTTGGCGCTCTCACTGCTGATGCCCTGCTTGAGGGTGCCGCTGACCTTGTAGGTCTTGCCGGAGGCCTGCGGCTCGCCAGCGTCGAAGGCCTTCATCGAGATGTCGCGACGGATCAGCTTCTCCTTGAAGACGTCGACGGCGGCCTTCACGCGCTCCTCGGTGGACGACGTCAGCTCGATGGCCTCGTCGCCCTTCCACTCGATCTTGGTGTCGGTGCCGCGGAAGTCGAAACGGGTGGCGAGCTCCTTGGCGGCCTGGTTCAGCGCGTTGTCGACCTCCTGCCGATCGACCTTGCTGACGATGTCGAACGATGAGTCGGCCATTCGATCGGTCCCTTCCATCTGGTTAGCCGTTTGTGCCTTGTCTACCCGTTCGTTGTAACCTGTCTGGCGGCAGGTTGCCCGAGCGGCCAATGGGAGCGGACTGTAAATCCGTCGGCTTACGCCTACACAGGTTCGAATCCTGTACCTGCCACCACGTTTACGCCGGACTCATTTCTGCGACGGCGTCTCCCTGCGCGGATTCCGCAAACCCGACGGGGCGGGCTACCAATCTGGTTAGGGTAGCCTTACTCTGTTCCCGGGGCCGGGTGGCCGGAGTTGCTGGCGCGAAGGAGTTGGTCAAGGGTGACCGAAACAACCACACCGGTGGCCGACGCGTCAGACCAGCCACCCGAATCGGCCGCGCGCCGCGGTCGATGGCTGCGCTGGGGGCTGCTGACGGTATGGGGCCCGGGCCTGGTCGTGATGCTGGCCGACACGGACGCGGGTTCGCTGATCACCGCGTCGCAGTCCGGCGCCCAATGGGGTTACCGGATGGTCCTGCCGCAGCTGATCCTGATGCCGATCCTCTACGTCGTCCAGGAAATGACGGTGCGGCTGGGCATCGTCACCAAGAAGGGGCACGGCGCGCTGATCCGGGAACGGTTCGGCCGCTTCTGGGCGTGGGTTTCGGCGTTCACTCTTTTCGCGTCGTCGATCGGGGCGTTGCTCACCGAGTTCGCCGGCGTCGCCGGCGTGGGAGAGCTGTTCGGCGTCTCGCGCTGGGTGAGCATCCCGATCGCGACCGCCGCCCTGCTGGCGCTGGCGCTGACCGGCAGCTACCGCCGCGTGGAACGCATCGGCCTCGTCATCGGCTCGGCCGAGCTGGCGTTCCTGGTCGCCATGATGATGGCGCGGCCCGAGCCCAAAGCCTTTGTGGAGGGCCTGAAGTCGATGCCGCTGGGCAACTCGTCGTATCTGTTGCTGGTCGCCGCCAACGTCGGCGCCGTCATCATGCCCTGGATGGTCTTCTACCAGCAGGGCGCGGTCGTCGATAAGCACCTGTCGGTCGCCACGATCCGCCAGGCCCGCCACGACACCGCCGCGGGCGCCGTGCTGACCCAGCTGATCATGATCTCGGTAGTTGTCACGGTGGCCTCGACGATCGGGGCACATGGCGGCGAGACCGCGCTGAACACCGTCGGCGACATCGCCAACGCGCTCACGCCGTACCTGGGCCGCGTCGGCGGCACGGTCCTGTTCGGGCTGGGCATGCTCGGCGCGGCGCTGGTCGCCGCGATCGTGGCCTCGCTGGCCGGCGCGTGGGGACTGTCCGAGGTCTTCGGCTGGAAGCACACCCTCAACCAGCGGCCCAACCGGGCGACCGCGAAGTTCTACATCACCTACGGGCTCGCGCACGTGATCGGCGCCGCGCTCGTGTTGGCCAGCGTCGACCTGGTCAACCTCGCCGTCGACGTCGAGGTGATGAACGCGCTGCTGCTGCCCATCGTGCTGGGCCTGTTGCTGGCGCTGGAATCCCGCGCGCTGCCCGAGCAGTGGCGCATGCGCGGGCCGCGCAAATACATCGCGTGGGCCCTGTGCCTGGTCGTGATGGGCTTCGGCCTGTACATGGTTCCGCAGGCCCTCGGCTTGACCTAAGCGCCCGGGTGCGCCGGGTAGGCGTGCACGAGCGCGCTGTCGAGCCGCGGCACGGCGTGGGTGAGCTGGTGTTCGGCGTCATGCGCGATGCGGTGGGCGTCCTCGAGGCTGGTGGCGGGATCGATGTCCAGCTCGGCGTCGGCGTGCAGGCGGTGCCCGATCCAGCGCATCCGGACCCTGCGCACGCTGCGCACGCCCGGCCGCGCGGCCAGCGTCGCTTCGGCGGTGTCGACGAGCTCGGGGTCCACGGCGTCCATCAGCCGCCGGAAGATGTCGCGCACGGCGCCGCGCAGCACCGCCAGGATCGCCACCGTGATGATCAGGCCGACGATCGGGTCGGCCAGCGGATAGCCGAGGGCGACGCCGCCGGCCCCGAAAAGCACTGCCAGCGAAGTGAATCCGTCGGTGCGGGCGTGCAGGCCGTCGGCGACCAGGGCGGCCGACCCGATCCGGCGGCCGATCCGGATCCGATACATGGCGACGACTTCGTTGCCAAGGAAGCCGATCACGCCTGCGGCGGCGACCCAGCCGACGTGCTCGATCGCGACGGGGTGGATCAGCCGCAGGACGGCCTCGTAGCCGGCGACGATCGCCGACAGCGCGATCATGGCGATGACGAACAAGCCGGCGACGTCCTCGGCCCGGCCGTAGCCGTAGGTGTAGCGCCGCGTCGCCGGGCGGGTGCCCAACGCGAACGCGACCCACAGCGGGACCGCGGTCAGGGCGTCCGAGAAGTTGTGGATGGTGTCGGCGGCCAGCGCGATGGATCCGGAGACGACGGCAATGACGACCTGCACGATCGCGGTCGCGCCCAGCCCGACCAGGCTGACTTTGACCGCCCGGATGCCGATGGCGCTGGATTCCAGGGCGGTGTCGACGCTGTCGGCGGCGTCGTGGCTGTGCGGGACCAAGAGCTGCGACACGATGCCACGAATTCCATGGGCGTGTTGGTGATCATGCCCGTGGGCGTGTTGGTGACCATGCCCATGGTCGTGGTCATGGCTATCTGCATGCATACGCAGATAATAAGTTACTTTGGGTCGGCGGGAAACCCGACGGTGATTTCGGCGCCGCCGCCGTTGTGATTGGCGGCGGTGACCGTGCCGTGGTTGCGCTGCGTGAGCGTGTCGACGATGGCCAGTCCGAGCCCGGTGCCCCCGGTGGTCCGCGCGCTGTCGGCGCGGGTGAATCGCAGAAAGGCGTGGGGGAGGAAGCCGGGCGGGAACCCGGGACCGTGGTCGGTGACACGGATCTCGACGCCGTCCGCGGTGGCCTGGACTCGGATGGCGATCGGTGGGGCGCCGTGCTGCGCGGCGTTGTCGATGAGGTTCCCGAAGATCCGATCGACGTCGTCGGGGTCGGCGCGGACGTATTGGCCCGCGGGGCAATCGATGTCGAGTTGCCCGTCGAGGATGGGACGGTAACGCTCACCGATGTCGCGCAGGCGGGCGCCCAGGTCGATGGTCGGCGCGTCGGCCGGGCGGCCGGTGTCGGCGACGGTGAGCAGGTCACGCGCCAACCGGGACAACCTTGTGGTTTCGTGCAATGCCGAGCGCACCGCGGCGAGCAGTTCGGGGTTGCTACGTGGCCGCCGCAGGGCCAGTTCCAGTTCGGTGGTCAGCAGGCTCAGCGGGGTGCGCAGCTCGTGGCCCGCGTCGATCACGAATTGTCGCTCTCGCTCCAGCGCCTCCTGCAACCGTTGCAGGAGTTCATTGAAAGTGGTTCCGAGATAACGGATTTCGTCATGGGCGAGCGGGACGGGCAGGCGGGCGTGCGCGTCGGAGGCGCTGATCCCAGCGGCGCGAGCGCGCATGCGTTCGACCGGCCGGAGGGCCGCTGCCGCCAGGAGGTAGGCGCCAATTGCGGTGGCCAACAACAGGATCGGGAAGCTGACGGCCAGCTCGTCGCGTAGATCCGCGACCGCGGCATCGCGGTCGGCCAGGCTCTGGGCCGCGACGACGACGCGCCCGCCGGGCCCCGGGCCCGCCGCCAGCCGCACCGGGCCCTCCATGTTGCCCAGGTGAGGGCGGTCGGCGACCAGCTGACTGTGCCCGGCGGTCTCCAGCTGGGACGGCGACAGCGCCGGCTGACCGGCGAGATTCGAGGTCGCGGTCAGCACCTGGCCGCCGGGGGCGACGATCTGCTGGGCGGTGTCGGGGTCGCCGCCGGCCAGCAATGGATCGTCGTCGGCGGCGATGGGGCGCAGGTTGGCCAGCTGAGTGGACACGGACTCGGTGATCGCCGCGTCGAGAGACTCTTTCGTGTGGTGGACGGTGAATGCGGCAACGGCCAGCAGCACCAGCGCCATCACGGCGGTGAAGGCGGCGGCGAGCCTGATCCGGATGGGCCAGCGGCGCACCATCAGCCCGCTTTCCCGGGCGCACCGCCGTCGGTGCGCATCCGATAGCCGATGCCACGGACGGTTTCGATCGAGCGCACCCCGAACGGCCGGTCGATCTTGTCACGCAGCGCGCGGATATGGACGTCGATGACATTGGAACGTGATTCGTAGGCGAAGTCCCAGCAGTGTTCCATCAGAAGCTCTCGGGTCAACACCGTGCCGGGCCGGCGCATCAGCAGTTCGAGCAGCCCGAACTCCTTTGTGGTGAGCTCGATTTCGGTATCGCCGCGCCAGCATCTGCGGCTGGCGGGGTCGGCGCGCAGCGCTCCGACCGTCAGCACGGTCGGTCGCGGCGTCGGTCCGCGGCGGATCAGCGATCGGAGCCGCGCGAACAGCTCCTCGAGGTGAAACGGCTTGGTGAGGTAGTCATCGGCGCCGCCGTCGAGCCCGGCGACCCGGTCCACGACGGCGCCCCGGGCGGTGAGCATCAGCACCGGCACCCAGTTCTGCCGGCTGCGCCAGTTACGGCAGATGTCGAAGCCGGACATTCCCGGCAGCATGACGTCCAGCACGACCGCGTCGTAGTCGCAGACCGTGGCGGCCTGGTAGCCGCTTGGTCCGTCGGCCGCGACGTCCACGGCGTAGCCGTCCTCGACAAGGCCGCGGCGCAGCAGGTCGGCCATCTTGGGCTCGTCCTCGACCACCAGCACACGCACGGTTGCCACCACCTTCTTCGCGCTCGGTGTCGCGCCCGACTCCATCATCGTCCCTAGCGGGGTAAAGCAGGTGTAGTCGGCGTTGATGAAGCCACGATGAGGACACCGGGCGGCTTCATCGTGGCTTCATCAAAGGGGGCTAGACCGTGCGCTATGGCGCGGAAACGAGTGGGCCCTTTGCGTACTGTCGCGATCTACGCCGCGGTGGCGCTGCTGCTGGCGGGTTGCGGTTCGGGCTCCAAGGGGACCGCCGGAAGCAGCACGAGCCAACCCGCCAATCCCCAGTCGGCGGCGACCACGAACGATTCCGACTGGAAGCCGGTGGCCGACGCGCTGGGACGTACCGGCAAGCTGGGAGACAACAACACCGCCTATCGAATCGCCCTGGTGCGCAACGACCTTCAGGTCACCACCGACGGTGTCCCGATCAAACCGGGATTGTCCCTGGGCGGGTATGCGGCGTTCGCGCGCTACGACGACAACCAGACGCTGCTGATGGGCGACCTGGTCGTCACGGAGGCCGAGCTGCCGAAGGTGACCGACGCGCTACAGGCCCACGGCATCGCCCAGACCGGGCTGCACAAGCATCTGCTGCAACAGACCCCGGCGGTGTGGTGGACCCACGTGCACGGCATGGGCGACGCGGCGCAGCTCGCCCAGGGCCTCAAGGCCGCGCTGGACGCGACGTCGATCGGCCCGGCCGCCCCGGCACCGGCGCAGCAACCACCTGTCGACATCGACACCGCGGGTATCGAACAGGCGTTGGGCCGCAAGGGAACTGCCGACGGCGGACTGTTCAAGTACAGCATCCCGCGCAAGGACACCATCGTCGAAGACGGGCGCGCGCTTCCGCCGGCGTCGCTGAACCTGACGACGGTGATCAACTTCCAGCCCGTAGGCGGTGGCCGCGCGGCGATCAACGGCGACTTCATCCTGATCGCGCCCGAGGTGCAGAAGGTCATCCAGGCGTTGCGCGCCGGCAACATCCAGATCGTCGAACTGCACAACCACGGCCTCACCGAGGAGCCGCGGCTGTTCTACATGCACTACTGGGCGGTCGACGACGCGGTCACCCTGGCCAGGGCGCTGCGCCCGGCGCTGGATGCCACCAACCTACGGGGGTAAGGGCCATTTCAAAACAGCAGGATGCCGAGCGCTCCCGTCGCGACGACGACGTACGGCTCTTTGACTTTGAATCGCCACAGCACGCCCAGCGTCGCCACGGCGATGCCGGCGGTGATCCAGTCGGTGACGGCTTGGCGAGTCAGCACCACGACGGCGCCGCAGAGCGCCCCGCCGGCGGCGGCGGTGGCACCGGCGACGAAGGCGCGCACCTGGGCATTGTCGCGGTGGCGCAAAAACCAGCGGCCGGGCACGACGACACCGAGGTAGATCGGGGTGAAGATGGCGACGCTCGAGACGATCGCCCCCGGCAATCCCGCGACCAGGTAGCCGATGAATCCGGCGCTGATCACTACCGGTCCGGGGGTGATCAGCCCGATCGCCACGGAATCGAGAAACTGGCTGTTGGTCAGCCAGTGGTGCTGGTCGACGACACCGGCGCGCATGAACGGCACGATCGCCAGCCCGGATCCGAACACGATGGCCCCGGTTTTCAGGAAGAACAGCGCGAGCGATGCCAGCGTCCCCCCGCCGGCGAGCGCGCCGAGCCCGATGACCAGCGGCATGGGTCTGGCGTTATCCTCCGTTCCGGCAACGTCTTCCGGCGGTCTGCGGCGGGGTAGCCGGATGCGCGGACGGGCGTCGAGCAGGATCATCAACAGACCCGCGCCGACGATCACGAGCACCGGTTCGGAACCCGTGAGCGCGGTGAGCGCGAACACCGCGGCGCTGATGCTCCACAGCCGCCAGTCCCGGCCGTCGGTCAGCTTGATCAGCTTGATCGCGGCGATCGTGATGATTGCCATCACCGCCGGGGCGATTCCGTAGAACAGCGCCTGCACGACACGCGAGCCCGAGTAGTGCGAGTAGACGGCGGCCACGGCCACCACGATGGCGAACGACGGGGCGACGAAGGCCGCCGCGACGGCGGCCGCACCGCCGGCGCCGCGCCGCAGGTAGCCGACCCACATCGCGACCTGCGCCGCTAAGGGGCCGGGCATGGTCTGCCCGAGGGCGACACCGTCGAGGAAGTCTTGACGGTTGATCCATTGCCGCTGTTCGACCAGGTCGCGTTGCATATAGCCGACGGTGGCGATCGGTCCGCCGAACCCGATCGCGCCCAGCTTCAGGAAGTAGGCGAGGATCCGGCCAAACCCCACGGGCCCGCCGGGTTCCTCGTCCGGGTCACTCATGTCGACTATGTAACCGCAGTTGCATTTGACGGGCGACCGTTGAGCGCGCCGTGACGCTCTCTCCGTTCATATGGCGACGACGTTGACGAGCAGCGCTATCGCGACGGCACTCGTTCGCGCTTGGCCGTTGCGCCGGGGATCGGTGGGTGACCGCAGATCGGCGTAGGCCGAGAGGAAGACGTAGGTCATCACCGGTGCGAGCCAGTCGTTGGCGGAAAAGCCGGGCAGTCCATCACTGTTGAGCTGTGGCATGTTGGCCGAGATTCGCCACAGGAAGACCGCGGCCCCGCTCAGGACGCCGATGATCACGACATCGGGCCAGGCGGACCGCGGCAGCCACCACGCCGCCGCGGCGAGCGCGAGCACGGCCGTCAGCGCGGCGGTGAGCGCGATCTGCGTGACGCTGAAGCTCCCGGCCTCGGCGGCGAGGTCCGTTGCGATGCCCGCGGTTTGACTGGACGTCAATCGTTGTCCGGGGCTTCGGTGCCCAGGAAGTGGAAGCCCTGGTCCAGGTGCACCTCCAGCTGGGTGCCGTCGGTTTTGGTGACGAGCACCCCGTAATAGGCGGCGCCCTCGTTGGTTTCCCTTTCGACCTTTCCGGCCTTGCCCGGTATGGCTTGTACCGCCGCGGCACGGGCCTGGTCTGCGGCTGGCCCGGTGACCTCGCCGTTGTCTGCGTTGGCTATGCCGATGCCAACCGACGCCACGATGGCGGCGCCGGCCGCACCAATGACCATCCTCGTTCTGACCCTCATCGATCCATCCCTTCTCGTCCGGAAACCCCGGTCGCGAAGGCGACGCTAACGCCGGCACATGAAGCCAGCATGAATGTGATCGAATTCGAGCCGATCATCGACCCACTGGCAATTTGTCAGCTTGGCTTCTTCCACATCATCTTTGGCAATGGAAGGCCAGTCGGACGTCCGCCGTTCGACGCCCGCAACAGAGCGCGGCGGTCGCCATGGAAATAGGTGTATCCGGCTGCTAGCGAGCAGACGGCCGTGGCGATTGCCAACATCTGGGATCCGTTGGTAATCAGGCTAATCAACCCACCGGCGACGGCGCCAGCGATGAAGCTCAGATACAACAGAAAGTATCCCAGCCAGGCCGCCGCCGAGCCGCCGCTGATGTGACGTTCAATGCCCTGGCCCATCTTCACGAGTGTCCCGGTCACATAGCTCAACGGGGTTGACACCTCGCCGTCCTTGACAAATGAGGTGTTCAGGGCGCCAATCCCGAACGCGATGAAAAGGATTGGCGCGAACGAGAGTTCGCCCATTTCCGACCATCCGTGGGTGGCAACGCAGACCGTGGTGGCGACAGCCAACGACAAGGCGGTGAGAACCGTCGGGCCGTGCGGATGCGCCACCCACAGATGGCGCCGGCACCAAGACGCAACCACCACGCCGGCGAGAAACGCCGCCAACAGCAGCGTCGCTGTCAGGGCGAGCCAGGGTTGGGAGCGAAAGTATCCCAACGCCGCGCGTTCGGTGTTGCCGGTCATGAATGTCACGAAGTATCCGGCGGAATGAGTGAACGCCGCAGCGCCGATCAGACCGGCCAGCGCGGCCAGGACCCACGACAATCGTGCTTCGCGGTCGAATGTCTCGCGCATGAGAGTCGCGAACCCTGCACCTAGCAGTTGAGATGGGGAACGCAACCGGACGGTCCGCTCGGGGGAATGTCGTGACTGTCCGTGGGTGGTGCGGACGGTGGCGTGACGCTGGACGACGGGGTCGTCGTCGTGGTGGTGGGGGTTGCGCCGGTCGACTTGGTGCCCGTACCGCATCCGACCGCCAATACAAGCATGGCGGTACCACCCACCAGGGAGATGGCCGTCCTCACCCGAGATTTCACCGAATCCTCCGTTCTCCGAGTTTTTCCTCGGAAGTGATCGTAGACTAATATACCCCTACGGGGTAGGGGCAGCGCGGGAAGAGTGCGTGACAACTATTGGAGGTTGAGGTGACCGAGCCCAGTCCGGCCGGCCCGAAGCCCCGCAAGAGCCGCAGACGACTGCTTATGGTGTTGGCGGCCGCCGGCGCAACAGTGGCGGTGGCCCTCGTCGCGGCGATCACCGTGTTCGACGGGCAACGCGGGCAGGCGGGTGGATCGGCCGGCGACGCCGTCAAGAGCTACTTGGAGGCGCTCGCCCGCGGAGACGCCGCGACCGCTCTGTCCTATGGCATCGAGCGAGCGGACACGAACCAGTTTCTGACCGGCGAGATCCTCAAGAAGCAAATCGCGCACTGGCCGATCCGCAATATCAGGATCCTGCATGATAATTCGTCGTCACCTGGTGCGGCGCTGAGCATGGCCCATGTGCATGTGGCCGCGACGTTTGGTGACCAAACCTCTGACGCGATACTGGATTTAATGATGGACCACAACCGCTGGAAGCTCGCCTCGTCGGCGATCAAGTTCACACCTGGCCTGGGCGCGTCGATGGGCAATGCCGCCGCGAAGACGGTGACGTTATTCGGCACGCCGATCGGCGACGCCACAGTTTACGTGTTTCCCGGTTGGATCGAGCTCGGCAGCACCAGCCCCTATCTGGGGGCGACGGTCCCACCGCTGCTGCTCGACCAACTCACGACGGCGGCTCCGTACTGGGTGCATCCCACCTTTGTCTTGACGGATACGGGACGTGACGCGGTGAGAACGCAGCTGTCCGCGGCGATGGCCGGCTGCCAAAAGTCCAAACTGCTTTCGCCTCTTGACTGCCCGGTGCGTCTGGATCCCCATGGTCTGGCCGACGGCACTGCCGTGTGGGGGGACGCCGACCTGAGTGCGATCACATTCGACGAGTTCGATTCGTACCGGATGACGCAGGCGTTCTCCGGTCGCGTTCGCCTGCCGGTTACCGTCCAGACGTCCAGCGGCGCGACCGCCAGCGAAGAGGCCACCGGATTCCTATCGGGCGTAGCCGATTTGGCCAAAACCACGCCCGAGCTCACCTTGCGCTAGATCAACCGCGAGACCTACTGCCTTCTCGGCCCGGCAGCTCCTGTGTTGTCAAGTGCAGGTCGCTGCCGGGCCGAGTGCGTTCGACACCTAGCAGTTCGCGTGAGGGATACAACCGGTGTCACCACCACCGGGAGCGTTAAAGTCCCTCGTCTGGGGGCTAGTTCCGGGGCCTCCTGGAGCCGGCGGCGGCGTTGGAGCAACGCTGGACGTGGGCGTCGCGATCGTCGTGGGTATGGTTGTGCCGCTTAACAACACGCCACCACCGACACCCGCCCCCAGGGCAACCACGACCGCACCACCGACCAGGGCGACCTTGGTCTTGGCTCGAGATAGCATCGAAATTCTCCGTTCACTGTTGGATGATCCTGCGACCACCATCATGGTCCAATTATACCCCCCGGGGGTAGGGACTTTCGGCCCTTATTCATCGCGCGCAGGTGGTCAGGGTCAGGTTCGCATGAACCCGATAGTCGTGTAATCCAGGTCCGCGATGCCGGTCGCGCCGAAGTTGGCCAAGGTGCTGCGGACCGCGACGATGCCGGCGGATTGGGTTAGTGGCACGCTGAATCCCTCTGCCCAGATGAGCTTGTCGACCCCGTTGGCCAAGCCGCGGGCTTTCACCGGATCGAGCTCTTCGAGCATTTCCTCGATTTTGGCATCGATCTGGCTGCTGCGGATCTTGCCGAAGTTGCTCTGTCCCCCGGATGCGTAGATGGTCGTGAGCGCTGACAACGGGAAGGCGTCCCCAACCCAGCCGAACTCGGCGATGTCGAAAGCCCCGACATTGATGTAGTTGGTGAAGAAGTCGGGGCCGGCCTTGGCGTGGAGTTCGAGCTTGACCCCGACCTCGGCGAGGCTGTGCTGTGCGATCAGGGCGGACTGCCGGCTGCTCGGTTCGTCGTAGAACAAGTCGTTGAGAACCAGCCGGCGACCGTCCTTTTCGCGGACCGGCCCGTTGGGCTTCCATCCCAGGGCGTCGAGTTCTCGTCTCGCCTCGACGGGGTCGTAGGGCACGACAGAGCTGTTGTCTTGATACCCCTCCTGCCCGGCCACGTAGACGTGGTTATTCAGCGGGACTGGATTATTCGTCAGGCCGTGCTCGGTCACCTTCGCGATGGTCTGACGATCTATGCCTTTGGCGACGGCGAGGCGCAGCGCGTTGTCCTCCAGCATCGCTCCGGGGGCACCGTTGAAAGTGAAGTGATACCAGCTCGGAGCGGGAGCACGCCGAATCGAGATGCCCGGGGTGCGGCGTGCGATGGTCAACTGGTCCACAGTGCCCAGAATGCTCGCGTCGATCGTATTGTTCTGCAGCGCCGACGTCCGGGCTGCTTCATCGAGCACCAGATACGTAATGCTGGTAAGGAGTGGGGGCTTGCCCCACCATTTCGGGTTGCGGGTCAATAAAATTCGCTGATTGGTCCGGTCCAGACCGGAGACGATGAACGGACCGGCCGACGGCCCGGGCCGCTCGAGTTGACCCGTGTTGAAAGCCTCGGGCGTCGCGGTCATGCTGGCGGGCAGCAGTATGGTGTTGCCCGCAAACATGCCCCGCCACTCGGAGTACGGCTTGGCGAAGGTTACGACGGCCTGCCGGTCGTCGACGCCGGGGGTTACCGACGCGACCCGGTCGGCGCCGCTCGGTCCGGCGATCGCGAAGGTCTGGTCAGCGCCACTGAGGGCATGGATTTGGCTGGCAATGTCCTGCCAGGTGATTGGCGTACCGTCGGACCACACAGCTTTGGGATTGATGGTGTAGGTGACGACTTGCGGTGCAGTGCTTGTGAGTTCGATGCTGGTGAAGTAGTCGGTATTGAGCGTCGTCGAGCCGTCCGGGCCGATTCTGAACGCTCGCGGCATCGTTGCGTTCATCACCGCGGCGCCGTCGGGGTCGTTGCCGTCGATGTTCAACGTGTTGAAGTTGGCTGGAAACTCGGCGAGCGGTAACCGTAGTTCCCCGCCGTTGAGTAGTGTGGCGGGATCCTGGGGATTGACATCACGGGTGGCGCCGACCTCAGACTTTCCGCCGGCCGCGGGCATGGTCGCTGCTCCCGTCGAACATCCGGCGGCTGGCGGCGCAACAACGAGGAGCGCGACGGCGATCGAGCGTCCGCAGGCCGGGATCCGGCGGATCACCCTGATCAGCGCTGCGCTCGCCCCGAGCCGGATCCCGTCGTCGCGGCGACCGCCGCCGTACGTAGTCATGTCAGGGGTGGCTGGCAAGCTCCTCACTTCTCCCGGCTCGCTGGTCGCACCGCCATCGGACGGCGAGCTGGTTCACCGCTGAAAGATCGGGCGAAACAATCAGATACGACAGCTTGGGTCGGTCGTGGAGAACGCGCAAGGGCACAAAGTTGGTTTGGCTGATCCGCGATGCTTCGACTATTCGCACGCTATAGGAGTGCGCCGAACATCAGGGCTGTTCCGGCGGCGGTGCACAGCTGATAAAGCGGTTCCACGTATCCGAGCGGGCCGGGTCGCGGCGCCGAATTCGGTTGGGACCTTGAGATGTAAGAACAGGCCCAGTACAGGGTTACGACCGCGAACCCGACGGTCAGTATCCAGTTCACCGTGGTGACCCATTCGGTTCCGGATCCGGCCGGAGACATCTCGTGCATCGGCATCATCTCCGGCTCGGGTTTGTCCATGGCCAGCACGCCCGACGGCACATGATCAGATGATTGATCGATCTGTCCTGGCAGGCCGCCGTTCATGACCGCGAACATCCACGCCATCGCCCCCATCATCACCGCGTAGTAGGCGTTGGTCAGTCGGTCGCCATTCGCGGTCGGCATCCGACCGGCGGCGTGCGCAAACCAAAGGCCGGCCAACACAAAGAAGAAGATTGTGCCGGTGGTTGGGAGGCTCATTCCGATGCCCCAGACCATCAAGATCATCGCTACCGACATCGCGAGGTGAAGCAGGTGACTGACAGTCACGTTCAATCGCGGACGTTGGGCCGCAAGGATATACAGATATGTGGTGATGCTGACGCCAAAGAGAATGGTTACGACCCATCGCAGCGCGAGGTCGCTCATTGGGTTCGCGGACATCGCGAGTTTTTCACAACTCGGCCTTTCGATTCATCGACTGGTGCACCCGCGGGCCTGACTCCGCGCCGGCGGCCACCAAATACCCCTACAGGATGGTCACCTGCAAAAAATCAGCCAAGGCCTCGACGCGTTGTCGAGGCCTTGGCTGAAGGTGATCAATCGTTGCAGGTGCAGTTCGGGTGGCCGCAGCTACAACCGGCGGTTTGGGTGCAGCCGGAGTCGCCGCAGCCGCATCCGGTGGATTTACAGTGGCAGATGTGGGTTTCATTCATGATTAGAACGATACCCGGGTAGGGTATCTATGTCAACGCTCGGGTGGGTACTCGGTGTCACTTAGACTCGTGAGTTTCGTTGTCTCGGCTAGAGACCCGGGACGGTTGCCGCGTCTTCTGCTCCGCCCAGGGTCTTCAATGGGCCTGCGGTGAGCAGGTTCTGCCGCGAACCCCGAAGCTCGGCAGCCAGATCGTGCTCGAACGCCGGGACCTTCAGACCCCGGCGGCGCAATTGTCGATCCAGCTCTTCGATGAACAGGCCCTCGCCCTTGCGCCGGCACGCCAACACGGCGCGCTCGTTCATGACGTCGCGAGTGAGAGCGGCGGCCGGACAGGACGCGACCACTTCCAGCGACGCCCGCAGATCTAACGTCGTCGCCACGCCACACGATGGCGAGGCGCCGATCCCGATCATGCCCGCGACCGTGATCCCGGAACGCCGGTAGTCGGCTACATCGCGAGCGACCCGGCGCGCCAACCGCCGATAGACGAGGCGGGTCCACACCACGAACGCGCGCAGCAGCAGGCCCCGCAACGGATACAGCAAGCCGCCCTTGGAGTGGTAGAGGTGAAGGCTGTGGGGCTTCAGTACCCCGCCCCAGGCGAGCCGCTCCGGGCACGGCATTTGGTGAATCCCGTAGCCGGCACCGATCAGCTCCTCGACCGCCTCGGTCACCCCACCCTGTCGCGTCGCCCCGCCGGCATAGCGGGTGTTCTCGTTGAGCAGGCAGTGTGACACCAGCACCACTCGGCGGCCGCGCTCGTCGCGCAATTGGTCGAGCACTAACCGCGCGTGGGTTCGTTTTTCGCCCACGCCCACAGCATCGACATCCACGCGACCGTTCAGTAGGGGCCAAGGTCACCGAAGACCAGCCCATATGGTCCTGGTCGCCGCGGGGCCGGCGGTGCAGATTCATGGACGTGTCCGTGCGCGAGGAAGTGTTCTTCGACTCCGACGGTGTGCGGTGCGCGGCCGATCTCTACCTGCCCGCGACCTCGGGCAGCGCGCCATGCGTGGTCATGGGGCACGGCGCCAGCGCCACCAAGCGCCTCGGCCTGCCCGCGTACGCGGAGAAGTTCACGACGGCGGGCCTCGCGGTGCTGGCGTTCGATTACCGGCGTTTCGGGGCCAGCGCAGGCGAGCCCCGACAGGTCGTCAACGTCGCCGAGCAACAGGACGACTATCGCGCGGCGGTGCGATTTGTGCGCGGCCGCGACGACGTTGATACCCATCGGGTGGCCTTGTGGGGGACGTCGCTCAGTGGTGGTCACGTGCTGGCGGTGGCCGCCACGGATCCGGATATCGCCGCCGTGGTGTCGCAGGTCCCGCTGATCGACGGCTGGCACCGCGGCCGCACCCTCGGCGAACGCCTGAATTGGGATGTGGCGCGGCGGACGCTGCAATTCAGCGTCGCAGCGGTGCGCGATGCGGTTGGCGCGAAGCTGGGTAAGGAACCGTATCTGGTTCCCGTGGTCGCCGATTCGGGCGCCGTCGCGGTGTTCACCGAGCCCGAGGCGAAAGCGGCCTTCGAGGCGCTGGGCGGCGAAGCCATCGGCTGGCGCAATGCGCTCGCCCCGCGCATGCTCTTCGCCTTGCCCCGCTACCGCGCCGGCACCGCGGAGAAGCTGCGCATGCCCGTGCTGATGTGCCTGGGGGACCACGACCAGCAAGCGTCGCCGAGGTTCGCGGCACGGATAGCGTCCCTGATGAGTGACGTCGAATTGCACCGCTATCCGGTAGGGCACTTCGACGTCTACACGGGTTCGCTCTTCGAGGAGATCAGCTCACTCGAGGCGGATTTTCTCCGGCGCCACTTGATACGAGATGACTGACGAAGTTCCGAACCACTCCGGCGAAGCGTATCGGGCGTGTATGCCCACCTTGCCGGCGCGTTAGGGTGTCTCGTCGGCAACCGCAAACAAGCCGATAGAAAAGTTGAGCAAATCCATGACCGCAGCAGCGGAAGCGCCGGCGCTTCAATCGCGGGTCGGCCACTACTACCAGATGGACGGCACGTACCTGGTCGGCCGCGAGAAGGTCCGCGAATACGCCCGCGCGGTGCAGGACTATCACCCCGCGCACTGGGATGTCGCCGCGGCCGCTGAGCTGGGCTATTCCGGCCTGGTGGCGCCGCTGACGTTCACGTCGGTTCCCGGGATGATGTGCAATCGCCGCATGTTCGAGTCGGTGGTCGTCGGCTACGACACCTACCTACAGACCGAAGAAGTCTTCGAGCAGCACCGCCCGATCGTGGCCGGCGACGAACTACACATCGACGTCGAGCTGACTTCGGTGCGCAGGACCGCCGGCAGGGACTTCATCACCGTCACCAACACCTACACCGACGCCGCCGGCGAGCGGGTACACACCCTGCACACCACCGTCGTCGGCATCACGGCCGAAGACGTCGATCCCCAGGTCAAGTTGGCCGCGCCGAAGATCATGATGCACGACGTGGACATCCTCGCAATCGCCGAAGCGGGCGCCGGGTACGAGAAGACGGTGCGCCCCGAGGGTGAGGTTCGGATCGCCCAGGAAGGCGCGACCCGCACGCCGGGGACGCCATCCTTCGAGGACGTGAAGGTCGGCGACGAGTTGGCGGCGCATCACACCCGACTGTCGCGCGGCGATCTGGTGAACTACGCCGGCGTGGCCGGCGACGCCAACCCGATCCACTGGGACGAGGGCATCGCCAAGCTGGCCGGCCTGCCCGACGTGATCGCCCACGGAATGCTCACCATGGGCCTGGGCGCCGGATTCGCCTCGGCGTGGACGGGCGATCCCGGCGCGGTCACCCGGTACGCGGTGCGGTTGTCCCAGCCCGCGATCGTGTCGGCGGCCGAGGGCGCCGACATCGAGTTCACCGGGCGGGTCAAGTCGCTGGACCCGGAGACCCGCAGCGGCGTCGTCGTCGTCGCGGCGAAGTCCGGTGGCCAGAAGATCTTCGGCATGGCGACGCTGAACGTCCGCTTCCGCTGAGCCTGCTCAGAACCACGGTCCGGGGAAGTGGCCGTCCTGGTCCTGCACCATCACGATGTCCTTGCAGTCGCCGTTGAGGGCGGCGGCGTTCTCGCCGCGGCACACCAGCGTCCAGCCCGATATCCGCGCGAACGGCCGGACCGACCAGGTCGTCGCGACCGGATCCGGGGCGGGCAGGGCGAGCACGGCGAACGTGTTGCCTACGTTGGTGATGTAGAGGTGGTCTTCGAAGAACGCCAGCTTCGCGATATTCATCTTCTTCGCGTCGTCGCGCGTCTTCAGCAAGTCCCAGTGCTGGGTGTGCAGGTTCCACACGCCGAACCCGAACTGTGAATTGTCCGAGTTGCGGCCGTCGACGAACAGTTTCCCGTCCGACAGCGTGGCGGACAATCCGCCCCCGGACACCCGGTCCGAATCGCCCACCTTGATAAGGGATTTCGCGTTCAGGTCATAGAACATCGTCGACACCACCGGGGGGTTGTAGGAATCCCAGTGGGTGATCTTCACCAGTTCGTCTGGGCCGTCGGACAATTCGCCGTCGACGGTCCAGATGTCGTTGTCCTGATAGATCGCTTCCCCGCTCGGCCGGCGCAGCTCCGCTCCCGACGCCTTGGCCGCGCCGGTCTTGTCGGTGTTGCGCTGGAACGACAGGACGTCCTGCCACACCCGGCCGGGCTGCGGGTCGTTCCACATCATCGACAGGTCGGCCCCGGACAGGATGACGGTCCGCGGCGGCGCCGCGGCGCTGTGCCCGTCGGTGAAGGCGTTCACCCACGCCACACCGGTCGCGGTCGCCGCCAGGCCCCATTCGTTCGCCGCGGTCAATTTCAGGTCGGGCGTCGGCGGCGTCAGCTCCTTGGTCACCACGGGCTGGCTCGTCTTGAGGTCGAAGGCGTACGCCGTGGCCTTGGTGACCTCGGGCTGCGACCCTTGCGCCGGCTTGGTCGTCGTCACCACGTAGACGACCCTCATGTTGTCGGCGGCCGTCCCCGTCAGCGCGCACATGCCGCCGGTCAGGTTCTCACCGGCCGGGATCGCGGGGACGCCCGGCACGGCGTACTGGCCCGTCTTCGTGTCGAACACCTTGGGGCGAATCTCCTCGAGCGCCGACTTGCGCTGCACGTATTTTTCCGGGCACCCGACGTAGGCCGTCCCGCCGTAGCTTTTCCAGTCCCTCTCCAGCGGGCCGGTCACCGGGGGCGGCGCGGGCGCCGCAGCTGCCGTGGTTGTCGAGGTCGAACTCGAGGTGGTCGGCGTGGCCGCGGGCGGGTCCACCGTCGCCGAACAGGACGCGACGACGACGCCGCCGGCCGCCGCGAGCAGGGCAAGCCTGTGTGCGGGCAGAGTCCGCCCCCGGATCCCACGCATCAACAAAACCCCCGTTAAGTTCCTGTAACCACCGAGCGTAAAGCGGGCCCGGACCGACCGCGAATCGTGCGCGGGCGTCTTGGTCACACGTGGTACACCAAGAACCATGAGCAGCCTCGCCGACGAGACCCGCTGGATGGACGCCACCGACCAGGCGGCGCTGGTGGCAAAAGGCGAGGTCACGCCCGGCGAGCTGCTCGAGGCGGCGATCGAGCGGATCGAGCGCTCCAACCCCGCGTTGAACGCGGTCGTCATCGAGTGGTTCGATCACGCCCGATCCGTGGCCGCCGGCCCTGACCTGCCGAAAGGCCCGTTTCACGGCGTGCCGTTCCTGCTCAAGGACCTGTACACGAGTTTCGCCGGTCAGACGATGTCGAACGGCAACGTCGCGCTGAAAGAGGCGGCGAAGATCGACACCGCCGACACCACGCTGGTCGCCCGGTTCAAGGAGGCCGGCCTGGTGATCGCCGGGCGGACGAACAGCCCCGAGATGGGCAGCCTGCCGACCACGCAGCCGTTGGCCTGGGGGGCGACCCGCAACCCGTGGGCGCTCGATCGCACGCCGGGCGGGTCCAGCGGCGGCGCCGCGGCGGCTGTGGCGGCCGGGATGGTGCCGTTCGCCAACGCCTCCGACGGTGGCGGCAGCATCCGGATCCCGGCGTCGTGCTGCGGGCTGGTCGGCCTCAAGCCGAGCCAGGGACGGATCACGGTGGGCCCCGTGCGCGCCGAGTCCGGGCTGGGTGTCGAGCTGTGCGTCAGCCGCACGGTGCGCGACACGGCGCGGTTGCTCGACGCGGTGCGCGGTCCCGGTGTCGGCGACTCCGTCATCGCCCCGGCGCCGCGGCGCCCCTACACCGACGAACTCGGCGCCGACCCGGGCCGGCTGCGCATCGGGCTGCTGGACGCGCATCCGCGCGGCGACTTCCTGCACGACGACTGCGTCGCGGCGGTGCGCGCCGCCGCGTCGATGCTGGAGGGGCTCGGCCACGCCGTCGAGCCGGCCTGGCCGGCCTGCCTCGCCGACACCACCCTGGTGGAAAAGTTCATGGCGTTGTGGGCCACGCAGTTGGCGATGGCGGCCCGCGGGTTCGGCGAGACGCTCGGGCGCGAGGTCACCGCGGACGACATCGAGCCGGTGAACTGGGTGCACGTCGAGCGCGCGCAGCGGCTGACGGCCGTCGACTACGCCGTCGCGCTGGATGCGGTTTCCGCGTTCCGGCGGGCGCTGCAGCAGTGGTGGGCCGACGGGTGGGACCTGCTGCTCACGCCGACGCTGGCCGAGCCGCCGCTGCCGCTGGCCGAGTTCGAGAACAACCCCGAACATCCGACGGCGCCGATGCGCCGCGCCGGCCGGTTCGCGGTGTTCACGCCGCCGTTCAACATGAGCGGGCAGCCCGCGATCAGCCTGCCCCTGCACCGCAACGTCGAAGGACTGCCCATCGGCGTGCAGCTCGCCGCCGCCTACGGGCGCGAGGACGTGCTCATTCGCGTTGCGGCCCAACTGGAATCGGCCCACCCCTGGGCGTCGCTGCACCCGGCGGACTAAATGACCGCGAGCAGACACAGAATCGCACCCCTGCGGGCGAGATCATGCGATTCCGCGTCTGCTCGCGCAATGACCGTCACTCGGTGTCGAACTCGATGGGCAGGCTCAGCGGGCCGCTCAGGCTGACCATCGGCTTCCACGGCACCGGTCCGGCGATGCGCGGGTTCTGTAGCCGGCTAGCGAGGACGTTGAGCGCCTCGGCGATCTCGCGGCGGGCCAGGTTGGCGCCCAGGCAGTAGTGTGCGCCGCCGCCGAACGTCAAAATCGGCGGCGCTCCGGCGCGCGTGATGTCGACGCGGTCCGGCTCGTCGTAGACCGCCGGATCGCGGTTGGCCGCAGCGGTATTCACCAGGACCATCGTGCCGGCGGGGAAGAGGTAGCCGTCCAGCTCCGCGTCCTGGGCCACCAGCCGCAGGGTGCCGCCCGCGATCGGCGAGTGTCGCATCGTCTCCTCCACGGCCGGCATCGCCAGCTCGGGGTGCTGCTTGAGCAGCGCCCACTGCTCCGGGTGCTCGCACAGGACGTGGACCGAGGCGGCCACCTGGTTGCGGGTGGTGTCCGTGCCCGCGAGCAGCAGGCCGCCGGCCAGCATGCGCAGTTCGGCGGCGTTGAGGCGGTCGCCGTCGTCCTCGGCGCGGATGAGGTCGGACAGCAGGTCGTCGGTGAGGCTGTTGCGGCGCCGGGCCACCATGTCGTCGACGTAGTCGTCGAGCTCCCGCCACGCGCGCATCACGACGGGCTCGACCTCGCGAACATCGACCGTGAAGGTGAAGGCCTTGAACACGTCGTCGGCCCACGACGAAAACTGTTGCCAATCCTCGCGGGGCGCTCCGAGCAACGCGCAGATGATCGGGACGGGATAGGGGCGCGCGAGATCGGTGACCACGTCGCAGTGGCCCGCGTCGACGACCTTGTCGACCAGCTCGTTCATCACCGCGACCATGGTGTCGTGCAGGCGCAGCGTCGCGCGGGGCGTGAACGCCTTGGACGTCAGGCTGCGCAGCCGTTGGTGCGCGTCGCCCTCCAGGCACAGCAGGCTGTTGACCACCTTGTCCCACAACGGGCCCGAGGTGATGCCCTGGGCGAGCAGGTTTATGCCGGGCGGGATCTGGAACCGGGAATCCCGAAGGACGGACCGGACGAGGTGGTAGGACAGCACCTCGGGCCCGAACGGTCCCAGCGCCACCGGGGCCTGCCGCTGCGCCGCCTGGAGCCGCGGATACACGTCGGCGGGAGTTTCCTCGGCGCCATACTCCAGCGTCGGCAGGTCGGCGTCGAAAACGCTTGGGGGAGCGGCACCGACGGTCATGACGGTCTCCTCGCGACGAGTTTGTCACAATGTATGGCCATGCCGGGCGACTGTCAACGATATCGCTTGCCCACCACCGAATTTGCCCCCGAGTCGCCATACACACTTACCCCTTGTGTATTGCCGCGCCGCGGGCCAGCTGGCCGCCGATCAGCGCGATCGCGAACACCCCGCCGGTGATGCCCGAGATGAGCAACGGCAGTTGCCCGTTCGAACCCCACAGGAAGCCCGCCCACAAGCCCGCCACCAGCACGGCCAGGCCGGTGGCCCCCTGGAACACGCCCTGAGCGCTCGCCTGATGCTCCTGGCCGACCAGGCCCGAGATCCAGGCCTTCCCGACGCCGTCGGTGCACCCGGTGAACACGCCGTAGGCACCGATCAGCAGCCAGGCCGTCACCAGGTCGGTGGTCAGCCCCAGCCCGGTGTAGCCGACCGCGAAGAACGCCAGACCGAGGCCGAACAAGGCCGGCTTGCCGATGCGGTCGGCGAGCGCTCCGGCCGGGTAGCTGGCCAGCGCGTACACCGCGTTGTATCCGACGTAGGCCAGAATCACCTCGACCACCGAGAAGCCGATCTCGTTGAGCCGCAACAACAACAAGGCGTCCGGGAAATTCACCAGGCTGAACCCGACGAGCAGCGCGGCGACCCGCCAGTACGGCCGCGGCAACGTGCGCACACCGGCCCACATGGACCCGCGTTGCGCCGGCGGGATGGGCCGTCTGCGCTCGCGTGCGAGGAAGACCAGGGCCACGCTCAGGACGGCGGGCACGATGGCGATGTACAGCAACGGCGGGATCCGATGGTCGAGCAGCTCGTAGCCCACCAACCCGAGCAGCGGACCGACGACGGCGCCCAGGGTGTCCATCGCGCGGTGGAAACCGAACACCCGGCCGCGCTGGGCCTCGTCCACGTCGTCGACCAGCAGCGCGTCGCGCGGCGCGCCGCGAACGCCCTTGCCGAGCCGGTCGACGACGCGACCCGCGAGCACACCGGGCCACGCCCCGGCCACCGCGACGATGATCTTGCCGAGCGCCGCCATCCCGTAACCGGCGGCGATCAGCGGGCGCCGCGCGAACCGGTCGCCGAGCGGGCCGGCCGCGAGTTTCGTGAGCGATGACGCTCCCTCGGCCACCCCCTCGACGGCCCCCACCACGGCCGGCGGCGCGCCGAGCACGGCCGTCAGATAGATCGGCAACAGCGGATACAGCAGCTCGCTGGCGGTGTCCTGCAGGAACGAGACCCCGGAGAGCACCCGGACGTTGCGGGTGAGCCAGGACGGCCACGAGCGTTTGGGTCGGGTCGTTTCCTGCCTCACGGTGGTCAGCGTAGGGGAGCGGCTTAGTCCTTTCCGCGCAACCGCACCATCCGGGTCGTCGAGCTCTCGTCCAGCTCGACGACGTCGGACCGCGACCGCAGGAAGTCGCTGAATGACCGGAAACCCAAGGACTTCTCGCTGAACGACGGGTCCATCCGCTTCATTTGGGCTTTGACGGCCGAGTTGTGCAGCCAGTCGACGTCGTCTTTCTCCAGGCCGATCTGCAGCGCGCGCGTCAGCAGCGCGGTGGCGGCGGCCTGCGGGTCGGGTGCCTCGTCCGGTTCCTCGCGCTTGTCCGCCTTGCTGCGGCCGCTCGCCTTCTTCGGTTTGTCCGGCTCGGGCTCGAACACCGGAACACCGGGGAGCGCGTCGTAGATGACGAACTCGTCGCAGGCGGCCGCCAGCGCCCGGCTCGACGAGCCGGCCACCCCGATGCCCACCACGTACCGGCCGAGCCTCTTGCAGCGCTGCGCCAGCGGGATGTAGTCGGAGTCGCCCGCGACGATCACCACGTGGGTCAGATCGGGCAGCCGGAACATGTCCTCGACCGCGTCCACGGCCAGCCGGATGTCGGCGCCGTTCTTGCCGTAGGCGGCCGCCGGGAAGAGCTGGACCAGATCGACCGCGCGGGCCACCAGCTGTCCGCGGTACCCGGCGTTCACGTCGGCCGACCAGTCCGCGTAGGCGCGGGTGAGCACCAGCGTCCCGAACGACGACGCGAAGTCGATTATCGCCCCGACGTCGACGGTGGCGCGGGCCAGCCGATCGGGCTCGAGCCCGCCGGCCTTGTCCCGCTGGAACGAGTTGCGCCCGTTCACCTGGTCGTACCGCGAGATCACGATGTTGTCGAAATCGAGGTAGACCGCCACGCGGGTCATCGCTGGTTCGGTCATGGCACCCATCTTGTCCGACCCGCGGCGACAGCGGAATGCCGGCCCAACGCAAGAATTTCGCAAGAATTCGGCGAAGAATCGGCAAGCGTTGCGCCGCAACCTAAGTGCATGAAGCGAGTCCTCGCCGGAGTCCTCGTCTCGGCTGGCTTGGCGCTGGCCGGGGCGGGGGCGCCGGCGGGCGTCGCCCGCGCCGACGACGATCACTGCTCGTCGAGGACGGGCTGCTACCACGGTCCCGGGATGCGCTGGTGCCCGGGCGACTACGTGTGGCCCGGGTTGCGGGCCACCGGGTGGGACTTGAACGTCTGCCACGTTTATCACGAGCAGTGTCCTCCCGGGTATTACGGCGGTTGCCCCGACAACATCGTCGAGGGGCCTCCGCCGCCCCCGCCGCCACCCGTCTTCCGCACCCGCGAGGAGTGCGAGCGGGTGCTCGGACTGATCTGCGCATTCGCGCCGTAGTGCGGAGGAGACCAAATGCGTTTCGTTTCAACGATAATCATGGCGATGGTGCTGGCCTGCCTGCTGGTGGCATCGAGTCCGGCGCGGGCGGACGTGGCGGCCCGACCCACGCTGGGCCACGTCTACCCGTTGCGGCCGCCCCCCGCCGCGGGGGATCCGTTCGCCGAGGCCGACGAGCTGCGGCGCCAGATCGCGGACCTCGACGCAGCCTGGGACGGCCTGACGCCGGCGGAGCGAAATCAGCGGATCAAAGGCCTGCAGGATCAGGTCACCAAGGTGGATCTGGACAGCCGCAATCTGCCCCAGGATCAAAAGGCGGGTGTGGACGCGATCCTGTTGCCGTCACTCGTCCATCTGGCCGATCTGCTCAGGAAGGTTCAGACGCCACCGACCTCGCCGTGCATCTTCCCGGCGTGCCTGCCCGGGCTGTAGCCCGATTTAGCGGGTGATCACATGGTTACCCGAACCGCGCCGGGCGGCCCAGGCTAGTCTTCGACGTCGTGACAGCGCCTACGCGGGCAACGCTGGCCGACGGCCGGGATCTGCTGTTCTTCGCGCTGCCCGGCCACCGCCCGGCGCCGGTCGAGGACCGTAGGCCGTTGCCGCCGCGCGCCCCGGACCAGTCGCAGCTGCGGTTCGACCGGTCGACGGGGCAATGGGTGATCGTCGCGGCGCTGCGCCAGGACCGCACCTACAAGCCGCCGGCCGACCAGTGCCCCCTGTGCCCGGGACCGACCGGCCTGACCAGCGAGGTACCCGCCCCGGACTACGACGTCGTGGTGTTCGAAAACCGGTTCCCGAGCCTGTCGGGCGGCGGGCAGCCCGTGGGCGCGCCCGCCGGTGACGGCTTCGTGTCGGCCCCGGGCAGCGGCCGCTGCGAGGTGATCTGCTTTTCCAGCGACCACACCGGGTCGTTCGCGCAGCTGGAACCCGCGCACGCCCGCCTCGTCGTCGAGGCGTGGCGGCACCGCACCGCGGACCTGCTGGCCGCGCCGGGCATCGAGCAGGTGTTCTGTTTCGAAAACCGCGGCGAGGAAATCGGGGTGACGCTGACCCATCCGCACGGTCAGATCTACGGCTATCCGTTCCTTACCCCGCGAACCGCCGGCATGCTGGATCAGGCGGGCGCACATCGAATGCGCCACGGCTCCAACCTCTTTGCCGACCTGCTGGCGCGCGAAGTCGCGGACGGCTCTCGCATCGTCGCGCGCACCGAGCTGTTCACGGCGTTCGTGCCGTTCGCGGCGCGCTGGCCGGTCGAGGTGCACATCTACCCGAACCGGTTCGTGCACAACCTCGTCGAGCTCGGCAAGGACGAACTGGACGCGTTCGCGCTCATCTACCTCGACGTGCTGGGGCGGTTCGACCGGATGTATTCGGCCCCGCTGCCCTACATTTCGGCGCTGCATCAGTTCGTCGCCACCGACGCCCAGGCCGACGGCTACTTTCACGTCGAGCTGATGTCGATCCGGCGCAGCGCGACCAAGCTCAAGTATCTGGCCGCCTCGGAATCGGCGATGGACGCGTTCATCAGCGACGTCACGCCCGAGGCCGTGGCCGCGCGGCTGCGGGAGCTGTCATGACGGTCCGCTACGCCGCCCCGGGGCGGGTCAACCTGATCGGGGAGCACACCGACTACAACCTTGGCTTCGCGCTGCCGATCGCGCTGCCGCAGCGCACCGTAGTGACGTTCGCGCCGGACCGCACCGATGCGATCACCGTGCACAGCCAGCGCGCGCAGGGCGCGGTGCGGTTCCCGCTCAACACCGTTCCCCGCCAGGTGGAGGGCTGGGCCGCCTACGTCGCCGGGGTGGTGTGGGCGCTGCGTCAAACCGGCCAACCGATTCCCGGCGGCACGATGTCGATCACCAGCGAGGTGGAGATGGGCACGGGCCTGTCCTCCTCGGCGGCACTGGAATGCGCCGTCCTGGGGGCGCTCGCGGCGGCCGCGGGCATGCGCATCGACGAAAAGGAGCAGGCGCGGCTGGCCCAGCGCGCCGAGAACGACTATGTCGGCGCCCCAACGGGTTTGCTCGACCAGCTGGCCTCCCTGTACGGGGAACCGTCGACGGCGCTGTTGATCGACTTTCGCGACCTCACCATCACGCCGGTGGCGTTCGACCCGGAAGCGAGCGGGGTCGTGTTGCTGCTGATCGACTCCAGGTCCCGGCATACTCACGCCGGCGGCGAATACGCCGCCCGCCGCAAATCGTGCGAGCGCGCGGCCGCCGACCTGCGGGCGTCGTCGTTGCGTGAAGTCTGGGATCGTGGGCGCGCGGAGTTGAACGCCGTCGGCAACCCGATCGATGCCCGCCGCGCGCGCCACGTCCTCACCGAGAACGGCAGGGTACTGGATTTCGTTGCGGCCTTGGGTAATTCGGATTTCGTCGAAGCGGGCCACATCCTGACCTCGTCGCACGTCTCGATGCGCGACGACTTCCAGATCACCACCGAACACATCGACCTGATCGCCGATACCGCGGTGGGCGCCGGCGCCCTGGGCGCCCGGATGACCGGCGGCGGATTCGGCGGCTGCGTGATCGCGTTGGTGCCGGAGCGCCGGGCGGACGCGGTCGCCGATTCGGTGCGACGGACGGCGCTCGCCGCCGGTCACCCGCGGCCGATCATCACCCGAACCCGCGCGGGCGCGGGCGCGGGGTCCGAGGAGCGCCCATGACGCAGCCTCTGGCGTCGGCCCACCACGACGGTATCCGGGTGCTGACCCTGAACCGGCCCGAGGCGCGTAACGCCTTGAGCCGCAGCCTCGTTGAGGCGCTGTACGACGCGCTCTGTGCCGCCGACGACGACGAGAGCGTGTCCGTCGTCGTGCTGACGGGCGCCGACCCCGCCTTCTGCGCGGGCGTCGATCTGAAGGAAGCCGCGCGCAAGGGCAGGGACTACTTCGAGGTGTACGAGTCGCACGACTGCGTGACCCGCGTCGGCCGGATGCGCACCCCCGTCATCGGCGCCGTCAACGGGCCGGCGTTTACCGGCGGCCTCGAGATCGCGCTCGGTTGCGACTTTCTCATTGCCTCCGAGCGCGCCATCTTCGGCGACACCCACGCGCACGTCGGCATCCTGCCCGGCGGGGGCATGACCGCCCGACTGCCGCAACTCGTCGGCGCGGCGATGGCCCGCCGCATGTCGATGACCGGTGAAATCGTGGACGCCCGCCGGGCCGAACAAATCGGCTTGGTCACCGAGGTCGTCGCCCACGCCGACCTACTGCCCCGGGCCCTCGAGCTCGCCGCCCAAGTAGCCGCCGTGCCGCGGGTGACCATGCGGGGGCTCAAGGAGATCTATCGCCGCGGGTCGGCGGCGGTCATCGAACCCGCGCTTGCCGCCGAACAGAGCATCGCCGGCTCGCAAGCGCCCGCCGCGGATCTCGACGAGGCCTATCGCAGGGTGGCCGAGCGCAATCGCCGGCAGCGGTGACCCTCCGCGCGGGGTAGAAATCGTTGCTACCATCTTCCTACCGCAGTAGTATCGAGGCGTGAAACTCAGCGTGAGCCTCTCGGAGGAAGACGTTGCGGTGCTCGACGCCTACGTCGAAGAGGCTGGGCTGCCTTCTCGTTCGGCGGGGTTGCAGCGCGCGGTCCAGCTGCTGCGCTATCCCGCTCTCGAGGATGACTACGAGCAAGCCTGGGGCCAATGGTCCAGTGACGATCAAGGCGGGTGGGAATCCACCAGCGGAGATGGCATCGACGATGAGGCGAGGTGAAATCTGGCAAGTCGACCTCGATCCAGTCCGCGGCAGTGAGGCGAACAAGAAGCGGCCTGCCGTCATCGTCAGCAACGATCGGGCGAACGCCACGGCTTCGCGCCTCGGTCGCGGGGTGGTCACTGTCGTCCCGGTGTCCAGCAATGTCGACAAGGTCTACCCGTTTCAGGTGCGATTGGCGGCGCCCGCCAGTGGGCTCACCCTCGATTCGAAGGCCCAAGCCGAGCAAGTCAGATCCATTGCGACACAACGGCTCATCCATCGAATCGGTCGAATCTCCCCGCGTGAACTCGTCGATCTCGACAATGCGCTGAGGCTTCACCTTGGTCTTTGACGTTCCCCCGCGGGCCCTGACTAACCGCAACCTTTAGCTGGCCGGCGTGAACTTGACGGCGCCCAGGTGCATCCGGTCGACGGCTTCGGCGAACTCCTCCCGGGTCGGAATCCGCTGGTCGCGGAATTTCAGTCCGATCATTCGCTGGGCGCGCTGCACGCCGTAGGACTCGGCGCAGCGGTGGAAGAGGTCGGAGACGATGGTGCGGTCGCGGATCAGCTCGCCGCGCATGGCCGTCGTTTTGCCGTCGTAGACGACGCTGGCCGTCGCGCCGTCGCGGAAGTTCTGCTTCCACGGGGCGCCGGTCAGCGCGTACAGATCATGGTCGATCACGTGGGCGCTCACGGGAATCGTGAACGGCCGACCCGTCTTTCGCCCGGTGAAGCTCAACACCATCAGCTGCTTGCGTGCCGGTCCGGCGAGCGGGGTACGGAGCAGGAACCCGAGCACCGGGTTGACGAGGCGCAGTAGTGCCGACGGCGGATGTCCGGCGTCTATCGCATACGACTGTTCTGGCATGCCAACACCGTAAGGCCAATCGGGCGCCGCGGCGTAGCGAGTTTCGCCGCCGCGGCGCCTCGAAAGGCCGACGATCAGGGGGTGATGGTCGTTTGGTCGTCGATGATGTTGGCGGCGTCCATCAACGGCGCCTCATCGGCCTGCAGCGCGTCTGCGTTGAGCTGCAGCACGAACACCGCGCCCTGGCTGGGAATCACCACCGTCTTCTGCGCGACGGCCCGGGTCTTGCCGTCCTTCTGGTACGAGCCCTTGATCTGCCAGGCCTGAAAGCCCCCGAGCGTCGAGGCCCGGCCGTTGCCGGTGCCCTGATAGCCGGGCAGTCCGAGCAGCTCGTTGGGGGCGTACTGGATGATCTTCGCGGGGTCGACGTCACCGGTCAGCTTCGAGTAAAGCGCCGAGATGGTGGGGGGATCGGACGGATTGGACGGCTGCGCCAGGACGATGCCGCCGTAGGACGTGCCGGCGTTCTGGTTGAGCTGCCAGCCCGCGGGCACCGGCAGGTCGACGTTGGGTCCGGGGTCGCCGTGGTGCACCGGGGTCTCGGTGATGTGGGCGTCCCGGATGTAGTCGGCGATCGTCGGGCCGCCCTGCGCGCTCGGCGTCGCGGAGGTCGTCGACGTGGATGTCGACGTCGACGTCGAGGTGGATGTCGATGTCGATGTTGATGGTGCTGACTTGTTGCTAGAGCCGCACGCCACGAGCGCCAGACTCAGCGCCACGGTAACCGTTGCTGCGGTCAAGTGTTTCATCAATCAAATCTCCCCAACCTAGGGCCGGCACCAGCGCCAGCCACGCGGAATGAGACTAGCCGACGAGGGTGGCAAACGTTGCTAGTGGATTTCTCCGAATTCCCGCACCGCCGAAATAACGCGCGAAGAGGCGGTTATGCAGTAGAGAACAGCTATGCGGTCACGCAGGGCCCTCATCGCGGTGGTCGCGGCGGGCGCCATTTTCCTGACGTTCGTTGCGGCGGCCCCGCCGATCGCGTACGACGGTGAGCCGCCGCTCGTGACCAATCCCGTCGACCACGTCGACACCCTCATCGGCACGGGCACCGGCGGTGAGACGGTGGGGGAGATCAACGGCTTTCCCGGCGCCTCCGCGCCCTTCGGAATGGTGCAGTACTCGCCGGACACCGCCGGCAACTACGCCGGCTACAACTACGACAACCCGCGCGCGACCGGGTTCAGCATGACGCACGCCTCGGTGGGCTGCCCCGCGTTCGGCGACATCTCGATGCTGCCGACCACGACCCCGATCGGCGGGCAGCCGTGGAACGCCTGGGAACGAATCGCCCACGACGACACCGAGCAGGGCGCGCCGGGTTACTACACGGTGCGGTTTCCCGGCACCGGCGTGACCGCCGAACTCACCGCCACCACCCGCACCGGCATCGGCCGCTTCCGCTATCCGCGCAACGGCCGGCCCGCGCTGTTCCACGTGCGCTCCGGCGCGTCGCTGGCGGGCAATTCTCGCGCCGCCATCGAGATCGGCGAGGACAACACCACGATCACCGGGTGGGCGACCAGCGGCGGGTTCTGCGGCAAGCGGAACACCTACACGGTGTATTTCGCGATGAAGTTCAGCCGGCCGTTCATCTCCCACGGCGCCTGGGACGGCTATTCCGTCTATGCCGGCGCCCGCACCGCGGTGTCGCCCTACAGCGGGGGCTACGTGGAGTTCCCGCCCGGCGCGACGCTCGAGGTGCGGACCGCGATCTCCTACGTCGGCATCGACGGCGCGCGCGCGAACCTGGCGGCCGAGGGCAACGCGAGCTTCGACGATGTGCGCGCCGCCGCGGCTTCCGACTGGAATGCCAAGCTGTCGTGCATCGCGGTGGCCGGCCGGAAGGTGGGCAACCTGGACGCCTTCTACACCTCGCTGTACCGGTCGCTTTTGCACCCCAACACGTTCAACGACGCCGACGGGCGCTACATCGGTTTCGACGGCGTCATCCACACCGTGGAGAAGGGACGCACCCAGTACGCCAACTTCTCCGACTGGGACACCTACCGGAGCCTGGCCGCCCTGCAGGGACTGCTCTTCCCCAAGCAGGCCAGCGACATGGCCCAATCGCTGGTCAACGACGCCGAACAGAGCGGATCGTTTCCCCGTTGGGCGCTGGCGAATTCGGCGACCGGCGAGATGAGCGGGGACAACGTGGTTCCGCTCATCGCCAACCTGTACGCCTTCGGCGCCAAGGACTTCGACGTCCACACGGCGTTGCGCTACATGGTGAACGCGGCGACGAAAGGCGGCGCCGGGCTGGGCGGCTACGTGGAGCGGCCCGGCATCGCGACCTACCTCGGGTTGGGCTACGCGCCGCACACCGTCGAGTTCGGCGGCGGCTGGATCTCCGACGCCTCAATCACCCTGGAGTGGTCGGTCGACGACTTCGCCATCTCCCGATTCGCCGAATCGCTGGGCGACACCGCGACCGCCGCCGAATTCCAGATCCGCGCGCAGTACTGGCAGAACGTGTTCAATCCCAGCACCCGCTACATCTCGCCTCGCAGCACGATGGGGTTCTTCCGCGACGGCCCCGGATTCGTCGATTCCCCTTCGGGTTTCGGCCAGGACGGGTACGACGAGGGCAACGCCGAGCAGTACGTGTGGTGGGTGCCGCAGAACGTCGCCGGCCTGGTGACGGCCCTCGGCGGCCGCGCCGCGGTCGTCGCGCGTCTCGACCGGTTCACCGAGAAGCTCAACGAGGGCCCCAACGAGCCCTACCTCTGGGCCGGCAACGAGCCGGGCTTCGGGGTGCCCTGGCTGTACAACTACGTCGGCCAGCCCTGGAAGACTCAGCTCACGGTCGACCGGGTCCGCGGGCTGTTCGGTCCGACGCCCGACGGCGCACCGGGCAACGACGACCTCGGGGCGCTGTCCAGCTGGTACGTGTGGGCCGCCCTCGGCCTGTACCCGAGCACCCCGGGGACGCCGATCCTCACCGTCGCCACACCGCTGTTCGACCGCGCCGTAATCACCCTTCCCCAGGGCGGATCCATCCGGATGTCCGCCCCGGGCGCATCCGGGCCGCACCGCTTGCGCTACATCAGCGGCCTGTCCGTCGACGGGCAGGCCACCGACCGCACGTGGCTCCCGGAACGGGTCGTCCGCGCCGGCGGCGATCTGAAGTTTTCGCTGGCCGCCTACCCGGACAAGTCCTGGGGCACCGCCGAGGACTCCGCGCCGCCGTCGTTCGGCGCGGGAAGCTCGGCGGTCACCGTCAACGTCGCGCGTCCCATCGTCGCGATCGCGCCCGGGCACGCCGGCACCGTGAACGTCGACCTGCAACGGATGGTCGACGGCGTCGACGGCTTCCGCATCACCGGCACGTCCTCCGACGAAGGGGTGACGGTGGCGCCCGCGTCCGGGACATTCGGCGCCGACGGGGCGGCCACCGTGGACGTCGGGGTCACCGTGGCGCAGTCGGTGCCCGACGCGTACTACGCGCTGTTCCTCAGCACCTCGGCCGGCGAAACCGTGCGGGGCTCAATCGTTTTCGTCTCCGTTCGCAGCGGTCCCGACGAGCCCTGACCCCTCAGATCATCTCGTTCTCGGTCAGCCACCGCATCACCGGCCAGCCGGCGAACACGGGCAGCCAGCAGGTGAGCACGCGATACAGCAGTACCGACGGCACGCCGACGGCCGCGGGTATCCCGAACGCGGCCAGCCCACCGATCAGGGCGGCCTCCACGGCGCCGACACCGCCGGGCGTCGGGGCGGCCGAGGCCAGCGTCCCGCCGACCATCGTCACCACCGTGCAGGTGACGAACGTGGCGCCGCCGCCGAAGGCCTCGATGCTGGTCCAAAGCGCCAGCGCCGCACCGAGAGTCGTCCCGGCACAACCGAGCACGATCAACCCCAGCCGCTTCGGTTCCCGTGCCACCTCGAGGAGGTCGCCGCCGAGCTCTTTCAGCCTCGGGCGCAGGTCCGTGGCCAGCCACCGCCGCAGCCGCGGCACCAACAGTAAGGTGCCGACGCCGCCCAGTGCGACACCCGCGATCAGGTACAGCACCGTGGCGCTCGGGACGTAGTGCGACAGGTCCATCTGCGCGCCCGCGACGGTGGTGAACAGGATCAGCAAGACCAGGTGCATGATCACCTGCACCGCTTGCTGCAGCGCCACCGCGGTCGTGGCCCGCACCGCGGACAGCCCGCCGCCCTTCTGCAGGTACCGCGTGCTGAGCGCGAGCCCGCCGACCCCGGCGGGCGTGGTGGTCGCGGCAAAAGTGTTGGCCAGCTGGGCTATCGACAGCTTCCAGAAGACCACCGATTCGTTGGCGCTCGCCCACAGGGCGGCCGCGGCGCCCACATACGTCAGCGCCGAAATGACCAGGCCCAGAAGTGCCCACCACCAGTTCGCCCGGCTCACTTGGGAAACGAACGTCGGCACGGTGCTGATGAACGGGTACGCGACATACACGAGAGCGACCAGCAGCACCAGCTGGATGACCTGCCTGCGGGTGAACCGGGTGATCGTCTCGGGCTTGATCTGATCCGCACCGGTCTGCCGTTTCACCTCGGCGCGGGCGCCGGAGATCACGGTGCCGGCATCGGCGATCGACCGCCGGAGTTGTTTGGGCATGGCCGATTTCGTGAGCCGGCGCGAAGCGCTCAGCACGGTGTCCTTGCCGAACGCGTCGATCGCGGCGCCCACCGCCGATTCCGAGTCGTACAACGCCGACGTCGTCACCAGCAGTTGCGCGATGTCGGACTGCAGTTGGGTCTCGGTGGCCCCGTACTCGGCGTTGCCGAACCCGCCGAAGAGCACGCGGCCGTCGTCGACCGTGATCGTCGCCGCGCGCAGGTCGCCGTGGGAGATCTGGTGGTCGTTGAGGGTTCGCAGCGACTCCCATGCGCGCTCGACCGGGGTGGCCTTGGCGCACCGGTCGAGCGTCGTTCCCCGAATAGGCCTGTGGGAGTACAACATCCAGCCGCGGTCAAGGGGGGCGACGGCGATGGTCGACGTGTTCGCCAGGCCCAGGTCGCCGACGGCGATGGCCATCAGCGCGCGGTGCTCGACGGCGCGGCGCATCGACGCGACCAGCGGTGCGGTCTCGCGGGAGCGCAGCCGAAGCTTGCGCCACAACTGAAGCAACGCCCCGCCGCTGCGCTGGTGCGGGCCATACAACTCGATCAATGCCTCGTCGGAGGCCGAATCGGAATCCATGCAGGCGGCCGACAACACGAGCGGCCCCGGCCCCGCGGGCCGGACCACCCGAAGCGCGGAGACCACGCATCCGCGTTTGGCCAGCGCGCGCACCGTGGCCTCCAGCGGGACCTCGAGCGCCGGGGTGCCGACGATCAGCACCACCAGCGCGCCGACGAACCACCCGACCGCCAGCCCCAGCAAGGTGCGCGCCGGCACGATGGCGCTGATGAACAGGTGAATCGGCACGAAGGCCAGCAGCAGCGTCCACCACCAGTGCCGCCAGCGCGCGGGCAGCCAGGGACCCGACACGGTCAGGACGGCCGCGAGCAGAGCGATCCAGCGCGGGTCGTCCAGGATCTGGGCCAGCACGGTCTGCGGCCGATCGGTGAGGTCGAAATGCCAGCGCGGCGCCGAGAAGCCGTTGCCGCCGATCGACAGCGGCAGCACCGCCAGCAGCCCCGCGGCCGCGTAGGCGCCGAGCATCTTCCATTGCCGGGCCGCGACCAACCCGATCAGGATCGCGAACGGCAGAGCCAGGATCGCGATTCCGTACACCAGGTAGACGAGGTCCGACTGGGTGGGGGTCAGCACCCCGACGATCTCCGATATCGACTTCTCCAGCGCGACCCACTGCGGGCGGGTGATCAGCGAACCGGCGATCACGATCGCGAAGAAGACGACCGTCGCGGCGAGCCGAAGGATGTCGTTGGTCCGCCGGTTCAGCGGTTGCAGCAAGTTGCCCGAAACGCTGATCTCGCGCCCGTCAACTCGCATGTCGAGACCTTAACCGGATACTTGCCGGTCAGGGCGCATGAACCTGACGGACAGGTTGTTCACATGCGGCGCGCGTAGGGTCGATTCGTAGTCGTGCTAGCGAATTGGAGGGGACCGGACGTGGCCAGAACCGACAACGACACGTGGGAGATCACCGAGAGCGTGGGCGCGACCGCGCTGGGCGTCGCGGCGGCCCGCGCGGCGGAAACCGAGAGCGAAAACCCGCTGATCAGCGACCCGTTCGCGCGCATCTTCCTCGACGCCGCCGGCGAGGGCATGTGGAACTGGTTCGCCGCCCCTGACCTGCCCGCCGAAATCGAAGAAGCCGACCCCGACCTGCTGCCGCGCATGCGCGGAATGGTCGGGTACATGGCGGCCCGGACGGCGTTCTTCGACGGGTTCTTCCTCGACGCGACTCGCGCCGGCGCGCTCCAGGTGGTGATCCTGGCCGCGGGCCTGGACTCGCGGGCATGGCGGCTGCCCTGGCCGGACGGCACGACGGTGTTCGAGCTCGACCAGCCGCGCGTGCTGGAGTTCAAGTCCTCGACATTGGCCGAGCACGGCGCGCAGCCGACGTGCAACCTGGTGCACGTGCCGATCGACCTGCGCCACGACTGGCCGGACGCGTTGCGGGAGGCAGGTTTTGACGCCTCCGCGCCGAGCGCCTGGTCGGCCGAGGGGCTGCTGCCGTTCCTGCCGGCGGCGGCGCAAGAGCTGCTCTTCGAGCGGGTCCATGCGCTCGGCACGCCCGGCAGCCGGATCGCCGTGGAGGCGCCCGGCCCGGGCTTCATGGACCAGGCCGCCCGCGACAGGCAGCGCCAGAGCATGCAGCGGGTGCGCGAGCTGATGGCCAGGTTGCAGCCCGAACGCGATATCCCCGAAGTCCAGGACCTGTGGTACTTCGAGGAGCGCGAGGACGTCGGCGATTGGCTGCGCCGACACGGCTGGGACGTGACGGTGACGCCGGCCGCGGAGCTGATGGCCGGCTACGATCGCCGGCCGCCCGAGGGCATCGAGGACGCAGTCCCGCGAGCCTTGTTCGTGTCGGCACAGCGGACCGAGGGGAACTGAGCGTGGCCAGGACCGACGACGACACCTGGGAGATCACCGAGAGCGTGGGTGCGACGGCCCTGGGCGTGGCCTCGGCGCGCGCCATGGAGACCGAGAGCGACAACCCGTTGATCAGCGACCCGTTCGCGCGGGTCTTCCTCGACGCCGCCGGCGACGGGCTGTGGAACTGGTACTCCGCGTCGCAGCTGCCCGCCGAGGTCCTTGAGGCCGAACCGACTCTGCGGTTGCAGATGAAGGCGATGGTCGGCTACATGGCTTGCCGCACGGCGTTTTTCGATAAGTTCTTCGTCGACGCGAGCGAGGCGGGCATCCGCCAGGCGGTGATCCTGGCGGCGGGTTTGGACTCGCGGGCGTGGCGGCTGCCCTGGCCGGACGGTGTCACGGTGTACGAGCTCGACCAGCCGCGGGTGCTGGAGTTCAAATCGTCGACGCTGGACGCGCACGGGGCCCAGCCCGCCTGCAACCGCGTCGCCGTCCCGGTGGACCTGCGTCAGGATTGGCCGACGGCGTTGCGGCAGGCGGGTTTTGACCCCTCGGCGCCCAGCGCCTGGTCGGCCGAGGGCCTGATGCCCTATCTGCCCGCCGCGGGCCAGGACCTGTTGTTCGAACGCGTCGACGGGCTCGCCGTCCCCGGCAGCCGGGTCGCGGTGGAAGCGCTGGGCCCGAAGTTCCTCGACCCGGAGTTCCGCGCCAACCGTCGCGCGCGCATGGAGCGGATCCGGGCCCTGGTCACCAAACTGGACCCGCGGCGCGAGATCCCCAACAACGAGGAGTTGTTCTACTTCGAGGAGCGCGAAGAGGTCGGTGACTGGTTCGGCCGCCACGGCTGGGCGGTGACGGTGAAGTCGGGCGGCGAGCTGATGGCCGAGCACGATCGCCGAGCCCCGAAAGAGGTCGAGGACCAGGTTCCGGGGAACCTGTTCGTGACCGCGCGGCGATAAACTCAGCTGCACGGTTTCCGGGCCCCGGCGATCGCTGCCAGCAAAGGGGAACTCGAGCGGATGGATCGCCCGAACAAGGGGATCAGCCGGCGCGATGTGCTTTTCGCGATCGCGGGCGCCTTCGCGCTCACCGCGGTGATACAGCCGACGCAGGCGGTGGCGATTACGGAGAAGTCGTCCCTCGGGCCGGTGGGGCCCGCGGAGCGGGCGGACCTGGCGGAGCGGGCGGTCATGGCGCGGCACGTTCACCCGCTCTGGTGGCACTCCGGGGTACAACTCGGCACGCTGCACTGGCCGTCGTCGCTGTTCGACCGATTGTTGTTGGCGCGCTGGTGTTACTGGTGGCAGGCCCACCTGCTGGACTGTGCGGTGGATGCCGCGTGCCGCGCACGCACCCCCGAACGCGTCGACCGGATCGGTGCCATCGCGCGCGGCATTCACACCCGCAATCTCACCGGCTGGACCAACGCGTACTACGACGACATGTCTTGGCTGGCACTGGCGCTCGAACGCGCCGACCGGCTGCTCGGAGTCCGGTTCGACGATGCCGTTCCGAAGCTGCGGACCGCCCTGCTCGACGGCTGGAATCCGGCGGTCGGCGCGGTGCCCTGGAAGCGCGGCCACGATTACTACAGCACCTCCGCAATCGGTCCGACCGGCATCGCGCTGGCGCGTCTGGGCGAACTGTCCCGCGCCGAATCCCTCGCCGATTACCTGCACACCCGGCTGCGCGACACCGAAAGCGGCCTCATCATCGACGGCGTGCACGAACCCGGCGGGCCGGTGAACCGCTCCCTGATGACCTACTGCCAGGGCGTGGCCATCGGGCTGGAGACCGAATTGGCCCTGCGCACAAGCGATTCGAGCCATCGCGACCGGGCGGCGGCGCTCGTCGCCGCGACCTCCGACAGGCTCGCCGACGCGGGCGTGATCGCCGGGGCCGCTGGGAACGACTCCGGGCTGTTCATGGGCATCCTGGCCAGATATCTCGCCCAGACCGCGCTGGCCCTGGGCGACACCACCGCCGCCCAGCTCGTGCACGCCTCCGCGCGGGCGGCCTGGGACAACCGCGCCGAGGTGGACGGGCTGCCGCTGTTCGGTGCGCATTGGGCTCGCCCGGTCACCGTGCCCTCGTTGCTGGCGACGTCGTCGCCGAACCAGAGCCGCGATCTCTCGGTACAGCTGAGCGGGTGGATGCTCCTCGAGGCGGACTACCAGCTCACCTCCGCCGGGCACTGAGCTCACCGCGGCCCGGCGTTGACAGCACGACACACTGGTCTGACCACTTGACGTCTGACCTCCGACCAATCACACTTCACCCATGGCGCTGCAGCCGGTGATCCGCCGATCGGTGCCCGAAGAGGTGTTCGAGCAGATCGCGACCGACGTGCTCAGCGGCGAGATGCAGCCCGGCGAGGCGTTGCCCAGCGAACGGCGGTTGGCCGAGGTTTTCGGGGTATCTCGGCCGGCCGTTCGCGAGGCGCTCAAGCGCCTTTCGGCGGCCAGCCTGGTCGAGGTGCGCCAGGGCGGCGTCACGACCGTGCGTGATTTCCGCCGACACGCCGGCCTTGACCTGCTGCCGCGCTTGCTGTTTCGCAACGGCGAGCTCGACCTCGCCGTCTTCCACAGCATGCTCGAGGCCCGGCTGCGCATCGGCCCGAAGGTCGCCGAGCTGGCGGCCGAACAGCGCGGGCCGGAATTGGCCGGATCGCTGGAGGACGCGTTGCGGGTCCTCGAGCGCCGCCAAGACCCGGTCGAGTGGCAACGCGCCACGCTCGCGTTCTGGGATCACGTGGTCGACGGCGCCGGATCGATCGTGTTCCGGTTGATGTACAACGCTTTTCGCGCCGCCTACGAGCCGGCGCTGGATGCCCTGGCCACCGCCATGACAAGCGAGGTCAAGCGTCCGGGCGGCTACCGGAAATTGGCCGACGCGATCCGTGCCGGCGATCCGGCCGCGGCGAAGAAGGCCGCCCAGGACATGCTCGAACTCGCCAACACCTCGATGACGGCCGCGCTCGACCGCCGGGGGAAGCGTCGATGAGCACCCACACCGTGATCACCGCCTACCTGCGGGGCCAGGTTCAGCCCGGCATCGACGCGATCGGCGGTTTCTTCCGCACCTGCGTCCTGACCGGAAAGGCCTTGTTCCGGCGCCCCTTTCAGTGGCGGGAGACGATCGAGCAGGGCTGGTTCATCACCAGCGTCTCGCTCCTGCCCACGCTCGCGGTCGCGATTCCGCTGACCGTGCTCATCATCTTCACGCTCAACATCCTGCTGGCCGAGTTCGGCGCCGCCGACATCTCCGGCGCGGGTGCGGCGCTGGGCGCGGTCACGCAACTGGGGCCGCTGACCACCGTCCTGGTGATCGCCGGCGCCGGGTCCACCGCGATCTGCGCCGACCTGGGCGCCCGCACCATCCGCGAGGAGATCGACGCGATGGAGGTACTCGGCATCGACCCGATCCACCGGCTGGTGGTGCCCCGCGTCGTCGCCGCGACCATCGTCGCCACCCTGCTCAACGGCGCCGTGATCACCATCGGGCTGGTCGGCGGATTCATTTTCGGCGTTTACATCCAACACATTTCGGCCGGCGCCTACGTCGGCACCCTGACCCTGATCACCGGCCTGCCCGAGGTGGTCATCTCGGTGGTCAAGTCGGCCATCTTCGGAACCATCGCCGGCCTGGTCGGCTGCTATCGCGGCCTGACCACGAAGGGCGGGCCCAAGGGCGTCGGAACCGCGGTCAACGAGACGCTGGTGTTGTGCGTGATCGCGCTGTTCGCGGTCAACGTGGTGCTGACCACGATCGGGGTGCGGTTCGGGACGGGGCGCTGACGTGTCGAGTGCCGCGGTGTTCCGGTCCCGCTACCCGCGGACCGCCGCCAACCTCAACCGCTACGGCGGCGGCGCGACTCGAAGGCTCTGGCAGATAGGGATTTTCGCGAGGTTCACCCGGATCAGCGTCGGGGAGATCGGGTGGGCGTTGCGCCACTATCGGCGGGAGACGCTGCGGCTCATCGCCGAGATCGGCATGGGCACCGGCGCGATGGCCGTCGTCGGCGGCACCGTCGCGATCATCGGCTTCGTCACCCTGTCCGGCGGTTCGCTGATCGCCATCCAGGGCTTCGCGTCGCTGGGCAACATCGGCGTCGAGGCGTTCACCGGATTCTTTGCCGCACTGGCGAACACCCGAATCGCCGCGCCCATCGTCGCCGGGGTCACGCTGGCCGCCACGGTCGGCGCCGGCGCCACCGCCCAGCTGGGCGCCATGCGGATCAGCGAGGAGATCGACGCCCTGGAAGTCATGGGCATCAAGTCGATCTCGTTCCTGGTCTCCACCCGGATTCTGGGCGGGCTGGCGGTGATCGTGCCGCTCTACGCGCTGGCGCTCGACATGGCGTTCACGTCGGGTCAGGTCGTCACGACGGTGTTCTACGGCCAGTCGAACGGCACCTACGAGCACTACTTCCGCACCTTCCTGCGGCCCGAGGACGTGGGCTGGTCGGTTCTCGAGGTCGTCATCATCGCGGTGGTCGTGATGATCACCCACTGCTACTACGGCTACACCGCCAGCGGCGGCCCGGTCGGCGTCGGCCAGGCCGTGGGCCGCTCGATGCGATTCTCATTGGTCTCGGTGGTGGTCGTCGTCCTACTGGCCCAGTTGGCGCTTTACGGCGTCGACCCCAACTTCAACCTCACGGTGTGACGGCGATGACGGCGCCGGCGACGCGGAAGAACCGACGGGCGTGGGTGTACGTCGAGGGTGTGATCCTGCTGGCGGCCTGCGGGCTGGTTCTTGCGTTGGTGTACTTGCAGTTTCGGGGCGACTTCACGCCCAAGACCCAGCTGACGATGGTGGCCTCGCGGGCCGGGCTGGTGATGGAAACGGGATCGAAGGTCACCTACAACGGGGTGGAGATCGGCCGGGTGTCGCACATCTCGGAGATCGAGCGCGACGGCCGGCCGGCGGCCAAGCTGATGTTGGACGTGAATCCGCGCTACCTCAACCTGATTCCGGCCAACGTGGTGGCCAACATCGAGGCGGCCACCCTGTTCGGCAACAAGTACGTGTCGCTGACCTCGCCGGAGGACCCGGCGCCGCGGCGCATCTCGCCGCACGACGTGATCGACGTGCGGTCGGTCACCACCGAATTCAACACGCTGTTCGAGACGGTGACGTCGATCTCCGAGAAGGTCGATCCGATCGAACTGAACGCGACGCTGTCCGCGCTGGCGCAGGCGCTGGACGGCCTCGGGTCCAAGTTCGGCCAGTCGATCGTCAACGGCAACGAGATTCTGGCGCAACTGAACCCACGGATGCCGCAGATCCGCTACGACGTGCGCCGGTTGGCGGACCTGGCCGACGTGTACAGCGGCGCCTCACCGGATCTGTGGGACTTCCTGCGCAACGCGGTGACCATCGCGCGCACGCTGACCAGGCAGCAGGGCGACCTGGACGCCGCGCTGCTGGCGGCGGTGGGCGTGGGCCGCACCGGCGAGGAGGTCTTCGCCAAGGGCGGGCCGTACCTGGCGCGCGGGGCCGCCGACCTGGTGCCCACCGCCGAACTGCTGGACACCTACAGCCCCGAAATGTTCTGCACCATCCGCAATTTTCACGACGCCGCGCCCGAAGTCGCCAAAGCGGCCGGCGGCAACGGCTATTCGCTGTCGGCCGCCGGCTCGCTCATCGGGGCGCCGAACCCGTACGTCTATCCGGACAACCTGCCCCGGGTGAACGCCCGCGGCGGACCCGGGGGCCGGCCGGGCTGCTGGCAGAAGATCACCCGGGACCTGTGGCCGGCCCCGTATCTGGTGATGGACACCGGTGCCAGCCTGGTGCCCTACAACCACCTCGAGCCCGGCCAGCCGCTGGCCACCGAATACGTCTGGGGCCGCCAATACGGGGAGAACACGATCAACCCATGAGAACCACTGGCACAGCGGTCAAACTCGGCGCCTTCTGGTTGGTGCTGGCGATGTTCACCGTGATGATCATCATCGTGTTCGGCCAGGTGCGCTTCGGCCACACCACCGGGTACTCCGCGGTGTTCACCGACGCGAGCGGGCTTCGAGCCGGGCAGTTCGTCCGCGCGTCGGGGGTCGAGGTCGGCAAGGTCTCCAAGGTGACGCTGATCGACCGGGACGCGCGAGTGCTGGTGGAGTTCAACGTGGATCGCTCGCTGCCGCTCGATCGGGCCACGACCGCGTCGATCCGCTACCTCAACCTGATCGGCGACCGTTACCTGGAGCTCAAACACGGCGACAGCGGGCAGCGGCTGGCGCCCGGGGGCACGATCCCACTCGAGCACACCCAGCCCGCGTTGGATCTCGACGCGCTGATCGGCGGGTTCCGCCCGCTTTTCAAGGCGTTGGACCCGAACAAGGTGAACAGCATCGCGCAGTCGATCATCACCGTGTTCCAGGGCCAGGGCGCCACCATCAACGACATCCTCGACCAGACCGCCGCGCTGACCGCGGCGCTGGCCGACCGCGACAAGGCGATCGGCGAGGTCGTCACCAACCTCAACACCGTGCTCGCCACCACCGTCAAGCATCAGAAGGACTTCGACCGGACGGTCGACAACTTGGACCTGTTGATCACCGGGCTGAAAAACCGGGCCGACCCGCTGGCCGCGGCGGCGGCGCACATCAGCGACGCGGCCGGAACCCTGGCCGACCTGCTGGGTGAGGACCGGCCGTTGCTGCACGGCACCCTCGAGCGCCTCGAGGGCATCCAGCAACCGCTCATCAACGACCTGCCCACCCTGGACGGCGTGCTGGCCAAGCTGCCGAACGCGTTTCGCGTCATCGGCCGCGCCGGTGGCATCTACGGCGACTTCTACAACTTCTACCTGTGCGATATCGCGATCAAGGTCAACGGATTACAGCCCGGCGGTCCGGTGCGCACCATCAAGCTCTTCGGCCAGCCCACCGGGAGGTGCACGCCGCAATGAGAACGCTGACGGAGTTCAACCGCACCCGAGTCGGCCTGACGGGCGCGCTGGTCACGCTGCTGGCCGTCGGTGTGGGACAAAGCTTTACCAGCGTGCCGATGCTGTTCGCCACGCCCACCTACTACGCCCAATTCGCCGACACCGGCGGCATCAGCGCCGGCGACAAGGTCGAGATCGCCGGGGTGAACGTCGGCCTGGTGCGCTCGCTGGCGATCCACGGCAACCGGGTCCTGGTGGGCTTCTCGATGCCCGGCCGGACGATCGGGCGGCAGAGCCGCGCCGCGATCCGCACCGACACCCTGCTCGGCCGCAAGAACATGGCGATCGAAAACCGCGGGGCGGATCCGTTGCGGCCCAACGACGTTATCCCGTCGGGGCAGACGACCACGCCCTATCAGATCTACGACGCATTCGTCGACGTCACGAAGGCCGCGACCGACTGGGACATTGACGCCGTCAAACGGTCGCTGAACGTCTTGTCCGAGACGTTCGATCAGACCGCGCCGCACCTGAGCGCCGCCCTTGACGGGGTGGCCAAGTTCTCCGACACCGTCGGCAGGCGCGACGATCAGCTCAAGCAACTGCTGGCCAACGCCGGCAAGCTCACCCGCGTGCTCGGCGACCGCAGCCGGCAGGTCGACGGGTTGCTGGTCAACGCCAAGACCCTGCTGGGCGCGTTCCGGCAGCGCAGCCAGGCGCTGAGCATCCTGCTGAGCAACGTGTCGGCCGTGTCGACCCAGGTGTCCGCCCTGATCAACGAAAACCCCAACGCCCATCGCGTGCTGGAGCAATTGGGCACCGTCAGCGACGAATTGGTGAAGCGGAAAAAGGAATTGGCCGATGTGCTGGTGCTGCTCAGCCGATACACCGCGTCCCTGACCGAGGCCGTCGCGTCCGGGCCCTACTTCAAGGCGATCGTGGCGAACCTGCTGCCCTACCAGATCCTGCAGCCGTGGGTGGACGCCGCATTCGAGAAGCGGGGCATCGACCCGGAGAACTTCTGGCGCGGAGCCGGCCTGCCGGAGTTCCGCTGGCCCGACCCCAACGGCGGGCGGTTCCCCAACGGCGCCCCGCCGCCGGCGCCGCAAGTGCTGGAGGGCACGCCGGACCATCCGCAACCGGCCGTCCCGCCGGGATCGCCGTGTTCGTACGCCCCGGCCGCCGACAGCCCGCCGCGGCCCGGAAACCCCTTGCCGTGCGCGCTTTCCGAGCAGGGCCCGTTCGGGCCCGTCGCCGGCGGGTTCCCGGCGCCGCTGGACGTTGCGACGTCGCCACCGAACCCCGACGGCCCACCGCCCGCACCCGGCATCCCGAGCGCCGGCCGGCCGGGGCAGACCCCGCCGGCCGTCCCCGGCACCCCGGCGCCGCTTCCGACGCACGCACCACCCGGCGCGCGCACCCACGGGACGGGGGACCGATGAGCACCATCTTCGACGTCCGCAACCTGCGACTGCCGCAGGTGTCCGGGCGGGTGATCGTGGTCGCGGCGCTGGCGGCGGTCTTCGTGTTCATCGCCGCCGTCGCCGGGACGCAGCTCTACCGCAGGCTGACCAACACGACCGTCGTCGCGTACTTCCCCGAGACCCTCGCGCTGTACCCGGGCGACAAAGTTCAGATCATGGGCGTGCGCGTCGGCTCGATCGACAAGATCGAGCCGGACGGCGACAGGATGCGAGTCACGTTGCACTACAGCAACGAATTCAAGGTGCCCGCCACGGCGACCGCCTCGATCCTGAACCCCAGCCTGGTCGCCTCGCGCACCATCCAGCTGTCACCGCCCTATACGGACGGACCGACGCTGCGCGACGGCGACGTCATCCCGATCGAGCGCACCCGGGTGCCCGTCGAGTGGGACCAGCTGCGCGATTCCATCAACGGCATCCTGCGTCAGCTCGGCCCGACACCCCAGCAACCGAAGGGACCGTTCGGCGACATCATCGAATCGGCCGCGGACAACCTGTCCGGAAAAGGCAAGCAGGTCAACGAAACCCTGAACAGCTTGTCGCGGGCACTGACCGCGCTCAACGAGGGCCGGGGCGACTTCGTCGCGATAACGCGAAGCCTGGCCCAGTTCGTCACCGCGCTGTACCAGAACGACCAACAGTTCGTCGCGCTCAACGACGACCTCGCCGAGTTCACCGGCTGGTTCACCAAATCCGACCACGACGTGACCGACACGGTCACCCACCTCGACGACGTGCTCACCACCGCCCGAAAGTTCGTGAACGACAACAGGTCCGCGCTGAGCCACGACGTCAACAACCTCGCGGACGCGACCACCACACTCCTGCAACCCGAAGCGCGGGACGGCCTGGAGACCGCGCTGCACGTGCTGCCCACCTTCGCCGGCAACTTCAACAACCTGTACCACCCCGCGCACAGCTCGCTGGTGGGCTTGTTCGAGTTCACCAACTTCGCCAACCCGATTCAGTTCATCTGCAGTGCGATCCAGGCCGGCAGCCGGCTGGGCTACCAGGACTCCGCCGAGCTGTGCGCGCAGTATCTGGCGCCCGTTCTGGACGCCATCAAGTTCAACTACCTGCCGGTCGGCCTGAACCCGTTCAACTCGGCGGCCACCCTGCCCAAGGAGGTGGCGTATTCCGAGGAGCGGCTGCGTCCGCCGCCCGGATACAAGGACACCACCGTCCCCGGAATCTTCTCGCGCGACACCCCGTTTTCGCATGGCAACCACGAACCGGGCTGGGTCGTCGCGCCGGGGATGCAGGGCACCCGGGTGCAGCCGTTGACCGCCGACATGCTGACCCCCGAATCGCTTGCCGAGCTGATGGGCGGCCCCGACGCCGGGCCGCCGCCGCCCGGAACCAATCTGCCCGGACCGCCCAACGCCTACGACGAGTCGGGGCCGGGACGGTGAGCGCGCTTCGCCGCGGGCTGGTGTTGCTGCTCGCCCTGCTGCTGGTGCCCGTGGTGCTGACCTCGTGCACCTGGCAGGGCATCGCCAACGTGCCGCTGCCGGTCGGGCGCGGCACCGGCGCCAATCGGATGACCATCTACGTGCAAATGCCGGACACGCTGGCGCTCAACACCAACAGCCGGGTGCGGGTCGCCGACGTGTGGGTAGGAACCGTGCGCGCCATCGCGCTGAAGAACTGGATCGCCACCCTGACGCTCGACCTCGATCCGGGCGTGCGGCTGCCGGCGAACGCGACCGCCAAGATCGGCCAGACGAGCCTGCTCGGCACCCAGCACGTCGAGCTTGCCGCGCCGAAAAACCCGTCGGCGCAGCCCTTGCGGAGCGGCGACACCATCGCCCTGAAGAACTCCTCGGCCTACCCCACCGTCGAGCGCACGCTGGCGAGCGTCGCGGTCATCCTCAACGGCGGCGGCCTGGCCAACCTCGACGCGATCCAGACCGAGGTGGTCAACATCCTCGACGGCCACGCCGGCCAGGTTCGCGAATTGCTCACGCGGCTGGACGCATTCGTCGCCGAGCTGAACCGCCAACGCGACGACCTCATCCGGGCGATCGATTCGACCAATCAGCTGCTGACCATCGTCGCCAACCGCGACGACACGCTGGACCGGGTACTCACCGAGATCCCGCCGCTGATCCAGCATTTCGCCGACACCCGCAATCTGTTCGCCGACGCCACCGAATCCCTCGGCCGGTTCAGCGACGTCGCCAACCGGGCGCTGGCCGATGCCCGCCCCAACCTCAACCGGAACCTGCAGTCGCTGCAGCGGCCGCTCAGCCAGCTCGGCCTGGCTTCGCCCTACGTGGTCGGAGCGCTGAAACTGGGCCTCACGGCGCCGTTCAACATCGACCACATCACCCAGGTGATCCGCGGTGACTACGTCAACCTGTCGCCCGTGCTCGACCTGACGCTGTCCAGCCTCGACAACGCGATGCTCAGCGGAACCGGGTTTTCCGGGGCATTGCGCGCGCTCGAGCAGGCGTGGGGACGGGACCCGAACACCATGATCCCGGACGTGCGCTACACGCCCAACCCCAACGACGCCCCCGGGGGGCCGCTGGTGGAAAGGGGCGAATGAAAGATGTTGCCCCGCGTCGTCAGAACGCAGCTGGCCGTGTTGGCGGGGGTGGCGGTGGCCGCCGTCCTCGTCCTCGGGCTGTACTACCTGCGGCTGCCCAGCCTCGCCGGCGTCGGCCGCTACACCGTCTACGCCGAATTGCCGCAATCCGGCGGGCTGTATCGCACCGCCAACGTCACGTACCGGGGCATCACCATCGGCAAGGTCACCGGCGTCGAACCGACCGCGCGCGGGGCCCGGGCGACCATGAGCGTCGACAACCGCTACCAGATACCGGCCGACGCGTCGGCCAACGTGCACTCCGTCTCCGCGATCGGCGAGCAGTACATCGACCTGGTGTCGACCGCCAACCGCGGGCCGTACCTGCGAAACGGGCAGACGATCACCAAAAGCACCGTCCCCAGCCAGATCGGCCCGGCGCTCGACGCCGCGAACCGCGCGTTGGCGGTGCTGCCCAGGGAGAAGGTCGCCTCGGTCCTCTACGAGGCCTCACAGGCCCTGGGTGGGTTGGGACCGTCGCTGCAGCGGCTGGTGGACGCCACCCAGGCGATCGCCCACGACTTCCGGGGCAGCATCGGCGACGTCGACGACATCATCGCGCGTTCGGCGCCAGTCATCGACAGCCAGGCCAATTCCGCCGACACGATCCGGCGGTGGGCCGCCAACCTGAACACCCTGACCGCGCAGGCCGCACAGCAGGATCCGGCGGTGCGGCGCATCCTGGCCAATGCGGCGCCGACCGCCGAGCAGGTGAACGCCACGTTCGGCGACGTGCGGGAGGCGCTGCCGCAGACGCTGGCCAATCTCGAGGTCGTGATCGACATGCTCAAGCGCTATCACAACGGCGTCGAGCAGGCGTTGGTGTTCTTGCCGCAGTCGGGTGCCATCGCCCAGTCGGTGACCGCGAACTCGCCCGGCCAGGCGGCGCTCGGCGTCGGCGCGATCGCGCTCAACCAGCCGCCGCCGTGCCTGACCGGCTTCCTGTCCGCGTCGGAGTGGCGCGCGCCGGCCGACACCAGCGGCGCGCCGCTACCGGCCGGCACCTACTGCAAGATCCCCATGGACGCGACGAATGTGGTTCGCGGAGCGCGTAATTACCCGTGCGTGGACACGCCCGGCAAGCGGGCGGCGACCCCGCGCGAGTGCCGCAGCACCGAGCCGTACGTGCCGCTGGGCACCAACCCCTGGTACGGGGACCCCAACCAGATCCTCACCTGCCCGGCACCGGCCGCGCGCTGCGACCAACCGGTGAAACCGGGTCAGGTGATACCCGCGCCGTCGGTCGACAACGGCCTCAACCCGCTGCCCGCCGACCAGCTCCCGGGCACCCCGCCGCCGGTCAGCGATCCGCTGCAGCGCCCGGGCTCGGGCACGGTCCAGTGCATCGGGCAGCAGCCCAACCCGTGCTTCTACACCCCGGGCGCGCTCCCCGCGGCGCTTTACGACGTGCGAAGCGGCAAGGTCGTCGGGCCCGACGGAGTGGTGTATTCCGTTGCGAATTCGACCAATATCGGCGACGAGGGATGGAAGCAGATGCTCGGACCCGCGGGCTGAAACGCCTACGGCGTCTCGGCGGCCCCGCCCCGCGCCTGTGCGCGCCATTTCCGAAAGCCGTGCCGCGCCGCGAACGCGCCGACGATGGCGCTCACGCACCACACCGCGATCGCCGCGTAGGCCAGCGGCGACGACAGGTGCCTGATGGAGGCGCCCAGCGCGGTGTAGGCGAATGCCCTTGGCGCCGAACCGATCAGCGAGCCGACCGCCATCTGCCACAACGGAACGCCGAAAGCCCCGAACGCGTAGGAGGCAAGCGCATCGGAGATGCCCGGGACGAATCGCTGACCCACGACCGCCCACAGCCCGCGCCGCTCGATCAGCGCGTCGATGCGGTCGGCGCGCTGCCGGCCCAGCAGGGCTCGCGCGCTGTCCCGCCCGGCCCGGCGGCCGACAAGACTCGCGACCGTCGCCGTGCCCACCGCCGCGCCCAGCGTCACGAAGACCCCCAGCAGCGGTCCGAACAGCATCCCGCTGCCCGCCGCCAGGATCGAGCCCGGCACGAACAGGGTGCCAAGGACCGCCGACACCACGACGTAGGCCAGCGGCGCCGCCGGGCCCGTCGCCGCGACCGCGCGCCGGATCTCGTCGATGTCGATGACCCGCGCCACGGCCACCAGGTAGAACATCGCGGCCAGGAAGGCGGCGAACACCGCGAGCCGCGCGATGTGGCGGCGCCGGGATAAAGGTGGGGATCTGTCGACCATGGTGACCGCGATTCTTCCGCACCGGAGGTGAGCTCGCCGCAATCCATGGTAGCAGTTCTGCTACCATGGATTGATGGCGACCATTCCCCAGAAGGAACTTCGCAATAACGTCGGCGAGGTGCTGCGCCGGGCAGAAGCGGGCGAGGAGATCACGATCACGGTTGCGGGCCGGCCGGTAGCGCAGCTCGGTCCCACCGGGCAGAAGCGATGGGTGAGCGGGCCGGCACTGCGCGCGGTCTGGCGCGCCCCGGCCCCGAAAACGCTTGGCGCAGAACTTGAGCGGTTCCCCGCTTCGATCGTCGACCCCTTCGTGTAGCGGATGCGCGCAGTCCTGGATACCTCGGTCCTGATCGGGGACGAACCAGCACCAAACGTCGAGGCCGCGATTAGCGTTGCCTCGATCGCCGAGCTCCACTTTGGCGTCCTTGTCGCCGGCGACGATGACGAACGGGCCTCTCGCACGGCGCGGCTGGGCGCAATCGAATCCGCGTTTGACCCGATTCCGATCACGGCCGAGATAGCTCGAGAATGGGGTCGGCTATCGGCCGCCGTGAGGAATCGGGGCGGCCAGCCGCGGCGCCGCTCAATCGATCTCGTAATCGCCGCCACCGCAAACATTCACCGGGTGCCGCTCCTCACCCACCACACCGGTGACTTTCAGATCATCAGCGACCTCGTGGACGTTCGCCACCCGTCGAATGTTCAGCCGGCCGAGCCGGATGACACCATCCCCTCGGCTAGCGCAGACCAAGCGCGGCGCGCAGCCGATCCGCGTCCATCCCGCCGCGACCGGCCGCGTCGGCGGGAAACGAGTCCAGAAGTTTGATCAGGTCGCCGCGACGGGTGGGGTCGTCGGCGGCCTGCCGCGGGGTGCGGCCGTCAAGCGCGGGAAGGGACGTGTCGAGCCAGTTGGCCTCGTAGTCGCGGATGAATTCGTTGAGGGCCGCGGCGATCTCGGGGTCGTCGGGATCGGGTACGTTCCCGGCCGAGGACGGAAACTGCTTGGCCAGCTCCGCACCACTATTGATCTGCCCGACGACCTGCATCAGCTGGCGCTGGCGATTGCACGGGATACGCACCGCACGCTGAGCGAGACTGTCGCCGACCTCATCCGGCGCGGCCTCGGAGCCGGCAACACTTCCACGATCACCAGGGATTCGAGGACGGGACTGCCGTTGGTGAGTCTTGGGACGGTCGTGACTTCCGAGGACGTGCGCTCTCTGGAGGACGAGGTGTGACGTTGCGGTGCTCATTTCCACGGCAAGTTGACGTCGCGCGGCACCAGGATCAGCGCGCCGCCTGCAGCCGCTGACGCAGCCCGCTCGCCCGCACCGCCCGCCGTCCGATCGCGGCGCGCACCGACGCCTCCGAACCGACCACCCGGACCTTCGCCTTAGCACGGGTCACCGCGGTATAGAACAGCTCACGGGTCAGCAACCGCGAATCCTCGGGCGGCATCAGCACCGTCACCTCGGCGGCCTGGCTGCCCTGGCTCTTGTGGATCGTCATCGCGTGCATGGTCTCGATGTCCGCCAGCCGGCTGGGGGAGAAGTCCAGCGGCCCGGCGGCGCCGGCGATGACGGCCCGCAGCCCATCCTCGCCGGCGACCACGACGCCGGTGTCGCCGTTGTAGACCTTGAGCCCATAGTCGTTGGCCGTCACCAACAATGGGCGGCCGGCGTACCACGCCGCGAACGCCGGCTGGCCCGTCTCCTCGGAGAGCCAGCGCTCCACCTTCCGGTTCCAGTGCGACACCCCGTACGGGCCGCGGCGGTGCGCGCACAACAGCCGGTGCTCGTCGAGCGTCGCCAACGCCGCACCGGCGGCCCCGAGCACCGCGGCCTCCCGCACGCGCAGCGCGTGGGAAACCAGCACCCGGCGCAACCGGTCGGCCGGGCGGTCGGAGTCGATCCACTCGATGTGCTCCCCGCCCGCAACCAGCAGCGCCACCACCCGGTCGTCGTCGCCGGTGCGGATCGCCTCGGCCAACGCGCCGATCGACTCGCCGAATCGGTGGGGCGTGCGCAGGGCGGCCACCCGGATGTCGTGACGGGCGGCGAGCCCCTCCACGAGGTCCGCGAGCACCGCGCCGGCTTCCACCGAGGCGAGCTGGTCGGGATCGCCCACCACGATCAGCCGCGCGTCGGGGCGCACGGCCTCCAGCAGCCGGGCCATCATGGTCAACGACACCATCGACGTCTCGTCGACGACGATGACGTCATGCGGCAGCCGGTTGCCGCGATTGTGCTTGAACCGCACCGACGTATCCGGCCGCGCGCCCAGCAGCCGGTGCAGCGTGGTGGCCCGCAGGCCGGCGAGCCGCGCCCGGTCCGCCGCATCGAGCTTCTCGACCTCGGCGGCCACCGCCTCGGCCAGCCGCGCCGCGGCCTTGCCGGTCGGTGCGGCCAGCGCGATCCGGGGTCGCGGGGCACCGGCGAGTTCGGCCTGGCCGACCAGCAGCGCCAGCAGCCGCGCCACCGTGGTGGTCTTGCCGGTACCGGGCCCCCCGGTGAGCACCGTAACCGCTTGCGACAGCGCGATTTCGGCGGCCGCGCGTTGCTCGTCATACTCCGGGTGAGGGAAGAGCCGCTGCAGGGCGGGCACGTCGCCCGCTGTCTCGGACACCGAGAGCGCCAACAGATCGGCGCATACCTGCTCCTCCTCGAGCCAGTACCGATCCAGGTAGAGCAGGTCCCCGAACAGCCGCAGCGCCGGCGGCGATCCGAGTAACGGGCTGGCGCCCACCGCGGCCAGCCAGTCGTCGGCGGCGGGCCAGGGCAGCCCGGCGGTGCCGAGCTGCGCCTGTACCGCCCGCAGGTCCACGCACACCGAACCGCCCCGCAGCGCGCGCACCACGAGCGCGATCGCCAGCGCCACCCGCTCGTCGGGCTCGCCGGCGAGCGCGGTGAGCCGCTGCGCCACATGGACATCCGCCGCCTCGAAGACGCCGGCGTCACCGAATGCCCGCAGCAATCCCTCGGCGGCGATCGCCTGCACCACCGTCACGCGACCGCCCTCCCCGCGTCGAGCAGATCCGACAACGCCGTAACCAACGAAGACGGCGGGTGCCAGCTGAACACCCCGGACGGATGCCCGTTGACGGCGGGCGTGTCCGCCCCGCACATCCCGCGCACGAACAGGTACAGGACACCACCGAGGTGCTGCGCGGGATCGTAGCCGGGCACCCGCCACCGCAAGAACCGGTGCAGCACAACACTGTACAACAGCGCCTGCAGCGGATAGTCCGAGTGCAGCATCGCCTCGATGAGCCGCCGCCGGTCGTAGTCGGCCGACGTCAGCGGCCGCTCCGGCTCGCCCAGCCAGTTGGTCTTGTAATCCACCACCAGATAGCGGTGCCCCGCGCCGTCGGGAATGCGTAGCACGGCGTCGACCGAGCCAGACAGGTAGCCGCGCAACGACTGGCCACCCAGCGCCGGGCCCGCCAACCGGTCGGCGTACGAGGCCAGCGCGTCGTCGGCGGGCAAGTGCTCGCGCAACAACGCGCCCATATCCGCCAGGAGAAGCTCGGGTGCCGTCGCACGCAGATCGCCGCCGGCCAGCGGAAACTCAAAGTCCATCTCCCGCAGGCGATCGCGCAGCCCGATCCGCCGCAGCGTCAGACCGCCGGCCAGCGGGCCCAGCGGGGTGTCGTGCATCGGCACCAGCGCCGCGGCCAGCGCCTCGGCCGCCACGTCGACCGGCCACCATACCGAGTGCCTCCGGATGTGCGACTCCAACTCGGCCGCCAGATCGGCGGCCAGCGGGTCGGCGGTCTCCAGCACCGCGTGCACCAGGGTGCCGAACTTCGCGCCCATCGGCAGGTCGGCCATCGGCGAGGGCAGCTGCGGCCCGGATGCGTTCTGGGTCAACGGGACTGCGCCGGATTCGTCGTCCAGCTCGGTGACCTCGGGCTCGCTGCTTACCCCGGTGGGCTCGGCCATCCGGATGAGACCGGAGTAGGAGGTGCGTCGCCAGCCGGTGTCGATGCTGCGGTGGAAGTGCCGGTTGTTTAGGTTCGGCGGCACCGGCTCGGGCGGCATCGAGGGCAAGGCCGGGGCCATCACCGACTCCTCGATCACCGGGCCGCCCGCGGCCTCCCATTCGCGCAGCCGGGCCAGCGCGTCGTCATCGGAGATCTTCGCGGGCTCGCAGCGGTCCGGCACGAACGCCTCTCCCGGGCGGCGGCCGCGCAGCAGCCGGGACAGGCCGCCGTTTGGTTCGTCGAAGGCCGGCGACCACCACGCCACCACCTGCGACTGCGCGCGGGTCATCGCGACGTAGGTCAGCCGGCTGGCGTCGCCGGCGTCCTCCGCGCGTCCCAGCCTCTCGACGGTCGCGAAGTCGGGGCTGTCGCTGCCGCCGACGTGCAGGCAGCGCAACCGGTCGTCGTGGAACAGCACGATGTCGCGTTTCGGCACGCTGCGGTTGAATGCGAACGGCAGGTACACGATCGGGTACTGCAGCCCCTTGCTCACGTAGACCGTCATGATCTGAACGGCGGCCGCGTCGCTGTCCAGCCGCCGGTTGCGTTCGGTCGAGCCGCTGCGTTCGTCGCGCTGGCGGCGCAGCCAGTCGCGCAGCGCGGGCAGGCTGTAGTGCTCGCGGTGCGCCACATCTCCCAGCAGCTGCGTGATGTGTGCCAGGTCGGTCAGGTGGCGCTCGCCGCCCTGCCAGGACAACACCCGATCGCCCATGCCCCGCAGTTGCGCGGCCTCGAAGATCGCCGCGACACCGCGCTCGCGGGCATGACCCGCCCACTCCCGCAACGTTTCCGCCACCCGGTCGGTCAGCGCATCACCGCCGGCTGCCAGCGATTCGGCGGTCTCGCCGAAGAACATCGTCGCCGCCGCGGCGCGGACCATGCCGGGCCGGTGCGGTTGATCGAAGGCCTCCAGCAGGCAGAGCCAATCCTCGGCCGCATCGGAGGTGAAGACGTCGGAGTCGCCGGTGTACACCGCCGGGATGCCCGCGTCGCACAGTGCCCGAAAGCATGCGCTGGCGTCCTTGTGCCTTTCCACGATCACGGCGATGTCGCGGGCCTGCAGCGGCTCACCGGCGAAGGTCGCTCCGGCGGCGAGCAGGGCGCGGATGTCGGCGGCCAGGTCGGCACCGATGTGGCGCCGCAGCTCCTCGATCGGCAGGTTCGCCAAACTCCTGCGCCCCAACGCCGTTCGCGGCACCACCCGCAACCGGAACGGATCGTTGTGGGGGCCGCCGGCCAGCCGGTGACCCCGATGGTGCGCGTCGACCTCGTTCACCACGATCGCGGGATCGCCGAGCTGGGCGCCGCGCAGCACCACCTGCAGGCGTTCGACCAGCGCGGCGTCGCTGCGCCAGTTGGTGCCCAGCGTCTTCTTCTGGCCCGCGGTTTCGGCCGCGCGCAGGTACGTGTCGATGTCGCCGCCGCGGAACGCGTAGATGGCCTGCTTCGGGTCGCCGATCAGGACGACGGTGGAGCGCCCGCTGAACGCGCGGTCGATGACCTGCCACTGCACCGGGTCGGTGTCCTGGAACTCGTCGACCATCACGATCGGCCAGCGTTGATGCATGCGCACGCGGGCGGGCGAATCGTCGGTGGCCAGCGCGTCCGCCAGCCGGCTCAGCAGGTCGTCATAGCTCAGCACCCCCAGTTGCCGCTTGCGGGTATCCAGCTCGGCAAGAACATGTTTCGCGAATCCCACGCACACCGCCGCCCGCGATCCGGGGGCGGGATCGAGCGGCCGCAGCTGCGCCGACGGGTTGTTGGCCACCTCGCGCGCCAGGCGCAGCGCATCGCGGTAGGTCAGCAGCGGATCGTCCCGCTGCTGACCGAAGTGGGCCAGATACAAGTCGTCGACGATCTCGGTGACGAGCTCGTCGAGGCTCTCGATCAGGGTCACGCTGGCGGCGGTGTCGCCGGCCACCCCGAGCGAGCGCAACACCAGCTGGCAGAACTGGTGGGTGGTCGCGATGGTCGCCGCGTCGAATCCGGCCAGCGCGTCACGGAGGCGCTGCCGGCGCAGCTTGCGCTCGTCGTCGGTGCCGTCCAGCAGGTGGGCCACCAATTCATTGGCCTCGGCGTCGCCGTCGAAAGCGGCTACGGCGTCGACGATTTGGCAGCGCACCCGCTCGCGCAGCTCCTGGCTGGCGGCCCGGCCGAAGGTGATGAGCAGCATCTGGTCGAGCGTCGCCGCGCCCTCGGCGAGGTAGCGGGTCACCAGGCCGGCCAGCGCGAAGGTCTTGCCGGTGCCCGCGCTGGCCTCCAGCACCGTCGTGGAGCGATCGGCGGGCAGCGGGCCGAGCAAATCGAAGCGCTCCATCTAGCCCGGCCTGCTCTCGGCGCGCAGCATCGGCAGCCAGACCCGGGCGGCGTAGGCGCCGAGTCGGGTGTCCTCGCCGTCGCACTCCTCACCGGGCCGCGGAGGCCGCATCAGGTCCTGCAGGCGCGCGTTGCGGCCCCAGGCCCGCACGTGGGCGGGGGCCTCGTTCTCGCCGGGATAGTTGCCGGATTTCCACCGGAATTCCGCCTCGCGGACGGGATCGTCACCGCAATGCCGGGCGGCCGCCCAGGCATAGGATGTCTTGACGGGCAACGGAATCGGCTCCCGGCGCCCGGCGTCGTAGATCGCCACCAGCTCGCGCAACAGCCGGACGGCTTCGTGGGCGGGGTCCGGCGGCCGCCTTAGCCCCTCCGCCCGCGGGGCGGTGCCCCGCTTGGCGCGGCCGATGCACACCGCCGACCAGTCGTGGCCCGGGTCACGAGCGGTCAACGCCAGCAACGGAATCCACGACTCGAGCAGGTGCTTGCCGTCCAGCCTGGAATAGGTGACCGACACCAGCCGGTCGCCGTACACCGGCGACACCGTGCCCGTGAGCCGTCGCCCGCAGCCGAGCTCGATGTCTTGGATGTCCACGTCGTAGGCCCGAGGCTCCGCCCGCCGCAGCCGCAGCGCCTCCTTGGCGAGCACCGTGGCCTGATCGCGGATCTCGGTCGCTTTGCGCCACCCCAGCTGGCCGGGCGGCAGGGTGCCGCGGCGCCACTCGGCCTGCCGCGCCTCATCGGGCGTCATGCCGCGCAGGATGTCGCCCAGCATCCGGTCGCCGACCGTCCACTCCTCGAGCGCGTTGAGGTCCACGGGCATGGCGTCCTGCACGCCGTCGACGTCGCGGGGCAGCGTGAATTCCAGGGCGCGGAAGAAGCCCTTCACCGGGTCCTTGAAGAAGTCGACGAGGTCGGCGAGGATCACGTCGTCGGCGGGCGCTGGCGGCAACGGCCCGGAGATGAAGTCGGGACGCTCGCCGCGCTCGCCGCCGGCCACCCTCGCCGCCCGCAGCACGGTCGGGTCGAAGCTGAACGGAACCTTCGGCACCAGCTCGCCGGGCGTGACGTTGCGAATATCGAACGGCTGCAACGGATGCTCGACGAGGACGCGCTCGCGGACGCCGCCCGGCACGGTCTCATCGAGGGTGTCCAGCAGTTCAGCCAGCGGCACCGCCGGCGGGCGCGGCTGGCCGGAGTACTCGTTGGCGCCGGTGTAGGTGATCACCAGTTTCTCGGTGGCCGCGCCGATGGCGTCGAGCAGCAATTGCCGGTCCTCCGAACGGATGTCGCGTTCACCGGTCATCGGGTTGCGGGCCAGCACGTCGTCGCCGTCGACGACGCCCACGCGGGGGAACACACCGTCGTCGAGCCCCACCAGGCACACCACCCGGTGCGGCACCGAACGCATCGGCACCATCGTGCATACCGTCAGCGTGCCGGTGCGGAAGTTGGCCCGGGTGGGGCGCCCGGCGAGGTGCCGGTCGAGCAGCGCGCGGACGTCGGGCAGCCGCAACTCGGTCTCAGCGCGCGGGCCGGCGTCGGCCAGCACCTGGGCGAACTCACGCTGCAGCTGGCTGGTCTGCCACAGGTCCGCATCGTCGACGCGCGCCAGCAGGGCGATGCCCTCGGTCAGGGCGGCCAGCCACTCGCGCAGCGGCCGCGCGCCGCTGAGCGAGTCGACGACATGTTGCAGCCGGCAGACGAATTCGGCCAACTGCCCGGCCAATTGGACGCGGTTGCTGCTGACGTCGTCGAGGGGGAGGGTGGCGTCGATCCAGGCGTGCGAGTCGTCGGACATCGCGACGCCGGTCAGCACCCGGTCGATGCCGAAACGCCAAGTGTTGTGGACGAAGTCGACGTGATACGGCCGCCGGTGCTCCTGGTCGAAGCCCCACCGGATGTTCGCCTGCCGCACCCAACGGGTGATGGCCTCCAGGTCGTCGTCGGTGAAACCGAAGCAGGCGCGCACGGGCGCGGCCTCGGCGAAGTCCAGCACCTCGCTGGCGGTCACCCGGCTGCCCGCCAGCGCGAGCAGCTGCGCGGCCACGCCGAGCAGGGGGTTGGTCTGGATCGGCGAGCGGTCGGCGAGCCGCACCCGCAAGCGGTGGGCCGGATGCGCGCCGTGCACCACGTCGCCGAGCCCGAAGTCGGCGACGATCAGCGGCGCGTAGGTCTCGATGTCCGGACACATCACCAGGATGTCGCGCGGCTCCAGTGTGGGGTCGTCCTGCAGGAGGCCGAGCAGCACCTCGCGCAGCACGTCGACCTGACGGGCCGCGCCGTGGCAGCTGTGTATCTGGACGGAGCGGTCGTCCGCCGCGACCGTGCGCCCTTGGCGCCGAACGGCATTGGCCGCGATGTCGGACTGCAGCCAGCCGAGCAGCGTGTCGGGACGCGGCCGGCCGGGCAGGTATTCGTCGGTGCGCGGATCCGCCGGCAGGCCGCGCTGCAGCTCGCGCAGGTCTCGCCCGAGCGTCGCCAGCAGCGGATGCCTCACGTCGCGGTGGCTGACGTCCGCGCGGCGGGGAATCGCGCCGCGGACGCCGGCCAGCGCCCGCCACAGCCCGTCGCTGGGGTGCGGCAGCCACAGGTGCAGGTCGTGGTGGGTCGCCAGAGCGTCGAGCAACTGCACGTCGGTGCACGCCAGGCGGGTGTGCCCGAACAGCGACAGCCGCTGCGGCAGGTCGCTCGGCCCGTCCCGCAGCCGCTCGACGGTCTTGCGGTGGCGCACGTGCGGGGGGTCGGCCTGCACGCGCCCGACCAGCGCCCGCCACAGTTCCGGCTGCCAGAGCAGGTCCTCGTCGAGGTCCCCCGCGTTGCCGTCCAGCCAGTCGGTGAGCAGGTGCGGGCGCTGCCGCGCGTAGGAGGCGAACAGCCCCGCCAGCCGGCGCGCCGTCGCATACCGCCGGGCCCGGCGCAGCTCCGACTCCTCGCCGGTGTGGAAGTGGCCCAAATGTGTTGCCAGCGTTGCACACCACGGCTCGTCGAGGCTGCAGTCGATGACCTCCAGCAGCGGCCACGTCATCGCCTCCGGCGACCACGGGTCCTCGTCGACCGTGCGGGTGATTTCGGCGGTCAACGACGCCGGGCTGCGGAACGCCACCCCGGCGCACACCCCGTCGCCGCCGGCGGCCCCGGACCCGAGCACGTGCGACAGCCGCTGAGAAAGCCAGCGCTCCACACCACGCGCGGGCACCAGCACCAGCTCCTCGGCGAACGGATCGGCCTGGGGGTCGGCCAGCAGGGCGCCGAGAGCATCGGCGAGTGAGTCGGTGCGTTCGGCGCGGTGGAGATGGAGGGCCATTGCGCTGCCACCATAGAACGCCGCACCGACGGGCGGGGATGATTCCGCGCCGACATGCCGTTCGACATGGCATGGAAGCTTGGGACGCGATCAGCGCGCGGCGCAATGTCCGGCAGTACCAGCCAGAACCGGTGTCGGAAGAGGACCTGAACCGCATCGTAGAGGCCGGCTGGCGGGCGCCGTCCGCGAAAAACCGGCAGCCGTGGGACTTCGTCATCGTCACGGACCGCGATCAGCTGCGGGAACTGTCCACGGTCTGGCAGGGCGCCGGTCATATCGCCGCGGCCCCGGCAGCGATCGCGATCGTCGTGCCCGAGCCCCCGGACCAGCGCCGGCTGGTCACCGACACCTACGACATCGGCCAGGCCACGATGGCGATGATGATCGCGGCCACCGACCTGGGCATCGGGACGGGCCACTCGTCGGTGGGCGATCAGGACAAGGCGCGGGCCATCCTGGGCGTGCCCGATGACCACCAGGTCGCCTTCCTGCTGGGCGTCGGATATCCCGCCGACCGTCCGCTCACCCCGGTCCGCAAGCCGAATCGGCGTCCCTTCGCCGAGGTCGTCCATCACGGGCGCTGGTGAGCGCGCGCGACTGAATATGATTGTGCTCGTGCATGATCACCGCGGCGACTACGGAATCGACGGCTCATTCCACACGATCTCGGCGCGCACGCAGGCCATCGCCGTGGCCGCCCAGGCCGCGGCCTTGGGGGTGTGGGCCGGGATCGGCTGGGCGCGCGGCCGGCAGGCCAGGGCGGCGCTGGCCGGGGGATCGGGCGTCGCCCTGCTCGGGGCGATGTTCTCGTATATCTACGCGACGCGCTCGGGCAAGTTCGTCGTCTGGGACCGGGTGCTCGACGAGCTGCGGCTGCGCGGCGACGAGACCGCGCTCGACCTGGGATGCGGGCGCGGCGCGGTGTTGATGGCCGCGGCCAAGCGGCTGCCGCGCGGCCGGGCGATCGGGGTGGACCTGTGGCGGGCCGATCAGACCGACAACTCACAGCAGGCCACGCTGGCCAACGCGGCCTTGGAAGGGGTGACCGACCGCGTCGAGGTGCGCACCGGCGACATGACCGCCCTGCCGCTGCCCGACGAAAGCGTGGACGTCATCGTCAGCAACCTGGCGATCCACAACATCCCGACGCGCGCCGGCCGGTGGCAGGCCCTGGACGAAGCGGTTCGCGTGCTGCGCCCGGGCGGTCGGCTCGCCATCGCCGACCTGTGGGAGACCCGCAACCACGCGGCCCGGCTCCGCGAGCTGGGCTGGCGAAACGTCAAGCGGCGCAACCTCGGATGGCGCATGTGGTACGGCGGCCCCTGGTTTTCCACGCGCCTCGTCACCGCCACCAAACCGGTGCAATGCTGATACGCATGACGAGAAACGAACTCACCGAACAGGTCGTCGTCGCGCGGTTGGCGAAGGGGCTGACCTGGCAGGAGCTGGCCGACGCGATCGACAGGCCGGTGCTGTGGACCACGTCGGCGTTGCTGGGCCAGCACCCGATACCCGCCGAGCTCGGCAAGGTCCTCGTCGAAATGCTCGGTCTCGACGAGTCGGCGGTGCCCGTGCTGGCCGCCCCGCCCATGCGCGGCGGCCTGCCCACCGCCGTGCCGACCGATCCGACCATCTACCGCTTCTACGAAGCCCTGCAGGTGTACGGCGGCGCCATCAAGGAGGTGATCCACGAGCAGTTCGGCGACGGCATCATGAGCGCGATCAACTTCAGCGTCGACCTGCAGAAGCGGCCGCACGCCTCCGGCGATCGGGTGGTGGTGACGTTCGACGGGAAGTTCCTGCCCTACCAATGGACGTCGGCGCAAGGGTGAAGTGACGGTGCGCCGCATCCGTGCCACACTGGCCGCGAGGAGGCGAGCAACGCGGTGGTCAGGTCTTTTACCTGCCACCGCGTTCGCGTTGCCAGTTCAGGCGCCGCGGGGTCTCAGAGCCCGAACTCGGCCTCTATCCCGTCAATTCCGGCGCGGATGGCCGCCAGGGCGTCGGCGCGGGCGCGCAATTTGGTTGCGGCGTGGGCGTGCTGGTGCAGGCCGGCGAATTCGCGCGCGGCCTCCTCGGCGCGGCTGATCACCATCTCGGGCAGCACGATTTCGTCGACGAAGCCCGCCGCGAGGGCGGTTTCGCCGAAGAACGTCTTGGCCAGCCCGGCGGCCTGCTGGTAGGCCGACTGGGTCAGCCGCAGCTTCATGATCTCCAGCGCCGCGTAGGGGATGACCATGCCGATCGCGACCTCGTTGGCCTGGATGTTGTAGGCGTGCGCGGCCACCCGGTGGTCGCCCGACGACAACAGGAACGCGCCCATCGCGATGGCGTGGCCGGTGCAGGCCATCACCACCGGCTTGGGATAGGACAACAGTCGGTACGCCAGCTCGAAGCCGCCGCGGAGCATGTCGATCGCGGGCTGCGCCTGACCCGAGGTCAGGATCTTCAGGTCGAAGCCGCCGCTGAACACGCGCTCGTTGCCGGTGATCACCAGCGCCCCAGCGTTGTCGCTCTCGGCCCGGTCGATCGCCTCGCCCAGCGCCTGCTGCATGGTCGGGCCCAGCGCGTTGACTTTGCCGTCGTCCATCCGGATGACCGCGATGGAGTCCTTCAGGCTGTAGAGGACCGGGCCGCTCATGGTTGCTCCTTCGATCCTCGTCAGACGTGCTGGCTGCGGTGTTTGGCCAGGTCGGCCTCGGCGTTTCCCCAGCGCAGGCTGACGTCGGTGGGCTCGTCGAGCTGCCGGGTGCGCCACCGGTCCTGGGTCTCCTGCACGGCGCCGTTGATCCGCTCGATCTCGCTGCGGAACACGTCGGGGCGGGTTTCCTTGCTCGCGTAGTGGAAGTAGGTCAGCAGGCCGCGCAGCAGCTCGAGCTTCTGCTTTTCCCGTTTCGCCAGGTCGTGGCTGGTCATCAACTCGATGCGCTGAACCGGCGGCAGCGCGTCCCAGTCCAGCACCACATTCGTCTGCAGGACGGGTCGCTCGCCCTGCCAGAACCGCCAACCGCGCGGCTTGTCGGGGCGGTCGTAATAGATCACCGTCCCGGCGAAGCGAGATTCGATGCCGGTTCCGATTTCGGCGCGATCGAGCGCCGAGTCCCACACCATGCGCCATTCCTGGCCGGGCGCGAGCACCGGCAACTCGCGCGGAAGCTGCAGTTCTACGACGTCGGCGTAGCCGTCGGCGGCGTTTTCGTATTCGGCCACCGTCGGCGGATTCGGAAATGAAAAACGGATGTCATAGGCCGCGGTCTGGCCGAAATTCCGGACGACGAGTTCGATCACGTGCCAGTCGGCGGAGTGGGGCTCCATGAACATCGCGACGTGGGGCCGGGTCCGCTCTGCTGCCACCCGACGACTGAGCCTGAGCTGGCGATTTGTGAAGATCAGCGCGACGATACCGAGCAAGATGGCAGCCCACGCCGCCCACGCCAACCAGGTGCTGGACCCCACATTTGTTACCCCGTGCCAGCCGCCCTGGATCCACCCCATTGAATCCACCCTCCGCTTATATCACAGTGATCTTCGGCGGGAAATTTCGCTGGACCGATCGTAGAGGTATTCGGCCCATATTGCCGCCCGGCAATCAGTGCATCGAAAAAAGGCCAGGTTCAATTAGCCGCCCATCAACATTCGCCACTGATCGAGATCGGCGGCGCGGTACACATAGTTGGAGCGCTTGACCTCCGACAGCGATGCGCTCGGCTCGGCCGAATACCAGTGTCCCGGAAACACTGTCGGGTCGCCCGGCAGCGCGGCGAGACGCTGCAGACTGCGATACATCTCGTCGGAGTCGCCGCCCGGGAAGTCGGTGCGGCCGCAACCGTCCAGGAACAGCGTGTCCCCGGCGACCAGGCGGTCCCCCAGCAGGAAGCACTGGCTGCCGGGAGTGTGCCCCGGGGTGTGCAGCAGCTCGATTTCGATTTCGCCGATGCTGACCTTGTCATGGCCCTCGTGGGTGGTGAGGTCGTCCATTCCGATCCCGGTCACCCGCGAAACCCAAAGGGCTTCATGGGTATTCACATGAACCGGGACCTCCGCCCGCTCCTGCAGCTCGGCCAGGCCCTCCATTTTGAAGCCCATCATCTCCCCGCCCACGTGGTCGGGGTGATGGTGGGTCACCAGCACGCCGGACAGGCGCATGCCGTCGGCCTCTAGCGTGTCGAGCAGGTCGCCCGCGGCATACGCGGGGTCGACCACCAGGCAGTCCCCGGTCTGGCGGTCCCCGATCAGGTAGGCAAAGTTGCGCATCTGCGTCGCGAACATGTCACCGGCGGCGAAATCGCGACCCGACAGCAGTTGGCGAAAGTACAGCCGGTCCTCTGGCACCCGACCAGACTAGGGCCTGGCCGCGGCTCGCCGCTCGGTTCAGCCCATGCTGAGTGGGTATTGTTGGCCCATGAAGAAGACGGTCGAGATCGAAGTCGACTTCGATCTGGTCCAAGAGGCGATACGTCGGTTCCATCTGGCCGACACGCGCGAGGCCGTCAATCTCGCGTTGCGGACCCTGCTCAGCGAGTCCGACGCGACGGACCAGGACGACGAGGAGTACGACGAGTTCAGCGACCTCAGCGCGTGGCAACCCCATCGCGACGCGACTAGTTGAGGAGCCGCCCACGGCCGCGTCGGCGGTTTGGTGACGTTGCGCGCCAGGCTGTACCCTCTTTTAGGCCCCGCGGCAGGACTGTCGCTTGGGTGAACGGCCCCCTTAGCTCAGTCGGTAGAGCGTTTCCATGGTAAGGAAAAGGTCAACGGTTCGATTCCGTTAGGGGGCTCGGCGGACGCCGAGCAGGCAGGCGGCCCACACCCCAAACGGGGTGGCCCCGAGGCGATGTAGCTCAGTCGGTTAGAGCGAACGACTCATAATCGTTAGGTCGCCGGTTCGAGTCCGGCCATCGCTACAAGGCAAAAGCGCGACTTGAGAGAGATTTGAGAGAGAACGGACATGGCTTCCAGTACCGATGTGCGGCCCAAGATCACCTTGGCATGCGAGGTGTGCAAGCACCGCAACTACATCACCAAGAAAAACCGCCGCAACGACCCCGACCGCATGGAGCTGAAGAAGTTCTGCCCCAACTGCGGCAAGCACCAGCCTCACCGCGAGACACGGTAGGGCCGCTGCATCTATTGAGATTGACTAGGTAGGTTCTAGACCTGTGTCTTTGAGTCAGGATCTTGTCGGGATTCACTTCCGCTATCCGGACCACTATGTGGTGGAGCGGGAGAAGATCCGCGAATACGCGGTGGCGGTGCAAAACGACGACCCGTGGTTTTTCGGGGAGGACGCGGCGGCCGAACTCGGCTACAAGGCCCTGGTCGCCCCGCTGACCTTCATCTGCGTGTTCGGCTACAAGGCTCAGTCGGCGTTCTTCGACTACCACAACATCGCGGTCGAGGACGCGCAGATCGTCCAGGTCGACCAGGTGCTGAAGTTCGCGAAGCCGATCGTGGCGGGCGACAAGCTCTACTGCGATGTCTGGCTGGACTCGATGCGCGAGGCGCACGGCACCCAGATCATCGTGACCAAGAACATCATCACCGACGAGGCCGGTGACATAGTGCAGGAGACCTACACGACCCTGGCGGGCCGTGCGGGCGAGAACGGGGAAGCGGGATTTTCTGATGCCACTGCGTGAGTTCAGTTCGGTCAAGGTGGGCGACAAGCTCCCCGAGAAGACCTATCCGCTCACCCGCCAGGACTTGGTGAACTATGCGGGGGTCTCCGGTGACTTGAACCCGATCCACTGGGACGACGAGATCGCCAAGGTCGTCGGGCTGGACACCGCGATCGCGCACGGCATGTTGACGATGGGGCTGGGCGGCGGCTACGTCACCTCGTGGGTCGGCGACCCCGGCGCGGTCACCGAGTACAACGTACGGTTCACCGCCGTGGTGCCGGTGCCCAACGACGGCAAGGGCGCCGAGCTGGTCTTCAGCGGCAGGGTGAAGTCGGTGGATCCGGACAGCAAGTCGGTGACCATCGCCATATCGGCCACCACCGGCGGCAAAAAGATCTTCGGCCGGGCCGTCGCGTCGGCAAAGCTGGCGTAGGCGGGGGCTAGTTCATGGCGCTCAAAATCGACGTCCGCGGGATGAGCTGGATATACCCGGACTACTTCGAGATTGGCCGCGAGCAGGTGCGCGCCTTCGCGCGAGCGGCTAAGTGCGACAATCCGGCCCACTTCGACGAGGCCGCCGCCGCCGAACTGGGCTACGAGGGCCTCGTCGCGCCGCTTACTTTCGTTTCGATCTTCGCGAAAATCATCCAGGACGACTTCTTCCGGAATGTGGACATAGGCATGGAGACCATGCAGATCGTCCAGGTCGACCAGCAGTTCGTCTACCACCGGCCGCTATTCGTCGGCGACAAGATCTTCGGCCGCATGGACATCGAGTCCGTCAACGAGCGCTTCGGTGCCGACATCGTCGTCACGAAGAACACCTGCACCAATCTTGATGGCGAGGTCATTCTGAGCGCCTACACCACCCTGATGGGACACGAGGGTGACGACTCCATCCAGCTCAGATGGGACAAGGAAACCGGCCAGGTCGTCAGAACCGCGTAATTAGTATCTGACTCCCACGCCGATGTACACTCGGACCTCGGGGTTTTCCCAGCATCAGCGCGCTTTCCGGGATTCACACAATCGGGGAGCGCGCGTGTCATGTAAGCCCCGGCAGGTAAGCGCAGGTTGGCCTGCCAACCGCGAAGGGGCGTAGCTCAACTGGCAGAGCAGCGGTCTCCAAAACCGCAGGTTGCAGGTTCAAGTCCTGTCGCCCCTGCTGATGGCCGTCCGACGACGACGCAGGCCGAAACGGCCTGAGGAGGAGTCGGACAAACGCGGCGCGTGCGATGGTGGACACTGGAAGAAGTGCCCCACCATGCGGGACGGCTCGCGGAAACTAGCAAACAAAGGAGCATGCGGTGAGCGACGAGGGCGACGCAGCCAACGACGCCGCACGCGACGGCGGCGAGACTGAGGACAGCCGCGACAGCGGCGGTCGCACGGCCGTGGTGACGAAGCCCGCGCGCCCCACCGGCAAGCGGACGCGGCAGCGCGTGACCGACGACTCGAGTTCGTCGGTCGACGCGGAGTCGTCCGACGAGGTCGAGGCCGCCAAGGGGGGCAAGGCCAAGAAGGGCCCAACGGCCAAGGCCCCCAAGAAGAAGCCCGCCGGTCGTTCGGTCAATCCGTTCGCGTTCGTCTACAACTACCTCAAGCAGGTCGTTGCGGAGATGCGGAAGGTGATCTGGCCCAACCGCCGGCAGATGCTCACCTACACCTCCGTGGTGCTGGCGTTCCTGGCCTTCATGGTCGCGGTGGTCGGCCTGGCCGATTTCGGCCTGGCCAAGCTGGTGCTGCTGGTGTTCGGCTGAGCTTTTCAGAGTTACAGGAAGGACCGAAAACCGTGACTACCTTCGACGGTGACACGTCCGCGGGTGAAGCGGTCGACGTGCAGGACGTCGCCGAGACCGCCGAGGCCGCCGAGATCAGCGAGGCCCCCGAGGCCGGCGAGGCCACCGAGACCCCAAGCGACGAGGCTCCCGCCGAGCCGACCGAGGAGGTCGAGGAGGACCCCGCCGCCGCGCTCAAGGCGGATCTGCGCAGCAAGCCCGGCGACTGGTACGTCATCCACTCGTACGCGGGATACGAGAACAAGGTGAAAGCGAACCTGGAAACCCGCGTGCAGAACCTGGACGTCGGCGACTACATCTTCCAGGTCGAGGTGCCCACCGAAGAGGTCACCGAGATCAAGAACGGCCAGCGCAAGCAGGTCAACCGCAAGGTGCTGCCCGGCTACATCCTGGTGCGCATGGACCTGACCGACGACTCGTGGTCCGCGGTGCGCAACACCCCGGGCGTCACCGGGTTCGTCGGCGCGACCTCGCGTCCGTCGGCGCTCTCGCTGGACGACGTGGTGAAGTTCCTGCTGCCGCGTGGGGCGGCGAAGAAGGCCGCCAAGGGCGCGGCCAGCACCGCCGCCGTCGCCGAGGCTGGCGGCCTGGAGCGCCCGACCGTCGAGGTCGACTACGAGGTCGGCGAGTCGGTGACGGTCATGGACGGGCCGTTCGCGACGCTGCCGGCCACCATCAGCGAGGTCAACGGCGAACAGCAGAAGCTCAAGGTGCTGGTGTCGATCTTTGGCCGCGAAACCCCCGTCGAATTGACGTTCAGCCAAGTCTCGAAGATTTAGCAAGGAAGGAACGAACAACAACTCATGGCCCCGAAGAAGAAAGTCGTCGGGCTGATCAAGCTGCAGATCCAGGCCGGGCAGGCCAACCCCGCCCCACCGGTCGGCCCTGCGCTCGGCCAGCACGGCGTCAACATCATGGAGTTCTGCAAGGCGTACAACGCCGCGACGGAAAACCAGCGCGGCAACGTCATCCCGGTGGAGATCACGGTCTACGAGGACCGCAGCTTCACCTTCGCGCTCAAGACACCGCCGGCCGCCAAGCTGTTGCTCAAGGCCGCCGGTGTGGGCAAGGGCTCCGCGGAGCCGCACAAGACCAAGGTCGCCAAGGTCAGCTGGGATCAGGTCAAAGAGATCGCCGAGACCAAGAAGGCCGACCTCAACGCCAACGACATCGACGCCGCGGCCAAGATCATCGCCGGTACCGCCCGGTCGATGGGGATCACCGTCGAGTAGCAACGCACGCCGTGGGAGGGCCAGCTTCGGCCCGCGTAACCACGACCCAACACCAGATTGGATGAATCAATGAGCAAGAACAGCAAGGCATACCGCGCCGCCGTCGAAAAGGTGGACCGCAACAACCTCTACACCCCGCTGGAGGCGGCCAAGCTCGCCAAGGAGACGTCGTCGGCCAAGCAGGACGCGACCGTCGAGGTGGCGATCCGGCTCGGCGTCGACCCGCGCAAGGCCGACCAGATGGTCCGCGGCACCGTCAACCTGCCGCACGGCACCGGTAAGACGGCCCGGGTCGCGGTGTTCGCCGTCGGCGACAAGGCCGAGCAGGCACAGGCCGCCGGCGCCGACATCGTCGGCAGCGACGACCTGATCGAAAAGATCCAGGGCGGGTTCCTGGACTTCGACGCCGCGATCGCCACCCCCGACCAGATGGCCAAGGTCGGGCGCATCGCCCGGATCCTGGGTCCGCGCGGCCTGATGCCGAACCCCAAGACCGGCACCGTCACGCCCGACGTCGCCAAGGCCGTGTCCGACATCAAGGGCGGCAAGATCAACTTCCGCGTGGACAAGCAGGCCAACCTGCACTTCGTCATCGGCAAGGCGTCGTTCGACGAGAAGAGCCTGGCGGAGAACTACGGCGCCGCGATCGACGAGGTGCTGCGGCTCAAGCCGTCGTCGTCGAAGGGTCGCTACCTGAAGAAGATCACGGTGTCGACGACCACGGGCCCGGGCATTCCGGTGGACCCGGGCGTCACCCGCAACTTCGCGGAGGCGTAGTAAGTCGGCGCCTCGGGGCGCCGACGAACGCAGCCGACCATCGATCCCGAGGCCTAGGTAGCCCTAGCCGCCGCACTCGGCGATGCGCCGGCGCAGGAACTCGCGGCCCGGCTCGGAGCCGTTGGACTGCAACGCCTTTCGGTACCACGTCACGGCCTCCGCGGTTCGGCCCGCGCGCCGGAGCAGGTCGGCCCGCACCGTCGCGACGAGATTCGAGCGGCCCAGACGCGGATCGTCCGCCGCGCTGTCCAGGGCGGCCAGCCCCGCGTCGGGGCCGTCGCGGAAACCGACCGCCAGCGCGCGGTTGGCGCGCGCCACCGGGGAGTCCGTCATCGACAGCAGCCGGTCATAGGCGGCGCAGATGGTGACCCAATCCGTGTGCTCCCAGGACGGCGCAGTCGCGTGCAGCGCGGCGATCACCGCCTGCGGCAGGTACGGGCCCGCCGACCCCTCGGCCCGCCGCAGCCGGTCCAGCCCGCGGGCGATGCGTCCGCGGTCCCAGCGGCGACGGTCCTGCTCCTCGAGCGGCACCAGCATCCCGTCGGCGTCCACCCGGGTCGCGCGTCGCGAATCATGCAGCAGCACAAGGGCGGCCAACGCGTGCGCCTCCAGCTCGTGCGGCATCAGCGCACACAGCTCCTGCGCCAGCCGGACCCCTTCGTCGCACAGTTCGTCGCGGATCGCCGACGGGCCCGCCGTCGACCAATAGCCCTCGGTGAACACCGAGTAGATGCAACCGAGCACATGCGGCGTGCGTTCGGGCAACAGCTCGGCGGGCGGCACGCGCAGCGGGATGTTGGCGTGCCGAACCTTGTTCTTGGCGCGCGTGATCCGCTGGCCGATGGCCACCTCGCTCTGCAGCAGCGCGCGGGCGATCTCGCCGACGGTCAGCCCGGATACCAACCGCAGCGTGAGCGCGAGCTGCGATTGGCGGTCCAGCGCCGGGTGCGCGCAGGTGAACATCATCCGCAGCTCGTCGTCGACGACGGGGTGCGGGTCGGTGTGATCGGTGCGCGCCCGAATCTCGTCAACCACTGCCGCCAATTCCTTTCCGGGACGCACCGATTCGCGGCGCAGCCGGTCCCGGGCGCGGTTGCGGGCGACGGTCACCAGCCAGCCGCCGGGGCTGTCCGGCACGCCGTCGCGGGACCAGGTGCGCAGCGCCTCGGCGCAGGCCTCCTGGACGGCGTCCTCCGCGACCGTGAGGTCCCCGGACCACCGCGCGAGCGCGGCGACGGCCGGGCCCCACTCCCGGCGGAAGACGCCGTCCAGGCCTGTCATCTCGGCGAATCTAGAGCGCGGAGATCCCGGCCAGCTGGCGCAACTGCACGGTCGAGGCGGGGATCATCGACGCGACCTTTACGGCCTCGTCGCGATCCGCGGCGCCGATCAGGTAGATGCCCGTGGCGATTTCGGCGCCCTCGATATATGGCCCGTCGGTGATCAGGACCTCACCGTTGCGCACCCGCACGGTCGTCGCCGTGGACCGGTCGTGCAACGCGGCGCCGCCGACGATGTGATCGCCCGCGGCCGCGTGCAGGTCGGCGTGCTTTGCCGCCACCGCTTCCCACTCCGGTGTGCCGGGCGTGTGTGCCGACTCGGCGGGTTCGAGCAGCAGCGCGAGCCAGTCGTTGCCGGTGAGCTTGCGGGACAACTCGATTGAGTGGACGGCGGGCCACACCTCCACGGCCCCGAACTTGGCGAGCGGGACGTCGCGCGCCAGCGCCAGCGCCTCGTCGAGGTTTTCCGCTTCGAACACGTAGTAGCCACACGCCACCTCCGCGCCCTCGGCGAAGGGCCCGTCGGTGACCACCGGCGCGTCCGGACCGCCGCTGATGACCGCCGCCGCGGCGGCGGGAGCCAGCGCGTCTCCGGATCTGATCGCGGGGAGGGCTTTGGCGTGGAAGCTCTCCCATTCCGCCATCGCGGCGGCCGCATCGTCGGGTGAGCGGTCTTGCTCCTGGCTGATCAACAGCGCGAAGTACTGCATTTGTCGTCACCTCCGGGTAGTGAGCGAAACCCTCTGTTCCACTCTCTACCTACTCGACGAACGGCGCAGCCCCGATCCGACAGTCAGGCCTCGATTACTTCGAGGCACCCGGCTTGAGGTAGGTCACCAGGCTGCAGTCGAGCAGCTCGTAGTCGAAGTAGTGCTCGCAGCCGCGTAGATACTTCATGTAGCGCTCGTAGACCTCTTCGGAGGTGACCTCGATGGCCTTGTCCTTGTTGGACTCGAGCGTGTCGCCCCAGATGTGCAGGGTCTTGATGTAGTGCGGACGCAACGAAAGGGGTTCGGGGACAACGAAACCGGCCTTCTCGCCGTGTTCGACCATCATTTCGGTCGACGGCAGCCGGCCGCCCGGGAAGATCTCGGTGACGATGAATTTGATGAACCGGACCGTCTCGAAGGTGATCTTTTTCCCGCGGGCGGCCATCTCGTACGGGTGGTAGCTGACGCTGCTTTGAATCGTCATCCGGCCGTCGTCGGGCATGATGTCGAAACACCGCTTGAAGAAATCGGGGTAGTTCTCGTGCCCGAAGTGCTCGAAGGCCTCGATCGACACAATCCGGTCGACGGGGTCGTTGAAATCCTCCCAACCGTGCAGGCGAACCTCGCGTGACCGGTCGGTGTCGAGCGCCCCGAGCACCTGCTCGCACCGGGCGTGCTGGTTCTTCGACAACGTCAGGCCGATGACGTTGACGTCGAACCGCTCGACGGCGCGCTTCATGGTGGTGCCCCAGCCGCAGCCGATGTCCAGCAGCGTCATGCCCGGCTTGAGATCCAGCTTGTCGAGGTTGAGGTCGATCTTGGCGAGCTGGGCCTCCTCGAGGGTCGAATCCCAGGGCTCGAAGTAGGCGCAGCTGTAGGTCCGGGTCGGGTCCTGGAACAAGGCGAAGAAGTCGTCCGAGACGTCGTAGTGGGCCTGGATGTCTTCGGCGCGTGTCCGCGTCTTGGTCGGGCTAATCGGTTGCTCAGCCATTCTCGTCTTGCTCTCCTGAACTCACGTTCGCCGCCTGAGGTGCAGGTATGCCGCGCGGCGGTGTCTGGCGTGCAACGATACCGAAGCTCACTTCGCAAGCGTGAATTGGTTGCAGTCGACGTAGCCGGTCCTGAACCCTCGGGCGCAGCCGGTCAGATACTTCATGTACCGCTCGTACACCTCTTCTGACTGGAGCGCGACGGCCTCGTCCCGGTGCGCCTCCAGCGCCTCGGCCCAGAGATCGAGGGTCCTGGCGAAGTCCGGCTGCAGCGACTGAATGCGGTTCACGTCGAATCCGACCTTCGCCGCGTGTTCCTCGACCTTCTCGATCATCGGCAGTCGGCCGCCCGGGAAGATCTCGGTCACGATGAACCGGATGAACTTGGCCAATTCCATCGTCACCGGTATGCCGCGCTCCACGAGCTGCCTGCCATGCAACCCGGTGATGGTGTGCAGGAGCATCACACCGTTGGCCGGCATGGCCTCGTAGGCGAACTCGAAGAAGTCGTCGTAGCGGTCGAAGCCGAAGTGCTCCAACGCTTCGATGACGACGATGCGGTCCACCTGCTCGCCGAACTCCGCCCAATCGCACAGCATCACCCGTCGCGACCGGTCGCTGTCGAGTCCATCGAGCACTTGCCGGCAGTAGGCGTACTGGTTCTTGGACAGGGTCAGCCCGACGACGTTGACGTCGTAGCGCTCGATGGCCCGCTTCATCACCGAGCCCCAGCCGCAGCCGATGTCGAGCAGGGTCATCCCGGGTTGGAGCCCAAGCTTGTCCAGCGCCAGGTCGATCTTGGCCAGCTGCGCCTGCTGCAGGGTCATCCCCTCGCGTGGGAAGTAGGCGCAGCTGTAGGTGCGGGTGGGGTCCACGAACAGCGCGAAGAATTCGTTCGACAGATCGTAGTGCGCCCGGACGTTGTCGGAACCGGACCGCATCCGCGTAGCCCCAACCCGATTCTCAGCCATTTGTCCTCCCCGGTGGACGGCACCTTGACCACGTGGCTATCCCCGGGACCCTACACCGGGCGGGGCGCGTCGCTCGGATTTAACCTGCCATGCCCAGCTATTTCTCGAGCGTGAACTGATTGACGTCGATGTAGCCGACCCGGAACGCGTCGGCGCAGCCGGTCAGGTACTTCATGTACCGCTCGTAGACCTCTTCGGACTGGATCGCGATGGCCTCGTCACGGTGCGCCTGCAGGCCCTCCGCCCAGAGGTCAAGCGTCCGGGCGTAGTGCAGCTGCAGCGACTGCCGGCGGGTCAACGTGAAGCCCGCCTTCGCCGAGCGCTCCTGCACCATCTCGATCGACGGCAACCGGCCGCCCGGGAAAATCTCGGTGACGATGAACTTGATGAAGCGGGCCATGTCGAACGTCAGCGGTATGCCGCGTTCGACGCACTGGGGCCCCGTCAGCCCGGTGATCGTGTGCAGCAGCATCACGCCGTCAGCGGGCAGGATGCGATGGGCGAGCTGGAAGAAGTCGTCGTAGCGGTCGTGGCCGAAATGCTCGAACGCGCCGATCGACACGATGCGGTCGACCGGCTCGTCGAACTGCTCCCAGCCGGCCAGCAACACGCGCTTGCCGCGCGGGCTCTCCATGTCGTCGAACGACTTCTGCACATGGGCCGCTTGGTTTTTCGACAAGGTCAGGCCGACGACGTTGACGTCGTAGCGCTCGATCGCCCGGCGCATGGTTGCGCCCCAGCCGCAGCCGACGTCGAGCAGCGTCATACCGGGCCGCAAGCCCAGTTTGCCCAGGGCCAGGTCGATCTTGGCGACCTGCGCCTCTTCCAACGTCATGTCGTCACGCTCGAAGTAGGCGCAGCTGTACGTCTGGGTGGGGTCGAGGAACAAGCGGAAGAAGTCGTCGGACAGGTCGTAGTGTGCCTGCACGTCGTCGAAATGCGGTGTCAAATCCTTGGCCATGTTCGCCTCACTTCGTAAGCGTGTATTGGCCGACGTTGGAGATGCCCTTGCGGAACAGGTTCGCGCAGCCGGTCAGATAGCGCATGTAGCGGTCGTAGACCTCCTCGGACTGGACCGCGATAGCGCGTTCGCGATTGCCCCGCAGATTGGCTGCCCACGTGTCCAGGGTCCGCACGTAATGCGGCCCCATCAATTGGATTTCATCAACTGAGAATCCGCTTTTTCGGGAATTGTCGATGATGTCGGCTTCGCTGCACATCGATCCGCCGGGGAAGATCTCCGTCCCGAGGAAGTGAAAGAACCGTAGATCGGTCATCGTCACCGGGATGCCGTGTTCTCGCCAGTACGTTTGGGGATGGGTGAATATGCTGTGCAACAACATCCGTCCATCGTCCGGAAGGATGTCGTAGGCGCGGTCGAAGAACACGGGCCAGCGGTCCTTTTTGAACGCGTCGAAGGCCTCGATGGTGATGATCCGATCGACCTTCTCGTCGAACTCTTCCCACCCCTGCAGGCGTGCCTCCGCGTGCCGCGCCGTTCCGATGGCGGCGAGCCGGGCCTTGCTGCGCTCGTAGTGGTTGCGGCTCAGGGTAAGTCCGATGACGTTGACGTCGTATTTCTCCACGGCGCGGACCAGCGCCCCGCCCCAGCCGCACCCGACGTCGAGCAGCGTCATGCCGGGCTCCAGCTTCAGCTTGTCCAGCGCTAAGTCCAATTTGGCGAGCTGCGCCTCTTCGAGGGTCATGTCGTCGCGCTCGAAGTACGCGCAGGTGTAGACCCAGCTGCGATCCAAGAAGAGCCCGAAGAAATCGTCCGAAATGTCGTATGCGGCTTGGGACTCTTCGTAGTAGGGCTTCAGCTCCGCCATTGTTAGACATCCTCCTAACGCCAACCGTACAACGCGGTAAGGGTGCCCGAAAATCCACAAGGGCACTCCGAAAACCGCCCGACCGTGACCTCAGACGGCGTCGGCGAAGTTGCTAGTAAGGACGCTTATCAACCGATCCCAAAGTGGCTGAGGCAGGTCGTGACCCATGCCGTCAAACAAGACTAGTCGAGCGCCATTGATGGCGCGCGCGACGGCGCGGCCGCCGGAGGGCGGCATCAGCTTGTCGGCGCGGCCGTGTATCACCACGGTCGGGGCGACCGTGCGCCGGTTGTAGCCGAGCAGGCTGCCGCTGGCCATGATCGCGCTGAAGTGCCGGGCGACGCCCCAGGGGTAATAGCTGCGCTCGTAGCCCTCGACGGCCTCGGCGCGCACCTGCTCCTCGGGCGCGCGATAGCGCGGGCTGCCGGTGATCTTGGTGACGCGCACGACGTTGTCGACGATCACGTCGAGGGGCGAACCGGGCGGGGGTCCCTTGAGGATGGCCAGCAGGGCGCGCGGGGCCGGCGGCGGCAGGAACGGGCGGTTGTTGCTGGAGAAGATGACCGCCAGGCTCTTGGTCCGCTCGGCGAACCGCGCCGCGAAGACCTGCGCGATCATGCCGCCCATCGACGCCCCGACGATGTGGGCGCGCTCGACGCCCAGGTGGTCCAGCACGGCGGCCGCGTCGTCGGCCAGGTCCTCCAGCGCGTAGGCCGCCTCGGCGCGCAGCCCCAGCCAGAACCGCAGCAGCCGCGGGACCAGGGGCTGCCCGGAGCCCGCCTTCGGCGTCTTGCTGGACAGGCCGACGTCGCGGTTGTCGTACCGGATGACCCGCAGGCCCTGGGCGACGAGCCTCTCGCAGAACGCGGTCCGCCACAGCAGCAACTGCGCCCCCAGGCCCATGATCAGCAGGACGGGCGGGTCATCGACGTCGCCCATGTCCTCGTAGTAGAGCTTGAGGTCGCCGGATATCGCGGCGCCGGTGCGAATTTCCATCGGGGGAGTCCCTAGACCTCCACGTCGGTCTGATGCTCGCGGCTGACCTCGACCATGAAGTTGGCGAAGTAGCCCGTCAGTTGCGGGTCGGACATCATCTGCCACTTCGGTGCGAGCAGCTTCATGTACCGCTCGACGTAGAGGAACTGCTTGCCGATGAGCACCAGCTCCCGGGGCAGCTTGACGTCGTAGGCGTCGGCCAGCGTCGACAGCTGCCGCCCGATGTCGGCGTAGGACATGTCGCCCAGCGTCTGCATGGTCAGCGGGGTGGCGAACTTTTCCAGGTCCTTGGCAGCCTGGGCCTCGGGCTTCATGGTGCCGACGGCGCCCATCAGCACGACGATCTTGCCGGCCGAGGCGTGGTCCTTCTTGACCAGCAGCGCGTACACCAGCTCGCGCAGCAGCCAGCGGGTGCGGGGGTCGATGCGGCCCATGATGCCGAAGTCGAAGAACACGATGCGGCCCGCGTCGTCGACGTAGAGGTTGCCGGCGTGCAGGTCGCCGTGGAACAACCCGTGCCGCAGGCCTCCCTCGAAAAGGGAGAACAGCAGCGCCTTGACCAGCTCGGTGCCGTCGAAGCCGGCCTTGCGGATGGCGGCGACGTCGTCGATGCGGATGCCGTGCACCCGTTCCATGGTCAGCACCCGGTCGCTGGTGAAGTCCCAGTGCACCTGCGGCACCCGGATGTTCTTGCCCAGCGGGGAGGCGTGCAGGTGCGACACCCATGCCTCCATCGACTGGGCCTCGAGCCGGAAGTTCAGCTCCTCGGCGAGGTTGCCGGAGAAGTCGGCGACCACGTCCTGCGCCGAGAGCCGGCGGCCGAGCTTGGCCAGCTCGACGGCCTGGGCGAAGCGCTTGAGGATCTGCAGGTCGGCGGCCACCCGGCGGCGGATGCCCGGGCGCTGGATCTTGACGACGACGTCCTCGCCGCTGTGCAGCGTGGCGTAATGCACCTGCGCGATGGACGCGGACGCGAACGGCGTCTCGTCCCACTTGGCGAACAGCTCGGCGGGGTCGGCTCCCAGCTCCTCGACGAAGAGCTTGTGCACCTCTTTTGCGTCGGCGGGCGGCACCCGGTCGAGCAGGCCGCGGAACTCGCGCGACAGCGACTCGCCGAACGCGCCGGGGCTGGACGCGATGATCTGGCCGAACTTCACGTACGTGGGCCCCAGGTCGGCGAACGTTTGGGGGAGCTGCTTGATCACCTTCTGCTGCCAGGGCCCCTTGCTCGGCAGCTTGGTGAGGATGCTCGCGGCGGCGCGGGTGACCTGCCAGCCGGTGGCTGCTACCCGGGCCGCTTCGACCGGCAACGGCACCCGGTCCAGCTTGGACACCTCGCGGTGTTTGGTAGTAGTCATCTCAGCAGTCTGCCAAATCGAGCGTGTCAAGTCCCAATTCCTGTGAGCGCGCTCACCGCGTTTCGGTGCGGGCGAAGTTCTCGGTGAGGGCCTCGATGATCGGCCGCCACACCGGTTTGGGGAGGTCGTGTCCCATCCCGTCGATCACCACGAATCGCGCCCTCGGGATGGCCGCGGCGACGGCGCGCCCGTTGCGCGGCCGCACCATGGGGTCGGCCGAACCGTGCAGCACGACGGTCGGGGCGGTGATCGCCTTGCTGTAACCCAGCAGGCTGCCGGTGCCCAGCATGGCGTCGAATTGGCGCAGCATGCCCGGCGGGTAGCCGCCGCGCTCCGCGAGCCGGCGCACCCGGTCGCGCAGCTCGGCGGCGGGCGGCAGGAAGTTCGGGCCGTTGAACACCGCGACGTTGCGCACCTCGGCCGCCAGTTTCTCCTCCGGCGAGGCGTCCTTCGCCGGCGGCTCGAAGGCGAGCCGGAGGACGCGCCAGGCCGGCAACGCCGCGAACGGCTTGCCGGTGCTCGACATGATGATGCCCAGCGACGCCACCCGATGCCGCTCGGTGGCGGCCAGGATCTGCGCGATCATCCCGCCCAGCGAGGCGCCCACCACGTGCGCCCGGGCGACGCCCAGGTGGTCGAGCAACGCCACCACGTCGCCCGTCATGTCGATCAGGGTGTAGGGCACCCGGCTGGGCCTGCCCAGCAGGTAGCGCCCGACGCGCCCGTACACCGAGCCCGGCGCCCGCAGCCCGTGCATCTTGGCCGACAGCCCGGTGTCGCGGTGGTCGAAGCGGATGACGCGGTAGCCGGCGTCGAGAAGCTGCGCGCAGAAACCGTCGGGCCACATGGGCAGCTGGGCGCCCAGGCCCATGATGAGCAGCGCGGGCGGCGCGGCCGGGTCGCCGAGATCCTCGTAGAAGAGCTCGACCGGGCCGTGCGGCGTCTCGCGGCGCGCGATGCCGCTACGGATTTGCCCTATTTCCGCCAGGGCTGGACCCACCCTTCGATCTGCCAATTTTCCAGCCCGGCGATCAGCTCGTACATGGTGGCGCCGTCGATCGATTCCCGGACGATGTCGGCGTGCCCGGCGTGGCGGGCCAGCTCGTTGATCACGTGCAGGATCACCCAGCGCACCGACCACGCCTTTTGGTCCTTGGGGAACCAGGGGATGTCCTGCGGCACGGGAACCGTGGCGTCGAGGTCGGAGGTTTCGACCAGGCGCAGCGACTCCGCGTTCTGGGCCTCGAGCGCCCGCAGCAGCCCGGCCAGCGTCTCGTCGGGCCGCATCACGTGCTGGTCGCCGAACTCCTTGGCGATCTGCTCGAACGGGCGGGGATCCTTCGGCGGCAGCTCCGGCGCCGCGGCGACGCGCGCCATCCAGTTGCGTTGCATGGCGGTGGCGTGCTTGACCAGCCCGCCGACCGACAGCGCGCTGACCGAAGGCGTGGAGCGGGCCTGTTCGTCGGTGAGGCCGTACGAGACCGCGAAATAGGCGCTCTGGTGGAACGCCAGGAATTCGCGCAGGGCGTTGCGTTCGTCGGTGACGGGCGGGGCGAGTGCGGGCATGGCCCGATCCTAGGTCGAGATGCCGACACGACGGCCGTTTGCGCCGTAAGGTGCGGGCATGCAGGTGATTTCGGCGGACTCGACCGAGCTGTTCGTCGGGCCACCGGACGCGCCGCTGCAGCTCGCGCGCGTCGGCCTGGCGGGCTGCGCCGAGCCGACGCCGATCCGCGTCGACGGCGACGGCCTGAGCGGCGAGGCGATCGCCCGGCCCGGCAGCGACGTCGTCGAGGTCCCGGTCACGGTCGACCGCCCGGTCGTTGGCCAGCGCCGCGCCGCGCGGGTGCGCGCGGGGCGCGCCGGCAAGCCGTTCGAGTTCACCGTCGCCGAGCCCGGCTGGACCATGTTCATGGTCAGCCACTTTCACTACGACCCGGTCTGGTGGAACACCCAGGGCGCCTACACCAGCGAATGGGCCGAAGACCCGCCGGGGCGGCAGGCCAACGGCTTCCAACTGGTCCGCGCGCACCTGGAGATGGCCCGCCGCGAGCCCGAGTACAAGTTCGTGCTGGCGGAGGTCGACTACCTCAAGCCGTACTGGGACGCCCACCCCGAGGACCGCGCCGACCTGCGCCGGTTCATCGCGCAGGGCCGCGTCGAGGTGATGGGCGGCACCTACAACGAACCCAACACCAACCTCACCAGCCCGGAAACGACGATCCGGAACCTGGTGCACGGCATGGGGTTTCAGCGGGACGTGCTGGGCGCCGACCCGGCCACCGCGTGGCAGCTCGACGTGTTCGGCCACGACCCGCAATTCCCCGGGCTGGCCGCCGACGCCGGCCTTACGTCGAGTTCGTGGGCGCGCGGACCGCACCACCAATGGGGTCCGGGCCATGACGTCGAGGCCATGCAGTTCGCCAGCGAGTTCGAGTGGATCGCGCCGTCCGGCCGCGGCCTGCTCACCCATTACATGCCCGCGCATTACGGCGCCGGCTGGGGGATGGACGAATCGGTGTCGCTCGCCGAGGCCGAGGATGCCACCCGCGCGCTGTTCGATCGGCTCAAGAAGGTCGCCCTGACCCGCAACGTGCTGCTGCCGGTCGGGACCGACTACACGCCGCCGAACAAGTGGGTCACCGCGATCCATCGCGACTGGGCCGCGCGCTACACGTGGCCGCGCTTCGTGTGCGCGATACCGCGGGACTTTTTCGCGGCGGTGCGCGCCGAACTCGCGCAGCGCGGCCGCGAGCCGTCCCCGCAAACCCGGGACATGAACCCGATCTACACCGGCAAGGACGTCTCCTACATCGACACCAAGCAGGCCAACCGGGCGGCGGAGAACGCCGTGCTGGAGGCCGAGCGCTTCGCCGTGTTCGCCGCGCTGCTGACCGGCGCCGAGTACCCGCAGGCCGCGCTGGCCAAGGCGTGGGTGCAGCTGGCGTACGGCGCGCACCACGACGCGATCACCGGCTCGGAGTCCGACCAGGTCTACCTCGACCTGCTGACCGGCTGGCGCGACGCCTGGGAGCTGGGCCGAGCGGCCCGGGACAACTCGCTGGCGGCGCTGTCCGGCGCCATCGGCGGCGACGTGGTCGTGTGGAACCCGTTGGCGCACAAGCGGACCGACATCGTCACCGCGCGGTTGGACGCGCCGGTCGGCGCCGGGGTGCGCGTGCTCGATCCCGACGGCGCCGAGCTGCCGGCGCACGTGGCGGACGACGGGCGGTCGGTCACCTGGCTGGCGCGCGACGTGCCGTCGCTGGGCTGGCGGTCCTATCGCCTGGTGCCGGGGAGCGCGGCCGCCGGATGGGAACCGGTGCCCGGCTTGGCGATCGGCAACGAGCACTACCGGCTGGAGGCCGACCCGGCGCGCGGCGGCGGGATCGTGTCCCTGGTGTCCTCCGACGGCCGGCAGCTGATCGCCGACGGCCGGGTGGGCAACGAGCTGGCCCTCTACGAGGAATACCCGTCGCACCCCCGGCAGGGGGAGGGGCCGTGGCACCTGCTGCCCAAGGGTCCGGTGGTGGGCTCGTCGGAGTCGCCGGCCCGGGTGCGGGCCTACCGCGGCCCGCTCGGTCAGCGCCTCGTGGTGCACGGCCGCATCGGCGGGCAGCTGCGCTACACGCAAACCCTGACGCTGTGGAACGGGCTGGCCCGGCTGGACTGCCGCACGGCCATCGACGAATTCGCCGGGGAGGACCGCTTATTGCGGTTGCGCTGGCCGTGCCCGGTGCCGGGCGCCATGCCGGTCAGCGAGGTGGGCGACGCCGTCGTCGGGCGGGGCTTCGCGCTGCTGCACGACGGCGCCCGCTCGGTGGACACCGCGCGGCACCTGTGGACGCTGGACAACCCGGCCTACGGCTGGTTCGGCCTGTCGTCGGCGGTGCGGGTCCGGGTCGGCGCCGGGGTGCGGGCGGTGTCGGTGGCCGAGGTGGTGTCGCCGGCCGAGGCGCAGTCCGGGCCGCTGGCGCGCGAGCTGATGGTGGCGCTGGTCCGCGCCGGCGTCACGGCCACCTGCAGCGGCGCCGACAAGCCGCGCTACGGCTGCCTCGACGTCGACTCGAACCTTCCCGACGTCCGCATCGCGCTGGGCGGGCCGGCCCGCAACTCGTTTACCAAAGCCGTTCTGGCGCAAGCAGACCCGGAGTACTCCGCCGAACTCGAACGCCAGCTGGACCGGACGGGACGGGCCAGGGTCTGGGTGCCGGCCGCCACGCCGTTGGCCGCGGTTTGGGTCCCCGGCGCCGACCTGCGCCCACCGCGGGCGCTGCCGGTGCTGGTGATCGACGGCGGTGACGAGGGCGGCCTGGCCGCCGCGATCGCATCGGTGGTCGACGAGCTCGAGGGCGCGGAGATCCTGGTCAACCAGCGGGCGCCGGCGGGCATGGAACGCTTCGAATCCCGGACGGTCGCGCTGCTCAACCGCGGGGTGCCCAGCTTCGCGGTCGAGACCGACGGCACGCTGCACACCGCGCTGATGCGATCCTGCACCGGCTGGCCGTCGGGCACCTGGATCGACGATCCGCGCCGCACCGCGCCCGACGGCTCGAACTTCCAGCTCCAGCACTGGTCCCACGTCTTCGACTACGCGCTGGTCTGCGGCGACGGCGACTGGCGCGAGGCCCAGATCCCCACGCGCAGCGCGGAATTCGGCCATACCCTGCTCGCCGTCGTGCCCGGCGACGCGGGCGGCGCGCTGCCCACGGCCGGGTCGTTGCTGCGCGTCGAGCCCGCGGGCTCGGTCCAGCTGGCGGCCCTCAAGGCCGCCGGCAACCCGCTGGCGGCGGGGGGTGCCCGGCCCCTCGACCCGAGCGCGGTGGCCCTGAGGCTGGTGCAGACGACCGGGAAACGCACCCGCGTCACGCTCGGCTCCGAGCTGGCCAGGGTGGGCGGTCTCGCGTTCGCCGACCTGATGGAAAGGCCGCTGGAAACGCGCGGCGGGCGCGCGAAATCGGTGGAGCTGCACGGCTACCAGGTGGCCACCGTGCTAACCCATCTCGAAACGCGAAGCGGGGCAACGGAATGCGCGTCGCTGGCGCCGGACGCCGAGGCCGCGCAACCGCTGTACGCGCGCTACTGGCTGCACAACCGCGGGCCCGCGCCGCTCGGGGGGCTGCCGGCCGTCGCCCACCTGCACCCGCAGCGCGTCACCGCCGAACCGGGCGCCGAGGTGGCGTTGCGGCTCACCGTGGCCGGCGACTGCAGCGACGCCACGCTGCACGGCGCGGTGACGCTGCTGTGCCCGGACGGCTGGTCGGCGACACAGGCGGAGCTGCCGTTCACGCTGGGCGTGGGCGACCACCGCGAGGCCGAGGTGACGGTGAGGATCCCGGCGCGGGCGCGGCCCGGGCCCTACCCGCTGCGCGCCCGGCTGTGCCTGACCGGTGACGACGTCCCGGCGGCGTGGCGGCAGGAGGTCGAGGACGTGTGCGTGGTCGACGTGGGCACCCACCGCGAGCGCGAGCTGTTGTACCTCGCCGACGGGCCCGCCGACGTCGAGCTGGCGGCGGGCGGGACCGCCCGGCTGACCGTGACGGTCGGCACCCACGCTCGCGCCGCCCTGGCCGCCGAGGCGCACCTGATCAGCCCCTGGGGCACGTGGGAGTGGATGGCGCCCGCCGCGCTAGGCGCCGTCGTGCCCGCCCGCGGCACCGTCGAGCTCGGCTTCGACCTGACCCCGCCGGCGTGGCTGGATCCCGGCCAGTGGTGGGCGCTGGTCCGGGTGGGCTGCGCGGGCCGGCTGGTGTACTCGCCGGCGGTGCGGGTGACCGTGAGATGAGCGTCGGACTGGTGGCGACCGTGGCCGGCGTACCGGTTTCGGTCGATGAGGTAGACACTCGAGAGATGCGGTTGCGCAGCGGTCCGCGCGCCGCCGCGCTGCCGGCGCCCGGCGCCGGGGAGGGCCGGCAGTTGCGGCGCTGGCTCACCCAGCTGATCGTGACCGAGCGGGTGGTCGCCGCCGAGGCCGCCGCCCGGGGCCTCACCGCGACCGGCGCGCCCGCCGAGGCGGAGCTGCTGCCCGACGCGACCGCACGCCTCGAGATCGGCAGCGTGGCCGCCGCCGCGCTGGCGGACCCGCTGGCCCGGGCGCTGTTCGCCGACGTCACCGCCGCGGTCCGGGTCGGCGCCGACGAGGTGGCCGACTACCACGTCCGCAACCCGCTGCGCTTCGCCGCGCCGCGACCCGGCCCGCACGGCTGGCGCGGCCCCGCGCTCGCCGCGCCGCCCTTGGCCGAGGTGCGCCCGGCGATCGCCGACCACCTGCGGGGCGCCGCCCGCCGGCGCGCCTTCCGGGTGTGGCTGGACGCGCGCCGCGCCGCGCTGGTCCGCCTCGCCCCCGGCTACGAGCATCCGGGCGACCCACGCCAACCCGACAACACGCACCGCCACTGATGGCCGCCCGCACGCTCTGCCTCGACATCGGCGGCACCAAGATCGCCGCCGGACTGACCGATTCCGGTGGTGCGCTGGTGCACACCGCGATCCGGCCCACCCCGCCGGGCGGATCCGCGGAGGAGGTCTGGGCCGCGGTCGCCGCGATCATCGCCGACACCCTGCGCGTCGCCGACGGCGTCGTCACCGCGGTGGGCATCGCGTGCGCCGGGCCCATCGACCTGCACGCCGGCAGCGTCAGCCCGGTCAACATCCGCTCCTGGCGCGGGTTCCCCCTGCGGGACCGGGTCGCCGCCACGATTCCCGGGGTGCCCGTCCTCCTCGGCGGCGACGGCGTGTGCATGGCGCTGGGCGAGCACTGGCTCGGGGCGGGCCGCGGCGCCCGCTTCATGCTCGGCATGGTGGTCTCCACCGGCGTGGGCGGGGGACTGGTCCTCGACGGCGTCCCCTACACCGGGCGCACCGGCAACGCCGGCCACGTCGGTCACATGGTGGTCGAGCAGCACGGCAGGCCGTGTGCGTGCGGCGGGCGTGGCTGCGTCGAGACCGTCGCGTCCGGGCCGTGGATGGTGCGCTGGGCGCGGGAAAACGGCTGGGCCGCGCCGCCCGGCGCCGGCGCCCGGGAGCTGGCCGCCGCGGCGGCGGCCGGGGAGCCGGTGGCGCAGCGGGCGTTTCGGCGGGGCACCACCGCGCTGGCCGCGATGATCGCGTCGGTCGGGGCGGTGTGCGACCTCGACCTCGTCGTCATCGGCGGCGGTGTGGCCAAGTCCGGGGACCTGCTCTTCGACCCGCTGCGGGCCGCGCTGACCGAGTACGCCGGGCTGGAGTTCCTGGCCGGCCTGCGCGTGGTGCCCGCGGCGCTGGGCGGCGAAGCCGGGCTGGTCGGTGCCGCCAGGCTGGCCGGGCTCGCGTAGCCGCACCGTTTTGGCTGACTGCGGGGGGTCAGGCTATCCTGGTTGCCGATCCACCGAAGACCGTCGGTCACCGAGCAATCGGTTGAAGGTCCGGGAACATCCCGGCGGCCCGCGCAGGAGGACGAGGCAGAACGCCGGCGCACGCCGGCGAATTTCTACGCCCCGGCCGCTTCCCGCGCCGGGGCGTACTTCGTTTTGAGGCGTTCCACGTGGTTCCCGACAACTTTGACCTCAGGAGGCATGCATGGCCCGGGCTGACAAGGCCACCGCCGTTGCAGACATCGCGGAGCAGTTCAAGGACTCGACGGCCACCCTGATCACCGAGTACCGCGGTTTGACGGTGGCCAACCTGGCCGAGCTGCGCCGCTCGCTGGCGGGATCGGCCACCTACACGGTGGCCAAGAACACGCTGATCAAGCGGGCGGCCGCGGACGCCGGCATCGAGGGTCTCGACGAGCTGTTCGCCGGGCCGACGGCCATCGCGTTCGTCAGCGGCGAGCCGGTCGACGCCGCCAAGGCGATCAAGACCTTCGCTAAGGAGAACAAGGCGCTGGTCATCAAGGGCGGCTACATGGATGGCCACCCGCTGAGCGTCTCCGAAGTCGAGCGCATCGCGGACCTGGAGTCCCGCGAGGTGCTGCTGGCCAAGCTGGCCGGCGCGATGAAGGGCAACCTGGCCAAGGCGGTCGGGCTGTTCGCCGCCCCCACCTCCCAGATGGCCCGGCTGCTGGCCGCGCTGCAGGAGAAGAAGCCCGCCGAGGCCGCCGCACCGGCCCCGGCCGCCGAGGCCCCGGCCGCAGAAGCGCCCGCCGCCGAAGCGCCCGCCGAGACCGCGGAAACTGCCGAAGCCCCGGCCGAAGCCGAATAACAACCGACCGCAACGTAGATAACTAAGGAAGGACCCACACCATGGCAAAGATGACTGCCGACGACCTGCTCGACGCGTTCAAGGAAATGACCCTGCTGGAGCTCTCGGACTTCGTCAAGAAGTTCGAGGAGACCTTCGAGGTCACCGCGGCCGCCCCGGTCGCCGTCGCCGCCGCCGGCCCGGCCGCCGGTGGCGCGCCCGCCGAGGCCGCCGAGGAGCAGTCGGAGTTCGACGTCATCCTCGAGGCCGCGGGCGACAAGAAGATCGGCGTGATCAAGGTGGTCCGCGAGATCGTCTCCGGCCTGGGCCTCAAGGAGGCCAAGGACCTCGTCGACGGCGCGCCCAAGCCGCTGCTGGAGAAGGTGGCCAAGGAGGCCGCCGACGACGCCAAGGCCAAGCTCGAGGCCGCCGGCGCCACCGTCACCGTCAAGTAGCACTACTTCACGAAACCCCCGGAAGCGCCCCTTCCGGGGGTTTCGTGCGCTCAGTGGACGCCGAAGGCCGCCCGCTGCGACTCTCGCACGCGCTCGGGTGAATCTCCCAGAGCGACAAGGAAATTCGACGTCAGCGAGCCCAGCACCGGCGCGACGGCCGCGCCGTCGTCCCCGTAGAAGCCGGCCAGTTCGAGCATCACGAACCCGTGCATGAACGCCCAGAACTGGGCCGCCGTGGCCACCACCGCCGCGTCGTCGGCCGCGGAACCCACCGTGATCCGGCCGGCGCGCATCGACCGCTGCACCGCGCGCACCGCGTGCGCGAAGCTGGGGATGTCCCGCTCGATCTCGGCGGCCGTCAGCATCAGGACGTTGCCCGCGGGCGCGTTGATGCCGTGCGCGCTGGTGCTGCCGAACATCAGCCGATACAGGTGCGGACGCTCGATGGCGTAGCGCCGGTAGGCGGCGCCGACGGCGAACAGGTCGGCGACCGGGTCGTCGGTCTCCGGCACCGTCAGCGCGGCGTCGAACTGCCGCAGGCCCTCCTCGGCGACCTGGGCGATCAGGCCCCGCATCCCGCCGAAATGGGTGTAGACCGCCATCGTCGACGTCCCGGCCGCGCCGGCCACCTTTCGGGTCTGCAGAGCGTCGGGCCCCTGCTCGTCGAGCAGGCCCACGGCGGCGTGCAGCATCTCGTCGCGAACACTGCGAACGCTGGGCTCGGTCTGCGAAGTCATCCTTGTCATCTTCTCACCACGGGCGTACCGTTCCTATAACACTGAAATATCAATGTTATAGGAGCTTAGCAGTGACATCCACGCAAGCCACCCGATCCACGAACCCGTATCTCGAGGGCTTTTTGGCGCCGGTGGGCGCCGAAGTCACCGCGAGCGACCTGGAGGTCACCGGGCACATCCCCGAGCACCTCGACGGGCGCTACCTGCGCAACGGGCCCAACCCGGCCGAAGAGGTGGACCCGGCCACCTATCACTGGTTCAGCGGCGACGGCATGGTGCACGGGGTCGCGCTGCGCGACGGCCAGGCCCAGTGGTACCGCAACCGCTGGGTGCGCAGCCTCTCGGTGTGCGCCACGCTGGGCGAGCCGGCGCCGGCCCGACTGAACCCGCGGGCCGGCATGCTGTCCTTCGGCGCCAACACCAACGTGCTGACCCACGCCGGGCGCACCCTGGCGCTGGTCGAGGGCGGGGCCGCCAACTACGAGCTGACCGACGACCTCGACACCGTCGGCACCTGCGACTTCGACGGCACCCTGGAGGGCGGCTACACCGCCCATCCGCACCGCGACCCCGACAGCGGCGAATTGCACGCCGTGTCTTACTCTTTCGCCCGCGGGCGGACGGTGCAGTACTCGGTGATCGACGCCGGCGGGCGGGCCCGCCGCACCGTCGACATCGAGGTGACCGGGTCGCCGATGATGCACGACTTCTCGCTGACCGACAAATACGTGGTGATCTACGACCTGCCGGTGACGTTCGACCCGGTGCAGGTGCTGCCCGCCAACATTCCGCGCTGGCTGGGGTTGCCGGCCCGGCTGGCGCTGCAGTCGCTGGTCGGGCGGGTCCGGGTGCCGGGCCCGATCGCCGCGATGATGAACCGCAACCCGAAACACGACGACCGGATGCCGTACGCGTGGAACCCCGGCTACCCGGCGCGCATCGGGGTCATGCCCCGCGAGGGCGCCAGTAAGGACATCCGCTGGTTCGACATCGAACCCTGCTACGTCTATCACCCGCTCAACGCCTACTCCGAAATGCGCGACGGCGCAGAGGTTTTGGTGCTCGACGTGGTGCGCTACGCGCGGATGTTCGACCGCGACCGGCGCGGCCCCGGCGACACCACGCCCCGGCTGGACCGCTGGACCGTCAACCTGGCGACCGGCGCCGTGGCCACCGAATGCCGCGACGAGCGCTCGCAGGAATTCCCGCGGATCAACGAGACGCGCCTCGGCAAGCGGCACCGCTTCGGCTACGCCGTCGGCCTCGAAGGCGGGTTCCTCGCCGCCGGTCTGGCGGAGATGGCGACCCCGGTCTACAAGCACGATTACGCCACGGGATCGGCGACGGTGGCCGCAGCCGACCCCGAGCTTTTACTCGGGGAGATGTCTTTCGTTCCCAACCCGGCGGCGGCCGGCGAGGACGACGGCATCCTGATGGGCTACGGCTACCACCGCGGCCGCGACGAAGGACAGCTGGTGCTGCTGGATGCGCAGACCCTCGAATCGGTGGCTACCGTGCATTTGCCGCAGCGGGTACCGATGGGATTCCACGGCAACTGGGCGCCTTCCGGCTAACTCGCGTCGAATAGGGGCGAGGCGCCACGTCTCAGGTCGGCCAATTTTTCCCGGCGGTGCGATCCAAGCCTGATGCCGGGTGCCTGACGTGCGCTACAGTGACTGATGCCACACAAAAGGGCAGGTGGCGGGCACGAGCGTCGACGGAAGGATTCCCCATGGGCGTCGCTATCGAGGTGAGGGGACTCACGAAGTCGTTCGGTCCCTCGAGAATTTGGGAAGACGTGACGTTGGATATCCCCGCCGGGGAGGTCAGCGTCCTGCTGGGGCCGTCGGGTACCGGCAAATCGGTGTTCCTCAAGTCGCTGATCGGTCTGCTGCGCCCGGAGCGCGGCTCGATCATGATCGACGGCACCGACATCCTCGAGTGCTCGGCCAAGGAGCTCTACGAGATCCGCACGCTGTTCGGCGTCATGTTCCAGGACGGCGCGCTGTTCGGTTCGATGAACCTGTTCGACAACGCGGCGTTCCCGCTGCGCGAGCACACCAAGAAGAAGGAAAGCGAGATCCGTGACATCGTCATGGAGAAGCTGACCCTGGTGGGCCTCGGCGGCGACGAGAAGAAGTTCCCCGGTGAGATCTCCGGTGGTATGCGCAAGCGCGCCAGCCTGGCCCGGGCGCTGGTGATGGACCCGCAGATCATCCTGTGCGACGAGCCCGACTCCGGTCTGGACCCGGTTCGTACCGCGTATCTGAGCCAGTTGATCCTCGACATCAACGCCCAGATCGACGCCACCGTCCTGATCGTGACGCACAACATCAACATCGCCCGGACCGTGCCGGACAACATGGGCATGCTGTTCCGGCGCAAGCTGGTCATGTTCGGCCCGCGCGAAGTGCTGCTGACCAGCGACGAGCCCGTCGTGCGGCAGTTCCTCAACGGCCGGCGCATCGGGCCGATCGGCATGTCCGAGGAGAAGGACGAGGCCACCATGGCCGAGGAGCAGGCCCTGCTCGACGCCGGTCACCACGCCGGCGGCGTCGAGGAGATCGAGGGAGTGCCCCCGCAGATCGTCGCGACGCCGGGCATGCCCGAGCGCAAGGCCGTCGCGCGGCGCCAGGCCCGGGTCCGCGAGATCCTGCACACCCTGCCCAAGAACGCCCAGGCGGCGATCCTCGACGACCTCGAAGGCACCCACCGGTTCAAGGCCAACGAGTTCGGCGGGTCGTAAAAATTTGGAATAACACGGTGCAACTTGCCGCCCCGCCCTCTTGACGACCGGGCCTAAACGGGTCAGTCTGTTGGGCAGCATGTACCCACGGGAAGTCGAGATTGCGAGCCAGCGTCGATGTCCCTGGGCTGATTGTCGTGGGTAGTTGAGGAATGCGCGGTCCTGCGCTATTGTTGGACGTTGCGCTGGCTACTTCCTGCCCACCTCACCCGCCACCTGACACCGTGGTCTTAGCCTGAGCCCCTCCCCGCGGCTTAGCTATTTAGTTGTGCGCGTGAGATCTGGGTAGATCGTTCGCCGGCCGAACCGACAAAATTGTTGCGGCGAACGCAGCCGGTGCCCCCGGAAACCGTGAGTCGCACGAGGTGCTGGAAGGACGCATCTTGGCAGATTCCCGCCAGAGCAAGAGTCGCCAGAGTTCCAAAAACTCAAGTTCCACCAACGGCTCCGTGCCCGGAGCACCCAACCGAGTTTCCTTCGCCAAGCTCCGCGAACCGCTTGAGGTTCCGGGGCTTCTCGACGTGCAGACCGACTCGTTTGAGTGGCTCATCGGGTCGCCGCGCTGGCGCGAGGGCGCAATGGCCCGCGCGGGTGGCATGGGAGGGGCCAACCCGGTGGGTGGCCTCGAGGAGGTGCTCTACGAGCTGTCGCCGATCGAGGACTTCTCGGGCTCGATGTCGCTGTCTTTCTCCGATCCCCGCTTTGACGAGGTCAAGGCGCCGGTCGACGAGTGCAAAGACAAGGACATGACCTACGCGGCCCCGCTGTTCGTCACGGCCGAGTTCATCAACAACAACACCGGTGAGATCAAGAGCCAGACGGTGTTCATGGGCGACTTCCCGATGATGACCGAGAAGGGCACCTTCATCATCAACGGGACCGAGCGCGTCGTCGTCAGCCAGCTGGTGCGCTCTCCGGGCGTCTACTTCGACGAGACGATCGACAAGTCCACCGAGAAGACGCTGCACAGCGTCAAGGTGATCCCCAGCCGCGGCGCCTGGCTCGAGTTCGACGTCGACAAGCGCGACACCGTCGGCGTCCGCATCGACCGCAAGCGCCGGCAGCCCGTCACGGTGCTGCTCAAGGCGCTGGGCTGGACCGCCGAGCGCATCACCGAGCGGTTCGGCTTCTCCGAGATCATGATGTCGACGCTGGAGAAGGACAACACCGCCGGCACCGACGAGGCGCTGCTGGACATCTACCGCAAGCTGCGCCCGGGCGAGCCGCCGACCAAGGAGTCCGCGCAGACCCTGCTGGAGAACCTGTTCTTCAAGGAGAAGCGCTACGACCTGGCCCGGGTGGGCCGCTACAAGGTCAACAAGAAGCTCGGCCTGAACACCGAGCACCCGATCACGACGACCACGCTGACCGAAGAGGACGTCGTCGCCACCATCGAGTACCTGGTGCGCCTGCACGAGGGGCAGTCGGTGATGACCGTCCCCGGCGGCGTCGAGGTGCCGGTGGAGACTGACGACATCGACCACTTCGGCAACCGGCGGCTGCGCACGGTCGGCGAGCTGATCCAGAACCAGATCCGGGTCGGCATGTCCAGGATGGAGCGCGTCGTCCGGGAGCGGATGACCACTCAGGACGTCGAGGCCATCACGCCGCAGACGCTGATCAACATCCGCCCGGTGGTCGCCGCGATCAAGGAGTTCTTCGGCACCAGCCAGCTGTCGCAGTTCATGGACCAGAACAACCCGCTGTCGGGCCTCACCCACAAGCGCCGCCTGTCGGCGCTGGGCCCGGGCGGTCTGTCCCGTGAGCGCGCCGGCCTGGAGGTCCGTGACGTGCACCCGTCGCACTACGGCCGGATGTGCCCGATCGAGACGCCGGAGGGCCCGAACATCGGTCTGATCGGCTCGCTTTCGGTGTACGCGCGGGTCAACCCGTTCGGGTTCATCGAGACGCCGTACCGCAAGGTGGTCGACGGTGTGGTCACCGACGAGATCGTGTACCTGACCGCCGACGAGGAGGACCGCCACGTGGTGGCGCAGGCCAACTCGCCGATCGATCCCAGCGGCCGGTTCGTCGAGCCGCGCGTCCTGGTTCGCCGCAAGGCGGGCGAGGTCGAGTACGTGCCCTCGTCCGAGGTCGACTACATGGACGTGTCGCCGCGCCAGATGGTGTCGGTGGCCACCGCCATGATCCCGTTCCTCGAGCACGACGACGCCAACCGCGCCCTGATGGGCGCCAACATGCAGCGCCAGGCGGTTCCGCTGGTGCGCAGCGAGGCGCCGCTGGTGGGCACCGGCATGGAGTTGCGCGCCGCGATCGACGCCGGCGACGTCGTCGTCGCGGACAAGCCCGGGGTGATCGAGGAGGTCTCCGCGGACTACATCACCGTGATGGCCGACGACGGCACCCGGCACACCTACCGGATGCGCAAGTTCGCCCGTTCCAACCACGGCACCTGCGCCAACCAGTCGCCGATCGTCGACGCGGGCGACCGCGTCGAGGCCGGCCAGGTGATCGCCGACGGCCCCTGCACCGAGAACGGTGAGATGGCCCTCGGCAAGAACCTGCTGGTCGCGATCATGCCGTGGGAGGGCCACAACTACGAGGACGCGATCATCCTCTCCAACCGCCTGGTCGAAGAGGACGTGCTGACCTCGATCCACATCGAGGAGCACGAGATCGATGCCCGCGACACCAAGCTGGGCGCCGAGGAGATCACCCGGGACATCCCCAATGTCTCCGACGAGGTCCTCGCCGACCTGGACGAGCGCGGCATCGTGCGGATCGGGGCCGAGGTTCGCGACGGCGACATCCTGGTCGGCAAGGTCACCCCGAAGGGTGAGACCGAGCTGACCCCGGAGGAGCGGTTGCTGCGGGCGATCTTCGGCGAGAAGGCCCGCGAGGTCCGCGACACCTCGCTGAAGGTGCCGCACGGCGAGTCCGGCAAGGTCATCGGCATCCGGGTGTTCTCCCGCGAGGACGACGACGAGCTGCCGGCCGGGGTCAACGAGCTGGTCCGCGTGTACGTGGCCCAGAAGCGCAAGATCTCCGACGGCGACAAGCTCGCCGGCCGGCACGGCAACAAGGGCGTGATCGGCAAGATCCTGCCCGTCGAGGACATGCCGTTCCTGCCGGACGGCACCCCGGTGGACATCATCCTGAACACCCACGGTGTGCCGCGACGGATGAACATCGGCCAGATCCTGGAAACGCACCTCGGCTGGTGCGCGCACAGCGGCTGGAAGGTCGACACCGGCAAGGGCGTGCCCGACTGGGCCGCCAACCTGCCCGAGGACCTGCTGCACGCCGAGCCGAACGCCATCGTGTCCACGCCGGTGTTCGACGGTGCGCAGGAGGCCGAGCTGCAGGGACTGCTGTCGGCCACGCTGCCCAACCGCGACGGCGAGGTGCTGGTCAACGCTGACGGCAAGGCGGTGCTGTTCGACGGCCGCAGCGGCGAGCCGTTCCCGTACCCGGTGACCGTCGGCTTCATGTACATCATGAAGCTGCACCACCTGGTGGACGACAAGATCCACGCCCGCTCCACCGGCCCGTACTCGATGATCACCCAGCAGCCGCTGGGCGGTAAGGCGCAGTTCGGTGGTCAGCGGTTCGGCGAGATGGAGTGCTGGGCCATGCAGGCCTACGGCGCCGCGTACACGCTGCAGGAGCTGTTGACCATCAAGTCCGACGACACCGTCGGCCGGGTCAAGGTGTACGAGGCGATCGTCAAGGGCGAGAACATTCCCGAGCCGGGCATCCCCGAGTCGTTCAAGGTGCTGCTCAAGGAGCTGCAGTCGCTGTGCCTCAACGTCGAGGTGCTGTCGTCCGACGGCGCGGCCATCGAGCTGCGCGAGGGCGAGGACGAGGACCTGGAACGGGCCGCCGCCAACCTGGGAATCAACTTGTCCCGCAACGAATCCGCCTCTGTTGAGGACTTGGCTTAATTAGTTACTAAACCCGCAAGGGGAAAGGGAGTTACGTGCTCGACGTCAACTTCTTCGATGAACTCCGTATCGGCCTGGCCACCGCGGAGGACATCCGGCAATGGTCTTACGGCGAGGTCAAGAAGCCGGAGACGATCAACTACCGCACGCTGAAGCCGGAGAAGGACGGCCTGTTCTGCGAGAAGATCTTCGGACCGACTCGGGACTGGGAGTGCTACTGCGGCAAGTACAAGCGCGTTCGCTTCAAGGGCATCATCTGTGAGCGCTGCGGCGTCGAGGTGACCCGCGCCAAGGTGCGCCGCGAGCGGATGGGCCACATCGAGCTGGCGGCGCCCGTCACGCACATCTGGTACTTCAAGGGTGTGCCCTCGCGCCTGGGCTACCTGCTCGACCTGGCGCCGAAGGACCTCGAGAAGATCATCTACTTCGCCGCGTACGTGATCACGTCCGTCGACGACGAGATGCGGCACAACGAGCTCTCGACGCTCGAGGCCGAAATGATGGTGGAGCGCAAGGGAGTTGAGGACCAGCGCGACGCCGAGCTGGAGGCCCGCGCGCAGAAGCTCGAGGCCGACCTGGCCGAGCTGGAGGCCGAGGGCGCCAAGGCCGACGCCCGGCGCAAGGTTCGTGACGGCGGCGAGCGGGAGATGCGCCAGATCCGCGACCGTGCCCAGCGTGAGCTGGACCGGCTGGAGGACATCTGGAGCACCTTCACCAAGCTGGCCCCCAAGCAGCTGATCGTCGACGAGAACCTCTACCGCGAGCTCGTAGACCGCTACGGCGAGTACTTCACCGGTGCCATGGGCGCGGAGTCGATCCAGAAGCTGATCGAGAACTTCGACATCGACGCCGAGGCCGACAACCTGCGGGACGTCATCCGAAACGGCAAGGGGCAGAAGAAGCTTCGCGCGCTCAAGCGGCTCAAGGTGGTCGCGGCGTTCCAGCAGTCGGGCAACTCGCCGATGGGCATGGTGCTCGACGCCGTGCCGGTCATCCCGCCGGAACTGCGCCCGATGGTCCAGCTCGACGGTGGCCGGTTCGCGACCAGCGACCTCAACGACCTGTACCGCCGCGTGATCAACCGCAACAACCGGCTCAAGAGGCTGATCGACCTCGGCGCGCCCGAGATCATCGTCAACAACGAGAAGCGGATGCTGCAGGAGTCGGTGGACGCGCTGTTCGACAACGGCCGCCGCGGCCGCCCGGTCACCGGGCCGGGCAACCGCCCGCTGAAGTCGCTGTCCGATCTGCTCAAGGGCAAGCAGGGCCGGTTCCGCCAGAACCTGCTCGGCAAGCGCGTCGACTACTCGGGCCGTTCGGTCATCGTGGTCGGCCCGCAGCTCAAGCTGCACCAGTGCGGCCTGCCCAAGCTGATGGCGCTGGAGCTGTTCAAGCCGTTCGTGATGAAGCGGCTCGTCGACCTCAACCACGCGCAGAACATCAAGAGCGCCAAGCGGATGGTCGAGCGGCAGCGTCCCCAGGTGTGGGACGTGCTCGAAGAGGTCATCGCCGAGCACCCGGTGCTGCTGAACCGCGCGCCCACCCTGCACCGGCTGGGCATCCAGGCCTTCGAGCCGATGCTGGTGGAGGGCAAGGCGATTCAGCTGCACCCGTTGGTGTGTGAGGCGTTCAACGCCGACTTCGACGGTGACCAGATGGCGGTGCACCTGCCGCTGTCCGCCGAGGCGCAGGCCGAGGCCCGCGTCCTGATGCTGTCCTCCAACAACATCCTGTCGCCGGCGTCCGGCCGCCCGTTGGCCATGCCCCGACTGGACATGGTGACCGGGCTGTACTTCCTGACCACCGAGGTCGACGGGGACACCGGCGAATACCGGCCGGCCGCCAAGGACCAACCGGAGGTCGGGGTGTACTCCTCGCCGGCCGAGGCGATCATGGCGTCGGACCGCGGGGTGCTCTCGGTGCGGGCCAAGATCAAGGTGCGGCTGACCCAGCTGCGTCCGCCCGCCGAGATCGAGGCCGAGCGCTTCGGCGCCAACGGCTGGCGGCCGGGCGACGCCTGGATGGCCGAGACCACGCTGGGCCGGGTGCTGTTCAACGAGCTGCTGCCGGTGGCCTACCCGTTCGTGAACAAGCAGATGCACAAGAAGGTGCAGGCCTCGATCATCAACGACCTGGCCGAGCGCTACCCGATGATCGTGGTGGCGCAGACGGTCGACAAGCTCAAGGACGCCGGTTTCTACTGGGCGACCCGCAGCGGTGTCACGGTCTCGATGGCCGACGTGCTGGTTCCGCCGCGCAAGAAGGAGATCCTCGACCAGTACGAGGAGCGCGCCGACAAGGTCGAAAAGCAGTTCCAGCGTGGCGCTTTGAACCACGACGAGCGCAACGAGGCGCTGGTGGAGATCTGGAAGGAAGCCACCGACGAGGTCGGTCAGGCGCTGCGCGAGCACTACCCGGCCGACAACCCGATCATCACGATCGTCGACTCGGGTGCCACGGGTAACTTCACCCAGACCCGGACGCTGGCCGGCATGAAGGGCCTGGTGACCAACCCGAAGGGTGAGTTCATCCCGCGTCCGGTCAAGTCGTCGTTCCGCGAGGGCCTGACGGTGCTGGAGTACTTCATCAACACCCACGGCGCTCGAAAGGGATTGGCGGACACCGCGTTGCGTACCGCCGACTCCGGCTACCTGACCCGTCGTCTGGTGGACGTGAGCCAGGACGTCATCGTCCGCGAGCACGACTGCGAGACCGAGCGCGGCATCGTCGTCGAGCTGGCCGAGCGTCAGCCCGACGGCACGCTGATCCGCGACCCGTACATCGAAACCTCGGCGTACGCACGGACTTTGGGCACCGACGCGGTCGACGAGAAGGGCAACGTCGTCGTCGCGCGCGGCGAGGACCTGGGTGACCCGGAGATCGACGCCCTGCTGGCGGCGGGCATCACGTCGGTCAAGGTGCGTTCGGTGCTGACCTGCACCACCGGCACCGGCGTGTGCGCGACCTGCTACGGGCGCTCGATGGCCACCGGCAAGCTGGTCGACATCGGCGAGGCCGTCGGCATCGTCGCGGCCCAGTCCATCGGTGAGCCCGGCACCCAGCTGACGATGCGGACCTTCCACCAGGGTGGTGTCGGTGAGGACATCACCGGCGGTCTGCCCCGTGTTCAGGAGCTGTTCGAGGCCCGCGTCCCGCGCGGCAAGGCGCCGATCGCCGACGTCACCGGGCGGGTCCGCCTCGAGGACGGTGAGCGGTTCTACAAGATCACCATCGTTCCGGACGACGGCGGCGAGGAAGTCGTCTACGACAAGCTCTCCAAGCGGCAGCGGCTGCGCGTGTACAAGCACGACGACGGCTCCGAGGGAGTGCTGTCCGACGGCGACCACGTCGAGGTGGGCCAGCAGCTGATGGAAGGCTCGGCCGACCCGCACGAGGTGCTGCGCGTGCAGGGCCCCCGCGAGGTGCAGATCCACCTGGTCCGCGAGGTCCAGGAGGTCTACCGCGCACAGGGTGTGTCGATCCACGACAAGCACATCGAGGTGATCGTCCGCCAGATGCTGCGCCGCGTCACCATCATCGACTCGGGCTCGACGGAGTTCCTGCCCGGCTCGCTGATCGACCGTGCGGAGTTCGAGGCGGAGAACCGCCGCGTGGTGGCCGAGGGCGGCGAGCCCGCCGCCGGGCGCCCCGTGCTGATGGGTATCACGAAGGCGAGCCTCGCCACCGACTCGTGGCTGTCGGCGGCGTCGTTCCAGGAGACCACGCGAGTGCTGACCGATGCGGCGATCAACTGCCGCAGCGACAAGCTCAACGGTCTGAAGGAGAACGTGATCATCGGAAAGCTGATCCCGGCCGGTACCGGCATCAACCGCTACCGCAATATCCAGGTGCAGCCCACCGAGGAGGCCCGCGCCGCGGCGTACACGATCCCGTCCTACGAGGATCACTACTACAGCCCGGACTTCGGCCAGGCCACCGGAGCCGCGGTTCCGCTGGACGACTACGGGTACAGCGACTACCGCTAGTTCGACCTAGTTCGAGACGAGAAAGCCCCGGGCCCAAAGAGGTCCGGGGCTTTTTCGTTCGCGGTATCGTGGCAGGTCGATTGAGCGCATCCCCGTTGCGGTCGTCGAGGACGGTGAGAATCCATGGGCGACTTGCATTCACCGGTGCGGTCGTTGGTCACTCGCGACAACTTGATGGCCGTGCTGCGCGCGGCCGGGCGCCGACGGCTGATCCTGATCCATGCGCCCTCGGGGTTCGGCAAGACCACGCTGGTGGAACAATGGCGGGCAGAACTGGCCGGCTCCGGTGTGGCGGTGGCCTGGTTGACGGTCGATGACAACGACAACAACGTGGTGTGGTTTCTTTCGCACGTGCTCAAGGTGATCCGGCGCGCCCATCCCGCCATAGGAGCGTCGTTGGGGCGGACCCTTGACGAGCGCGGGGAGGAGGCGGTGCGCCCCGTGCTGACGTCGCTGATCGACGAGATCGATCGGAACGGTTGCCCGGTCACGCTCGTGGTGGACGATTGGCAGCGGGTATCCGATGGCCAGACGGCCGATGCGCTGCGTTTCCTGATCGACCAGGGTTCCGTTCACCTGCAAGTCATCGTGAACAGCTGGTCGCTCCCACGGTTGCCGTTGGCCGAGTTGCGACTTCGCGACGAACTGGTCGAAATCGATTCCGAGAAGCTGTGTTTCGATGCCGATGAGGCGCAAGCGCTGTTGAACGACGGTGCGGGGCTGCGGTTGGCGGACACCGACGTGGCGGCCCTGACCGCCGCGACGCACGGGCGGGTCGCCGCCCTGCAGCTGGCGATGCTCTCGCTGCGCGGCGATGACCCGGGGGACGGGGCCGCCGGCCTGCTGCGTCGAATGCCGATGGGCAGCGACGCGGCCGGTGAATTCCTCGCGCGAAATGTCCTCGACACCCTGGAGCCCGAATTGCTCGAGTTCCTCTGCGCGACGTCGATCACCGAACGAACCTGCGGGGAGCTGGCATCGGTGTTGGCGGGGGTCGGCGGCGGGCAGGACGTACTCGACGACGTCGAGCGACGCGGCCTGTTCCTGCGGCGCCTCGACGACGACCCGCGGTGGTTTCGCTATCACGAGATGTTCGCCGGTTTTCTGCGGCGCCGGCTCGAGTGCGACAACCCCGATCGCCTCAAACACCTGCACCGCATCGCATCGGACTGGTTCGCCGAGCACGGCTATCTCGGTTATGCGGTCGACCACGCGCTCGCCGCCGGGCAGGCCACCAGGGCGGTCGATCTCGTCGAGCGGGACCGGACGATCGGATCGGTCAACCAATCGCGCATGGCGACCTTGCTCGGCATCATCGAGAAGCTACCCGCGGAGCTGGTGAACACGCGGCCACGGCTGCACCTTTCCATGGCGGCGGCCAACATTCTGCTGCAGCGGCCCGCGGCCGTCGAGGCCGCACTCGACCGCGCCATCGCCGCCATACCCGCCTCGGGCCTGCCCGCGGCGGCGCGGGCGGATCTGGCGCTGGAGGCCAAGGTGTGGCGAGCGGTGGCGCAACTGAACTCCGACCGGATCGAAGGCATGGCCCGTCTGGTGGCCGAGGTGATATCGCGGCCAAAGACCCTGCGCCCGGTGCTGCCCCAGGCGACGGCGACCATCGCGGCGTTCGCCGGGATCTACCGCTTCGACTACGAGGCGGCCCATCGGGCCCTGGAGTGGGCGGCGCCCTACGACGAGGGGGCCGCCGCCGGGTACCACAGCTGCTGGGCCGGCATTGCCGCCAGACATCAGCTCGACATCCCCCGCGCGCTGCGCAGCTTCCGGAAGGCTTTCGAAATCGGCGCCGCGGTGGGGCGGGAGTCGCAGGCGGCGCGGCACGCCGGCGCGCTGCTCGGCGAATTGCTCTACGAAATGGGCGAATTCGCCGAGGCGGCGGATCTTCTAGAGGAGAGCTATCGGCTCGGTCCCGAAGCCGGCGCGGTCGACTACCTGGCGGCGCAATACGCCGTCAGCGCGAAAATCAAAGCGGCGCAGGGAGATCGAGATGCGGCGGGCGGTCGCCTCGACGCCGGCATGGCGGTGGCCGAGAAGTTGGGGTTGCCGCGGCTGGCGGCCGTCGTCAACCACGAGCGGGTCAGGTTGCAGCTGCCGATCGCCCCGCCGGAGGCCGCGCGGCTGCGGTCCATGCATCGCGTCTTTCACGGCGGCAACGGCATCGCCACCATCACCGCCGAGCTGGACGAGGCGTCCGGCATCCGCCTGCTCTCGCGAAGCCGCGCCGCCGACGACCGCGACCAGGCGTGCCGGCGCGCCGGCGCGCTGCTCGGCGGCATTGCCCCGACCGCTCGGCCGCTGGCGAACCTTCAGGCCCGCCTGCTGCTGGCTGAAACCCTCAACGTGGCCGGGCTGGCGGAGGAGGCGCGAAACCACGTCGCGGCGGTCCGCGACCTGTGCGCCGAACACGGGCTGCCGCAGCTGCTCGTCGACGCTCGGCTCGGTTAGCAGGGCCCCGAGCTCTTGGTCGCGGTGGTCAAAGCCGCCGACGCCGGGGTGTTCTGCGACACCGCAGAGGAGCAGCGGTGGCTTGCTTCGCGGCGACATTTCGCGTGTGCTCTTAGGAGAGGAGGTGACAAGCGATGGACGAGCCAGGTGGCGTCGGGGTTGGTGCCAGGCCCGCCGAGGAATTGTTGGTTTACGAGGGAGACGTGTTCATCAACTTCCGAACCAGTCGGCAATGGGTGCTGATCAAGTTGTTCGCGCTGCCACCCGCCGCGGACGACCACCAGGTGTTGGCATTGTTGATCCACCACCCGCGCTACCGCGACAGCTACGCCGCACCGGAGTTCAAGGACGCCGAGACCATTCACGGCCCGTACTGGTTGAATGCCATCACTCCTGAGGTGTTTTCCCCGGTGGCGTCCGCTGATGCCGAGGCATTGATCCGTACCTGGGCCGACTACACAGTCCCGTTAGCCGACGATGACCGCGCAGCCATGGAACGTGAGGTCTACCCGCGGATCCGAGAAGCAACCAGCCGCTACCAGCTGCCAGATATGCGCGACACCGCCCAGCATGACTGGGGTTACGTGGTCGGCTCAGATGGATTTCACGAATTCGTCTTGATCAATCGCCAGACGAACATTGTGGCGCTGCTGGTGGCGAGCGACGACTAATTAACCGGTTCCGTACGGTTGAGACGTGCGGCAACGAATCCCTGATGCACCCCTTCGCTCAGCTGGGTGACGTCCTGGGTCAGCCGAGGCAGACAATCGCTATCGACCAAGAGGCTGTGCACGATGAGCCGACCCGCGTGCGGCTGTTCAGATCCGGCGACATAGTTGCTCAGCTGGACCCACACACTTCGGTTCCCAATGAGGGTGATGCCGCTGCAACGCACTGCGGCCGTCCATTGGATCGGAGGGACGGGTAAGACCTGAACCTCGATGCCGGTGGCGTTGAGACCGCGCAGCGTGCGATCGGCGTGGCGCAGCACGTCGTAAAAGGCGGGCCAGCCGGTATAGCCGAAGACGCTGATCGTCTCGGCAGCCTCCCACTCGCCGTTGCCGAGCGGTCCACACACCGCCATCCGCGCTACCTGCTGACCGGGAATGTCGGGAAGCGCAAGCAAGTGCCAATTCATGGGAATACTCAACCGCTGCAACCATTCCGGTATCTCGGCTCCGGACAATGCTTCGATATCTTCGATGTCTTCGTCTTCCCGAAACGCGTCGACCAGCGAGGCTGCGGGCAGAGGCCGCCAGCGCGGTGACGGCGACGGCGCGCTCATGGCACGGCCGCCTCACCACCTTGGCTGCCTCCGGAGAGGATCGTCCACACCAAGACTCCCCCGACCACAACCCATCCGAACACTTGCTTGCCTCCCTCACTGAGATCGTGGCCGATGTCCGGCAGCCATGCGTGGCCACCCGGCGACGGCCCAGGGTGCGTCGCCGGTGGTGCTGGCACATCCGGCTGATCCCAGCCAAACACTGGCGGCTGCTGCACCGGACTGATGGTGAATCCCGGCGGCGACGGATCTTTCAACCACGGCGGTAGGTCAGCCGGGTCGGCGAACTGAGTCGGTGGCAGCGATACCGGTATGGGGTGACCGGGCTCCGGTGGAGCTGGCGCCGTTGCAGGGGGATCGAGTACTGGCGGCAGCTGCGGCGGATCATCGACAAACGGCGAAAGTGGCAAGTGCACCTTGGGGTTCTTCCCTGACTGCCTCGGTGAGTTCGCCAGCGGACGCGGCCCACCGGCCGGCCATCGCCCGCACCGCGGTGGTCTCCACCCGCACTGGCTGCATGAGAGCGATTTTATTCGCTCTTGTGGGCGGCGAAAGTCACTCAGCAAGTCACCGGCAGATGCCTTGCCGGTGTGGGCGACGGCGTCGCCGCGCGTCGGCACGCCTCACTACACTGGCCCTCGTGCTCATCGGTTCGCACGTCCACTCCGACGATCCCCTGTCCGCCGCCCAGGCCGACGGCGCCGACGTGGTGCAATTCTTCCTCGGCAACCCGCAGAGCTGGAAGAAGCCCAAGCCGCGCGACGATGCCGAGACGCTGAAGGCGTCCGCCCTGCCCCTGTACGTCCACGCGCCGTACCTCATCAACGTCGCCTCGGCCAACAACCGGGTCCGCATCCCGTCGCGCAAGATCCTGCAGGACACCTGCGACGCGGCCGCGGCGATCGGCGCGACGGCGGTGATCGTGCACGGCGGTCACGCCGACGACAACGACATGGAGGCCGGCTTCGAGCGGTGGGTCAAGGCGCTGGACTACCTCGAAACCGACGTGCGCGTGTACCTGGAGAACACGGCGGGTGGCGACCACGCCATGGCCCGCCACTTCGACACCATCGGCCGGCTCTGGGATCACATCGGCGACAAGGGCATTGGCTTCTGCCTGGACACCTGCCACGCGTGGGCAGCGGGCGAGGAGCTGATCGACGCGGTCGACCGGATCAAGGCCCTGACCGGCCGCATCGACCTGGTGCACTGCAACGACTCGAGGGACGCCGCGGGCTCCGGCGCCGACCGGCACGCCAACTTCGGCACCGGCCAGATCGATCCCGAGCTGCTCGTCGCGGTGGTCAAGGCCGCCGACGCCCCGGTGATCTGCGAGACCGCGGACGAGGGCCGCAAGGACGACATCGCGTTCCTGCGGGAAAACACCGGCGGCTGATCCACGGCCTATGCTCGGTCGGCTGGCGACGCTTTTCGGAGTGCTCATCCTGGTCGCCGGTTGCTCGCCCTGGCCCGAGCTGCCGTCGGGATTCGTCACCGGCACCAGCAGCCACCACATCGACATCGGCGGGCACGATCGCGACTATCGGCTCTACAAGCCTGCGGGGGTGCCCGCGCCGGCTCCGCTGGTGGTCGTCATGCACGGCTATTCCGGCAGTGCCGCGCAAGCCGAAAGGGGTTATGGCTGGGACCGTTTGGCCGATTCCGCCAAGTTCGTCGTCGCCTATCCGGACGGCCTCGACCGGGCCTGGAACGTCGACGGGGAGGGGTGCTGCGGCCGCCCGGGACGCGAAGGCGTCGACGACGTCGCCTTCATCAGCGCGGCCGTCGCCGACATCGCCCGCAACGTCGGCATCGACCCCGCCAAGGTCTACGCCACCGGCATGAGCAACGGCGCCATCATGTCCCTCACGCTGGCGTGCGCCACCGGCATTTTCGCGGCCGTCGGCCCCGTCGCCGGCACCCAGCTGAGCACCTGCCGGAACCCGCAGCCGGCGTCGGTCATCCACATTCACGGCACCGCCGACCGGCTCGTCCCGTACGGCGGCGGGCAGGGTTTCAGCGTCATCAACGGCCCGTCGGTGCCAGAGGTGAACGCGTTCTGGCGCAACGTCGATCAATGCGGCGCCCCCAACTCCACCGGCAACGGGCCGGTGACGACCTCGACGGCCGCGTGCGCCGACAACCGGGGCGTCGTCCTGATCACCGTGGACGGCGGCGGCCACGAGTGGCCGCCGTTCGCGACCAAGGCGCTGTGGCAGTTCTTCGCGGCGCACCCGCGCTGATCATTACAGCTCTTGTGCGACTGTCGGAAAACTGTAACATGGGTGGCATGCCCGATACCCATGTCGTGACCAACCAGGTTCCGCCCCTGGAGAACTACAACCCGGCCACGTCCGCCGTGCTCGCCGAGGCACTGATCCGCGAGGGCGGGCAGTGGGGTCTGGAAGAGGTGAATGAGCTTGGGGCGCTTGCGGGCAGCCGCGAGGCGCAGCGCTGGGGCGAGCTCGCCGACCGCAACCGGCCGGTGCTGCACACCCACGACCAGTATGGCCACCGCGTCGACGAGATCGAGTACGACCCGGCCTATCACGAGCTGATGCGCGCGGCGATCGCCCACGGCATCCATGCGGCGCCCTGGGCCGACGCGCGGCCGGGCGCGCACGTGGTGCGCGCCGCCAAGATGTCGGTCTGGAACGTCGAGCCCGGACACACCTGCCCCGTCTCGATGACGTACGCCGTCGTCCCGGCGCTGCGCCACAACGCCGAACTGGCGGCGGTTTACGAGCCGCTGCTGACCAGTCGCGAGTACGACCCCGAGCTGAAACTGGCCACCACGAAGGCCGGCATCACCGCGGGCATGTCGATGACCGAGAAGCAGGGCGGCTCCGACGTGCGCGCCGGCACCACCCAGGCGACCCCCAATGCCGATGGCAGCTACAGCCTCACCGGCCACAAGTGGTTCACCTCGGCGCCGATGTGCGACATCTTCCTGGTGCTGGCGCAGGCGCCGGGCGGGCTGTCCTGCTTCCTGCTGCCGCGGATACTGCCCGACGGCACCCGCAACCGGATGTTCCTGCAGCGGCTGAAGGACAAGCTCGGCAACCACGCCAACGCGTCCAGCGAGGTCGAATACGACGGCGCCACCGCGTGGCTGGTGGGCGAGGAGGGCCGCGGCGTCCCCACGATCATCGAGATGGTCAACCTCACCCGGCTGGACTGCACGCTCGGCAGCGCCACCAGCATGCGCACCGGCCTGACCCGCGCCATCCACCATGCCCAGCACCGAAAGGCGTTCGGCGCCTACCTGATCGACCAGCCGCTGATGCGCAACGTGCTCGCCGACCTCGCCGTCGAGGCCGAGGCGGCCACGATCGTCGCGATGCGGATGGCCGGCGCCACCGACAAGGCGGTGCGCGGCGACGAGACCGAGGCGCTGCTGCGCCGGATCGGCTTGGCCGCCAGCAAGTACTGGGTGTGCAAGCGCGCCACCCCGCACGCCGCCGAGGCGCTGGAATGCCTGGGCGGCAACGGTTATGTCGAGGACTCCGGCATGCCGCGACTGTTCCGTGAGGCGCCGCTGATGGGCATCTGGGAGGGCTCGGGCAACGTCAGCGCGCTGGACACGTTGCGCGCCATGGCAACCCGCCCCGAGTGCGTCGAGGTGTTGTTCGGCGAGCTGGCCCAGACCGCGGGCCAGGATCACCGGCTGGACGGCCATGTGGAAAAGCTGCGGGGGCAACTGGCCGACCTGGACAACATCGCCTACCGCGCCCGCAAGGTCGCCGAGGACATCTGCCTGGCGCTGCAGGGCTCGCTGCTGGTGCGGCACGGCCACCCCGCCGTCGCCGAGGCGTTCCTGGCCACCCGGCTCGACGGCCGGTGGGGCGGTGCGTTCGGCACCATGCCGGAAGGGCTGGACCTCGCCCCCATCCTGGAGCGCTCGCTGGTAAAGGGCTGAGCCACAACATGACCCACGCGATCAGGCCGGTCGACTTCGACAACCTGAAAACCATGACCTACGAGGTCACGGATCGGGTTGCGCGCATCACCTTCAACAGGCCGGAGAAGGGCAACGCGATCGTCGCGGACACCCCGCTCGAGCTCTCGGCGCTGGTGGAGCGCGCCGACCTCGACCCGGGCGTCCACGTCATCCTCGTGTCGGGGCGCGGCGAGGGCTTCTGCGCGGGCTTCGACTTATCCGCCTACGCCGATCGCACGGGGTCGGCCGGGGGAACCGGCGCGTATCAGGGCACCGTGCTGGACGGCAAGGCCCAGGCGGTCAACCACCTGCCGGATCAGCCGTGGGACCCGATGATCGACTACCAGATGATGAGCCGATTCGTGCGCGGGTTTTCCAGCCTGATGCACGCCGACAAGCCGACGGTGGTCAAGATCCACGGCTACTGCGTGGCCGGCGGCACCGACATCGCGCTGCACGCCGACCAGGTGATCGCCGCCGCCGACGCCAAGATCGGCTACCCGCCGACCCGGGTGTGGGGCGTCCCCGCGGCCGGCCTGTGGGCCCACCGGCTCGGCGACCAGCGCGCGAAACGCCTGCTGCTGACCGGGGATTGCATCACCGGCGCGCAGGCCGCCGAGTGGGGCCTTGCCGTCGAAGCGCCGGACCCGAAGGACCTCGATGAGCGGACCGAGCGACTGGTCGAACGGATCGCCGCGGTGCCGGTCAACCAGCTGATCATGGTCAAGCTGGCGCTCAATTCGGCTCTGCTGCAACAGGGAGTGGCCACCAGCAGGATGGTCAGCACCGTCTTCGACGGCGTCGCGCGCCACACGCCCGAGGGCCACGCCTTCGTGGCCGACGCGGTCGAGCACGGTTTCCGGGAGGCGGTTCGCCATCGCGACGAGCCCTTCGGTGACCACGGCCGCCGCGCGTCACAGGTGTAAGCCATGCCCGACATGACGGCCCGGTCGGTGGTGCTCAGCGTGCTGCTCGGCGCCCACCCGGCGCACGCTCGGGCCAGCGAATTAGTCAGGCTCACTGCGGATTTCGGGATCAAAGAGACCACGCTGCGCGTCGCGCTGACCCGCATGGTCGGCGCCGGCGACCTGATCCGGTCCGCCGACGGCTACCGGCTCTCCGATCGCCTGCTGGCCCGCCAGCGCCGCCAGGACGACGCCATCGACCCACGGGTCCGCCCGTGGGGCGGGGAGTGGATCACGCTGATCGTGACCAGCGTGGGCGGCGACGCCCGCACCCGGGCTGCGCTGCGGAACGCCATGCACGACAAGCGCTTCGGTGAACTGCGCGAGGGCGTGTGGATGCGCCCCGATAACCTGGAGCCCGACCTCGATCCCGAGATCGACGCCCGGGTGCGGGTCCTGCGGGCGCGCGTCGACGACGCCGCCGAGCTGGCCGCGCAGCTGTGGGACCTGCCCGCCTGGGCCGGGGCCGGCAACCGGCTGCTCGACGAGATGGCCGCCGCGCCGGACGTACCCGCGCGGTTCGTGGTGGCCGCGGCGACGGTGCGGCACCTGCTCACCGACCCGGTCCTGCCCGACGAACTGCTGCCCGCCGACTGGCCCGGTGCGCGGCTGCGTGCGGCGTACCACGACTTCGCCACTGAACTGCTGCAGCGGCGGGAACCACTATTCGCGGAGGCAAAATGAGCGATCCGGTGCGTATCGAGCGCAATGGCCCGGTCACCACGGTGATCATCGACCGGCCGGGGGCGCGCAACGCCGTCAACGGCCCCACGGCCGCCGCGCTCTACGCGGCGTTCGAGGACTTCGACCGCGACGACACCGCATCGGTCGCCGTGCTCTGGGGCGACGGCGGAACCTTTTGCGCCGGAGCCGATTTGAAGGCATTCGACACGCCGGACGCCAATCAGGTACACCGCACGGGCCCCGGCCCGATGGGCCCGTCGCGAATGGTGCTATCCAAACCGGTGATCGCCGCGGTGAGCGGCTACGCGGTAGCGGGAGGGCTTGAGCTGGCCGTCTGGTGCGACCTGCGGGTGGCCGAGGAGGACGCCGTGTTCGGCGTGTTCTGCCGGCGCTGGGGCGTGCCCCTGATCGACGGCGGGACCGTGCGGCTGCCCCGGTTGATCGGGCACAGCCGGGCGATGGACATGATTCTCACCGGCCGCGGTGTCAAAGCCGACGAAGCGATGGCCATGGGTCTGGTTAACCGCGTGGTGCCCAAGGGCCACGCCCGGCAGGCCGCCGAGAAGTTGGCCGCTGAATTGGCCGCACTGCCGCAGGCCTGTATGCGCTCCGACCGGCTCTCGGCGCTCAGCCAGTGGGGAATGAGGGAATCCGAGGCGCTGGACTTCGAGTTCGCGAGCATGCATCGCGTCTCCGCCGTCGCGATGGAAGGGGCTCGGCGTTTCGCCGCGGGCGCCGGGCGCCACGGCGCGCCCGCGAATTAGCCTGGCGGCCCTAGCCTTTGCTGATGGTGTTGCCCGAGCCGAGGTTGTCGACCTTCGGCTCGCCGTCCTTATAGGTGACGGTGTTGTTGAACCCCACCACGCTGATGCGCGTGTCGACCTTGTCGAGGGTGATCTTGTTGTTGGCGCCACCGATGGTCACCGTCGCGCAGGTGCCGGTGACGGTCAGCGTGTTGTTGGAGCCGCCGACGTTGAGCGTCTTGCCGTTGGCGCAATCGAGCGTGGCCGTGGTCCCCATCGACCCGTAGTTCAGCGAGTTCCCGATCTCGATGGAGGCGGTCGTGCTCGCCCCGCTCGAGCTCGTCGGCGCGGCCGCGCCGCTCGTCGTGGTGGCGGTGCTCTTCGTCGTGGTCGTCGTTGCCCCGCCGGGCGGATTGGCCGTCGAACTGCAGCCCGCCAGCACTAGGGCCGCGGCGGCCGGCACCAGGGCGAGCGCGGCCAGCCTGGACGAGCGGTCGGTGATGTGGTCACGCATCGATCCTCGATTCCCCGTTGAGTTCTGCCGTACCTCAGCCCGGCACCTGCTGGAGCCGGTTGGTCATGCCCAGTTCGCGTCCGCGGTCCCAGAGGACCGGCGAACCGCCGTGGAAGAAGACGGTCTCGTCGTACCCGTACACGGTGATGTCGTGGGTGACCGAGTCCGCGATGACGGTGTTGCCCGACCCCATGACCGTGACCGCCCAGCAGTTTCCCTTGGCGTTGATGATGTTGGCGGTGCCGTTGACGATCAGGGTGGCGTCGTTGCAGTCCAGGGTCTGCTCGACGCCCTGCCCGGTGATATGGGTGTCGCCGTTCTTGGCCTGCGCGTCCGGCGCCGGGGCGACGGGGGCGGCTGCGACGACGGCACAGGTGACCAGCGGCCCCGCGACGGTTATCCAGTTCACTGCACGCCCCCTTTTAAAGACGGGTGAATCCGCTCGAATGAGCCTACGAGTTTCCCGGCCGCCGTCAACTAGAGTCATTAGTCAACCCACCCGGGATCAATCGAAGGGCGATCGCCATGGCAGCTCCGGAACCGCCGCCGGCGGCTGGGCGCCAGCGCGCCACGAAGTCGGGCTCCCGCCCGGCCAAACTGAGCCGCGACGGCATCGTCGACGGCGCGCTGACCTTCCTGGACCGGGAGGGATGGGACTCGCTGACCATCAACGCGCTGGCCACGCAGCTGGGCACCAAGGGCCCGTCGCTGTACAACCACGTGGACAGCCTCGAGGACCTGCGCCGTGCGGTGCGGATCCGGGTCATCGACGACATCATCACCATGCTGAACCGGGTCGGCGAGGGCCGCGCCCGCGACGACGCCGTGCTCGTCATGGCCGCCGCCTACCGCAGCTACGCGCACCACCACCCCGGCCGGTACTCGGCCTTCACCCGGATGCCGCTGGGCGGCGACGACCCCGAGTACGCCTCCGCCACCAGGGGCGCGGCGGCGCCGGTGATCGCCGTGCTAGCGTCCTACGGCCTGGACGGGGTCGCGGCGTTCCACGCCGCGCTGGAGTTCTGGTCCGCGATGCATGGCTTCGTGCTGCTGGAGATGACCGGCGTCATGGACGACATCGACACCGACGCGCTGTTCTCCGACATGGTGTTGCGGCTGGCCCGCGGTTTGGAGGGGCTGGAAAGGCGCTCCGCGCACCAGCATGCCGCCCCGAACTGAGCCCGAAGGTGGCGACCCGCTGCGCCCGGCTGCGCCGCGCTTGCGATCGCCACGAGTCCGATGATGGTAGTGGGTCAGTTTGAATCACCGGGCGCTGGGCGCCGCGCCGAACCCGTGGGATGATGGGAATATGCCTGACCGGTCACGCAAGCGTCCACGCGACCTCAATGCGCTCGCCGCGTCCATCGTGAACGACGCTACCGACGAGACGCCAGAACCAGGAATCCGCAACGGCAAAGATCCGGCTGCGATCGAGCTGGGCCGCAAGGGCGGCCTAAAGGGCGGCCGGGCGCGCGCCGAGAAGTTGACAGCCGAGCAGCGGAGCGAGATCGCGAAAAAGGCCGCCGCGAGCCGTTGGCACAAAATCTAGACGAAGCGCGTAGCTCTCGAAAATTTTTCCGTAACCGATTCAAAACCTCGTTTTTCGAGGTCTGCCGTATACTTGAGATGTTGCGCTACGCAACGAAACAAATGAACCAGGTGGACGGTAGGGGATTCGAACCCCTCGGGCAAAGGTTTCCAGACTCCCGCCCGGCACCGTGCACCGCCCAGTGTGAGAGGCCCGTGACCTCGCCTTTCGACGAGGCCACGGGCGGTGGTCAACTACCTCCTATGGGGGTTCGATCACCAACACGATCAAAAGGGTTAGGCACGCGATGCGTACTACCCCCCTGATCGTGAAGGAGCGCCGAGGTGTCATCTCGACCTTCTCCTTCCTCTCGGGAGGAGCTGCCGTTCAGCTCCTCGTTAACCTCAACCCCGGCTGCAACCGGGGTTGAGGTGTCTCTGAGGGTGTAGGTGCCGCGCCGATGTCCGCGATCCAGTTTTCCCTGGCGGACGATGTAATTAACGGTGTTCTTTACCCGTTCCCTCGTGGCGTCTGACCGGTGCGCCTTCAGTAGTTGCTCGATTTCGTCGAGGTCAAGGACCGCGTCGGGATGCTGTTCGAACAAGTTGATAACCGCGTCGGTGAAGGTCGTCTTGTCGGTTGATGTTGAAGTCACCGTGTCGGTTGGTTCGTTAGCGTCATCGGTGGGCGATGCGGCCATGTATTGCTCGATGAACGGGCCGATGTTTTCGCGCATTGCCCGTAAACGTGCAAGGCGGTCCTCGGCATCAGCGATGTCTCTGTCTAGGCGCGCCAACGCCACTACCATGCTGCCCTGTGCGCTCGTCATAAACCGAAACGATACCACGCCCCCACACTCCGCGGATTATGACAGCGTTGTAATTAAACTTTCTGGTGCATGCCCCTTGAAACTGACCGTTGGCTCAAGCATAATTAGGGCATGGTCAACCGGCTCTCCACGGATCGGCGGGCGCAGATCGTGTCCTGCTTGTGTGAGGGGTTGAGTATTCGCGCCACGGTGCGCGTGACCGGGGCCAGCAAGAACACCATCACCAAACTGTTGGTGGATCTCGGTCGGGCGTGCGCCGAATACCAGGACGGCGCACTAGTGGATCTGCCGTGCAAGAACATTCAGTGCGACGAAATCTGGTCGTTCTGTTACGCCAAGCAGAAGAACGTCCCCAACGAGCACCGGGGCGAGTTCGGCTACGGCGACGTGTGGACCTGGACGGCGCTGTGCGCTGACACCAAGTTGGTGCCGAGCTGGCTGGTCGGTGAGCGCACCGGGTTCGACGCCGAAGTGTTCATGCGGGACTTGGCATCTCGGCTGAGTAACCGCATTCAGTTGACCACCGATGGGCTGCACCTGTATGTGAGCGCTGTCGAGGCCGCATTCGGCGCAGACATCGACTACGCCGTACTGCACAAGCTCTACGACGCCCCTACTGGCGTCGACAACGAGCGCCGCTACAGCCCCGCCGTCTGCACCGGCATTGAGGTGCGGGCCGTGCAAGGACATCCCGCGTTGGCGAAGGCCAGCACCTCATACGTCGAACGGCAAAACCTGTCGATGCGGATGGGTATGCGCCGATTCACCCGCCTCACCAACGGTTTCAGTAAGAAGGTGGAGAACCTGGCGCATGCGGTCTCGCTGCATTACATGAACTACAACTTCGCCCGGCCGCACCAGACACTCACCAAGAAGGCCGGAGGGCACCAGGTAACGCCCGCGATGGCCGCCGGTGTCGAGAACCGCGTCTGGACGCACCGCGACATCGCCGCGCTACTCGACTAAAGAGGAATCCCGGTCGTAGCTGCAAGCCACAACCGGGATTCCTAACCTTGCCTGCCTTACCTAGCCGAGCCGCGTCATGCCCTGCCGAGCCCTGCCTAGCCGCGACGCAGTTGACTCTACGCGCCTATGCCTCACCTAATCTCAGGTCACCAAAAGACGCCGAGTACGTCGGCCTGTGCGCGAAAATCCCGTCAAAATCGTGGCTGGCGCCTGAAACCAGATAGGACAGATCGGGGAATCCACACCTCTTGGACGCAATCGAGGTACACAAAACGCTACTTGCGAACCACTCCCGCCACAGTGCGGAGCGCAAAGCCCTTCAAACTGACCCACTACCCCGATGATCGCCGCTTTGACCTGCGAGACCGGCGGCGGGTATTGTGGTAGCTCGTGCCTGGCGGCTTACGGCGCCTGACGTAAGGGAACGGATGCCGGGCTAATTCGCATGTCCACGACGCATCGGATGGAATTCCGTGCTGAGCGCTTGCGACACACCCGGCCGCGGGGTACAGGAGTTAGCCCGGGGCGGGGCAAAACTGCAGTACACAGACTTAACAGCCGAGCCAGAACGCAAACTTCGACACAGAAAGCCTCCTAGATGCCAACCATTCAGCAGCTGGTCCGCAAGGGTCGTCGGGACAAGATCGGAAAGGTCAAGACCGCGGCTCTGAAGGGCAGCCCGCAGCGCCGTGGCGTATGCACCCGCGTGTACACCACCACCCCGAAGAAGCCGAACTCGGCTCTTCGGAAGGTCGCGCGCGTCAAGCTGACGAGTCAGGTCGAGGTCACGGCGTACATCCCCGGCGAGGGCCACAACCTGCAGGAGCACTCGATGGTGCTGGTTCGTGGTGGCCGGGTTAAGGACCTGCCCGGTGTCCGGTACAAGATAATCCGCGGTTCGCTCGACACGCAGGGCGTCAAGAACCGCAAGCAGGCTCGTAGCCGTTACGGCGCCAAGAAGGAGAAGAGCTGATGCCACGCAAGGGGCCCGCACCCAAGCGTCCGCTGGTCAACGACCCGGTATACGGGTCGCAGCTGGTCACCCAGTTGGTGAACAAAGTTCTGCTCAAGGGGAAGAAATCGCTCGCCGAGCGCATTGTTTATGGAGCGCTCGAACAAGCCCGCGAAAAGACCGGCACGGACCCGGTGATCACGCTCAAGCGCGCTCTCGACAACGTCAAGCCCGCCCTCGAGGTGCGCAGCCGCCGCGTCGGTGGTGCGACTTACCAGGTGCCCGTCGAGGTGCGCCCGGACCGGTCCACCACGCTGGCGCTGCGCTGGCTTGTCAGCTTCTCGCGGCAGCGCCGTGAGAAGACCATGATCGAGCGGCTGGCAAACGAACTCCTGGATGCCAGCAACGGCCTCGGGGCCTCCGTCAAGCGGCGTGAGGACACCCACAAGATGGCCGAGGCAAACCGCGCCTTCGCGCATTATCGCTGGTGACAGCCGCCCGCGATGATGCGGGAGGCCAGAAAGACAGCAACCGAGCAATCGAAAGAGTGGGAAGACTTCTGTGGCACAGAAGGACGTGCTGACCGACCTCACCAAGGTCCGCAACATCGGCATCATGGCGCACATCGACGCCGGCAAGACGACGACGACCGAGCGCATCCTCTACTACACCGGTATCAGCTACAAGATCGGTGAGGTCCACGACGGCGCCGCCACCATGGACTGGATGGAGCAGGAGCAGGAGCGCGGGATCACCATCACCTCCGCCGCCACCACCTGCTTCTGGAACGGCAACCAGATCAACATCATCGACACACCGGGCCACGTCGACTTCACCGTCGAGGTGGAGCGCAGCCTGCGCGTGCTCGACGGCGCCGTGGCCGTCTTCGACGGCAAGGAGGGCGTCGAGCCGCAGTCCGAACAGGTCTGGCGGCAGGCCGACAAGTACGACGTCCCCCGCATCTGCTTCGTCAACAAGATGGACAAGATCGGCGCCGACTTCTACTTCTCCGTGCGCACCATGGAGGAGCGCCTCGGCGCCAACGTCATCCCGATCCAACTGCCCGTCGGCTCGGAGGGTGACTTCGAGGGCGTCGTCGACCTGGTCGAGATGAAGGCCAAGGTGTGGCGCGGCGAGACCAAGCTCGGCGAGACCTACGACACCATCGACATCCCGGCCGAGCTGGCGGAGAAGGCCGACGAGTACCGCACCAAGCTGCTCGAGGCCGTCGCCGAGACCGACGAGGCCCTGCTGGAGAAGTACCTCGGCGGCGAGGAGTTGTCGGTCGCGGAGATCAAGGGCGCGCTGCGCAAGCTCACCATCAGCTCCGAGGCCTACCTGGTGCTGTGCGGCAGCGCGTTCAAGAACAAGGGCGTGCAGCCCATGCTCGACGCGGTGATCGACTACCTGCCCTCGCCGCTGGACGTGCCGCCGGCCGTCGGGCATGCGCCGGGCAACGAGGACGAGGAGGTCGTGCGCAACCCGTCGACCGACGAACCGTTCTCGGCGCTGGCGTTCAAGGTCGCGACGCACCCGTTCTTCGGCAAACTCACCTACGTCCGGGTGTACTCGGGCAAGGTCGATTCCGGCAGCCAGGTCATCAACGCCACCAAGGGCAAGAAGGAGCGGCTGGGCAAGCTGTTCCAGATGCACTCCAACAAGGAGAACCCGGTGGAGACGGCCTCGGCCGGTCACATCTACGCGGTGATCGGGCTGAAGGACACCACCACCGGTGACACCCTGAGCGACCCGAACCACCAGATCGTGCTGGAGTCGATGAGCTTCCCCGACCCGGTGATCGAGGTGGCCATCGAGCCGAAGACCAAGAGCGACCAGGAGAAGCTCTCCCTGTCGATCCAGAAGCTCGCCGAGGAGGACCCGACCTTCAAGGTGCACCAGGACGTCGAGACCGGCCAGACCGTGATCGGCGGCATGGGCGAGCTGCACCTGGACATCCTCGTGGACCGCATGCGCCGCGAGTTCAAGGTCGAGGCCAACGTCGGCAAGCCGCAGGTGGCGTACAAGGAGACCATCCGCCGCGTGGTGGAGAAGGTCGAGTACACCCACAAGAAGCAGACCGGCGGCTCGGGCCAGTTCGCGAAGGTGCTGATCAGCATCGAACCGTTCCACGGCGAGGACGGCGCGACCTACGAGTTCGAGAACAAGGTCACCGGTGGGCGCATCCCGCGCGAGTACATCCCGTCGGTGGACGCCGGCGCGCAGGACGCCATGCAGTACGGCGTGCTGGCCGGCTACCCGCTGGTGAACCTCAAGGTCACCCTGCTCGACGGCGCCTTCCACGAGGTCGACTCGTCGGAGATGGCGTTCAAGATCGCCGGCTCGCAGGTGCTGAAAAAGGCTGCGGCGCAAGCGCAGCCGGTGATTCTGGAACCGATCATGGCCGTCGAGGTCACCACGCCCGAGGACTACATGGGCGACGTGATCGGCGACCTGAACTCCCGCCGTGGCCAGATCCAGGCCATGGAGGAGCGGGCGGGGGCGCGCGTCGTGAAGGCGCACGTGCCGCTGTCGGAGATGTTCGGCTACGTCGGCGACCTGCGGTCCAAGACTCAAGGCCGGGCGAACTACTCCATGGTGTTCGACTCGTACGCCGAGGTTCCGGCGAACGTGTCGAAGGAGATCATCGCGAAGGCGACGGGCCAGTGAGGCCGAGCAATCAGCTTTAGCGCTTGCGAGTAAGCTGGCCCGGTTAACACCGCGGCCGAAACCCAGAAAATCAACACTGCTTAACAAAGCACCAACAAGTCGGAGGACATAACAGTGGCGAAGGCGAAGTTCCAGCGGACCAAGCCCCACGTCAACATCGGGACCATTGGTCACGTTGACCACGGCAAGACCACCCTGACCGCGGCTATCACCAAGGTCCTGCACGACAAGTATCCGGACCTGAACGAGTCGAAGGCGTTCGACCAGATCGACAACGCCCCCGAGGAGCGTCAGCGCGGTATCACGATCAACATCGCGCACGTCGAGTACCAGACCGAGAAGCGCCACTACGCGCACGTCGACGCCCCGGGTCACGCCGACTACATCAAGAACATGATCACCGGCGCCGCCCAGATGGACGGCGCGATCCTGGTGGTCGCCGCGACCGACGGCCCGATGCCGCAGACCCGCGAGCACGTGCTGCTGGCCCGCCAGGTCGGCGTGCCCTACATCCTGGTCGCGCTGAACAAGGCCGATGCCGTCGACGACGAGGAGCTGCTCGAGCTCGTCGAGCTGGAGGTCCGCGAGTTGCTGGCCGCCCAGGAGTTCGACGAGGACGCCCCGGTGGTGCGGGTATCCGCGCTGAAGGCGCTCGAGGGCGACGCGAAGTGGGTCGAGTCCGTCGAGGAGCTGATGAACGCGGTCGACGAGTCGATCCCGGACCCGGTCCGCGAGACCGACAAGCCGTTCCTGATGCCCGTCGAGGACGTCTTCACCATCACCGGCCGTGGCACGGTTGTCACCGGTCGTGTGGAGCGCGGCGTGGTCAACGTGAACGAGGAAGTCGAGATCGTCGGCATCCGCCCGACCACCACCAAGACCACCGTCACCGGTGTGGAGATGTTCCGCAAGCTGCTCGACCAGGGTCAGGCCGGTGACAACGTCGGTCTGCTGCTGCGTGGTATCAAGCGCGAGGACGTCGAGCGCGGCCAGGTCGTGACCAAGCCCGGCACCACCACGCCGCACACCGAGTTCGAGGGCCAGGTCTACATCCTGTCCAAGGACGAGGGCGGCCGCCACACGCCGTTCTTCAACAACTACCGCCCGCAGTTCTACTTCCGTACGACGGACGTGACCGGTGTGGTGACGCTGCCGGAGGGCACCGAGATGGTGATGCCCGGTGACAACACCAACATCACGGTCAAGCTGATCCAGCCCGTCGCCATGGACGAGGGCCTGCGGTTCGCGATCCGCGAGGGTGGCCGCACCGTCGGCGCCGGCCGGGTCGTGAAGATCATCAAGTAATTCGCTGTCACACGAGGCCCGGGCCGCCGATAACGGCAGCCCGGGCCTCGTGCTTTTCGGTCCCCGAATTGGCCCAAACTGGAGGCGGGCCGCGCGGGTTAATATAGATTCAGCTTATTGCGTCCGTGTCTAATGACCGGGCGATTATTGCTTTCGTCGGTGACGTGACCGGGAGGTTGGGATGTCGTTCGTTTTCGCGACGCCCGAATACCTGGCTGGAGCGGCATCCGACCTGGCGAACATCGGGTCGACCATCAGCTCGGCCAACGCGGCCGCGTTGGGCCCCACCTCCAGCGTCCTGGCCGCGGGCGCCGACGAGGTCTCGGCGGGCATAGCCGCGCTCTTCGACGCCCATTCGCAGGTCTATCAGGCGCTCAGCGCCCAGGCGGCACTGTTCCACCAGGAGTTTGTCAACCTCATGAGCAGCGGCGGGGTGCAGTATGCGCTCGCCGAGGCCACGAACGCGTCGCCGCTGCAGACCGTGGAGCAAGGCGCGATGAGCGTGGTGAGCGCCCCCGCCCAGGCCGCGGCGATGGCCGTCCAGGCGGGCACCGGCGCGGCGGGGGCCCCGACCGCCGCCGCCGGCGTCGCGCCCGGAGCGTTCGGCGCGGGCGGTAGCGGCGCGGCCGGCCAGCTGATCAGCAGCGTCGGCGCCGACCCCGGCGCGGCGGCCGTCGGCACCGGGGGATCGTTCAGTCCCGGCGGGGCCGGCCTCACGGCCAGCCTGGTCGCGGGTCAGAACTTCGGCGGCGTCCCCGCGGCCGGTGGGAGCGGCGCGCTGGCCGAGTCCGGCGCCGCCGCGGAGATCGCCGGCGCCGAAGACCTCGGTATCGGGGAGGCGGCCGCGGCCGCTCCGCCGATCACCCCGCTGGCGGGCCTGCCCACGACTGCATCCGCCGCCCCCGCCGCCGCGGTACGACCCGGCACGCCGGCCTACTCTCCCGCACCGGCCGGGACGTCCGAGCCCGCCGAGGAGTGACGGGCGCTCGCTTTGCGAGCGTGGCGCTGGCGACAGCGTTAATCTGACACGGACTTCCCAGCGAGACGAGGAGAGACACGTGTTGGCGCGCTACCTGAAGGCACAGTTGATCGTTTTGCTGTGCGGCGGCCTGGTCGGGCCGATCTTTTTGATCGTCTACTTCACCATGGGTTTCGGTGACCTGCTCGCGTGGATGCTCTACGTCGGCCTGCTGATCACCGTCGCCGACGTGGTGATCGCGATCGCGCTGGCCAACTTCGGGGCGAAGTCGTCCGCCAAGAACGCCGAGCTCGAGCAGAGCGGCGTGCTGGCGCTCGCCCAGATCACCGGGCTCACCGAGACGGGGACATGGATCAACAACCAGCAGGTGGTCAAGGTGCACCTGCACATCTCCGGGCCGGGCTTCCTGCCGTTCGACAGCGAGGACCGCGTCATCGCCCACCTCACCCGGCTCGGCAATCTCAACGCCCGCAAGGTGGTGGTCCTGGTCAACCCGACCACCCAGGAATACCGCATCGACTGGGAGCGCAGCGCCCTGGTCAACGGGCTGGTGCCCGCGCAGTTCACCCTGAGCGAGGACAACCGGACCTACGACCTGAGCGGGCAGGCCGGCCCGCTGATGGAGATCCTGCAGATCCTGAAGGCCAACAACGTGCCGCTCAACCAGGCGGGCGACCTGCGGTCCAATCCGGTCCTGCGTCAGCAGATCTCGGCCGTGGTCCGCCGGGCGGCCGAACAACAGGCCCCGGCCCCCCAGCCCGCCGCGGCGGGCGGTCCCGCACCCGCCGCCACGCCCCAGCAGCCGTCGATCGCGCAGCGGCTCCAAGAGCTGGAGACGCTGCGGGCCAGCGGCGCGCTGACCGACCAGGAGTACAACAGCCGGCGGGCCCAGATCATCTCCGAAATCTGAATCCGGCCCGCATTAGAACACGTTTCAGTTCCGCTGCTAGCCTGTCCTCGTGGCTGCACAGGTTGGATCACTGCAAGGACGGGTGGCGTTCGTTACCGGCGCCGCCCGGGCGCAGGGACGGTCGCACGCGGTGCGGCTCGCCCGGGAGGGCGCGGACATCATCGCGCTCGACATCTGCGCGCGCGCTTCGGACACCCTGACCTACACCCCGGCGTCGCCCGAGGATCTCAGCGAGACCGTCCGCCTGGTCGAAGCCGAGGGCCGCAAGGTGCTGGCCCGCGAGGTCGACATCCGGGACGACGCCGCGCTGCGTCAACTGGTGGCCGACGGCGTCGAACAATTCGGGCGGCTCGACATCCTGGTCGCCAACGCCGGGGTGCTCGGCTGGGGCCGGGTCTGGGAACTCACCGACGAGCAGTGGGACACCGTGATCGGGATCAACCTGACCGGCACCTGGCGCACCCTGCGCGCCGCGATTCCCGCGATGATCGAGGCCGGCAATGGCGGTTCCATCGTCGTCGTCAGCTCGTCCGCGGGCCTGAAGGCCACGCCCGGCAACGGCCATTACGCCGCCAGCAAATTCGGGCTCACCGGCCTGACCAACACTCTGGCGATCGAACTCGGCGAATACGGCATCCGGGTCAACTCCATCCACCCCTACTCGGTCGAAACCCCGATGATTGAGCCCGAGGCGATGATGGAAATCTTTGCCAAGCACCCGCGCTACGTGCACAGCTTCCCGCCAATGCCGATGCAGTACAAGGGATTCATGACGCCGGACGAGGTGTCCGACGTCGTCGTCTGGTTGGCCGGTGACGGCTCGGGCACACTGTCGGGCACGCAGGTCCCCGTCGACAAGGGCGCGTTGAAGTACTGACCGGCCACCGTGGTATGAACTCCACGTGACTGAAAAGGGTGTCGTGATCGTCGGCGGCGGATTGGCCGCCGCCCGGACCGCTGAGCAACTGCGCCGGTCCGAATACGCCGGCCGCATCACGATCGTCAGCGACGAGGTGCACCTGCCCTACGACCGCCCGCCGCTGTCCAAGGAGGTGCTGCGCAAAGAGGTCGACGACGTGGCCCTCAAACCGCGCGAGTGGTACGACGAGAAGGACATCACGCTGCGGCTGGGTGCCGCGGCCACCGCGCTCGACACGGCCAAGCAGACGGTGACGCTGTCCGACGGAACCGCGCTCGGCTACGACGAGCTCGTCATCGCCACCGGGCTGGTGCCCCGGCGCATTCCGGCGTTCGGCGACCTGGACGGCATTCGGGTGCTGCGCTCGTTCGACGAGAGCATGGCGTTGCGCGAGCACGCGTCCGCCGCGCAGCGCGCCGTCGTCGTCGGCGCCGGTTTCATCGGCTGCGAGGTCGCGGCCAGCCTGCGCAGCCTGGGCGTGGACGTGGTGCTGGTCGAACCGCAGCCGACGCCGCTGGCGGCGATACTCGGCGAGCGGATCGGACAGCTGGTTGCGCGGCTGCATCGCGACGAGGGCGTCGACGTGCGCCTCGGGCTCGGGGTGGCGGAGGTGCGGGGCGAGGGCCACGTCGACACCGTGGTGCTGACCGACGGGACGGAGCTCGCCGCCGACCTGGTCGTGGTCGGCATCGGATCGCGACCTGCGACCGAGTGGCTTCAGGGCAGCGGCGTCGATGTCGACAACGGCGTCATCTGCGACGAGGCCGGGCGCACCAGCGCGCCGAACGTGTGGGCGCTCGGCGACGTCGCCTCCTGGCGCGACACGACGGGACACCAAGCGCGCGTGGAACATTGGAGCAACGTCGCCGACCAGGCCCGCGTGGTGGTGCCCGCGATGCTCGGGCAGGACGTGCCGTCGGCCGTGGTGGTGCCGTATTTCTGGAGCGACCAGTACGACGTCAAGATCCAGTGCCTGGGCGAGCCCGAGGCCACCGACACCGTCCACCTCGTCGAGGACGACGGCCGCAAGTTCCTGGCCTACTACGAGCGCGACGGGGTGCTGGTCGGCGTGGTCGGCGGCGGGATGCCCGGCAAGGTCATGAAGGTCCGCGCCAAGATCGCCGCCGCCGCACCCATCGCCGAGGTGCTGGGCTGACGCCCGCATGCCCCGGCTCGCGATACTCGACGACTACGCCGGCGTGGCGCTCGACCTCGCCGACTGGTCTCCGGTGCGAACCCATTGTGAGATAACGGTTTTCGACCGACACCTGTCCGAGGCGGAGGCGGTCGAGGCGTTGCGGCCCTTCGAGGTGATCTGCACGCTGCGCGAGCGGATGGCGTTGCCGCGCACGCTCATCGAGCGGCTGCCCAACCTCAAGCTGATCACCATCGTCGGCCGGAGCCTGCCGAACCTGGACATGGCCGCGGCCACCGAGCGCGGCGTGCTGGTCGCCCACTCGGACTTCGCCAACCCGCGATTCTCCTCGGTTCGCGACGCGACCCCGGAACTGGCCTGGGGCCTCTTGATCGCGACGGTGCGCAATCTGGCCGAGGAGCACCGGCGGATGCGCGACGGGGGATGGCAGGCGAGCACCGGTATGACGTTGTCCGGCAAGACGCTCGGGCTGCTGGGCCTGGGCCGGACCGGCAAGCGGATGGCCGAATACGCGAAAGCCTTTGGCATGCGGGTTATTGCGTGGAGCCAGAACCTCACCGACGAGGCCGCCGCGGCGGCCGGCGCCCGCCGGGTCGACAAGGCCGTCCTGTTCACCGAATCCGACGTGGTCTCGATCCACCTGGTGCTCTCCGAGCGCACCCGCGGGCTGGTCGGTCAACCCGAGCTGGCCCTGATGAAGCCGCAGGCCTACCTGATCAACACCTCGCGCGGGCCGATCGTGGACGAGGCCGCGCTGATCGACGCGCTGGCCATGGGGCGGATCGCGGGTGCCGGGCTCGACGTCTACGACACCGAACCGCCGCCGCCCGACCATCCGCTGCGGGCGCTGGCGAACGTGACGCTGTCTCCCCACCTCGGCTACGTCACCCGCGAAATGCTCGGCGCCTTCTACGAAGACACCGTCGAGGCCGTCGTCGCCTGGCTGGACGGGGCGCCGGTCCGGATCGCCAACCCCGAGGCCCAGAACTAGTTCGGCGAAACCTACTGCCAATTCACCGGCGGGCCGTGCGGATGGCACTCGGCGAGGACCGCGAGCTCGCCACCCGGCCAGCGGCGGGCCCGCACCAAGAATCGGATCGGCGCGCCGGGGCCGTCCCGCGCGGGCTCCAGCGTCAGGTGCGCGAACGGGGACCGGGTGTCGGCCTGCCCGCCGAGCGCCTCGATCCCGTCGCGGACCGCGGCGCGCTCCTCGCCGGACAGGTACTGCCAGGTGATCGAATGCCACAGCACGGTCAGCGCTCCGGCGGCAAGGGTCAGGCCGGCCACCGCCTCGGCCGCCGTCCGGCGCTCGAGGGGCGCCGGGACGTTCCGGGCGACGGCGATGGCGCCGCGCAGCCGGCGCAACCGCTCGTCCTGGTCGGGCCAGACGTAGCTCAACGCGGTCACTTCGCCCTCGGCGCCGGTGACGTCGACGGGCGCGATGTCGTAGCCGTTTCGCTCGACGATGCGCAGGGAGCCGTCGGGCGGCAGGGTGCCGCGCCACGCGTCGTCGATGGTGACCGGTGAGTCGGGCTGTCCCCACCGGCCGGCCTGGTGGCGGTAGTGGTAGTGGTCGGCGCGCATGTTCAGCCCCGCGCTCGACCCGATCTCGAAAAGCCTTATCGGCAAATCTAATCCGCGGTTGAGCCGCAGCAGCCCACCGATCAGCGCGGCGGATCGCCCCACCTCGTTGGTCTGCGGCGGCTGCGCAAGCGCGGCGCGCAGCGGGTCGGCGTTTTCCCCCGCGGTGCGCAGGATTTCGGGCCACGCGTTGGCCGCGTCCCAGGCGCCGCCCGTGCTGGGATACCAGCGGCGCAACTGCGGCGCCCGGCCGTCGAGCACCAACCGGTGCAGCCCGCCCAGCAGCCGGAGCGGCACCGCGTGGCGCGAGGGTGCGTCCTCGTGGCCGGACAGGATGGTCGCGAAGACGCCGCCGGCTTCGACGTCGGCGGCCACCAGCTCGAAGAGCTCCCCGTACATCGGGGAGCCGGAGACCGCGCAGAACCCGCCCTGCGAGCGCAGCATGTGCAGCAGGTGCTCGGTGCCCCCGCTCATCGGTCCAGCCTTTCCAGCCCGGCCCCGACGACGTCGAATGCGTCGCCGAGAGCGGCCGGCAGCGGGACGGATTCGTCCGAGAGCCAGTGCTCGTAGGCGCTCAACGCCACCCCGAGCATCGTCCAGGCGACGGTCTGCGGCAGCGGGTCGGTCGTCTTGACCCCCAGCCGGTGGGCCACGAAGCCCGCCATCACCTCGCGCCAGCCGGCGTACATGGTCATCGAATAGGCCTGCAGCTCAGCGGTTTCCAGGATGACCCGCATGCGCTGGCGGTGCCGGACTGTCTCGCACTCGTCGAAGGTGTTGAACGCCAACAGGGCCCCGCGCAGCGCCTCGTCGAGGGGCACCCGCGGATCGACGTTGTCGAGCAGGTCGCGCAGGTGCGCCAGGTGGGCGTCGAAGTCGCCCCACAGGATCGCGTTCTTGGACGCGTAATAGCGAAACAGCGTGCGCCGGGCGATGCCGGCCGCGTGCGCGACGTCGTCGACGCTCACGTCGGCGAACCCCCGGGAGGCGAACAGGTCGAGGGCCACGTCGGTGATGTGCCCCGGCGTCGTCGAACGGCGCCGGCCCACTCGCGGCTGCGGCATCTTCAGACCCGCCCTTCCATTGCGGCACTCGATGCCATATTGTGTCCAGAACGATCCATCGTTGTCGAGTCCCAAGCGGGAGGAAAAGTTTCATGGAGCACGAAAACGAGACCCAGACCGAGCTCGTCACCGAGACCCTCGTGGAAGAGGTGTCCATTGACGGGATGTGCGGGGTCTACTGATCCGCGTGTTCGACCCCGATCGCGGCTGGCGGCTGCATCCGCAGGTGGCGGTGCGGCCGGAGCCGTTCGGCGCCCTGCTCTATCACTTCGGCACCCGCAAGCTGTCCTTCCTGAAGAACCGCACCATCCTCACCGTGGTGCGGTCGCTGGCCGACCACCCCGATGTCCGGTCGGCCTGCCGCGCCGCGGGCGTCGACGACCCGGGGCAGGAGCCGTACCTGCACGCGCTGGGTGTGCTGGCGGATTCAAAGATGTTGGTACTTCAGGAGGCTCAATGACCGTCACGGTTCCGCGGCTGATCGAGCAGTTCGAGCGCGGGCTGGACGCCCCGATCTGCCTGACGTGGGAGCTGACCTACGCGTGCAACCTGGCGTGCGTGCACTGCCTCTCGTCGTCGGGCAAGCGCGACCCGCGCGAGCTGTCCACCCGCCAGTGCATGGACATCATCGACGAGCTGGAACGCATGCAGGTGTTCTACGTCAACATCGGCGGCGGCGAACCCACCGTGCGGCCCGACTTCTGGGAGCTGGTCGACTACGCGACCGCGCACCACGTCGGCGTGAAGTTCTCGACCAACGGCGTCCGGATCACCCCGCAGGTCGCGGCGCGCCTGGCGGCCAGTGACTACGTCGACGTCCAGATCTCGCTCGACGGCGCCACCGCGGAGGTCAACGACGCCGTCCGCGGCGCCGGCTCGTTCGCGATGGCGGTGCGGGCGCTGGAGAACCTGGCCGAGGCGGGATTTCGGGACGCGAAGATCTCGGTCGTCGTCACCCGGCACAACGTCGACCAGCTCGACGAATTCGCCGCGCTGGCAAGCCGTTACGGCGCCACGCTGCGGATCACCCGGCTGCGGCCCTCGGGTCGGGGCGCCGACGTGTGGGAAGAGCTGCACCCCACCGCCGCCCAGCAGGTCCAGCTCTACGACTGGCTGGTCGCCAAGGGGGAGCGGGTGCTCACCGGTGACTCCTTCTTCCACCTCGCGCCGCTCGGCTCCTCCGGCGCCCTGGCCGGTCTGAACATGTGCGGCGCCGGCCGGGTGGTGTGCCTGATCGACCCCGTTGGCGATGTCTACGCCTGCCCGTTCGCCATCCACGACCGGTTCCTGGCCGGAAACATCCTGTCCGACGGGGGATTTGACAACGTCTGGAAGAACGCACCGCTGTTTCGCGAACTCCGCGAACCGCAGTCGGCGGGGGCCTGCGGCAGCTGCGGGCACTACGACAGCTGCCGGGGCGGCTGCATGGCGGCCAAGTTCTTCACCGGCCTGCCGATGGACGGGCCCGACCCCGAATGCGTCCAAGGCCACAGCGAGCAGGCGCTGACGCGCGATCGCGACACGCCGCGGCCCCGTGCCGACCACTCCCGGGGCCGACCGATCAGCGAGCCGGTGCCGCTCACCCTGTCCATGCGACCGCCGGCGCGGCTGTGCAACGAAAGTCCCGTATAGCCGTGGCACACCAATGGTTCGAAACGGTCGCCATCGCCCAGCAGCGCGCGAAACGGCGGCTGCCGAAATCCGTTTATTCGGCGCTGCTTGCGGGCAGCGAAAAGGGAATCACCGTCGCGGGCAACGTCGAAGCGTTTAGCGAACTCGGATTCGCCCCCCACGTGGTCGGCGCGCCGGAAAAGCGCGACCAATCGACTACCGTTATGGGACAGGATATTTCGTTGCCGGTAGTCATTTCGCCGACCGGCGTCCAGGCCGTCGATCCGGACGGCGAGGTGGCCGTCGCGCGGGCGGCGGCGGCGCGCGGAACGGCGATGGGGCTGTCCTCGTTCGCCAGCAAGCCGATCGAAGAGGTCATCGTCGCGAACCCCAAACTCTTCTTCCAGGTGTACTGGCTCGGCGGGCGCGACGCCATCGCCGAGCGCGTGGAACGGGCGCGCCAGGCTGGCGCGGTCGGTTTGATCGTCACCACCGACTGGTCGTTCTCGCACGGGCGCGACTGGGGCAGTCCGAAGATCCCCGAAGAGATGAACCTGCGGACCATCCTGCGGCAGTCTCCGGAGGCGGTCTTCAAGCCCCGTTGGCTGTGGAAGTACGGCAAGACGCTGCGCCCGCCGGACCTGCGGGTGCCCAACCAGGCGCGCCGCGGCGAGGCCGGTCCGCCGTTCTTCGCCGCGTACGGGGAGTGGATGGGCACCCCGCCGCCGACCTGGGACGACATCGCCTGGCTGCGTGAGCTGTGGGGCGGACCGTTCATGCTCAAGGGCGTAATGCGCGTCGACGATGCCAAAAGGGCTGTGGACGCGGGTGTTTCGGCGATCTCGGTGTCGAACCACGGCGGCAACAACCTGGACGGCACGCCGGCGTCGATCCGCGCCCTGCCCGCCGTGGCCGCCGCGGTGGGGGACCAGGTCGAGGTGTTGCTCGACGGCGGCATCCGCCGCGGCAGCGACGTCGTAAAGGCGGTGGCGCTTGGGGCGCGCGCGGTGATGATCGGCCGGGCGTACCTGTGGGGCCTCGCGGCCGGCGGCCAGGCCGGCGTGGAGAACGTCCTCGACATCTTGCGCGGGGGGATCGACTCGGCGCTGATGGGTCTGGGGCGTTCCTCGGTGCACGACCTCAGCCCGGACGACCTCTTGGTGCCGGCCGGCTTCGCCCGGGCGCTCGGGGTGCCGCCGGCCTAAACCTGGGCACGTCGGGCCTTTTTCCCAAGATTGAGCATGAGCCGTTTTCACCAACGACGCGAAATGGCCCTCTAGCGTGAATCGACGGCGGCGAAAATTGTGGTGCTCGCGAGGCAACCGTGACGGACGAGCCATCAAATTCGGCCGCTTGGTGAACGGCCCAGAAAAAAATTATTTTGTAGGGTCAACAATTGGTGCACGCCAGGTGAATTCGTCCTACCATCAGCCAGTGCCCGTACTCGGCGAATTAGCAACGATGGCGTCGAGCCAGCTATTTGGCACCTCACCCTCATTAATGGTCCCGCTGGGGTCGACCGAACAACACGGTCCGCACCTCCCGCTGGACACCGATACCCGGATTGCGACGGCGGTCGCCCGCGGCGCCCGGGCCCGCCTGGAACAGGACTGGTTGGTGGCGCCGGCCATCGCCTACGGCGCCAGCGGCGAGCACCAAGACTTCGCCGGAACGATCTCGATCGGCACCGAAGCCCTGACGGCGCTGCTGGTGGAGTACGGCAGGTCAGCGGCGTGCTGGGCCCCGCGGATCCTCTTCGTCAACGGCCACGGCGGCAACGTCGGCGCGCTGCGCTGCGCGGTGAGCGCGCTGCGCGCCGAGGGCCGGGACGCCGCCTGGTGCCCCTGCGTCGCCCCCGGCGGCGACGCCCACGCCGGCCATACCGAAACGTCGGTGTTGCTCCATATCTCGCCGGCCGACGTGCTGACCGACCGGTGGCTCACCGGCAACCGGGCGCCGTTGGGAGACCTGCTCCCCGCGATGCGCCGGGGGGGCGTCGCGGCGGTCAGCCGGGTCGGGGTGTTGGGGGACCCGACGACCGCGACGGCCGCCGAGGGCAAGCGCATCTTCGCCGAGATGGTCGACGACTGTGTCCGTCGAGTCGCCCGGTGGTCACCCGGGCCCGACGGGATGATCACATGACGGCTACCCGGTTGCCGGACGGGTTCGCCGTCCAGGTCGATCGCCGCGTGCGGGTGCTCGGCGACGGCTCCGCCCTGCTGGGCGGCTCACCGACGCGCCTGCTGAAGTTGGCGCCCGCCGCCCAGAGCATGCTCTCCGACGGCCGGCTGAAGGTTCGCGACGACGTCAGCGCCCAGCTGGCCCGCACCCTGCTGGACGCCACCGTGGCGCACCCGCGCCCGGCGGGCGGCCCGTCGCACCGCGATGTGACGGTAGTTATCCCGGTGCGGGACAACGTCTCCGGGGTGCGACGCCTGGTCAGTTCGCTGCGCGGGTTGCGCGTCATCGTGGTCGACGACGGGTCGTTCCCCCCGATCGGGCCGGAGGACTTCATCGGCGCGCACTGCGACGTCGAGGTGCTGCGCCACGCCCACAGCAAGGGTCCGGCGGCGGCGCGCAACACCGGGCTGGCCGCCTGCACCACTGACTTCGTGGCGTTTCTGGACTCCGACGTCACGCCGCGCCGCGGGTGGCTGGAGGCCCTGCTCGGTCACTTCTGCGATCCGACCGTCGCCCTGGTCGCGCCGCGCATCGTCGGTCTGTCGCACAGCGAGAACGTGGTGGCGCGCTACGAGGCGGTGCACTCGTCCCTGGACCTGGGGGAGCGCGAGGCCCCGGTGCTGCCCCACAGCACGGTGTCCTACGTGCCCAGCGCGGCGATCATCTGCCGCCGCTCGGCCATCCGCGGCGTCGGCGGCTTCGACGAGACGATGCAGTCCGGCGAGGACGTCGACCTGTGCTGGCGGCTCATCGAAGCGGGCGCCCGGCTGCGTTACGAGCCGATCGCGCAGGTGGCCCACGATCACCGCACCGATGTACGGGATTGGCTCGCGCGCAAGGCCTTTTACGGCGGTTCGGCGGCCCCGCTGTCCGTTCGCCACCCAGACAAGACGGCCCCGGTGGTGATCTCCGGCTGGGCGCTGATGGCCTGGATCCTCGTCGCGTTGGGGACGAGCCTCAGCCAGCTCGCCTCGATCGTCGTCGCGCTGCTGACGGGACGGCGGATCGCCAAGGCGATGCGCGGCGCCGACACCTCGCTGGTGGACGTCCTCACGATCGCGACCCGCGGACTGTGGTCGGCGGCGCTGCAGCTGGCGTCGGCCCTGTGCCGGCACTACTGGCCGCTGGCATTGGTCGCGGCCATCCTGTCGCGCCACTGCAGACGGGTCGTCCTGGTGGCCGCCGTCATGGACGGCGTGGTGGACTGGCTGCGCCGCCGGGACGCCACCGGCGACGACGCCGAACCCATCGGGCTGCTGACCTACGTGTTGCTCAAGCGGGTCGACGACCTGGCCTACGGCCTCGGGCTGTGGTGGGGCGTGGCGCGCGAACGCAACGTGCGCGCGCTCAAGCCGCAGATTCGCACCTGACCGCACCGTGGCCGCCCCGCACAGCGATGTGCTGATCGTCGGCGCCGGCAGTGCTGGATCCGTTGTTGCCGAACGCCTTTCCGCCGACCCCGCCCGCACCGTCACGGTCCTGGAGGCCGGCCCCGCGCTCGCCGACCCGGAGCTGCTCGCCCTGACCGCCAACGGGCTGCAGCTGCCGATCGGGGTCGGCAGCCCGCTGGCCCGGCGCTACCTGACCACGCTCACCGATCGGCACGCCCTCAAGCTGCCGATCGTGCGCGGGGCCACGGTCGGCGGGTCGGGCGCGATCAACGGCGGTTACTTCTGCCGCGCGCTGCCGCGCGACTTCGATGGGGCCGGCGTTCCCGGCTGGGCCTGGCCGGACGTGCTCGAGCACTTCCGCGCCATCGAAACCGACCTCGATTTCGACGGTCCCGCCCACGGTAAGTCTGGGCCGATCGCGGTGCGCCGAACGCGCGAAATGACCGGCACCACAGAAACTTTCATCGCGGCGGCCGAGGGCGCCGGATTTGCGTGGATCGAGGACCTCAATGATGCGGGGCCGCAACTGGTTTCGGGCCTTGGTGCGGTCCCGCTGAACATCGTCGACGGCGTGCGCACCGGATCCGGGGCCGCGTACCTGCTGCCGGCGCTCGGCCGGCCCAACCTGACATTGCTGGAGCGGACCCGCGCGGTGCGACTGCGTTTCGCGGGCGCGGCCGCGGTGGGCGTCGACGTGATCGGACCGCAGGGCCGGGCGACGCTTTCCGCCGACCGAATCGTGCTGTGCGCCGGCGCCATTGAGTCGGCGCACCTGCTGATGCTGTCCGGCGTCGGTGACGAAGCGACGCTGCGTGCGGTGGGCGTCCGGGTGGTGGCGCCGCTGCCGGTCGCGACGTCGTTCAGCGACCACCCCGAGTGGGTGTTGCCGACGAACTGGGCGGTGGCCCCTGGCCGGCCCGTGGTGGAGGTCGTGCTCAGCACCGCCGACGGGATCGAGATCCGCCCGTACACAGGCGGGTTCGTGGCGATGACGGGCGACGGCACCGCGGGCCACCCCGACTGGCCGCACATCGGGGTGGCGCTCATGCGGCCGCGGGCGCGCGGGCGCATCACGCTCGCCTCGCCGGACCCCGTGGTGCCGCCGCACATCGAGCATCGCTACGACAGCGAGCCCGACGACGTCGCCGCGCTGCGCCGGGGCAGTGAACTGGCCCGCGAGTTGGCCGGTGCCGCAACGTCTGTCGGGTCGCCCGTGTGGTCGACGTCGCAACACCTGTGTGGCACCGCGCCGATGGGTGCCGTCGTCGACCCGCGCTGCCGGGTCTATGGCATCGAGAACCTTTGGGTGATCGATGGGTCGATCCTGCCCGAGATCACCAGCCGCGGACCGCACGCGACGATCGTGATGCTCGGTCACCGGGCAGCGGAGTTCGTCGCGTGAGCAAGCCACGAACCGTGCGCGCAGCTAAATAACCACGGCCACCATGCATTCCGTGGTCGTGATGAGGTGCGAATCAGTCTTCGTACGGTGAGATCAGGCCCGGCACCGGCGCTGCGGCCGGCTGTTCCTCTTGCGCAGCGGCCGAGGCTGCCGGGGAATAGGCCGGGGTCGCCGGGGAGTAGTTCGGTGTCGCCGCGGGAGCCGCCGTCAACGGCGTGCCGATCGGCATCGCCTGCGCCGCCGTCGCCGGAGAGAATGCCGGCGCTTCCACCGGCGCTTCGACCGGCGCCGCCGCGACCGGCGCGCCGGCGGCGGCCGGCGTGACGACCTGCGCGGCCGCGGGAGCATAGGCCGGGGTGCTGGCCGGGGCGATCGGCGCGGCCGCCGGCGCCGCCGCCGGCGCCGCCGCGAGTGGCGTGCCGGTCGGCGCCAGCGCCACCGGTGCCGCGGGAGCCGGCGTGGCCGCGGCCGCCGGCGTGACCGCTGCCGCCGGCGTGACCGCGGGCGCGGCCGCGGCCGGCGCAGTGCCACCGGCGACCCCCGCCGCTGCCGCCGGCACTCCCGCCACCGTGGATCCCGCCGAGGCCGCGGTGCCGGCCAGCGGCTGCGCGCTCGACAGCGCCTGGCCGGGGACATTGCCGGTCACCATGTTCTGCACGGTTTGCAGGGGAGAGGCGTTCGCCGCCTCGGTGAGGGCGTATTGCTCGGCGCCGGCGCTCATCAGCTGGACGAACTGGGTGTGGAAGGCCTGTGCCGCGGAGCTGAGCGCTTGAAAGGTCTGCGCATGCGCGTCGAACAGGCTCGCGATGCTCGCCGATACCTCGTCGGCGCCCGCGGGCAGCACGCTGGAGACCGGACCCAAAGCGGCTGAATTGGCGTCGCTGATCATGGAGCCGATGTTCGCCAAGTCCGTTGCGGCGTTGGCCACATACTCGGGCGCTGCGATCACATACGACATTCGGCTCCCCCGGCTGTCTCGACGTCGTCCGCCTCCCCATCACGGACACCGCCTCCGCAGACTATCGCCCACGCGGGGTCTCCCGAGGCGTTTTCGGCGGATCTTCACCGCGCATTCGCCGGCGGTCGGGTCACACCCGATTACCGCACGTGGGGCGGGCCGCGCCGCAGCGCGACCCGCCCCGAAAGATGCGGCGACATTCATGCTGCCCACGTAGATGGCCACGACAAGTGGCGGGCGCGCGGCCGACTTTCCGTCAGGCGCGAACTCTGCGTCGCAATGTTCGTGGACGGCACGACGTCCCGGTTGCGAATATCACCTCCCTTCAGCGATCCGCGATCCGCACACGATCCTCGGAGGCGATCGCTCCCGTAGAACCGGCGCCTGTTTGCTGCAAGAGTCGATACCCATCAACACCACACCCACCTCAACCCGCGAGATGACCTGTACCTGTCGATATATATTTTGAAATACCACGACGAGCAGCCGTGCGCAAGTATCCGAGCCGACCCGGTGGACGCTGGCGGAAAAATTCAGGTCGAGCGGGCTCCGCTCACCGACCACCGGTCAGTCGGTGTCGTTCCCCGGCAGCGACATTGGGCGTTCAGCGGGACGGTTCTCGATGCCGGCCGACGCCCTGGCCGGCCCGGTGGAAGAGCCGGCGCACGAGCCTCAGCTGCCGCCCGTCGCGGCCCGGAGCCCACAGCCCGATGAGGACCGCCGCGCCGGCGACGATCACGGCCAGGACCGTGGTCGAGGCGTGCATCGCCGTCATGAACGCCGCTTTGCTGACCTCGGCCAGCTGGCCACCCTGCGGCCCCAGCTTCCCGGCCACCTCGACCGCCTTGGCCAGTGAATCGGCCGCGGGGCCGCGCACCGCGGCGGGGAAGCCCGCCAATCTCGGTGCGAGCTCGTGTGAGTAGCGGCCGGCCAGTATCGAGCCGGCCACGGCGATCCCCAGGGCCCCGCCCATCTCTCGCGACGTGTCGTTGACCGCGGACGCGACGCCCTGCTTTTGGTCGGGAACCGCACCCATGATCGCCGAGGTCGTTGGCGCGGTGCAGAATCCGATGCCGGTGCTCAGGATCAACGTGGGCCACGCCATCTCGAGGAAAGTCGAGTGGAGGTCGAGCGTCCGCATGCAGAGGAACCCGACGGCCATCGTCAACGTGCCCACGAACAAGACGAGCCGCAGGCCGAACTTCGGCACATACCAAAACGACAGCGCCGAGAAAATGCCCAGCGGGACCATGAACGGACCGAACGCCACCGCCGTCATCAGCGGCGAATAACCCATGATCTGCTGCACGTACTGCATGCCCAGGTAGAAGAAACCGAACGTCGCGCCGAACAGGATGACGATCGTCGCCACCCCGGTGGCGAAACCGGGATCGCCGAAGAGCCGCACGTCAAGAAGCGGGTGCCTCGTCCGGAATTCGACGACGCCGAACACGGCCGCGATGATCGCCCCCGCGACGAGCCCGCCCAAGACCAGGGGATCGCTCCAGCCGCGGTCGGGCGCCTCCAGGATCGCGGCGACCGCGATTGCGACGGCCGCGCCGATCAGGACCGCGCCCAGCGAATCGATCCGGGGCGCGTCGTGCTCGCGCGACGACGCGACGGTGCACGCCAGCGCGAAGATCACCAGGCCGGCGACGCCCAACGACCAAAAGATCGCGTGCCAGTCCCAAAAGCGAAGCAGCAGACCGGATCCGAACATGCCCAGCACCCCGCCGGAACCGGCGGTGCCGGCCCAGATCCCGACGGCCTTGATGCGGTCTTCCTTCGGATACGCCACAGTCAGCAGCGACAGCGTCGCCGGCATCACGAAGGCGGCGCCGACGCCGGCGACCGCCCGGCCCGCGATGATCTGCAGCGGGCTGTGCAACAGCGCCGGCGTGGCCGACCCGAGGGCGAAAATGACCAAACCGATGAGCAACGCGCCCCGCCTGCCGTACCGGTCGCCGATCGCCCCGGCGGGCAGCAGCAAGCAGGCCAGCGCCACGGTGTAGCCGTCGACGATCCAGGTCAGCTGCGACTGGGTCGCCGAGGTGGCGACCGCGAGGTCGCCCAGGGCGGTGTTCAGCGCCGTCATCGACGCGACCACCAGCCCGACGCCCATGCAGGCGACGGCCAGGGTCCAAGTTCGGGCGCGGGGACTACCCCCGAGGCGCGCTACATCAGTACGCTGATCAGGCCGTACCAGCGCTTCGACCATATAAATGCGCCTCCTAACGGGGGCGTAGACAGACTTTCGAGACTCTTGGTCTTGTAGGTAGACCCATAGTCTCGGTTCCAAACCGGGAGGTAGCTCACAATTACCGGCGGAAGTACCGATCCCCGTCCGGCGCGGTCCAGGGCCCGTTTGCTCGAGGCCGCGGCCGCGCTGCTGCGATCGGGGGGTCCCAGCGCGGTGACCGTCGATGCGGTCACTCGTAGCGCCAATGTCGCGAGGGCGACCCTGTATCGCCACTTCCCGAGCGGAAACGATTTGCTGGCGGCGGCATTCAACAGCCTGATACCGCCGCCGCCGATGCCACCGTCCGAAGGCTCGCTGCGCGAGCGCCTGATCGGGTTGGTGCTGGCCCAGGCCGAGACCGTGGCGCAGGCGCCGGCGCTGTTGACGGCCATGTCGTGGCTGTCGCTGGGCCGCGACCTGGACGGGTTGCCGGCCCACAGCGCCTCGATCACCACGTTGCGCGAGCGCATCGCCCAGCAGTACGCCGCCCCGTTCGACGCGGTTTTCGACAGCCCCGAGGCCGCCGCCGAACTGGGCGAGGTCGACCGGTCGCGTGCGATCGCGCTGCTGATCGGCCCGCTGATGCTGGGGCGCCTGTCGACCCTGCCCGACTTCGACTATCGCGAGTGCGCGCGCGCCTCCGTCGATGGTTTCCTGCACGTGCAGCGGGCCCAGCAGAGGGCCGACGCGGCGACCACGGAATCGGCCGGCGCCTGAGTCCCGGCGACGTTTGCCCGGGATTTGGCCAAACCCATGATCTGAGGCATACTGTTCGGGTTGCCTTGCGCCGGGTTCTGCCTGGCCGGGCATACGACCAGCGCCCAACCGGGCGCGTCCGGTCCCATCCTCGGAGCGCGACTTAATTTCGGCCGCGAACGAGGCTGCGTGAGGGTGACACGCCCGACCGCGGGGGCCGGTGGACCACGACAGGTAAACAGCGGCGCAACACCGGCGCGACGCTCGACCGGCCCAAGATTGGGCCGCCGATTGGCGCGCCGGGGCACCAGGCCCGGACACGGGCTTTAACAGGAGTGAGGGTAGGAGAAAGCGTGGCGGGACAGAAGATCCGCATCAGGCTTAAGGCCTACGACCATGAGGCCATCGACGCATCGGCGCGAAAGATCGTCGAGACCGTCGTCCGCACGGGTGCCAGCGTCGTAGGTCCGGTGCCGCTGCCGACCGAGAAGAACGTGTACTGCGTCATCCGCTCCCCGCACAAGTACAAGGACTCGCGGGAGCACTTCGAGATGCGTACGCACAAGCGGTTGATTGACATCCTCGATCCGACGCCGAAGACGGTCGACGCGCTGATGCGCATCGACCTTCCGGCCAGTGTCGACGTCAACATCCAGTAGGAGATCCAGACTCATGGCACGAAAAGGCATTCTGGGTACCAAGCTGGGCATGACGCAGGTGTTCGACGAGAACAACCGGGTCGTGCCGGTGACGGTGGTCAAGGCCGGTCCCAACGTGGTGACGCGCATCCGCACGCCGGAGCGCGACGGCTACAGCGCCGTGCAGTTGGCGTACGGCGAGATCAGCCCGCGCAAGGTCAACAAGCCGGTCACCGGTCAGTACACGGCGGCGGGCGTCAACCCGCGCCGCTTCCTGGCCGAGCTGCGGCTGGACAACCCCGACGCCGCCGCCGAATACGAGGTCGGCCAGGAGCTGACGGCGGAGATCTTCGCCGACGGCGCCTACGTCGACGTGACCGGCACCTCCAAGGGGAAGGGCTTCGCCGGCACCATGAAGCGGCATGGCTTCCGCGGCCAGGGCGCCAGCCACGGTGCCCAGGCGGTGCACCGCCGGCCGGGTTCCATCGGAGGCTGCGCCACCCCGGCGCGGGTCTTCAAGGGCACCCGGATGGCCGGCCGGATGGGCAACGACCGGGTGACCGTGCAGAACCTGTTGGTGCACAAGGTCGATACCGAGAACGGCGTGCTGTTGATCAAGGGTGCGGTCCCCGGCCGCACCGGCGGGCTCGTGATGGTCCGCAGCGCGATCAAACGAGGTGAGAACTGATGGCTCTCAAGATTGAAGTCAAGACGCCGGACGGCAAGGTCGACGGCTCCGTCGAGCTGCCCGCCGAATTGTTCGACGCCCCGGCCAATATCGCGCTCATGCATCAGGTGGTCACCGCGCAGCGGGCGGCCGCCCGGCAGGGCACGCACTCGACCAAGACGCGCGGCGACGTCAGCGGTGGCGGTCGCAAGCCCTACCGGCAGAAGGGCACGGGACGCGCCCGCCAGGGTTCGACCCGGGCGCCGCAGTTCACCGGTGGTGGCACCGTGCACGGCCCGAAGCCACGGGACTACAGCCAGCGCACGCCCAAGAAGATGATCGCCGCGGCGTTGCGCGGCGCTCTCTCGGACCGGGCGCGCAACGGGCGCATCCACGCGGTCACCGAGTTGGTCGCGGGCCAGACCCCGTCGACCAAGAGCGCCAAGGCATTTCTGGGCACGCTGACCGATCGCAAGCAGGTGCTGCTGGTCATCGGCCGCGCCGACGAAACCGGTGCGAAGAGCGTGCGCAACCTGCCCGGCGTGCACGTCCTGGCGCCCGACCAGCTGAACACCTACGACGTGTTGCGCTCCGACGACGTGGTGTTCAGCGTCGAGGCCCTCAACGCCTACATCGCGGCCAACACCGCCAACACCAGCTCCGCCGAGGAGGTTTCGGCCTGATGGCGACCATCGCTGACCCGCGGGACATCATCCTGGCGCCGGTCATCTCCGAGAAGTCCTACTCACTGTTGGACGACAACGTGTACACGTTCGTGGTGCACCCCGACTCGAACAAGACGCAGATCAAGATCGCCATCGAGAAGATCTTCTCCGTCAAGGTCGCGTCGGTGAACACCGCGAACCGGCAGGGCAAGCGCAAGCGCACCCGGACCGGCTACGGCAAGCGCAAGGGCACCAAGCGCGCCATCGTCACCCTGGCCCCGGGCAGCAAGCCGATCGACCTCTTCGGCGCACCGAGCTAGCCGAGCGCGAGAGAAAGACCTGATTAGACATGGCAATTCGTAAGTACAAGCCGACGACCCCGGGTCGCCGCGGCGCCAGTGTGTCCGACTTCGCCGAGATCACCCGTTCGGAGCCGGAGAAGTCCCTGGTGCGCCCGCTGCACGGGCACGGTGGACGCAATGCCCACGGCCGGATCACCACCCGGCACAAGGGTGGCGGCCACAAGCGCGCCTACCGGGTGATCGACTTCCGTCGTAACGACAAGGACGGCGTCAACGCGAAGGTCGCGCACATCGAGTACGACCCGAACCGCACCGCCAACATCGCGCTGCTGCACTTCCTGGACGGCGAGAAGCGCTACATCATTGCCCCGCTTGGGCTCTCGCAGGGCGACGTGGTGGAGTCGGGCCCCAACGCCGACATCAAGCCAGGCAACAACCTGCCGCTGCGCAACATCCCGGCCGGTACCTTGGTGCACGCCGTGGAGCTGCGCCCTGGTGGCGGCGCCAAGCTCGCGCGCTCGGCCGGGTCGAGCATCCAGCTGCTCGGCAAGGAGGGCAGCTACGCGTCGCTGCGGATGCCCAGCGGCGAGATCCGCCGCGTCGACGTGCGCTGCCGCGCCACGGTCGGCGAGGTGGGCAACGCCGAGCAGGCAAACATCAACTGGGGCAAGGCCGGTCGCATGCGGTGGAAGGGCAAGCGCCCGTCCGTCCGTGGTGTCGTGATGAACCCGGTCGACCACCCGCACGGCGGTGGTGAGGGCAAGACCTCCGGTGGCCGCCACCCGGTCAGCCCGTGGGGCAAGCCGGAGGGCCGCACCCGTCACCCGAACAAGCAGAGCAACAAGCTCATCGTCCGACGCCGGCGCACCGGCAAGAAGCACTCGCGGTAGGAGTAGCCACCCATGCCACGCAGCCTGAAAAAGGGACCGTTCGTCGACGACCACCTGCTCAAGAAGGTGGACGTGCAGAACGAGAAGAACAGCAAGCAGGTCATCAAGACCTGGTCGCGTCGTTCGACGATCATTCCCGACTTCATCGGCCACACCTTCGCCGTGCACGACGGGCGCAAGCACGTCCCGGTGTTCGTCACCGAGGCGATGGTGGGCCACAAGCTCGGCGAGTTCGCCCCGACGCGCACCTTCAAAGGGCACATCAAGGATGATCGGAAGGCCAAGCGGCGATGACCACAACTGAGTTTCCGTCCGCGGTCGCCAAAGCGCGGTTCGTGCGGGTGTCGCCGACCAAGGCGCGCCGGGTGATCGACCTGGTGCGCGGCAAGTCGGTGGAAGACGCGCTCGACATCCTGCGCTGGGCGCCGCAGGCCGCCAGCGAGCCGGTCGCCAAGGTGATCGCCAGCGCCGCGGCCAACGCGCAGAACAACAACGGCCTGGACCCGGCGACGCTGGTGGTCGCCACCGTGTACGCCGACGAGGGACCGACGGCCAAGCGCATCCGTCCGCGCGCCCAGGGCCGCGCGTTCCGGATTCGCCGGCGCACCAGCCACATCACGGTCGTGGTGGAAAGCCGCCCCGCCTCCGGCGAGCGGTCGGCGAAGTCCACGCGGGCGCGCCGCGCCGAGGCCAGCAAGGCGGCGGCGAAGGCGCCGGCCAAGACGGCCCCGGCCAAGAAGGCTCCCGCCAAGAAGGCGCCGGCCGCCAAGAAGGCCCCGGCAAAAAAGGCCCCGGCCAAGGCTTCTGAGGCTTCTGAAGCGAAGGGAGGCTCAGACTAGTGGGCCAGAAGATCAATCCGCACGGCTTCCGGCTCGGCATCACCACGGACTGGAAGTCCCGCTGGTACGCCGACAAGCAGTACGCCGACTACGTCAAGGAAGACGTCGCGATCCGCCGGCTGCTGTCCACGGGCCTGGAGCGCGCCGGCATCGCCGACGTGGAGATCGAGCGCACCCGCGACCGGGTTCGCGTCGACATCCACACCGCGCGTCCCGGCATCGTCATCGGCCGCCGCGGCACCGAGGCCGACCGGATCCGGGCCGACCTGGAGAAGCTGACCGGCAAGCAGGTCCAGCTCAACATCCTCGAGGTCAAAAACCCCGAATCGCAAGCACAATTGGTGGCGCAAGGCGTCGCCGAGCAGTTGAGCAACCGCGTGGCGTTCCGCCGCGCGATGCGCAAGGCCATTCAGTCGGCGATGCGGCAGCCCAACGTCAAGGGCATCCGGGTGCAGTGCTCCGGCCGCCTCGGCGGCGCGGAGATGAGCCGCTCGGAGTTCTACCGCGAGGGCCGGGTGCCGCTGCACACCCTGCGCGCCGACATCGACTACGGCCTGTACGAGGCCAAGACCACCTTCGGCCGCATCGGCGTGAAGGTGTGGATCTACAAGGGCGACATCGTCGGCGGCAAGCGCGAATTGACCGCCGCCGCCCCGGCGGGCGCCGACCGTCCGCGCCGCGAGCGGCCGTCGGGCACGCGTCCGCGGCGCAGTGGGGCGTCGGGCACCACGGCGACCAGCACCGAGGCCGGCCGTGCCGCGGGTGCGGAGGACCAAGCAGCGCCCCCGGCCGAGGCCGCGCCGGCCCCCGAACCGCAGAGTACGGAGAGCTGAATCATGTTGATTCCCCGCAAGGTCAAGCACCGCAAGCAACACCACCCGCGCCAGCGCGGCATCGCCAGCGGCGGCACGCAGGTTAACTTCGGTGACTACGGCATCCAGGCGCTCGAGCACGCGTATGTGACCAACCGGCAGATCGAGTCGGCTCGTATCGCGATCAACCGGCACATCAAGCGTGGCGGCAAGGTGTGGATCAACGTGTTCCCCGACCGCCCGCTGACCAAGAAGCCCGCCGAAACCCGGATGGGTTCGGGTAAGGGCTCCCCCGAGTGGTGGGTGGTCAACGTCAAGCCCGGCCGGGTGCTGTTCGAGCTCAGCTACCCCAACGAGCAGACCGCCCGCGCGGCGCTCACCCGCGCAATCCACAAGCTGCCGATCAAGGCACGCATCGTGACCCGAGAGGATCAGTTCTGATGGCACTGGGCATTTCGCCGGGCGAACTGCGCGAGCTCACCGAAGAGGAGCTCACCGACCGCCTGCGCGAATCCAAGGAGGAGCTGTTCAACCTGCGCTTCCAGATGGCGACCGGGCAGCTCACCAACAACCGCCGGCTCCGCACGGTCCGTCACGAAATCGCGCGCGTTTACACCGTGCTGCGCGAACGGGAACTGGGCCTCGCTAGCGGACCCGACGGCACCGACGGAACTAAGGATTCGTGATGGCAGAAGCTAAGAAGGCGCCCGCCAAGGCCGCTCCCAAGAAGGCCGCTCCCAAGAGCGCCGACGGCGCGTCGAAGGACAAGGGCCCCAAGCACACTCCGGCCAACCCGAAGACGCGCGGGCGGCGCAAGGTGCGCATCGGCTATGTCGTGAGCGACAAGATGCAGAAGACCATCGTGGTCGAGCTGGAAGACCGCATGCGGCACCCGTTGTACGGCAAGATCATCCGGACCACCAAGAAGGTCAAGGCGCACGACGAGAACAGCACCGCCGGCATCGGCGACCGCGTCTCGCTGATGGAGACGCGCCCGACGTCGGCGACCAAGCGCTGGCGGCTCGTCGAGATCCTCGAGAAGGCCAAGTAGCCGGGACCCAACCGGTCTTAGCCCGCGGTCCTCACCGCGATGCCGTCGAGCAGCTGTCCCAACCCGGAGCGGAACTCGGCGCGGTGGTCGGCGTCCGCGCCGTCGAAAGCCCCCGCCTCGAGCGCCGCCGACAATGCGGGGAATCGGTCCGCGTCGATCACCCGGCGCAGCAGGGCGGGGTAGTGGGGGCCGTCGACGGGCGCGGCCTCGATCGCCAGCGCCGCGGCTCCCCGAACGAAATGCAGCACCGCCATGACCGCGGCCAGCTTGTCGCGCTCGGCCAAATTCGTATCGCACAGCGTCGCGAGCCCGGCGTCCAGCCACGCCAACTGGCCCGGATCGGCGGGAGGCCCGGCCGAGGCGGCTTGCAACACCCACGGATGCCGGTGATAGACGTCCCATAGCCCCGTGGCCCAATCGGCAAGAGCGCTACGCCAATCCGCTGGATCCGACGGCGCGGGGGGCGGCCCCGGTGCCGACGACAGCATGAACGTGACCAATTCGTCCTTGTTGGCCACGTGGCGGTACAGCGACATGGTGCCGCAGCCCAGCCGCTCGGCAAGCCGGGCCATCGATAGGGCGCCCAGCCCGTCGGCGTCGGCCAGCTCCACCGCCGCGGCGACGATGCGCTCCCGATTCAGACCCCGCGTCCGACGGCCGGGCGCGGGCTCGCGCCAGAGCACCTCCAGGGCGCGGGGCAGATCCTCGTCGGACATCACCGCCAGCGTAATCGAGTGGACCGCCCAACGCGTATGACATACGCTATGCGTATGCCATACGCAAAACTGACTCCCGCCCTGACCGTGGTTGTCGCCGCCTTCCTCGCCTACTCCCTGCCGCCGTACTTCACCGGGCGCACGCGCGTGCCGGCCACGTTCGCGCTGCACTATCCGCTGCTGGTGGGCCACGTGATGTTCGCCGGCGTCGCGATGGCGGCCGCCGTGCTGCAGATCTGGCCCGGGCTGCGGACCCGCCGGCCCGCGCTGCACCGACGCGTGGGGCGGGTCTATTTCGGGGCCGCCACCGCGGCCGCCGTGTGCGCGATGGCCATCGGGGCGGCGACGCCGTTCGGCCCGTTCCTGGCGGCCAGCAACGTCTGTCTGGCGTCGCTGTGGCTGTGGTTCACGATCAACGGCTACCTCGCGGCGCGGCAGCGCCGGTTCGCCGAGCATCGGCGGCACATGCTCACCAGCGCGACGCTCGCGCTGTCGGTCATCACCAACCGGATCTGGACGCCGATCCTGTTCATCACGCTGCAGCCGTTGCGCGGCAGCGTCTTTAGCGGCAACGCGGAGCATTACCTGTGGTTCGTGGCCGGTCTCGGGGCGTGGCTGGGGTGGACGATTCCCTTCGCGAGTGCGCGATGGTGGCTGCGTCGCAAGCCGGTGACGCCGTCGCCGATTCCTCAGCCAACGGACACATCGCGGGTGTAATCTCCGGGCGACCTTCATCGAGCGCTATCCACCCCGGGGCGAGGCTGGAATGACAACGGAATTCAACGGCAAGATCGAGCTGGACATCCGCGATTCGGAGGCGGACTGGGGGCCGTACGCGGCCCCGACGGCGCCGGAGAACTCGCCGAACATTCTGTATCTGGTGTGGGATGACACCGGGATCGCGACGTGGGACTGCTTCGGCGGCCTGGTCGAGATGCCCGCCATGACCCGCATCGCCGAGCGCGGGGTGCGGCTCTCGCAGTTCCACACCACCGCGCTGTGCTCGCCGACCCGGGCCTCGCTGTTGACCGGGCGCAACGCGACCACGGTCGGCATGGCCACCATCGAGGAGTTCACCGACGGCTTCCCCAACTGCAACGGGCGAATCCCGATGGACACCGCGTTGCTGTCCGAGGCGCTCGCCGAACGCGGCTACAACACCTACTGCGTCGGCAAGTGGCACCTGACACCGTTGGAAGAGTCGAATCTCGCGTCGACGAAACGGCATTGGCCGACCTCGCGCGGATTCGAGCGGTTCTACGGGTTCATGGGCGGCGAGACCGACCAGTGGTACCCGGACCTGGTGTACGACAACCACCCGGTCAACCCGCCGGCCACCCCGGAGGACGGCTATCACCTCTCCAAGGACATCGCGGACAAGACCATCGAGTTCATCCGCGACGCCAAGGTGATCGCGCCGGACAAGCCGTGGTTCAGCTACGTGTGCCCCGGCGCGGGCCACGCGCCGCACCACGTGTTCAAGGAGTGGGCAGACAAATACGCCGGCAAGTTCGACATGGGCTACGAGCGCTACCGCGAGATCGTGCTGGAGAACCAGAAGGCGATCGGCATCGTCCCGCCCGACACCGAACTGTCCCCGGTGAACCCCTATCTCGACGTGAAGGGACCCGGCGGCGAACCCTGGCCCATGCAGGACACCGTGCGGCCGTGGGACTCCCTGGGTGATGAAGAGAAGAAGCTGTTCAGCCGGATGGCCGAGGTGTTCGCCGGTTTCCTGAGCTATACCGACGCCCAGATCGGCCGCATCCTCGACTATCTCGAGGAGTCCGGGCAGCTGGACGACACGATCATCGTGGTGATCTCTGACAACGGCGCCAGCGGTGAGGGCGGGCCGAACGGGTCGGTCAACGAGGGCAAGTTCTTCAACGGCTACATCGACACCGTCGAGGAGAGCATGAAGCTCTTCGACCACCTGGGTGGGCCGGAGACCTACAACCATTACCCGATCGGGTGGGCGATGGCCTTCAACACCCCGTACAAGCTGTACAAGCGCTACGCCTCCCACGAGGGCGGCATCGCCGACACCGCGATCGTTTCGTGGCCCCACGGGATTGCGGCGCACGGCGAGGTCCGCGACAACTACGTCAATGTCTGCGACATCACCCCGACCGTCTACGACCTGCTCGGCATGACGCCGCCCGAACAGGTCAAGGGCATCACGCAGAAACCTCTGGACGGCGTGAGTTTCAAAGCGGCCCTTGCGGATCCGAATGCCGACACCGGCAAGAAGACCCAGTTCTACACCATGCTGGGCACGCGAGGGATCTGGCATAAGGGCTGGTTCGCCAACACCGTCCATGCCGCCACGCCCGCGGGCTGGTCGCACTTCGACGCCGACCGCTGGGAGCTGTTCCATATCGAGGCGGACCGCAGCCAGTGCCACGACCTGGCCGCCGAGCAACCCGAAAAGCTCGAAGAGCTCAAGGCGCTGTGGTATTCCGAGGCCGCCAAGTACAACGGGCTGCCCTTGTCGGACCTGAACATCATCGAGACGATGATGCGCTCGCGGCCCTACCTGGTCGGCGAACGGTCCAGCTACACCTACTATCCCGACTGCGCCGACGTCGGCATCGGCGCCGCCGCCGAGATCCGGGGGCGCTCGTTCGCCCTGCTGGCCGACGTGACCGTCGACACCACCGGCGCCGAGGGCGTGCTGTACAAGCAGGGCGGCGCCCACGGCGGGCACGTGCTGTTCGTCCAGGACGGCCGGCTGCACTACGTCTACAACTTCCTCGGTGAGCGCCAACAGCTGGTTTCCTCGTCCGGCCCGGTGCCGCTGGGCCGGCACCTGCTGGGGGTTCGCTACGAGCGGACCGGAACCGTCGAGAACAGCCACACCCCGCTCGGTGACCTGACGCTGTTCGTCGACGCCGAGGTGGTCGGCACACTCGCTGAGGTCAGCACCCACCCGGGCACGTTCGGACTGGCCGGGGCGGGAATCACCGTCGGGCGCAACGGCGGTTCGGGGGTGTCCAGCCGGTACAAGGCGCCGTTCACGTTTACCGGCGGCACCATCGCCGAGGTCACCGTCGACTTCTCGGGCCGGCCGTACGAGGACGTGGAACGGGAACTCGCGCTTGCGTTTTCGCGCGACTGAGCTGGCGGTCGGCCTGCTCTGTCTGGCAACGGGCGTCGTCGTCGGTTGCGAGAAGACCACGGGCGGCACCGCCGTGCGACCCAGTGCGCCCAGGCTGTCCGACCCGGCCGAGCCGGTGCCCGGCATCCAAGTCACGGTGCCCGACCACATCCCGCCCAACGCCGTGGCATGCTTTCCGCCGCCGCCCGCCAGCGGGACCATGGCGAGGGCCTGGGTGCCGGACCCGGTGGCGCCGGTGATCGTCCTGCCCCTGCCCGACGGCTGGAACTCGACCCGCGGCGCCGGGGACGTGGCGCTGACGTCGACCGGTCCCGACGGCATGTCGGTGCGGGTGACGATCGCGCCGACGGACCTCGATCCCGGCGGGGCATTCCTGCGCTACACCGCCGACCTGCGCACCAAGCAGCCCGGCGGCACCCTCACCGTCGCGGCCGCGCAATTCTGCAGTTACAGCAGCCAGGTGCTGACCGGCACCGTTCCGGGCGGGGTCGCCTTCGCCGACCGCATCACCCACATCTGGACCAACACGAAGGCGTACCTGGTGGCCGTCCAGCTGGACGGACCGGCGGGCGCGCCCGGATTCGACGCGGCGAAATCCACGGTGATGCAGCAATTTGCGGTCGTCATCCCCTGAAAAGGAGCGGTTTCAGGACCGGCGGGCGGTAGCATCTGGCCCCGTGATGCCCCAATGACCATCGAAGCACCCCCGCCACCGGCGCCACCCCAGGCGCGAGGTCCGCGTCTGGCGATCGCGTTCGGGATCATCGTCTTTCTCATCGTCATCTACGTGCTGTCGCTGATCGCGGTGCACCTGCTGGCGAAATCGGCGCCCCCGCTGCCGTCGGTGGACCTGAGCAAGGTCGAGGCCGAAGACAGCGTCGTGCAGGTCCGGCTCGAGAAACTGGATACCGTCGCCAACCGTTTGACGGTGAATGTCCTTGTCTACCCGAAGGATTCGCTGTACGACAAGAACTTCGGGGTGCTCACCACCGACGCCGCCGTGCGCCTTTACCCGGAGAACGACCTCGGCGACCTGCAGTACCCGGTCGGAAAGGCGCCGGCGCAGGTCAGCACCACCATCGAGGCGCATGGCGATCCCGGCAACTGGCCCTTCGACACCTACAAGACGGAGGTCATCGCGGCCGACGTGTTCACCGGCTCCGGGCAGAACCGCGAAAAGTCACCCGCGCGCCTCGAGGCAACCGGAAAGCTGGACGGCTGGGACGCCACCGTCACCCGCGTCCACGACCCCTCGGACTCCAACCCGGACATCCAGGACGACGTGATCATCACCCTGAAACGCGCCAAGGGCCCGCTGATCTTCGACATCGGCATCTGCCTCGTCCTCATCGCCCTGCCCGTGCTGGCGTTGTGGGTGGCCATTCCGGTGGCGTTGGGCAGGACCTCGTTCCTGCCGCCGATGGTGACGTGGTACGGCGCGATGCTGTTCGCCATCGTCCCGCTGCGCAGTATCCTGCCGGGTAGCCCGCCGTACGGTTCGTGGATCGACCAGGCCGTCGTGCTGTGGGTCCTGATCGGACTGGTCACCGCGATGGCCCTGTTCCTCTCCGGCTGGTGGCAGCAACGCGATCGAAGATCGCCGAAGAAGGGCTGATCGCCTACTCCGCGACTGCCGCGCCCGCCGAACTGATCGCGTCGACGGCGCTGGAGACCCGCGATTGGAAGTCGGGTGGCAGCGGGATGTAGCCGTTGCGCGCCAGCTCCACCTGGCCCGGCCCGATCGCCGCCTGCAGGAACGCCTTGACCGCCCTGGCGTCTTCGGCGTTGGGGTACTTCGAGCAGACGATCTCGTAGGTGGCCAGGACGATCGGGTAGACGTCGGGTTGAGCGGGGTTGTAGAACGACGAAATGTCGAGCACCAGGTTGTTGCCGGCGCCAGTGATCTTGGCGCCCATGATCGTCTTGCCGACCGTGTCGGTGCCGATCCGCACCGGACGCAGGGACCTGCGGCTCGCCGGGGTCTTGATCTCGGCGGCGAAAAGACCCTGCTGCAGCGCGAACGACAACTCGTTGTAACTGATCGCGCCCTCGGTGGTTTTCACGAGCTCCGAGGTGCCCTTGTTGCCGGCGGCGCCGATGCCGACCCCGCCCTTGAACGCCTTGCCGGTGCCCTGTTTCCACACCCCGCCGGACGCGGAGGACAGGTAGGACTGGAAGTTGTCGGTGGTACCCGAATCGTCGCTGCGGTAGACGACTTTGATGTCCTCGGCCGGCATGGACGTGTTGAACGCGGTAAGCGCCGGGTCGTCCCAACGGGTGATGGTGCCGTTGAAGATCTTGGCCAGGGTGGGCGCGTCGAGCACCAGGGAGTCGACGGCGCCGAGGTTGTAGGTGATGGCCAGCGGGCCGAACACCACGGGCAGGTTCCAGGCGTCGGCTCCGCCGCACCGCTGTTTGGCGGCGGCGTATTGATCGTCGGAAAGCGGTATGTCCGATCCGCCGAAATCTGTCTTTCCGGCCAGGAATTCTTTGATCCCCGCTCCCGACCCGTTGGCGGTGTAGTTGAGGTTCTGTCCCGGGCAGGCCCGGTGGTAGGCCTCGACGAACTTCGTCATCGCGTTCTGCTGCGCGGTCGAGCCGCTGGCGATCAGGGTCTGCTTGCCGCCGCAGTCGACCTTCGCGCCCGCGGCGTACGCCAGGGTGGCGTGGGAGTTGGTGCAAGCCGAGCTCACCATCGCGGCCGCGGCCAACAAGCTGATGGCGGCGGCTGAGCGCTTGTGCTTCACGGTGGTTGCCTCCCGGCGATGGATACACCTCAGACTTCTACAGCCACCGAATTAACAGGCAAACCAACAACGGATGAACTGGTCATCAATTGGGGCGGCCGCCGGTTTCGCTGGGTAGCGAACAACGGTTCGGCGGGTTGACGGAAATTACCTGATTGATGAAGTAAATTCCGATCCATCGCGCGGACGCGACCGGTTCGCTACGATCAATCCGCGCAGGGCCCGCCGAGTTGCCGCAATCCAACGGAGGTGTCGACCGATGACCCATCAAGCCCCACCGGCTCCGCCGCCTCCAACGCCACCGGAACAACCGGCCGCCGCACCCCCCGAGGCGCCCCCCGCTCGCGGCCGGAAGCGCACCCTGTTGGTGATCGGCATCCTGGTGGCGTTCCTCATCGTCTACGGCCTGTCGCTGTTCGGGGTCCATTTGCTGGCCAAATCGGCCGCACCGATCAAGCCGCCGGACTTGAACGCGACCGGCGACACCGTCGTTCTGGTGCGGCTGGAGAAGCTGGAAACCGTCGCGAATCGCCTGACGGTCAAGGTGCTCGTGATTCCCGAGGACTCCATGTTCGACAAGCGCCTCGACGTGCTGAAGACCGACACCGCCGTGCGGATGGACCCCGCGAACGACCTCGGTGACCTGCAATACCCGGCGGGCAAGTCGCCGGCGCAGGTCGCCACCACGATCGAGGCGCACGGCGATCCCAACAACTGGCCGTTCGACTCCTACAGCACCGACACCCTGTCGGCGGAGGTGCTCGTCGGGCAGGGCGACGCCCGCCAATACATACCGGCCCGGGTGGAAGTCACCGGGGCGCTGGACGGTTGGGACGTCAGCGTCCAGCGGGTGGGTGAAGCAAGCCAGGAGGCGGACCGCCCCGACAACGTGATCATCACGCTGCACCGGGCCAAGGGGCCGCTGATCTTCGACTTGGGCATCTGCCTGGTGCTGTTCGCCCTGCCCACCCTGGCTTTCGCCGTGGCCATCCAAATCGCGCTGGGCAGAAGGAAATTCGTGCCGCCCTTCGTGACCTGGTTCGCCGCCATGCTGTTCGCCGTGATCCCGATACGCAATTTCCTACCGGGGTCTCCGCCACCGGGTGCCTGGATCGACCAGGTCTTGGTGATTTGGGTGCTGATGGCGCTCGTCGCCGCGATGGCCCTGTACATGTTCACCTGGTACCGACAATCGGACTGAGGCCCGTCCTACCCTGAAGGGGTGCTTACCGAGCTGGTCGACCTGCCGGGCGGATCGTTTCGGATGGGCTCGACGAGCTTCTACCCCGAAGAGGCGCCCATCCACACCGTGACGGTCGGGCCGTTCGCGGTGGAGCGGCACCCGGTGACCAACGCGCAGTTTGCTGAATTCGTCTCCGCCACAGGCTATGTCACGGTGGCCGAGCGGCCGATCGACCCGGCGCTTTACCCGGGCGCGGATCCTGCAGACCTGGTTCCGGGCGCCATGGTCTTCCGCCCGACGGCGGGGCCGGTCGACCTGCGTGACTGGCGCCAGTGGTGGGCCTGGGTGCCGGGCGCCAGTTGGCGAAATCCGTTCGGGCCGGGCAGCGATCTCGCGGAACGGGCGGACCATCCGGTGGTGCAGGTGGCGTATCCCGACGCCACCGCGTATGCGCGGTGGGCCGGCCGGCGGCTGCCCACCGAGGCGGAGTGGGAGTACGCGGCCCGCGGCGGAAATTCGTGGACGTACGCCTGGGGAGAGGACGCGAATCCCGACGGTCGGCTGATGGCCAACACGTGGCAGGGAAAATTCCCGTACCGCAACGACGGCGCGCTCGGTTGGGTGGGGACCTCCCCGGTCGGGGCGTTCCCGCCCAACGGATTTGGGCTGCTCGACATGATCGGCAACGTGTGGGAGTGGACCGCCACCGAGTTTTCCGCGCACCACCGGCTCGACCAGCCGCCGAAAGCCTGTTGCGCACCCTCGGGACCTGCGGACCCGAGCGTCAGCCAGGCGCTGAAGGGCGGATCGCATCTCTGCGCGCCGGAATACTGCCACCGCTACCGGCCGGCCGCACGGTCGCCGCAGTCGCAGGACACCGCGACGACCCACATCGGGTTTCGCTGCGTGCTGGATGCGGCGTCGGGATAAGCTGCCTCGCGCCGGCCGGGCAGCAAACCGAGCCCCGATCTGCGCCGCACCTCAGGCGGCGAAAGCGACCGGCGGGTTACCGCCGGATGGACGGTAAGTGACGGACCTTCCATCGTCGCGCGCGGCCGCCGCGGATTCGCTAGCATCGCCACGTGTCGGCCGTCGACGAGCCAGATGTCATCAGCGGAGTGGCAGTGACCACCGAGGCCCCGACGACATCGGCCCCGCCGCCGCCCTCGGACGCGCCGCCCGCGCCCCCGCCGCCGCCGCGCAAGCAACGGTCGAAGCCGCGCATCGCGATCGGCATCGCCATCCTCGTGGTCGTCGTCTCGGCCTACGCCCTGTCGCTGTTCGGTGTCCATCAGCTGCAGGAGGCCGAGGCACCGCTTCCCCCACTGGACCTGAGCCAGGGTGGCGGCGACGCGACCATCGTGCAGCTGCGCCTCGAGGAACTCAAGACCACCGCGAATCGCCTAACGGTGAATGTGCTTGTCTATCCTGGGATTTCGGCCTACGACAACCGCCTCGACGTGCTGGGCACCGACGTCGGTGTGCGCCTGTATCCGACGAGCGACCTGGGGGACCTGCATTACCCGAGGGGGAAAGCCCCCGCCCAACTCAGCACGACCATCGAGGCGCACGGCGATCCCGGCAACTGGCCCTTCGATTCCTACAGCACCGAGCCGATCTCGGCCGATGCGTTCGTCGGCTCGGGCGACAACGTCAAGAAGGTGCCCGCCCGCGTCGAGGTAACCGGCGAGCTGGACGGGTGGGACGTCAGCGTCCACCGGGTGCACGACCCCGCCGCGCTGCCCACCCAACGCGGTTCCGACAACGGGAACGTGGTCGTCACCCTGAAGCGGGCCAAGGGGCCGCTGATCTTCGACCTCGGCATCTGCCTGGTGCTGATCAGCCTGCCCACCCTGGCGCTGTTGGTGGCAATCCCGATGGCGCTGGGCAGGCGTAAGTTCTTGCCGCCCTTCGCAACCTGGTACGCCGCGAACCTGTTCGCGATCGTCCCGTTGCGCAACATCCTGCCCGGCGCCCCACCGCCCGGTTCCTGGATCGACCAGGCCATCGTCCAGTGGGTGCTGATCGCGCTCGTGACGGCGATGAGCCTGTACATTTTCGCCTGGGTGCGGCAAGGGGACTGACGCTCCGGCGCGCCGGTTAACGGCCTTGTGTTAAAGCTGGTAGCACCGTGTGTTAAGAACTCGTAGCGGGGCTCGCTTCAAGGTGCCAGCAAACTGCTCCGTTGCTAGTCTCCGTCCGTGTCGGTTGAACGGGACGTCGTCGTAGCGCTGCCCACAAATGGCCACGGCGCTGCCCCCGCGGCACCAACCGCACCCGCCGACCCGCCCGCGCGTAAGCCGCGACGGCGCCACCTCTTCCTCGACATCTCGATCATCGTGGGCGTTGCCGTCGTCTACGTCCTGTCGCTGCTCGGGTATCACTGGCTGGCCACCGCACCGGGCCCGCTTCCCGACCCCGTACTGAACACCGCCGACGGCACCGTGGTCTTGATGCGTTTCGAGCAGCTGCACACCGTGGCGAACCGCCTCGACGTGAAGGTGCTTGTGATGCCGGACGATTCGATGATCAACAAGCGCCTCAACGTGTTGAACACCGACACCTCCGTGCGCATCTTTCCGCAGAACGACCTGGGAGACCTGCAGTACCCGGTGGGGAAGCTGCCGGCGCAGGTGGCCACCACCATCGAGGCCCACGGTGACCCCAGCGACTGGCCGTTCGACTCGTACCGGACCGACACCATCCAGTCCGACGTTCTCATCGGGTCCGGGGAAAACCGCGTACTGAAACCCGGTCGGGTCGAAGTGACCGGGAAGCTGGACGGCTGGGACATCTCCGCCACCCGGGTCGCGCGCAACCCGAGCGACCCCGATCGCCCGGACAACGTCGTCATCGAGCTGCACCGGGCCAAGGGCCCGCTGGTGTTCGACCTCGGGATCTGCCTGGTCCTCATCACGCTGCCCACGCTGGCGCTGTTCGTGGCCATTCAGATGCTGACCGGCCGACGGCAATTCCTGCCGCCCTTTTCCACCTGGTATGCCGCGATGCTGTTCGCCGTCGTGCCGTTGCGCAACATCCTGCCGGGGACCCCGCCCGCGGGTTCGTGGATCGACCAGGCCGTGGTGATCTGGGTGCTGATAGCGCTGGCCACCGCGCTGGTCCTCTATATCGCCGCCTGGTACCGACATTCGAGCTGACGCTCTTGTCGCAGGGCTGTGGCATACTCGAACACATGTTCGATGAACCGACCCGTGCCGAGGTGATCGCCCGGTTCGACGAAGAGATCGAGCGGTGCTATCCGTCGAAGACCGCGGAGTCTGCCGCGTTGATCGAGGAGATCTGCTCGGCGGCGCGGACCGAGAACCGTCAGGCGGCCGCGCAGTTGGATGCGATCGGGCGGTTGTTCGGCTACCGGCTCTCGCGGTGTTCGGACACCGAGGATTGGGCGATCGACACCATGGAGGCGGTGGCGGCCGAGGTGGGGGCGGCATTGCGGATCAGCCAGGGGCTCGCCGCGAGACGGCTGCGCTACGCCCGTGCCATGCGCGAGCGGCTGCCGCAGGTGGGGGAGGTGTTTGCCGCCGGGGATATCGATTACCGGTTGTTTCAGACGATCGTGTACCGCACGGATCTGATCGAGGATCCCGACGTGCTGGCGGGCGTGGATGCGCGGTTGGCGGCCAATGTGGCGCGCTGGCCCTCGATGAGCCGGGGCCGGCTAAGTGCCCAGGTGGACAAGATTGTCGCCAAGGCCGATGTGGATGCGGTGCGCCGGCGCGCCAAGGCTCAGCGGGATCGCGAGGTGTGGGTCGGCCCGGATCAGGATGGGCGGGCGGAGTTCGGTGGGGTGCTGTTGTCCCCGGATGCGCATGCGTTGGAGAAGCGGCTGAACGGGTTGGCTGCGACCGTGTGTGTGCATGACCCGCGTACCCGTGAGCAGCGTCGCGCTGATGCGTTGGGGGCGCTGGCCGCGGGCGCGGATCGGTTGGGGTGTCGGTGTGGGCGCCCCGATTGCGCGGCGGGGAAGCGCCCGCCGGCGGGTCCGGTGGTGATTCATGTGATCGCCGAGCAGGCCACCCTCGACGGGCGGGGCTCGGCGCCGGCCTCGGAGGTGGGTGCCGACGGGCTGATCCCGCCCGAACTGCTCGCCGAACTCGCGAAGTCGGCCAAGTTGACGCCGCTGATCCACCCCGGCGAGGCGCCGCCCGAGGACGGGTATGTGCCGTCGAAGGCGTTGGCCGATTTCGTGCGCTGCCGGGATCTGACGTGTCGCTGGCCGGGCTGCGATGCCCCGGCCACCGGCTGCGACCTGGATCATACGATCCCCTATGCCCAGGGCGGGGCCACGCACGCGTCAAATCTGAAGTGCTACTGCAGAACTCATCATTTGATCAAAACCTTCTTCGGCTGGGCCGAACAGCAACTCGCCGATGGGACGCTGATCCTGACTTCCCCGGCCGGGCACACCTACGTGACGACCCCGGGCAGCGCGCTGCTGTTCCCCAGCTTGTGTTATTCGGTGGGCGGGATGCCGACGCCCGAGGCCGACCCGGCCCCGGATTACTGCGGCGAGCGCACCGCGATGATGCCCAAACGCCGGCGCACCCGCGCCCAAGACCGCGCCTACCGCGTCGCCGCCGAACGCCGACACAACCGCGACGCCCGCACCGCCCGCCGGACCGAGGCCTGGAGCTACACCCTGCCCGCCCCACCCGCCGACGACGACGACGAACCCCCACCCTTCTAGGCGGTGGGTAGGTTTAATTCCCGAGGTCCGCGGTGCGTGGGCCTGCGGCTGTCCCCTTTCAGCAGCCCGTGGTCCCGGCCGGCCGAGCGCCCCGGCGTCTCCAACGCTGCGCGCCTTTCTAGGCGAATTTGGCTCTGAGCTGGTCGTCCCCTAGACTCTAGGGGTTGCCTTGGGCAGACCTCGGCCGGTGCGAATCGGCCCTGCGTGCCCTTCGGTGACAAAGACCGCGCATGTCAGGTGATTTCCTGCTGTGCAAACGTAACCAGGTCAGGAGATCGAGTGATTCAGCAGGAATCGCGGCTGAAGGTTGCCGACAACACCGGCGCCAAGGAGATCTTGTGCATCCGGGTGCTCGGCGGATCGTCGCGACGCTACGCCGGCATCGGTGACGTCATCGTCGCCACGGTCAAGGACGCCATCCCCGGCGGCAACGTCAAGCGCGGGGACGTCGTCAAGGCCGTCGTGGTGCGCACGGTCAAGGAGCGCCGGCGTCCGGACGGCAGCTACATCAAGTTCGACGAGAACGCCGCGGTGATCATCAAGCCGGACAACGACCCCCGCGGGACGCGCATCTTCGGGCCGGTCGGCCGCGAACTGCGCGAGAAGCGATTCATGAAGATCATCTCGCTGGCCCCGGAGGTGTTGTAGATGAAGGTCCACAAGGGCGACACCGTCCTCGTCATCGCGGGCAAGGACAAGGGCGCCAAGGGCAAGGTGCTGCAGGCCTACCCGGAGCGCAACCGCGTGCTGGTCGAGGGCGTCAACCGCATCAAGAAGCACACCGCGATTTCCACCAACCAGCGCGGCGCCCGCTCGGGCGGCATCGTCACGCAGGAAGCCCCGATCCACGTGTCCAACGTGATGGTGGTCGACTCGGACGGCAAACCCACCCGCATCGGCTACCGGGTGGACGAGGAAACCGGCAAGCGGGTCCGCGTCTCCAAGCGCAACGGCAAGGACATCTGATGACCACAGCAGAGAAGGTGCAGCCGCGCCTCAAAGAGCGCTACCGCAACGAGATTCGGGACGCGCTGCACAAGCAGTTCGGCTACGGCAACGTCATGCAGATCCCGACCATCACCAAGGTCGTCGTCAACATGGGGGTCGGCGACGCGGCACGCGACGCCAAGCTGATCAACGGTGCGGTCAACGACCTGGCGCTGATCACCGGCCAGAAGCCGGAGATCCGCAAGGCTCGAAAGTCCATCGCGCAGTTCAAGTTGCGCGAGGGCATGCCGATCGGCGCGCGGGTGACGCTGCGCGGGGACCGCATGTGGGAGTTCCTCGACCGGCTCACCTCGATCGCGCTGCCGCGTATCCGTGACTTCCGCGGGCTTTCGCCCAAGCAGTTCGACGGCGTCGGCAACTACACGTTCGGACTGGCCGAGCAGTCGGTGTTCCACGAGATCGACGTGGACAAGATCGACCGGGTCCGCGGCATGGACATCAACGTCGTCACCTCGGCGACGACCGACGACGAAGGACGAGCGCTGTTGCGAGCCCTCGGCTTTCCGTTCAAGGAGAACTGACTAGATGGCTAAAAAGGCACTGGTTAACAAGGCCGCGCGCAAGCCGAAGTTCGCGGTGCGCGGCTACACCCGCTGCAACAAGTGCGGACGCCCGCGCGCGGTGTTCCGCAAGTTCGGGCTCTGCAGGATCTGCCTGCGGGAGATGGCGCACGCGGGTGAGCTGCCCGGCGTGCAGAAGAGCAGCTGGTGACGGGACATAGGACTGAACTATGACGATGACGGACCCGATCGCAGACTTCCTGACGCGTCTGCGTAACGCCAATTCGGCGTATCACGACGAGGTGACGTTGCCGCACTCCAAGATCAAGGCCAACATCGCCCAGATCCTCAAGAACGAGGGCTACATCAACGACTTCCACACCGAGGACGCTCGGGTCGGCAAGTCGCTGGTCGTCCAGCTCAAGTACGGGCCGAGCCGGGAGCGCAGCATCGCCGGTTTGCGCCGCGTGTCCAAGCCGGGCTTGCGGGTATACGCGAAATCCACCAACCTGCCGCGCGTGCTCGGCGGACTGGGCGTGGCGATAATCTCGACCTCGTCGGGTCTGCTCACCGACCGCCAGGCAGCCAGACAGGGCGTGGGCGGCGAAGTCCTCGCGTACGTGTGGTGAGGGGTTAAAACATGTCGCGAATTGGTAAGCAGCCGGTTCCGGTTCCCACCGGAGTCGACGTAACGATCGAGGGCCAGAACGTCTCGGTGAAGGGCCCCAAGGGCACCCTGAATCTGACGGTGGCCGAACCGATCATGGTGGCGCGCAACGACGACGGCGCGATCGTGGTCACCCGGCCCAACGACGAGCGGCGCAACCGCTCGCTGCACGGGCTGTCGCGCACGCTGGTGTCCAACCTGGTCACCGGCGTGACGGAGGGCTACACCGTCAAGATGGAGATCTTCGGCGTCGGCTACCGCGTGCAGCTCAAGGGTTCCAACCTCGAGTTCGCGCTGGGCTACAGCCATCCGGTGGTGATCGAGGCGCCCGAGGGCATCACGTTCGCGGTCCAGTCGCCGACGAAGTTCACGATCACCGGGATCGACAAGCAGAAGGTCGGTCAGATCTCGGCGAACATCCGCCGCCTGCGCCGTCCCGACCCGTACAAGGGCAAGGGCGTGCGCTACGAGGGCGAGCAGATCCGCCGCAAGGTCGGAAAGACAGGTAAGTAGTCATGGCGCAAGCAAAGACAGCCGTCACCGCCGGAAAGCCGGTGGGGCAGAACGTATCCGCGACCAGGCGGGTCTCCCGGCTGCGCAGGCACGCGCGGCTGCGCAAGAAGCTGGCGGGCACCCCACAGCGTCCGCGGCTGGTGGTGAACCGCTCCGCGCGGCACATCCACGTGCAACTGGTCAACGACGAGAACGGCACCACGCTGGCCGCGGCGTCGTCGATCGAGTCGGACGTGCGCGGCCTGGACGGCGACAAGAAGGCGCGCAGCGTGCGGGTGGGTCAGTTGATCGCCGAGCGCGCCAAGGCGGCCGGCATCGACACCGTGGTCTTCGACCGCGGCGGCTACACCTACGGCGGACGGATCGCGGCGCTGGCGGATGCCGCGCGCGAGAACGGATTGCAATTCTGATGACAACTGGAAGGACCGCATAATGGCGGAACAGTCGGCCGGCGGGCAGGGCCCAGACAGCCGCGACAGCCGCGACTCGCGCGGTGACGGCCGCGACGGCCGCGGCCGGCGCGACGGTGGTGGCCGCGGCGGACGGGATCGCGACGGCGACAAGAGCAACTACCTCGAGCGGGTCGTCGCCATCAACCGCGTCTCGAAGGTGGTCAAGGGTGGACGGCGATTCAGCTTCACCGCGTTGGTCATCGTCGGTGACGGCAACGGCATGGTCGGCGTCGGCTACGGCAAGGCCAAGGAGGTGCCGGCCGCGATCGCCAAGGGCGTGGAGGAGGCCCGCAAGGGCTTCTTCCGGGTGCCGCTCATCGGCGGCACCATCACGCACCCGGTTCAGGGTGAGGCGGCCGCGGGCGTCGTGCTGCTGCGCCCCGCCAGCCCGGGTACCGGTGTCATCGCCGGCGGTGCGGCCCGTGCAGTGCTGGAATGCGCTGGGGTGCACGACATCCTGGCCAAGTCTTTGGGCAGCGACAACGCGATCAACGTGGTGCACGCAACGGTCGCCGCGCTCAAGCTCCTGCAGCGTCCCGAGGAGGTGGCCGCTCGCCGCGGACTGCCGATCGAGGACGTCGCCCCGGCCGGAATGTTGAAGGCGCGCCGGGAAAGCGACGCACTGGCCAGTGCGGCGGCTGCGCGTGAGGCTCAGATTTCGGGAGCGCAACCATGAGTCAGCTCAAGATCACCCAGGTGCGCAGCACCATCGGTGCCCGCTGGAAGCAGCGCGAAAGCCTGCGGACTCTGGGCCTGCGGCGGATCCGCCACTCGGTGGTCCGTGAGGACAACGCACAGACCCGCGGCCTGATCGCGGTGGTGCGCCACCTGGTGCAGGTGGAGGAGGCCAAATGACCATCAAACTGCACGACCTGAAGCCCGCGCCCGGGTCGAAGAAGGCGCGCACCCGGGTGGGTCGCGGCGAGGGCTCCAAGGGCAAGTCGGCCGGCCGCGGCACCAAGGGCACCAAGGCCCGCAAGAACGTGCCGGCGACCTTCGAGGGTGGCCAGATGCCGATTCACATGCGGCTGCCCAAGCTCAAGGGGTTCCGGAACCGGTTCCGCACCGAGTACGAGATCGTCAACGTCGGCGACATCAACCGGCTGTTCCCGCAGGGCGGTTCCGTCGGCGTGGACGAGCTGGTGGCCAAGGGCGCGGTTCGCCGCAACTCGCTGGTCAAGGTCCTCGGCGACGGCAAGCTGACCGTCAAGGTCGATCTGTCCGCGCACAAGTTCAGCGGCAGCGCGCGCGAGAAGATCACCGCGGCGGGCGGCTCGGTCACCGAGCTGTAATCAGCTCAGCTGCGGAATGACCTCCGCGGCAAGGCGTTCCATCTGTTCGCGGTTCTCGTCGACGTCGGGGCCGACGGGGTTGAGTAGCAGGTATTCGGCCCCCGCGTCGATCACCTCGCGCAGCCCGCGCGCCACGTCGTCGGGCGTGCCCGACACCGGCACGTTTTCGCCGCCGGGAATGGAATCGCCGTAGATGCGGTGGAGCCCTTCGAGGACGCGTTCGCGGGCTTTTGCGGCGTCGTCGTCGACCGTCAGGTAGACCCGCTTGCCAATGGTGAAGTGCGCGGGGTCTTTCCGCTGTTCGGCGAGCTCGCGGCGCACCACGGTGACGGCCCCGGCGAACGCCTCGGTGGTCGACGAGCCCGCGCCCAGAAATGAGTCGCCGTGGCGCACCGCCCTGGCCAGCGCCTTGGGGGCCAGCCCGCCGAACCAGATCGGCGGATGCGGCCGCTGCACCGGCTTGGGCTGGATCGGCACGTGGTCGACGTCGCGGAACCGGCCGTGAAACGTCACCCGGGGCTCGTCGGACCACGCCGCCTTCATCAGCTCCAGGCCCTCGGTGAAATACGAGATGTACGTTGCCTTTTCGACCCCGAAGGCGTCGAATCGGCGAAAGCCGCCACCGGCCCCGACGCCGAGGTCCAGCCGCCCGTGGCTGAGCCGGTCGACGGCGGTGGCCGACGACGCCAGCTGCAGCGGGTCGTGCAGGGACGAAACCAGGACGGCGACCCCGAGGCGCAGCCGCTCGGTGCAGGCGGCGCAATACGCCAGCAGCTCCAACGGCGCCAGTAGCGGCGCCTCGCCGATGACCTGCTCGAGCACCCAGCCGCCCTCGAACCCGAGCTCCTCGGCGCGGGCGAGGTAGGCGCGAAGGCCTGCGGCGTCGAAGCCGTCATAGTCGAATTGGGGGATCGCGATGGAAAACCTCACCCGACCACCGTACGGCGGCCGATCGGTAGGCTGCGAATATGTTCGGTTTCCTGCCTTCTGTCCCGGGACTCGATGACGTGCGCGCCCTGGCCGGCCGCGTCGACACGGCGCGCCACCACGGCGTGCCCAACGGCTGCGTGCTCGAATTCGACCTGCGCGCGGCGCCGCCGGAGACCACCGGTTTCGATCCCGTGGCGATGATCACCGGGGGCAGCCGACCGCTGTCGCTGCGCGACACCGTCGCGGCGATCCACCGCGCGGCCGAGGACCCGCGGGTCGCCGGGCTCATCGCGCGCGTGCAGCTCGCGGCGGCGCCGCCGGCGGCGGTCCAGGAACTGCGGGAGGCGATCGCGGCGTTCAGCGCCGTCAAGCCCTCGTTGGCGTGGGCCGAGACCTACCCGGGCACGCTGTCCTACTACCTGGCTTCGGCGTTCGGCGAGGTGTGGATGCAGTCCTCGGGAAGCGTCGGCCTGATCGGATTCGCGAGCAACGCCATGTTCCTGCGCGACGCGCTCGACAAGGCGGGGATCGAAGCCCAAATCATCGCGACGGGCGAATACAAGTCGGCGGCAAACCTTTTGACCGAGGGTGGCTTCACCGAGGCCCACCGCGAGGCCGTCACGCGGATGCTGCAAAGCCTGCAGGAACAGGTGTGGCGGGCGGTCGCGGAGTCGCGCAAGGTCGAGCCCACGGCGCTCGACGAGTTGGCCGACCGGGGCCCGCTCCTGCGCGACGAAGCGGTGGCCTCGGGCCTCGTCGACCGAATCGGATTCCGCGACGAAGCCTACGCGCGGATCGCGGAACTGGTTGGTGTGCAGGATGTTTCGGACGACAACACGCCGCCCCGGCTCTACCTGGCGCGCTACGCCGGCGCGGCCCGGCCGCGACTGAGCCCGCCCGTGCCGTCGGTCCCCGGCCGCCGGCCCAAGCCGACGCTGGCCGTGATCACCGTCGACGGCACGATCGTCACCGGACGCGGCGGCCCGCAGTTCCTGCCGCTGGGCACGTCGACGGCCGGCGCCGACACCATCGCGGCGGCGCTGCGCGAGGCAGCCGCCGACGATTCGGTGTCCGCGATCGTGCTGCGGGTGGACAGCCCGGGGGGTGCGGTCATCGCGTCGGAAACGATCTGGCGCGAGGTGGCGCGGGCGCGCGAGCGCGGCAAGCCGGTGGTGGCGTCGATGGGTGCCGTCGCCGCGTCCGGCGGCTACTACGTCGCGATGGGCGCCGACGCGATCCTGGCGAATCCGGGCACGATCACCGGCTCGATCGGCGTGATCACCGGCAAGCTGGTGGTGCGCGATCTCAAGGATCGCCTGGGGGTCGCGTCGGACACGGTGCGCACCAACGCGAATGCCGACGCCTGGTCGATCGACGCGCCGTTCACCCCGGAGCAGCGCCGGCACCGTGAGGCCGAGGCCGAACTCCTCTACCACGACTTCGTGGAACGGGTCGCCGAGGGCCGCAACCTGAGCGCCGAAGCCGTGGAAGCCGTTGCACGGGGCCGGGTCTGGACCGGCGCCGACGCGCTGGAACGCGGCCTGGTCGACGAGCTCGGCGGCTTCCGGGCCGCGGTGCGCCGGGCCAAGGTCCTCGCGGGCCTGGACGGGGACGCCGAGGTGCGCCTCGTCAGCTATCCGGGGTCGTCGCTGCTGGACCTGGTGCGGCCGCGGGCCTCGTCGCAACCGGCCGCCGCGTCGCTGGGGGCGCTGTTTGGTCGCGCGATCGCCGGGATGGTCGACAACGTCGGCCAGACGCTGAGCGGTACAAGCGCGCTGTGGCTGGGCAACTCGCGCCTCTAGCTCAACCTGCCGCTGATGAAGATGATCTCGCCGAGCGGATCGTCCTGCTCCGGGGGCGGCACCTCGATGTCGTTGCGCCGGAACAGCTCCGTGCGCTCGACGCCCTCGACGTCCCATCCCTTGGACCGCAGGTAGTCGACGACGTGGTTGCGTTCGCCGGTGTAGACCAGCGACGCCATGTCGATGTCCACGCCGTGCTCCCGGAAAACGCCGGCCATGTCCTGCACCCGGCTGGGGTCGAAATCGATGATGCCGGGCACGAATTCGGTCGCGACGGTGCTGCCGGGCGCGCTGAGCGCGGTGATGTTGTCGAACAGCAGATCCTGGGCCTCCGGCGGCAGGTAGATCAGCAGGCCCTCGGCCAGCCACGCGGTCGGCGCCGTCGTGTCCAGTCCGGCGGCGCGCAGCGCGGCGGGCCAGTCCTGCCGCAGATCGACGGCGATGGTGCGCCGGGTGGCGGTGGGTTCGGCGCCGATGCCGGCCAGCGTGGTCGTCTTGAACTCGATCACCTGCGGCTGGTCGAGCTCGTAGACCACGGTGCCGTCCGGCCACGGCAGCCGGAAGGCGCGCGAGTCCAGGCCGGACGCCAGGATGACCGCCTGGCGCACGCCGGTGCCGACGGAGTCGATGAAGTAATCATCGAAATACTTGGTGCGCACCGCCATTCCGTCGGCCATCGCCTGCATGCGCGCCGGCGACGCGTTCTCGAACGCGTCGAGGTCGAGCTCGCCGTCCAGCATCTTGGTGAACAGGTCCACCCCGACCGCGCGCACCAGCGGCTCGGCGAACGGGTCGTTGATCAGGCCTCGGGGGTCCCTGGTCGCCATGGCGCGGCCGGCCGCGACCATCGTCGCGGTCACGCCCACACTGGAGGCCAGGTCCCAATTGTCGTCATGAGCGCGTGGCATAGGCGAAACCCTACTTGAGGGTCGCGGCCACGTAGCTGAGGTCACCGAAGGCGGCCGTCATCGCGTCCTCGGGGAACTCAAACCCATTGTGGGCGTACAGCTCCCGGGCCGGATAGGCCGTCACCTGCCAGCCGTGGGCGGTCAGGTAGTCGCCGACGACGTTGCGCTCGCCCCGGTAGAACAGGTCGGCAGGGTCGAGGTTGAGACCGAGGCGCCGCCACCGCTCGGAGATCTGCTGCAGGCGCTCGTCGGTAAACGCGTTCGGGTTGGGGACGTGTTCGGTGGCCAACCGGCTGCCCGGCGCGGACAGAGCGGTGATGTGGTCGAACAGCCGGTCCTGGGCGTCGGGCGGCAGGTAGGGCAGCAGGCCCTCGGCGCTCCACGCCGTCGGCGCCGTGACGTCGAAGCCGCCCTGGCGCAACGCGGCCGGCCAGTCGTCGCGCAGGTCGATCGCGATCGTGCGGTGCTCGGCGGTGGGGTCGGCGCCGAGCCCGGCCAGCGTGCCGGTCTTGAACGCGATGACCTGAGGCTGGTCGATCTCGTAGACCACCGTCCCGGCCGGCCAGGGCAACCGGTAGGCCCTGGTGTCCAGGCCGGAGGCCAGGATCACCGCCTGGCGCACTCCGTCGGCGGTGGCGCCGGTGAAGAAATCGTCGAAGAACCTGGTGCGCACCGTGATCTGTTCGCGACGGGTCTTCCGGTTGAACAGCGCGTCGTCCTCGAATTCGAGTTCGCCGTCGATGATGCGGATGAAGGGGTCCAGCCCGACGGCGCGAACCAGGGGATCGGCGAACGGGTCGTCGAGCAGCGGATCGGGTCCCTGCGAGGCCATCGCGCGGGACGCCGCGACCATGGTGGCCGTCGCCCCCACGCTGGACGCCGGTCCCCAGCTGTCGCCGTCGGTGCGGCCCTCACTCATGGATGCCGCTCACGTAGAGCACGTCGCCCATGCGCGTGTCGTCACCCTCCAGGGGCGGAAGGTCGTTGGCCGCGAACAGGTCTCGGATGCTGACGCCTTCCAGCGCCCAACCGCGCTCCCTGAGGTAGGAAGCCGCCTCGTTGCGCTCCCCGAAGTAGACCAGCCCGGCCATGTCCAGCTCGAATCCGTGCGCGCGCCAGCGTTCGGAGATGCGCTGCATGCGTTCCTTCAGCTTTTCCTCGTCCCCGGGCTCGCGGGTCGGCGCGCTTTCGGTCGCCACCCGGCTGCCCGGCGCGCTGAGTTCGGTGATGGTGTCCAGCAGGCGGTCCTGCGCCTCCGGCGGCAGGTAGCCCAGCAGGCCCTCGGCGCTCCATGCGGTCGGCCGGGTCGGGTCGAATCCGGCGGCGCGCAGGGCGGCGGGCCAGTCGTCGCGCAGGTCGACGGCGACCACCCGCCGATAGGCGGTCGGGGCGGCGCCGAGCTCGGCCAGCGTGCGGGACTTGAACTCGATGACCTGCGGCTGGTCGACCTCGTAGACCACGGTCCCGGCGGGCCAGTCCAACCGGTACGCGCGGGAGTCCAGCCCCGAGGCCAGGATCACCACCTGCTTGACGCCGGCCCGCGTCGCGCTCAGGAAGAACTCGTCGAAGAACTTGGTGCGCACCGCCATGTTGTCGGCCATCCGCGACATCGCCCCCGGGGACCCGTCGGTGCCGTCGTGTACGTCGTTCAGGTCGCCCGGATTCAGCTCGCCGGTCGCCAGCCGGGTGAGCAGGTCCACGCCGACGGCGCGGACCAGCGGCTCGGCGAACGGGTCGTCGATCAGCGGACGATCGGCGCGGCTCGCCACGGCGCGGGCGGCCGCGACCATCGTCGCGGTCATGCCGACGCTGGAGGCGAGGTCCCAGGTGTCGCCCTCATACCTGGTGGAACTCATGCACTGCCCCTGTTCGGAAGTAGTTAATCTAATATTTAGCCGATATAACAAGCTTCTACCACTGTACGCTTCCCGCAATTCGCGGCAACCTTGACGGATGACGTACGCAACCCCTTTCCAGGCCGCCGGAAAACGGGTGCTGATCACGGGTGCGTCGTCGGGTCTGGGGGCGGCCCTGGCCCGTCGGCTGGCGACCCAAGGGGCGGTCGTGGGGCTGATCGCCCGCCGCCGGGATCGCCTGGCCGAGGTGCTGGCCGACTGCCGGCAGACCTCGCCGGGATCGGCGATGTGGGTGGCCGACCTGGCGGACACCGCCACGCTGCGCGAGCTGGCAACGCGGGCGTGGGACGCGCTCGGCGGCGTCGACGTGCTGATCAACAACGCCGCGATCCCGAAGCGCCGCCCGGTCGCGGGCCTGGAGCCCGACGAGGTCGAGGTCGTGATGCGGGTGAACTTCTTCGCTCCGATGCGCCTCACGCTGGCCCTGCTGCCCCGGATGCTGGAACGCGGCTCCGGTCTGATCGTCAACGTGTCCAGCGTTGGCGGCCGGCTCGGCATCATCCACGAAACCGCCTACTGTGCAAGCAAGTTCGCGCTGTGCGGCTGGAGCGAGGCGATGGCCGTCGACCTGCACGGCAGCGGCGTCGCCGTGAAGCTGATCGAGCCGGGGCCCGTCGACACCGAGATCTGGGACCATCCGGGCAGCGAGGAACCGCTATACCGGGGCCCCAAGGTGCCCGCCGACGAGGTGGCAGCGGGCATCGTCGAGGCGCTGGGGGGCGACACGTTCGAGCACTACGTTCCGGATATGAAAGCGGTCGTGGACGCCAAGAACGCCGACCTCGACGCGTTCATCGCCGGTTCGGCTGGGATGGCGCCGCGATGAGGGCACTCGTGTTCGGCGTGCCGCCGGAACCGTCGCCGGGACCCGACGACGCACTGACCCACAGCCCGGTCGCATTGCGCGAAGTCGCGGATCCACGACTGCCGCACGAGGATTGGGTGCTCACCCGGCCGCGGCTGACCGGCATCTGCGGGTCGGACTCGAAGCAGATCCTGATGGACTTCGGCGAGGCCGACGCCGACAACGCCATGTCCGCTTTCTGCTCTTTCCCCCAAGTCATGGGGCACGAGGTGGTCGCCGATGTGGTGGCGATGGGGCCCGGGGCGCGGGGGCTGGAGGTCGGCCAGCGGGTGGTGCTCAACCCGTGGCTGTCGTGCGGGCCGCGCGGCATCGAACCGCCCTGTCCCGCTTGCGAATCCGGTGACTACAGCCTGTGCTGGAGCTTCACCGACGGCGACATCAAGCCCGGCATCCACACCGGGGTGTCGGCCGACGTGACGGGCGGCTACGCCGAACTGATGCCCGCGCACGACAGCATGCTCTTCCCGGTCCCGGATTCCGTGCCCGACGAGCTGGCGGTGTTCGCCGACCCGTTTTCGGTGTCCCTGCACGCCATCACCCGCCACCCGCCGCCAGCCGAAGGCCGGGTGCTGGTGTACGGCGCGGGCTCGCTGGGGCTGTGCGCGGTCGCGATCCTGCGGGCGCTCTACCCCGGCGTGGCCGTCGCGGTGGTCGCACGGTTCGATGCGCAAAAGGAACTGGCCCGCCGGTTCGGGGCCGCGTTAGTGGTCGATCACGAACCGCGCCTGGCCGTCATCGAGGAACTGGCCGAGTGGGGCGGCGGCCGGCTGCACCAGCCGCTGCTGGGCCTGCCGATGGCCTACCCGGGGGCGCTCGACGTCGTCTACGACACCGTCGGCAAGCCGGAGACGTTCGAGGTCGGGGTGCGGGTGCTGCGGGCCCGCGGGACGTTGGTGAAGGCCGGCGTGCACGCGCCCGGCCGCTGGGAGTGGAGTCCCTTGTATTTCAAGGAGATCAGCTGGGTGGGGTCGAACGCGTTCGGCGTCGAGGAGGTGGAGGGCGAGCGCAAGCACGCCATCGCCCACTACCTGGACCTCGCCGCCGCCGGCCGGGTGGATTTGCGTCCGATGCTGACCCACACCTTCGGCCTCGAGCAGTGGCGCGACGCCTTCCTGGCGATCGCCAACCAGGCCGACAGCGGCGCGGTCAAGGTCGCGTTCGACCAGCGTTAGGCCCGATGTCACGCACCCCGTGAATCGCGATGTCGATGGCGCGTTCGACCGCGACGCGCAGCTGTTGGCCATTGCCGCCCTCCTGCAGGCACACCAGCGCAGCGGCGATGGCCGCCCCCATGACCGAGCCGATGACGGCGGCCGCGGCCGCCGGGTCGAGCGTGTCGGGATAGGCGCCCTGCAGCGCCCCGGCGAGTTGGTTTTCGGCGAGGAAGTAGCGATGCAGCGTGGCCGCTTGGACGGCGGGCACCGACATGATCATCGGCATCCGGACTCCGGCCAGGCCGCCCTCGACCTCCTCGGTGAGGGCGTCGGCCAGCATGTGTTGCATTGCGGCCACGAGCACCTCGGCCATCGGGGCATCCGGTCCGCGCCGCTCGATCAACGCAACCGCGGCGTCGATCCGCCGCGCCAGGTGGGGGAAAAGGACCTCGTCCTTGCTCGTGAAGTAGTTGAAGAAGGTCTTGGTGGAAACGCCCGCGGCCGCGGCGATCTCGGCCACCGTCGTCCGTTCGTAGCCCTTCGCCTCGAACAGGCGCATGGCCGCGACGATCAGTTCCCGCCTGGTCTGCTGCCGCTTGCGTTCCCGCAGGCTTGTCCTGTCGGCCGTCATCGATCCTTTCCAATTATTACATTAGATGTAAGCTTATATCAGATGTAATTTTTTGGCGTGGGCGCACCGGAGAGGATTGGTTATGCAGCGGTTCGAGGGCGCGGTGGCGATCGTCACCGGCGGCGGGATGGGTTTGGGCGAGGCGCTGAGTGAGGAGCTTGGGCGTCGTGGTGCCACGGTCGTGGTCGCCGATGTCGACGGCGACGCCGCCCGTCAGGTGGCGGGGCGCCTCGAGCAAAGCGGGGCGGACGCAGCCGCCGTGCGGGTGGACATGGCCGACGAAACCGAGGTGGCCAAGCTGGTCGACGGCGCAGTGGCCGAATACGGACGCGTCGACTACATGATCAACAATGCCGGCATCGCGATCGGCGGGGATTCGCGCGACCTCTCCATGCAGCAGTGGCGCCGCGTGCTCGACGTCGACTTGCTCGGCGTGGTGTACGGGACGATGCACGCGTATCAGGTCATGGCGCGCCAGGGCCACGGCCACATCGTGAACATTTCATCGCTCAGTGGGCTGGTTCCGCAGCCGGGCAACGTTCCCTACTGCACCAGCAAGCATGGGATCGTGGGACTTTCGCTTTCGTTGCGCGCCGAGGGAGCGGACCTCGGCGTGCGGGTCAGCGCGGCATGCCCGGGCGACATGAAGACGAAAATCTACGACAACATGGTCGTGGTCAACATGCCGCGCGAGCGGGTGGCGACGCTGAGCCGGCGCACTCATTACCTGATGCCCCAGATGAGCGCGCCGGCCGCGGCCCGCGCGATACTGCGAGGTGTGGACCACAACCGGCCGCTGATCGTGTTTCCCGCTGCGGTTCAGGTCATTTGGCACTTGTACCGCCGGTTCCCGGGCCTGTTCTATCGAATCAATGTCCACCGCATGAGGCTGTTTCGCGGCCTTCGGATTGATCAGGGGCGCGTGGCGCGGTAGTAGTTCAATTGCCCCAGGACGCGGTGGGGCGTCGACGCGAGCTCGCTGCACTCGAATCCCGCCGCGCTCAGCAGCCGGGGAATCGCGCCGCCGAGGTTTCCGGCCGCATGGGGATTGCGCCTGATCAGCCGCGCCATGGGGCCGCCGTCGGTCGCCACGTCCCCGCCGATGTCGACCAGGTGCAGCCTGCCGCCCGGGCGCAGGACCCGGAAGATCTCCTCCACCGCAGCGGCTTTCGCGTCGTCGTGGACATGGTGCAGCATCATCGACGAGAGCACCCGGTCGAACTCGCCGTCGGAGTAGGGCAGCCGCTCGGCGTAGCCGTGTTCGAAACGGATGTCGTTCGCCTTGCGTCGCGCCCGGTCGAGCGCCCGCGGGTCGGGGTCGATTCCCGTGACGTCGGCGGCGGGGTGGGCGCGCTTGACTCGGGTGGTGAGATTACCGGTGCCGCAACCGATTTCCAGTACGCGCTGGCCGGCGGCGAGTTCGGCCTGCGCGATCAGGGTGCCGTAGACCTTCGGCATTCCCAACAGGCGGGCGAACAGGTCGTAGCAGGGCAGCAGCGCGTCGTGTCCGGCGGCGGGCAGGTAGTCATGTGGATGATGTTTTGTCATACTCATCATGATGAAACGCTAATTCGCAGCTGAGTTGGCTGATCTTTGGCAAAACTAGGACTATCTTTCGCGTCATGACTCAACCCGCTCGGATGATTCGGCACCGCCGGGGCGTGCCAATCTACGGGTATCGGACCGGTCCGGACACGCCTCCGGTGTCGGTGCTCCGGGCCGGGCGGGAAGACCTGCCCGAGCAAGGCCGGCACATTCACGAATTCCCGGCGCTGTGGTACACCCCCGACTCGGGCGACGTGTATGTGCTGGCGGCCGGCGCCGTGATCGACCCCGCCCAGGTGGTGGGCCGTGTGGATGCGGGCGTCGGCGTCTTCTTCGATCCCGCGGCGCTGGGCGAGGACGGGCGGTCGCCGTGGCCGGCGTGGCGGGCGCATCCGCTGCTGTTCCCGTTCCTGCACGGTCGATCGGGCGGGCTGCTGCGGCTGGAAGTGCCCGCGGACCGGCGGTCGGCGTGGGAGGGCGCGATCGCGTCGATCGAGACCGAACTGACCGCGCGCCGGGACGGTTACCAGCAGGCGGCGCTGGCGCATCTCACGCTGCTGCTGATCGACCTCGCCCGGCTCGCCGTCGACGTGGTCGGCGACCTGCGGCGCAGCGGCGAACCGCTGCTGGCCGAGGTGTTCGCGGTGATCGACCGGCGCCACGCCGAGCCGCTGTCGCTGCGCGACGTGGCCGGCGAACTCGGGATCACACCGGCGCACCTGACCACCGTGGTTCGGCGCCGCACCGGACGCACCGTGCAGGAGTGGATCATCGAACGCCGGATGGCCGAGGCCCGCACGTTGCTGGCCGAGACGGATCTGCCGATCGCGGAGGTCGCCGGGCGGGTCGGAATCGGCGACCCCGGCTATTTCAGCCGGCTGTTCGGCCGGACGCACGGCGCCTCGCCCCGCGCGTGGCGCGGGTCAAACCGTTAGTGCCCCTTTGGATCCGGCGATCGGCAGGTCGATCGGGGTGATGACACCGGGTGCCGCGTCGCACACGAACGGGATGGCGTTGACCGCCGCGATGGCGGTGCTGTCCATCAACACGGTCATCACGTCGTCCCCGGGTTCGCCGAACCGGATCGTCGCGTCGACGCGCGGCTGGCCCTCGATCACCACGCTGAAACCCTTGGGGTCGGTCCATTTCGGCTCTAGCGCGTCGTCGCTCATCGTCCAGCAGATGGCCAGCTCGACCACCGGGCGCCCGCCGCGATGGCCGCGATAGGTTCGGCGCTGTCCACCGGCCGTGCCGGCGGCGTAATCCACCCACCCCAGATTCAGGTCCCGGGTCAGCACCGCGGGCTCGACGAATGCGTCCTTGGAGTCGAGCTCGACACCCATCATGGCGGCGATCATGTCCAGCGTCTCGAAGTAGCCCAGGCCGTATCGTTGCGCCGCGGGGTCGAGATGCGTCACCGGCTCGCGTGGGGTCTTGCCGAATCCGAGCACCTTCCACACGTCCGGTACGGGATAGGTTGTGCAGTCCAGAGTTTCGACGAGCTTGACGCTGTGCACCCGCCGGCATGCGCCGGTGAGGAAGCCGGCCACGACGTTGATGAAGCCCGGCTCGAATCCCGTTCCCAGAAACGTCGCGCCGCCTTGCTGCGCGGCCTCCTCGAGCGCCGGGAGTTCGACCGGGTGATGGGACCCGGTCACGAAATCCCCGGTGGTGACGACGTTGATGCCACGGCGCAGCATCCTTTCCACCAGGTCGTAGTCGATGGCGCGGGGCATGTAACACACGCAGTCGGGCCGAAGCTCGAACAACGCGTCGGCGTCGTCGGTCGCGGCGACACCGACGGGGGCCTGGTCGGCCAGTTCACCCGCGTCGCGTCCCACCTTGTCGGAACCGAACGCATGGACGCCGACCACGTCGAAGTCGTCGCGCTCGAGCATGGCGCCGAGCGCCCGCCTGCCGATGTTGCCGGTCGACCACTGGACCACTCGGTACGCCATGGCTCACACCGTATCCGTGTCCAGCCATTTATCGACCTCGAATCGGTCCTCGACGGCGCGGATGGTCGCGCCGCCGTGACCCGGGTAGTGCGCGGGAATCACGGCGGCCTTCGCCTCGACTGCCTCGGTGAAGATCCGGCGGCGGGTCACCGCGGCGGCCGGCGCGTCGACGTCGAAGGCGCAGGCGTCGGCGGGCCGGCGCAGTTGCAGGGGGCTGTGGGTGAGGTCGCCGACGAAGACCGCGGGCCGGCCCGCGTCCAGCCACAGCACGGAGGATCCCGGCGTGTGCCCGGGCGCGGGGCGCAGCCGCAGCGACGGGCTGATCTGGTAGTCGTCCGACCACTGGACGAGCTGGCCCGCCCCGTCGATGGGCGCGACGCTGTCGGCGAACACGAGCCTGTCACCGGGCTCCTGGCCCGCGGGCCCGTCGGGGCAGAAGTGGCGGTAGTCGGCCGCCGGCGCCAGGTATCGGGCGTTGGGGAACGTCGGCACCCAGGCGCCGTCGTCGAGCATGGTGTTCCACCCGACGTGATCGGAGTGGATGTGGGTGTTGACGACGACGTCGACGGCGTCGCGGTCGACGCCCGCCGCCTGCAGCGCCGCCAGGAAGCCGGTGTTCAGGCGGTCCAGGGGCGGCATGTGCGGGCGCTCGCGGTCGTTGCCGACGCCGGTGTCCACGACCACGGTCAGCCCGTCGACCTCGATCACCCAGCTCTGGACCGCGATGTGCCACTGATCGGTCGCGGGGTCGAAGAAGTCCGGCACCAGCAGGTCGGCGTTGTCCCGCCATCCCGCCGGCGGCGTCTGCGGGAAACAGTGCGTGCCCAGGTCGAATTGGAGTTCGGCGACGCGCGCCACGCTCGCGCGGCCGAACCGGACCCCGCGCATCTAGGCGTTGGCGCGCAGGTAGTCGTACACGCCGGCGAAGTTGCGGTTCACCTCGTCGGGGATGGGCACCGGACCGCCGAGAGCCCTTGCACCCCAAACGATTTGGGCCGTCCGCTCGACCAGTGCGGTGATGTGCAGGACCTTGTCGGGTCGCGGGCCGACGGCCACCAGGCCGTGGTTGGCGATCAACGCGGCGCCCCGGCCCTCGAGCGCCTTGACCGCGTTGGTGCCGACCTCGGGCGTGCCGGACGCCGCGTAGTCCGTGCAGCGGACCTCCCCGCCGCAGTAGACGGCGAACTCGTCGATGCAGGCCGGAATGGGTTGGTGCGCAATGGCGAACATCGTCGCCCACACCGGGTGGCTGTGGATGACGCTGCCGATGTCGTCGAACGCCTGGTAGCACGCCAGGTGCAGCTTCGCCTCCGACGACGGGAAGCGGCCCTCGGCGGCGTGCACCACCTCGCCCTGCGGGTCGATCAGCACCAGGTCGTCCAGCTGCATGTCGCGGTAGTCGACCGACGACGGGGTGATGACGATGTTGCCGTCGGAGCGGCGCGCCGAGATGTTGCCGGCGGTCCCTTCGACCAGGCCGCGGCGCAGCATGTCCTTGGCCGCGTCCAGCACGGCGTCTTCGGGGTTCGCCACCGATTTCATGGGCCCAGCACCTCCGGGTTGACGATATGGGTGGGCGTCTTGCCGCTCAGCAGCGCTTCCAGGTCGTCGGCCACCATCTGCGCCTGCCGGGCCTCAGTGTTCCACGTCGCCCCGCCGATGTGGGGCGTCAGCACGACATTGGGCATGGAAGTCAACGGGTGATCGGCCGGCAGCCATTCGCCGACGAAGTGGTCCAGCCCGGCGGCGGCCACCTTGCCGGCGTGCAGCGCCTCGACGAGCGCGTCGGTGTCGTGCAGCTGGGCCCGGGCGGTGTTGAGGAAGACCACGCCGTCGCGCATGGCCGCGAACTGCCGCGCGCCGATCATGCCGGCGGTGTCGTCGGTGACGGGCGCGTGCAGGGACACCACGTCGGACTCGGCGAGCAGCTCGTCGAGGCCGTGCCGGGCCTCGTCGTTGTACGGGTCGTGGGCGATCACCCGCATGCCCAGCCCGGCCAGCCGCCACCGGGTGGCGCGGCCGACGGCGCCGAGGCCCACCAGCCCGGCGGTGCGCCCGGCGATCTCCCAGCCGCGGAACCGCTGATACGGGATGGTGCCGTCGCGAAAGATGTTGCCGCCGCGGACATCCGCGTCGGCGGTCAGCAGGTGCCGCGTCGCGGCCAGCAGCAGCGCCACCGCCATCTCGGCGACCGCGTCGGCGTTGCGGGCCGGGGTGTTCAGCACCGGGATGCCGGCCGCGGTGGCGCCGTCGATGTCGACGTTGTTCGGGTCGCCGCGGGTCGAGGCCACGGCGATCAGGCCCTGCTCGAACACCGGGCCGCGGACCGAGTCGCCCTCCACCACAACGACATCGGCGGATTCGGCGGCGATCCGCTCGGCCAGCTGCTCGGGGCTGTAGATCCGTAGCGGGGTCTGCTCGATCCAGGGGTCGTACACCACGTCGGCCAGCTGCCGGAGCTTGTCGAACCCGGGTCCCCGCAGCGGCGCGGTGACCAGGGCGCGCGGTCTTGATGTCACAGACGCCAATGCTGGCGTACGGTGACGCCCGTGTCACGTGATGGCGTCACAATCGGCGTCGATGTCGGCAGCACCGCGGTCAAGGCGGTGGCCGCCGACGCGGACGGCCGGGTGACCGCGCGGGTGCGCATTCCGCACCAGCTGCGGGTGCCGGCGCCCGATCGGCTCGAGCACGACGCCGACGAGGCGTGGCGGCGGGGGCCGGTGGCGGCGCTGGAGCGCCTTGCCCCCGGACCCGACGTCCACGCGGTGGCCGTGTCGGCGATGGTGCCGTCGCTGACCGCCGTCGACGCCGCGGGCAGGCCGCTGACCCCCGGGCTGCTGTACGGCGACGCCAGGGGCCGGGTCCCGGGCTCCGACGACAAGCCGCTTCCGGCGCTGGGCGAGGCCGCCGAATTCCTGCGCTGGACGACGGCCCAGGCGCCCGGCGCGGCCGGGTACTGGCCCGCGCCCGCGGTGGCCAACCACGCGCTGGCGGGCGAGGCGGTGATGGACGTCGCGACTGCCGCCACCGCCTTCCCGCTGTTCGACGGGACCGGCTGGGACCCGGCGGCGTGCGCTGACTGCGGCGCGTCCGTCGAGCAGATGCCCCGGGTGGAGACGATCGGCACGGCCGCGGGGCAGCTTCCCGGTTCGGGCGCCGTGCTGGCGATCGGGGCGATCGACGCCCTGTGCGAACAGATCGTGGCCGGCGCCGACCGCGACGGCGACGTGCTCGTGCTGTGCGGCACCACCCTGATCGTGTGGAACACGATCGCCGAGGCGCGGCAGGTGCCCGGCCTGTGGACCATCCCGCACACCGCCCCGGGCAAGAGCCAGATCGGCGGCGCCAGCAACGCGGGCGGCCTGTTCCTCGGCTGGGTGGAGCGGCTGCTCGGCCCGGGCGATCCGGGCACCGCCGACCCGCGCCGCGTGCCGGTGTGGTCGCCCTACATCCGCGGGGAGCGCACGCCGTTCCACGACCCGGATCGCCGGGCCGTGCTCGACGCCCTCGACCTCACCCACGACCCGGCCGCGGTGCGGCGGGCCGCCTACGAGGCGGCGGGCTTCGTCGTGCGTCAGCTCATCGAGCTGGGCGGGGCGCCGGTGGCGCGCATCGTGGCCTCCGGCGGCGGCACGCGGGTCGGGCCGTGGATGCAGGCCATCGCCGACGCCACCGGCCGGCCGGTGGAGGTGTCCGCCGTGGCCGAGGGCGCGGCGCTGGGCGCCGCCTTCCTGGGCCGGATGGCGGCCGGCCTGGAGACCTCGATCACCGACGCGGGCCGGTGGGCCCGCACCGAACGCGTCGTCGAGCCCGATCCCGCCTGGGCGAGCGCGGTCGAGGACCGCTATCGCCGGTTCCTGGAACTGTCTAGGCTGGTGCGATGACTGACCAAGACCGCAAAGCCGCCCGTCGGGAGATCGCCGACGCCCTGTTGAAAGCCCTCGAACGTCGGCACGAAATCGCCGACGTCGTGGTGGAGTCCGAGGACAAGACGGCGGCGGTGGAGGCGATCGTCCGCCTGCTCGACACGTCCCACCTGGCCGCCGAGGCGGTGATGGGGATGTCGTTCGCGCAGCTCACCATCGACTCGCGCCGAAAGATCCTGGCCGAGTTGGAAGACCTCAACAAGCAGCTGAGCTTCACCCTGGGGGAGCGGCCCGCGAGTTCGGGGGAGACCCTCGAACTTCGGCCGTTCTCCGCCGCCGCCGACCGCGACATCTTCGCCGCCCGCACCGAGGACGTCGGCGCCGCGGGCGACGGGTCCGGCGGGCCGGCGGGCAACCTCGACGACGAGATCCGTGCGGCGCTGGGCCGCGTCGGCGACGAGGAGGCCGCGTGGTTCGTGGCGGTCGACTCGGGCGAGAAGGTCGGGATGGTGTTCGGCGAGCTGCTCGGCGGCGAGGTGAACGTGCGGATCTGGATTCACCCCGAGCACCGCAAGAAGGGTTACGGCACCGCCGCGCTGCGCAAGTCGCGCACGGAGCTGGCGTGGTGCTTCCCCGCCGTGCCGCTGGTGGTCCGGACGCCGCCGGCCAGGCCCAGCTAGCGCCGTCAGGGTTAAGTCAGCGTGGCGGTGACGGCGATGATGTTTCGCAGCTGCGATTCCTCGTCGTCGGGGAAGACGCGGCCGTAGTCGGCGAAGAACTCCCGCCGTGGCCGGGTGCCTACCTGCCAGCCCTTGCCGGCCAGGTAGTCGACGACGTTGCTGCGCTCGCCGTCGAAGAACAGCCCGGACAGGTCGATGTCGCAGCCCAGATTGGCCCACCGCTCGTTGAATTGCTGCGCGCGTTGCGACATCGTGCGGCCGGTGTCGCCGTGGTATTCGGTGGCCAGCTTGCTGCCGGGCGCGCTGAGCTCGGTGACGTTGTCGAAGAGCCGGTCCTGGGCGTCGGGCGGAAGGTACATCAGCAAGCCTTCGGCGCTCCAGGACGTGGGCTGCGACGGATCAAACCCGCTGCGGCGCAACGCTTCCGGCCAATTGTCTCGCAGATCGACGGCGACGGTGCGCCGGTCTGCGGTCGGGGCGGCCCCCAGGTTGGCCATTGCGGCGGTCTTGAACTCGACGACCTTGGGCTGGTCGACCTCGTAGACCACGCTGCCGGGCGGCCAGGCCAACCGGTAGGCGCGCACGTCGAGGCCGGCGGCCAGGATCACCGACTGGCGGATGCCGTCGCGGGCGGCGTTGAGGAAGAAATCGTCGAAGAACCGCGTGCGCACCGCCATCGAGTCGGTCTCAAGTTGCAGGTCCCGTTCGCCGCCGTCGTCCGCGCCCGGGGCGACCTCGCCGTCGATCAGGCGGACGAAGAAGTCGAGGCCGACCGCGCGCACCAGCGGCGCCGCGAAGGGGTCGTCGATGATCGCGTCGGGCTCCGTGCTGGCCAGCGCGCGGGCCGCGGCGACCATCGTCGCCGTCGCGCCGACGCTCGAGGCCAAATCCCAGCTGTCCTGATCGGTTCGCGTCATGGTGCTCCCATTTATTTAGCCAATGCAATGAGCCACCGAAACTCTACGCCTCGCGGCTGACGGCAACGGGTGGCAAAGGGTGGCAAAGGGTGTTGAAAGGACCTGCCCCATTCAACTGTTAGTCTCGTACACGGTTTGACGCGCGGCGCCGTACGTCCTGGCCTGCGGGTGTTAGGCGCGAGACGCAGGACGCAGGAGGAAGAGTGCTTTCGGCTTTCATCTCATCGCTGCGGACAGTCGACCTGAGACGGAAGATCCTCTTCACGCTTGGCATCGTCCTTCTCTATCGGGTCGGCGCCGCATTGCCCTCTCCGGGTGTGAACTACCCGAACGTGCAGCAGTGCATCAAGGAGGCGAGCGGCGGCGAGGCCGGGCAGATCTACTCGCTGATCAACCTGTTCTCCGGCGGCGCGCTGCTCAAGCTCACGGTGTTCGCCGTGGGCGTGATGCCCTACATCACGGCGAGCATCATCGTGCAGCTGCTGACCGTGGTCATCCCCCGCTTCGAGGAATTGCGCAAAGAGGGCCAGTCCGGCCAGGCGAAGATGACCCAGTACACCCGCTATCTGGCCATCGCGCTGGCCGTCCTGCAGGCCACCAGCATCGTGGCGCTGGCGGCCAACGGCGGGCTGCTGCAGGGCTGCTCGCTGGACATCATCGCCGACCAGAAGATCTTCACGCTGGTCGTCATCGTGCTGGTGATGACGGCCGGGGCGGCCCTGGTGATGTGGATGGGCGAGCTGGTCACCGAACGCGGGATCGGCAACGGCATGTCGCTGCTGATCTTCGTCGGCATCGCGGCGCGCATCCCGGCCGAGGGCAAGTCCATCCTGGACAGCCGCGGCGGGATCATCTTCGCGGCCGTCTGCGGCGCCGCGCTGCTCATCATCGTCGGCGTGGTCTTCGTCGAGCAGGGCCAGCGCCGGATCCCGGTGCAGTACGCCAAGCGCATGGTGGGCCGGCGCATGTACGGCGGAACGTCGACGTATTTGCCGCTGAAGGTCAACCAGGCCGGCGTCATCCCGGTCATTTTCGCGTCGTCGCTGATCTACATTCCGCACCTGATCACCCAGCTGGTCCGCAGCGGCAGCGGCGGCGTGGGCAACAGTTGGTGGGACAAGTTCGTCGGCAGTTATCTGTCGGACCCGAGCGACCCGGTCTACATCAGCATCTACTTCGGCCTGATCATCTTCTTCACGTACTTCTACGTGTCGATCACGTTCAACCCCGACGAGCGTGCCGACGAGATGAAGAAGTTCGGCGGCTTCATTCCCGGCATCCGGCCGGGCAAGCCGACCGCGGATTATCTGCGTTACGTGCTGAGCAGGATCACGCTGCCGGGCTCGATCTACCTGGGTGCGATTTCCGTGTTGCCCAATCTGTTCCTGCAGATCGGCAATGGCGGAGCGGTTCAAAATTTGCCGTTTGGCGGTACGGCGGTTTTGATCATGATTGGTGTCGGTTTGGATACGGTCAAGCAAATCGAGAGCCAACTCATGCAGCGCAACTACGAAGGGTTCCTCAAGTGAGAGTGGTTTTGCTCGGACCGCCCGGGGCGGGCAAGGGGACGCAGGCCGAAAAGCTCGCCGAAAAGCTTGGCATCCCGCAAATCTCCACCGGGGAGCTCTTCCGGAACAACATCGAAAACGGGACCAAACTCGGAGTGGAGGCCAAGCGCTACCTGGACGCCGGTGACCTGGTGCCCTCCGAGCTGACCAACCAGCTCGTCGACGACCGGCTCGACGACGCGGACTGCGCCAACGGCTTCATCCTGGACGGCTACCCGCGCTCGCTCGAGCAGGCCAAGGCGCTGCACGAGATGCTCGAGCGCCGCGGGTGCGACATCGACGCGGTGGTCGAGTTCCGGGTCTCGCAGGACGAGCTGCTGGCGCGGCTCAAGGGCCGCGGCCGGGCCGACGACACCGACGACGTCATCCTCAACCGCATGAAGGTCTACCGCGACGAGACCGCGCCGCTGCTGGAGTACTACAGCGACGAACTGAAGACGGTCGACGCCGTCGGCACGGTGGACGAGGTGTTCGCCCGCGCGCTGCAAGCGCTGGGCAAGTAGTCATGAGCGCGCTGGCGCGGCTGCGGAGTCGCAGGGTCGTGCCGCAGCGCAGCCCCGGTGAGCTCGACGCGATGGCGGCGGCCGGCGCCGTGGTGGCCAACGCGCTGCACGCGGTCCATGCTGCCGCGGTCGCGGGGGCGTCGACCCTGAGCCTGGACGAAATCGCCGAGTCGGTGATCCGCGAGGCCGGGGCGGTCCCGTCGTTCCTGGGCTATCACGGCTACCCGGCGTCGATCTGCGCGTCGGTCAATGACCGGGTGGTGCACGGCATCCCGTCCGCCGCGGAGATCCTGGCCCCCGGTGACCTGGTGTCCATCGACTGCGGCGCGGTGCTGGACGGCTGGCACGGCGACGCCGCCATCACGTTCGGGGTCGGCGCGCTGGACGCGGCCGACGAGGCGCTGTGCGACGCGACCAGGGAGTCGCTGCAGGCCGGCATCTCGGCGATGGTCGTCGGCAACCGGCTGACCGACGTGGCGCACGCCATCGAAATGGGCACGCGCGCCGCCGCCGCCCGCTACGGGCTCGCGTTCGGGATCGTGGAGGGCTACGGGGGCCACGGCATCGGCCGGCAAATGCACATGGACCCGTTCCTGCCCAACGAGGGCTCGCCGGGGCGGGGGCCGCTGCTGGCCCCGGGCTCGGTGCTGGCCATCGAGCCCATGCTGACGCTGGGAACCAGCAAAACCAGGGTGCTCGACGACGAATGGACCGTCACGACCTCCGACGGGTCGCGCGCGGCGCATTGGGAGCACACCGTCGCGGTGACCGAAACCGGGCCGCGCATCCTGACGCTCGGTTGAATGGCCCGGCTTCTCCTCGGCCGCGTGCCGCCGGCCGCATCGTCGCCGGGCGGCCTGAACTAAACGCCTGCTCCACTCGTTTCAGAGGGCAGGAGGTGATCGAGTGGCTCGTGTGGCCGGCACTCGGGGGGCGTCCGGGGCAGCCGAGGCCGCTCTGATGAAGGCGCTCTACGACGAACACGCCGCGGTCTTGTGGCGCTATGCGCTCCGGTTGACGGGGGACGCCAGCCAGGCCGAGGACGTTGTCCAGGAGACGCTGTTGCGGGCCTGGCAGCATCCGGAGGTCATCGGCGACACCGAGAGATCGGCGCGGGCATGGTTGTTCACCGTCGCCCGCAACATGATCATCGACGACCGACGCAGCGCCAGGTACCGCAACGTCGTCGGTTCGCTGGACGAATCGGGGGCGCCCGAACAATCGACGCCCGACGAGGTGAACGCGGCGCTGGACCGGCTGCTGATAGCCGAGGCCATGACGCAGCTGTCCGCCGAGCACCGGGCGGTGATCGACCGGTCCTACTACCGCGGTTGGACGACCGCGCAGATTGCTGCGGACCTGGAGATCGCTGAAGGAACAGTGAAGTCGCGATTACACTATGCCGTGCGGGCATTGCGGCTCACTCTGCAGGAACTTGGAGTCACGCGATGACCATCCAGACGGTCATCGGCTCCGAATACTTGATGGGTGACAGGAGATGGACGAGATGAGGACGCCGCTACGTGGCATCGGCCCGCCGGGTGACAACCACTTTGACAAAGAGGTGTTCGGTTTGGCCGCGCAAGACGACGACCGCTACGCGATGTGGGATGCCGCATACGTGTTGGGGTCGCTGTCGGCCTCCGACCGACGTGAGTTCGAGGCGCACATGGCCGGCTGCCCGGCATGCCGGGAGGCCGTCGCCGATCTGAGCGGCGTGCCGGCCCTGCTCTCCCAGCTCGACCGCGACCAGGTGGCCGCGATGGACGAGCCCGGGCGCACGGCGACGGCGGCGCCGGAGATCTCGCCGGAGTTGTTGCCCTCGTTGCTGGCAACGGTGCGCTGGCGACGGCGCCGCACCCGGGTCACGACGTGGGTGGCATCGTCCGCCGCGGCCGCGGTGCTGGGGATCGGCGTGCTGGTCGGGGTGCAGGGGAACTCGGCGCCCGCGCAGCAGGTGGCCGCGTCCTCGCAGCCGATGTCGCAGATCGGCACCACCCTGTTGGCCTCCACGGTGCAGCTGTCCAGCCAGCACTGGGGGACGTCGATCAATCTGAAGTGTGTCTGCCTGGCTCCGCTTAACGCGCACCACGACACGCTGGCGATGGTCGTGGTGGGTCGCGACGGCAGCCAAACCCGGTTGGCGACGTGGGTGGCCGAGCCCGGTCACACCGCGACGCCGGCGGCCAGCATCTCGACGCCGGTCGACCAGATCGCCGCCGTGCAAGTGGTTTCCGCTGACAGCGGGCAGGTTCTGCTGCAGCGTTCGCTGTAAAGCCCCGGTAAAACAAGGCGCGCGGTGAACTCAAGTTCACCGCGCGTCGTGTTACAGGCATGCCCAGGAAGCAGCGAGTGGTCGACCACATCGTCGAGCGGCTCGCCTCGGCCGGCGTCGACCACATCTTCGGTGTCGACGGCGCCAACATCGAGGACCTCTACGACGCCGCGCACTTCCGGACCGACATCACCGCCGTGCTGGCGAAGCACGAATTCTCCGCCGCCGCCATGGCTGACGGGTACAGCCGCAGCGGCGCCGGGCTGGGCTCCGGGCTGGGCGTGGTCGCGGCGACGTCGGGCGGCGGGGCGCTGAATCTCATTGCGGCCCTTGGTGAGTCGCTGACAAGCCGGGTTCCGGTGCTGGCCCTGGTCGGCCAAACCCCAACCACCATGGACGGCCGGGGCAGCTTTCAGGACACCAGCGGCGAGAACGGCTCACTGAACGCGCAGGCGCTGTTTTCCGCGGTGTCGGTGTCGTGCGAGCGGGTGCTGCGCCCCGCCGACGCCGGGCCGGCCCTGTCGCGGGCGATCGCCGCCGCGCGCACCGGCGGCCCAGCGGTGCTGTTGCTGCCCAAGGACATTCAGCAGGGCAGCGTGATTTGCGGGCACAACGGGTGGCCCACCGACGACCTGCGTCCCATCGGCAACCCGCATCCGATCGTCGGACCGTTACGCGACGCGAACGGCCCGGTCACCATCATCGTCGGCGAGCAGGTCGCCCGCGACAACGCCCGCGCCGAGCTCGAGGCCCTGCGCGCGGTGTTGCGGGCGCGGGTGGCGACCGTGCCCGACGCCAAGGACGTCGCCGGCACACCGGGTCTCGGGTCGTCGTCCGCGCTCGGGGTGACCGGTGTGATGGGCCACCCCGGTGTGGTTGAAGCGGTGGCCGACAGCGCCGTGTGCCTGGTGGTCGGCACGCGCCTGTCGGTCACCGCGCGCACCGGGCTCGACGACGCCCTGGCGGCGGTGCCGACCGTCTCGATCGGCTCGGCGCCGCCGTACGTGCCGTGCACGCACGTGCACACCGACGACCTGCGCGGCTCGCTGCGCATGCTGACCCAGGCGTTGTCCGGGCCGGGACGGCCGGCCAAGGTGCGGGTGCCCGACGCGGTGCGGCGCACCGAATTGTCCCCGCCGCCGTGCGACGGGCCCGGGGTGCGTTATCGCGACGCGATGGCCGTGCTGGACGGCTGCCTGCCCGACGGCGCGGACATCGTCGTGGACGCCGGCAACACCGGCGCCGCGGCGATCCACTACCTGCCGGCCCGCCGGGACGGCAGGTTCGCGGTCGCGCTGGGCATGGGCGGCATGGGCTACAGCTTCGGCGCCGGTATCGGGATGGCCTTCGGTCGCGCGAACAGCGGGCGGCCCCCCGGGCGCACCGTGGTGATCGCCGGGGACGGCGCGTTTTTCATGCACGGCATGGAGGTGCACACCGCGGTGCACTACCGGCTGCCGGTGACGTTCGTGGTCTTCAACAACAACGCCCACGCCATGTGCGTGACCCGCGAGCAGCTCTTCTACGACGACCTCTACAGCTACAACCGGTTCCGGGCCAGCCGGCTGGGCGCCGGGCTGGCCGCGATGTTCCCGGGGCTGACGTCCGTCGACGTCGACGACATCGATCACCTGGCCGCCTGGATGCGCGCGGTGCTCGCCACCGACGGGCCCTCCGTCGTCAGCGTCGAATGCGCCGCCGACGAGATGCCGCCATTCGGACCATTTCTCACTCAACTCGCAAAGGAGAACCGGATCGATGTCGCTGCCAGCGCTTGAGGACATCCCGACGCCGCTGGACGGTGTGACCCGAATCGAAACCAGTCCAAGGGAAAAGGCCACCCCGATCATCATGGACATGATGCGGTCGGTCTACCCGCACGACCAGGTCTTCGGGGAGTACTGCACCGTCAACGATTACGTCGACTGCCCGCCCGACGAGTTGTACGAGTACATGTCCGACACCCGCAGCCTCGAGGAGTGGACCTACAGCCTGCGCGGCTTCACCCCGACGGACGAACCCGGTCTGTGGCTGGCCCACGACCGGCTGGGCTCGGAGACCGAGATCTACACGCGGACCGTCGCCAACCCGCAGGCCCGCACCGTGGACTACCACTGCGCGTGGGACCAGGGCAAGCACCTGTGGATGATCTACCTGATGCGCGTCGTCGACGCGCAGACGGTCCTCGACAAGCCGGGTTCCGTTGTGCTGTGGACGAATTGCCATCACCCGTTCTACGACGAAAACCCGTACCCGGAGACGGCGCCGCCGCAGCGGCCGGTGTGGGTCGGCGACTTCTGGGACATGTTCGGCGCCGGCCACCTGCTGGAGCTGAAGAACCTCAAGGCCATCGCCGAGTACCGCCACCGCAACGGGCTGCCGGTGACCCCCAAATGGATGAGATGAGTTGGCCATGAGCAAGCCGAGCGTGAGCCTGATCGACGTCTCCACCTATCTGCCGGGCGAGCCGATCCCCGCCGAGTACTACGCGCAATTCGCCGAATCCGACGACCTGCGCGACAATCTCATGTTCCGGGCCCCTAAGTTTCGCCACCACGTCGCGCCGGAGGAAAGCTCGATCGACATGATCGAGCGGGCGGTGGCCGGCCTGGTCGAGCGGCACGGCCACGACGCCGTCGAGGGCGCCGACGTGCTGATCACCCACACGCAGGTGCCGGACATGGCGTTCTACGGGCAGGGCGGCGGCATCGCGCACCGGCTGGGCATGCGACCGTCGTGGGTGCTCGACCTGAACAACGGCGGATGCGCCGCATTCGTGTTGGCGCTCAACGTGGCCCGCAAGCTGCTGGCCTCGGGCGAGGGGCACACCGCGCTAATCGCGATCGCGCAGAACGCCGCCGGCCAGTTCTTCGATCAGCCGACGATCCGCCGCAAGGCGCAGTCGGCGGTGCCCGGCGACGGGGCCGCGGCGGCCCTGGTCACCGTCGGCGATCAATCCCCGATCCTCGATGTGGAGTGCCGCACCTACGGCGAATACGCCGGCGAGATGACGCTGTCCTTCGACCCGCCCCGCAAGTGGTGGCAGGCGGGACCCGGCGAGGGCTCGATCGGTTTCACCGAAAGCAAGATCACCAAGGTGCTGGCCCGCGGCAACCGGCAGGTGCCCGAAGTGGCGCTGGCGGTCTGCGACCGAATCGGGCTGTCCGCCAAAGACATCGACCTGCTGGTGACCAACCAGCCCAACCGGGCGTTCCTGCGCAACTGGCGCGAGGCCCTCGAGCTGCCCCCCGAACGCCATCGCGACACCTTCGAGCAGTGCGGCAACCTGTTCGGCGCCGGGATCCCGGTCAACCTCGACCACGCGATATCCGACGGTCAGGTCAAGGCGGGCGACGTGGTCATGATGGCGGCCTTCGCCCACGCCGGTGACTTCGCCGGCGCCGCGGCGGTGCGCTGGGGCGGGCGGGGCTGATGCAACCCGTCCGCAGCCCGTTCGCCGACGACATCGACGAGGCCTTTCCCACCGCGATCGACCCGCTTGCGTTGTCGCTCAACGAGAATCCGTTCCCGCCGTTGCCGGCGGTGCGCTCGGCGCTGATCCGCTCCATCTACGCGGTCAACCGCTATCCGGAGTTCCTGCCCGAACGGCTGCGGGGCCTGATCGGCGGCCACGTCGGCCTGCCCGCCGAGCAGGTGGTGCTGGGTGCCGGCGCGACGGGCGTGGCGTTGCAGGCGTTGCACGCGCTGACCGCCCCGGGTGACACCGTGGCGATGGCGTCGCCGACGTTCGACGGGTATCCGATCATCGCGCGGATGTCGCGGCTCAACCCGCTGCTCGTTCCCCTCGACACGGACGGCCACAACGACCTCGACGGGCTGGCCGACGCCGCGGCGGAGGCCCGGGTGGTGGTGATCTGCCGCCCGCACAACCCGACCGGCACGCTCGAGGGCGCAAACGACGTGGTGCGGTTCCTGCGCCGGGTGCCTGCCGACACCGTCGTGCTGCTCGACGAGGCCTACATCGAGTTCGCCGCGCCCGAGCATCGCATCGACGTCGCGGCGCTGCTCGCGGGTTTCGGCAACGTCGTGGTGCTGCGGACGTTCTCCAAGGCCTACGGGCTGGCCGGGCTGCGCATCGGCTACGGGCTGGCGTCGCCGGAGCTGGCCGCCACCCTGTGGTCCCAGCAGTTGCCGTTCGGCATCGCGCTCACCAGCCTGCTCGCGGTGGCGGCGTCTTACGAAGCCGAAGAGCAACTGCAGCAACGCATCCAGTCGATCAACGCCGAACGCCGCTATCTGCGGATGCGGCTGAGCGCGTTGGACGTCTACACCACCGATGCCCATGCGAACTTCATGTACCTGCCCTTGAGGGGCGGGCGGGGTCCGTCATGGCAAGAGGTGTTCGCGGACAGCGGGCTGCACGTGCGCCACTACCCGGACGGCGGCGCCAGGATCACCGTGGGCAACCGCGCGTCGACCCTGGCGGTGCTGGCGGCCATAGGAAAGGTCCCGATTCGGTCCCAGATGCGGTAAGAAAGGGCGTGGCCGCATCGAGCTCGAAACGCGATCCCATCGCCGCGGCACGGGCCAACTGGGAGCGCGCCGGGTGGGGTGACGTGTCGGAGGGCATGGTCGCCGTCACCTCCGTGATGCGCGCCCACCAGATCATGCTGGCCCGCGTCGAGACCGCGCTGCGCCCGTATGACCTGAGCTTTTCCCGCTACGAATTGCTGCGGCTGCTGGCGTTCAGCCGCACCGGTGCGCTGCCGATCACCAAGGCGTCTGATCGCCTGCAGGTGCACGTCACCAGCGTGACCCACGCCATCCGCCGGCTGGAGGCCGACGGGCTGGTACGCCGGGTGCCGCACCCCACCGACGGGCGCACGACGCTGGTGGCCATCACCGACCTCGGCCGCTCCACCGTCGAGGACGCGACCGTCACGCTCAACGAGCAGGTGTTCGCCGACATCGGTATGGACGCCGCCGAGTCCGCGGCGCTGGTGTCGTCCATCGAAACGTTGCGCCGCAATGCGGGCGACTTCTGACTGAAGCGAGAGGAAGGCGGGACCGTGGACCCACTAGTTGCTCATCAGCGCGCTCAGGAAGCGTTCGCCGGCGTCCTCGCCAAAGTCAGTCCGGATCGGTATCGCGGCCCAACGCCGTGCTCCGAGTGGACGATTCGTGACCTGATCGAGCACGTCATCGGCGGCAACGAGCGCGTCGCGATCTGGGCGGGCAGCACCGACAAGCCGGCCGCCCGGCCCGACGACATCCGCGCGGCGCACCGGGCCGCCGCCGCGGCCGCGCAGGAGGTCTTCGCCCGACCGGACGGGATGTCCACGATGTTCAAGCTGCCGTTCGGGGAGGTCCCCGGACAAATATTCATCGGGATGCGCACCAGCGACGTGCTGACCCACGCATGGGATCTCGCGGCCGCCACCGGCCAGTCCACCGATTTGGATCCCGAGCTGGCGGCCGAGCAGCTCGCCGCCGTGCGCGCGTTCGTGGGCCCCGAGTTCCGCGGCCCGGACAAACCGTTCGGTCCGGAACAGCCGTGCTCGGCCGAGAGCCCCCCGGCCGATCAGCTGGCCGCGTTCCTCGGGCGAAAGGCGCAGTGACTCAGCTGCTGCGCAGCATCTCGATGACGGCGCTGAAGTCCTTGTCGGCGTGGTCGGCCGCGAATTTGGCGTAGATCTCGGCGGCGTGGGTGCCCAGCGGCGCGGCCGAACCGGTCGAGGTGACCGCGTCCATCGCCAGGCCCAGGTCCTTGTTCATCAGCGCGGTCGCGAAACCGGGCTTGAAGTCGTTGTTGGCCGGCGAGGTCGGAACCGGGCCCGGCACCGGGCAATTGGTGTGCACCGCCCAGCAATTGCCCGTCGCGCCGGTGATGACGTCGAACAGCGATTGCGCGGACAGCCCGAGCTTCTCGGCCAGCACGAACGCCTCACCGACCGCGATCTGCTGCACCGCCAGCACCATGTTGTTGCACACCTTGGCGGCCTGGCCGGCGCCGGCGGCGCCGCAGTGAATGACCTTGCCCGCCATGGGTTCCAGGACGATACGGGCGCGCTGCACCGCGGCCTCGTCGCCGCCGACCATGAACGCCAGCGTCCCCGCGACCGCGCCCTTCACCCCGCCGGAGACCGGCGCGTCCAGCTGCGCGACGCCGTGCCCCTCGGCCAGCGCGTGCACCTCGCGCGCGTCGCTGACCGAGATGGTGGAGCTGTCGATGAACAGCGCGCCCGCCCGCGCGGCGGGCAGGATGTCGGCGTAGCAGCGCTTGACGATGTCGCCGTTGGGCAGCATGGTGATGACCACGTCGGCCCCGTCGACCGCTTCGGCGGCGCTGTCGAAGCCGGTCACGCCGGCCTCGACCGCCGCGGACAACGCCGCCGGCACGGGATCGAATCCGCGCACCGCGTGCTTGGCCGCAACGAGATTCGTCGCCATGGGCAGGCCCATGTGGCCCAGCCCCAGGAAGGCCACCGTCAGGTGCTCGGTCATCTGAAGACCTTTCTATGCGGTTGCGCGGACCCGGGCGGCCTCGGCCCGGCCGATGACCACCCGCATGATCTCGTTGGTGCCTTCCAGGATCCGGTGCACCCGCAGGTCGCGGACGATCTTCTCCAGACCGTACTCGCGCAGGTAGCCGTAGCCGCCGTGCAGTTGCAGGGCCTTGTCGGCGACGTCGAAGCAGGTGTCGGTGACGTAGCGCTTGGCCATCGCGCACAGCTCGACCTTGTCGGGGTCGTCGGTGTCCAGCGCATCCGCGGCCCGCCACAGCATCATTCGCGAGGTCTCCAGCCCGGTGGCCATGTCGGCCAGGGTGAACCGGACGGTCGGCTCGTCGAGCAGGGAGGAGCCGAAGGCGTGGCGCTCGCGCACGTACGCGCCGGCCTTGTCGAAGGCGGACTGCGCGCCGCCCAGCGAGCACGCCGCGATGTTGAGCCGGCCGCCGTTGAGGCCGTTCATGGCGATGCCGAACCCGGCGCCCTCGCCGTCGGCGCCGCCCAGCATCGCGTCGGCGGGCACCCGCACCCCGTCGAGGATCACCTGCGCGGTGGGCTGGGCGTGCCAGCCCATCTTCTCTTCGTGGGCGCCGAAACTCAGCCCGGGCGAGTCCTTTTCGACGATGAAGGCGGATATCCCGCGCGGGCCCGGTTTTTCTGGCCCACCGGTTCGTGCCATCACCACGTAGACGTCCGAGGCGCCCGCGCCGGAGATGAACTGCTTGACGCCGTCGAGCACGTAGTCGCCGCCCTGCTTGACGGCGCGGGTGGCAAGCGCGCCGGCGTCCGACCCGGCGCCGGGCTCGGTGAGGCAGTAGCTGGCGATGACGTCCATCGGCGCCAGGCGCGGGATCCACTCCTTGCGTTGTTCGGCGGTGCCGAAGCTGTCGATCATCCACGCGCACATGTTGTGGATCGACAGGAACGCGGCGATGGTCGGGCAGGCGATGGCCAGCTGCTCGAAGATGCGCACCCCGTCGAGCCGCCGCAGCCCGCTGCCGCCGACGTCGTCGCGGCAGTAGATCGCCGCCATGCCGAGCTCGGCGGCCTCGCGCAGCACGTCGGTCGGAAAGTGCTTGCTGGCATCCCATTCCAGGGTGTGCGGCGCAAGGCGCTTGGCGGCGAACGCGGCGGCCGTCTCGGTGATGACCCGCTCGTCATCGTTCAGGGTGAACATGTTGTGGCGTCTAATTCATTGTCGGGATGACGAATTCGGCGCCGTCCTTGATGCCGGACGGCCACCGCGACGTCACGGTCTTGGTCTTGGTGTAGAAGATGATCGACGAGGGGCCGTGCTGGTTCAGGTCGCCGAAGCCGGAGCGCTTCCAGCCGCCGAAGGTGTGGTAGGCCACCGGGACCGGGATCGGCACGTTGACGCCCACCATGCCCACCTGCACCCGCGAGACGAAGTCGCGGGCGGTGTCGCCGTCGCGGGTGAAGACCGCCACGCCGTTGCCGTACTCGTGCTCCGAGGGCAGCCGCAGGGCCTCCTCGTAGTCGTGGGCGCGCACGATGCACAGCACCGGCCCGAAGATCTCGTCGGTGTAGATGGACATCTCGGGGGTGACGTGGTCGAACAGCGTCGGGCCGATGAAGAAACCGCCCTCCAGGTTCGCGTCGCCGAACGTCAGGTCATCGCTGCCGCGCTCGCGCCCATCGATCACCAATTCGGCGCCGGCGTCCACGCCCTGGCCGATGTAGTCGCGCACCCGCGCCAGCGCGGCGTCGGTGACCAGCGGGCCGTAGTCGGCCTTGGGGTCCAGGCTGTGGCCCACCCGCAGGTTGTTGATTCGCTCGATCAGCCTGGCGCGCAAGCGATCCGCGGTCTGCTCGCCGACGGGCACGGCGACGCTGATGGCCATGCAGCGTTCGCCGGCGCTGCCGTACCCGGCGCCGATCAGCGCGTCGACGGCCTGGTCGAGGTCGGCGTCGGGCATCACGATCATGTGGTTCTTGGCGCCGCCGAAGCACTGCGACCGCTTGCCGGTGGCCGCGGCCGTCGAATAGATGTACTGCGCGATGTCGGAGCTGCCGACGAAGCCGACGGCCTTGATGTCGGGGTGGTGCAGGATCGCGTCGACGGCCTCCTTGTCGCCGTGCACCACCTGGAAGACGCCCGGCGGCAGGCCGGCCTCGAGGAACAACTCGGCCAGGCGCACCGGGACCGACGGGTCGCGCTCACTGGGCTTGAGCACGAACGCGTTTCCGCACGCCAGCGCCGGGCCGGCCTTCCACAGGGGGATCATCGCCGGGAAGTTGAACGGCGTGATGCCCGCGACCACGCCCAGGGGCTGGCGCAGCGAGTAGACGTCGATGCCCGGGCCCGCGCCCTCGCTGTACTCGCCCTTGAGCAGGTGCGGGATCCCGAGGCAGAACTCGATGACCTCGATGCCGCGCTGGATGTCGCCCTTGGAGTCGGCCACCGTCTTGCCGTGCTCGAGCGACAGCAGCTCGGCGAGCTCGTCGCTGTTGGAGTTGACCAGCTCGATGAAGCGCATCATCACCCGGGCGCGGCGCTGTGGATTCCATGCCGCCCAATCCTTTTGGGCCTCGACGGCCGAGGCCACCGCCGCGTCGACGTCGGCCTTGCCGGCCATCGGGACTTTCGCCTGCACCTCGCCGGTGCTGGGGTTCAATACGTCGGCGGTGCGGGAGGACTGGCCGGCGGTGCGCTTCCCGTCGATGAAGTGCGGGATCTGTGTGGTCATGACTATCCCCGTAAGTGTCTGAACGTGGAGGTGGTACACCCAAGATTACTTGGATATCCTAGTAAATCCGGGCAGCGTTGGCAAGCGGTGGCCATCCGCCCAGGTGAACTGCGAGCGGTCCTGGATCGTGTTAGTGCTGTGGCCCTGAATTCTCGGCGCCCAAGAACACGACAGGAGATCGCGGATGACGACAGAGACCCGGGACGGCCCGGACGCCGTTGTCATCGGCGCGGGTCCCGCCGGTCTGGCCGTCGCACGCCAACTCGATCATCAGCATGGCATCAAAGCGCTCGTGCTCGACCGCGCGGCCGCGCCGGCGATCTCGTGGCGCACGCGCTACGACAATTTCCGTCTCAACACCACCGGGTTCTTGTCGCACCTTCCCGGGCAACGCATTCCGTTGAACGCCGGCCGTTGGCCGACCAAGGAGGACATGGTCCGCTATTTCGATCGCTACATTCAGCGGCAGAACATCGCGATCAGCCTCGGATGTGAAGTCCGTCGCGTCGACCGGGTCGGGGGAGGCTGGCGACTCGACACGTCGTCCGGTGAGATCCGAACCCCGGCAATCGTCCTCGCCACGGGCAACTACAGCGCGCCGACCATCCCCGCGTGGCCCGGAGTTGCTCGATTCACCGGCGAGATCGTCCACTCCGGGGACTTCACCAACGCCTGGCCGTACCGCGGCCGCGACGTCCTCGTCGTCGGCGCGGGCAATTCGGCCGCCGACATCGCCGTTCAGCTCGCCAACGACGGCGCGGGACGGATCTGGCTCGCGGTGCGCACCCCGCCGCACCTGGTGCGGCGGGCCATCGGGCCGTTTCCATCGGATATCTTCCTCGAGCTGTTCTCGAGGGTTCCCGCGCGCGTCATCGATCCGGTGATCGCGCGGATGAACCGGGTGATGTTCGGTGACCTGTCGGCCTACGGCTTCGGCCGGCCGACGCTCGGGCTCAAGGCGACGGTGGAGCAACGAGGCCGCATCCCGACGCTGGCCGACGAGCTCGTCGGCTTTGTGCGGATCGGGCGCGTCGAGGTCGTCGGCGCCGTCACGGCGCTCGAATCCGACGGCGTCATTCTCGCCGACGGCACGTCGGTGGCGCCGCAGGCGATCATCGCCGCCACCGGGTTCGGCACGGATCTCGACCGACTGGTCGGGCATCTCGACGTCCTGGACGAGCACGGCAACCCCCGCGGGGGATTTGCCTCGCACGTCGGCGACGGAATGTTCGCGATCGGGTACGGCATTCCGCCCAATGGCCCACTGCGGGCAATCCGCATGCACTCGACACCGCTGGCCGCCGAGGTCGCGTTCTACCTGAAGCGGATTGGTTCATCCGCCCGCGAGGCGCTCGCCGATGTGCCAGCGGATCTCGTGGCTTCGGGTCAGAAAAGCAGAGGGGCACAGTGATTTTACTTTCCACCGAAAAGACGTTCTTTCGTGGCGCGGAGGGCTACGAACGGGCCCGTCGGGAAACAGTATGGAATGGCCTTCTGCCGGAACGCTTTCCCGACGTGATCGTGCAGGCGCACGACACCGACGACGTCGTCGCGGCGATCCGCTATGCGCGGGCCAACGGATATCACGTCGGCATACGTTCCGGCGGGCACAGCTGGACGGCCAGTCACCTGCGCGACGGCGGTCTGCTGCTCGACGTCAGCCGCCTCGATCATTGCACGGTCGAACCGGACCGGATGACCGCGGACGTCGGCCCGGGCAAGGTCGCCAGCGTCTTCGCGGCGGAACTGGACGCACAAGGGCTGTTCTTTCCCGCCGGTCATTGCGAAGGCATTTGCCTCGGGGGCTATCTGTTGCAGGGCGGATACGGCTGGAACGGACCGGTGGTCGGGCCGGCATGCGAGAGCGTGCTCGGGCTGGACGTCGTCACCGCCGACGGTGAACGGATCTACTGCGACCCCGACAATCATCCAGACATGTATTGGGCGGCCCGCGGCTCTGGACCGGGCTTCTTCGGTGTGGTCACCTCGTTCAAACTGCGGGTTCACCCGCGTCCGGCGGTCTGGGGCACCTGCCTGTACATGTATCCGATCGAGGTCGCCGACGAGGTGTTCGCCTGGGGACGCTCGCTCATTCCCGAGATCGACGACCGCGTCGAATTGCAGATCCACACCGCGCGTAGCTTTCCCGGAGCCGGGCTCGACCAACCCGGGATCACGATCGCCTCGCCGGTCTTCGCCGACTCGGAGGAAGAGGCGATGAAGGCCCTTGCCCCGCTGGGCACTTGCCCGGTCATCGACAAGGCGATCGTCAACCTTCCCTATGCGCCGACAACTTTGGCCAATTGGTACACCGCCGTGATGACCAGCTACCCGAAGGGCTATCGGTATATCGCCGACAACATGTTCACGTCGGCCTCCGCCGACGAACTGCTGCCGGGCATCCGCAAAATCATCGAGACCATGCCGCCGCACCCCTCGCATTTCATCTTCACGGGCTGGAAGACGGCGCCGGAGCGCGCGGACATGGTGTACGGCGTCGAAGACGAGGTCTACATGGCGCTTTACACCATCTGGCAGGATCCGGCCGACGACGAGCGGTACCGGGACTGGGCCGCGTCCAACATGGCGGCGATGTCGCACCTGGCGACCGGCAGCTCGCTTGCCGACGAGAATCTCTGCCGGCGTCCGGCGCGATTCATCGCCGAATCCAACATGGCTCGCCTCGACAAGGTGCGCTCCGCCTACGACCCCGAGAATCGATTCCACAGCTGGCTGCGCGGCGCCTGAACCAAGCGGGCGTCTGGATCGTTTCATTAGTAGGGCCGTTCACCCTCGCCCGAACACGCATCATTGAAGTAGAGCCGCAGCGCACGACGCGACGACGCTCTACCGGCCATCCGAATGGCCGTCAGCCACGAAATATCCTGCGCACCAAAAGATGTCCCAGGAGATGGGAGTTATACGACAATGCCGCAATGGCGGCCCGGGACACCGATCGGCGGTGGCCTATCCGGGCATGACGAATACGCGATGTGGGATGCCGCATACGTGCTGGGGGCCCTGTTGCCCGCCGAACGACGGGAATTCGAGGCGCACCTGGCCGAATGCCCGTTGTGCCGCAGTGCCGTTGGCGAGCTCAACGGCATGCCGGCCCTGCTGTCGCAGCTGGGTCGCGACGAGATGGTCGCGATCGAAGAGAACGACGGCGGCGGTGCGCAACCGCTCCCGCCCGACGAGTTGCTGCCGTCGCTGCTGGCCAAGGTCGCCTGGCGGCGGCGCCGGTCGCGCATCGCGACTTGGGCGGCCGGGACCGTCGCGGCCGCGGTGCTGGCGATCGGTGTGTTCGTCGGCCTTGCCGGCCAATCCTCGACAACCGCTCCGACGCCGCCGCAGGCGAGCGTGTCGGTTCAGCCGATGGCGCAGATCGGAACGGACAAGCTGGCCTCGACGGTGTCCCTGAGCGGCCAGCGGTGGGGAACGTCCATCTCGATGAAGTGCGTCTGCCTGGCCCCGCTGAACTCCCATCACGACACGCTGGCGATGGTCGTGGTGGCCCGTGACGGCAGCCGGACCCGGTTGGCAACCTGGGTGGCGAACCCGGGCCACACCGCGATGCCCGCCGCCAGTACTTCAACACGTGTCGATCAAATCGCTTCTGTGCAAGTGATTTCCGTCGACGACGGCCAGGTCCTTTTGGAGCGTTCGTTGTGAATTTTCCGGCGCCGGGTGAACTGAAGTCACTCAACGGTCGTGTTAGAAGCAGATACCCAAGTTAGGTGAGCACATGCCCAGGCAACACAGGGTGGTAGACCACATCGTCGAGCACCTCGCGAGAATCGACAGCGATTACATATTCGGCGTCGACGGTGCCAACATCGAAGATCTCTACGACGCAGCACATTTCAATTCGGACATCACCGCGGTGTTGGCCAAGCACGAGTTCTCCGCGGCCACGATGGCCGACGGGTACAGCCGCAGCGGCGCCGGTTTGGGCGTGGTGGCGGCGACCTCTGGCGGAGGTGCGCTGAATCTCATTCCAGGCCTTGGAGAATCGTTTGCCAGTCGGGTGCCGGTGTTGGCATTGGTCGGTCAGCCCGCGACCACGATGGACGGTCAAGGCAGCTTCCAAGACACCAGTGGCCGAAACGGATCATTGAACGCCGAGGCGCTGTTTTCTGCGGTGTCGGTCTTTTGCCGGCGGGTCCTGACCCCCGACGATATCGTTTCGGCGCTGCCCAGCGCCATAGCGGCGGCGCGGACCGGCGGTCCGGCAGTGTTGCTGCTGCCCAAGGATATTCAGCAGGCACAGGTCGGCATCAACGGCTACGGTGGTCACGGCCGGCGTGGCTTCGAAGGTCCGCGGGCGCGCACGGGTGATCCGCACGCGATCGCGCGCGCCCTGCAGCGAGCGACCGGACCCATCACCATCATCGCCGGCGAACAGGTCGCGCGTGACGACGCACGGTCCGAACTCGAGGAATTGCGGGCCCTGCTGCGCGCACAGGTAGCCTGTGTTCCCGACGCCAAAGATGTCGCCGGCACACCAGGTTTCGGCTCGTCATCAGCGCTCGGCGTGACCGGCGTGATGGGGCATCCGGGTGTGCTCGACGCGGTCGCGGCGAGCGCCGTATGCCTCGTGGTCGGCACCCGACTGTCGGTGACCGCCCGCGCCGGCCTCGACGACGCGCTCGCGACGGTGCGGACGGTCTCGATCGGGTCGGCACCCCCATACCTGCCGTGCACGCACGTGCACACCGAGGACCTACGAGGATCGCTGACGATGCTGACCCGGGCGTTGTCCGGGCGGGGACGGCCACGGGGACTGCGCGTGCCCGATTTCGTCGCGGACACCGAACTCAGTCCACCTCCCTTCGCCGGTGCGGGGGTGCGCTACCGCGACGCAATGGTCGCGCTCGATCGCGTGTTGCCCGACGGAACCGACATCGTCGTCGACGCCGGCAACACCGGCGCGGCCGCGATCCATCACCTCCCCGTTCGCCGGGGCGGTCGGTTCGCGGTCGCGCTTGGCATGGGCGGCATGGGCTACAGCTTCGGCGCCGGCATCGGGATGGCCTTCGGCCGAGCGACGAACCGCGGGCCCAGCCGTCGCACCGTGGTGATCGCCGGGGACGGGGCGTTCTTCATGCACGGCATGGAGGTGCACACCGCGGTGCAGTACCGGCTGCCGGTGACGTTCGTGCTGTTCAACAACAACTCCCACGCCATGTGCGTGACCCGCGAACAGCTTTTCTACGACGACCTGTACAGCTACAACCGGTTCGTGTCCAGCCACCTGGCGGCCGGTCTGGCGAGCATGTTCCCCGGGTTGTCTTCGGTCGACGTCTCCGACATCGACGCACTGCCCGCCGCACTGCAACGGGCGATGACCGTCGACGGTCCGTCCGTGGTCAGCGTCGAATGCGCCGCCGACGAAATCCCGCCGTTCGCGGCGTTCATGAGCGGAAAACCCGCCAATCACGTTGTCAACCAACAGATCACAACACCACAAGGAGAACCGGTTCCATGTCCCTAGCAGCGCTTGACGATATCGCCGTGCACAGCGGCAGCAGCGATCCGATCGAGGGAGTGGTCCGTATCGAGACCTCGCCGCTCGAGGAGACCGCTCCGATGTTCATGTCGAAGATGCGGTCGGTGTATCCGCACGACGAGGTCTTCGGCCAGTACTGCACGGTCAACGACTACGTCGATTGCCCACCCGACGAGCTGTTCGAATACCTGGCCGACACCCGCAGCCTGGAGGAGTGGACCTATACCCTGCGTGACTTCACCCCGACCGGACAGCCCGGCCTCTGGTTGGCCTACGACCGGTTGCTTCCGGACACCAAGATCTACACCCGCACGGTGGCCAACGCGCAGGCCCGCACCGTCGACTACCACTGCGCCTGGGACCAGAGCGAGCACCTGTGGATGATTTACCTGATGCGGGTCGTCGACGCGCAGGTGGTGCTCGGCAAGCCCGGTTCCGTTGTGCTGTGGACCAATTGCCGCCACCCGTTCTATGACCACAACCCGTATCCGGAGGCGGGCCCGCCGGAGCGCACCGGCTGGGTGGGCGACTTCTGGGACATATTCGGTGCCGGTCACGGGCTGGAACTGAACAACCTCAAGTCGATCGCCGAATACCGCCACCGCAACGGACTGCCGGTCACGCCTGAATGGATGAGTACATCATGAACCAGCCCGCCGTCAGCCTCACCGACGTTTCCACCTATCTGCCCGGCCAACCCATCGGCGCCGACTACTACGCGAACTTCGCCGGCTCGGACGACCTGGCGGCCAACCTGATGTTCCGCGCGCCGAAGTTCCGCCATCACGTCGGGCCGGACGAAACCGCGACCGACATGATCGAGCGAGCCGCACGCGGCCTGATTGAACGGCACGGCCAGGACGTCATCGCGAACGTCGACGTGCTGATCACCCACGCCCAGATGCCCGACATGCCGTTCTACGGCGGGGGCGGCGCGATCGCCCACCGCTTGGGCATGCGTCCCAACTGGGTGCTGGACCTGCACAACGGCGGCTGCGCGGCGTTCGTGTTGGCTCTCAACGTGGCCCGCCAGCTGCTCGCGTCCGGTCAAGGCAGCACCGCCCTGATCGCGATCGCTCAGAACGCGGCCGGCCAGGTCTTCGACCAGCCCGGGGTGCGGCGCAAGGCGCAGGCCTCGGTTCCGGGTGACGGCGCCGCGGTCGCACTGGTGACGCTGTCGGATCGCTCACCGATCCTCGACATCGAGTGTCGCACCTACGGCGAATACGCCGGCGACATGACGCTCGCGATCGACCCTCCCCGCAAGTGGTGGCAGCCCGGCCCGGGCGAGGCCTCCATCGGGTTCACCGAAACCAAGATCGCCAAGGTGCTCGCCCGCGGCAACCGGCAGGTCCCCGAGGTCGCGCTGGCGGTCTGCGATCGAATCGGCCTGCCGTCCAAGGACATCGACCTGCTGGTCACCAATCAGCCCAACCGGGTGTTCCTACGCAACTGGCGCGAGGCGCTCGAGGTGCCGCGCGAACGTCATCGCGACACCTTTGACGAGTGCGGCAACCTGTTCGGCGCGGGAATCCCGATCAACCTGGATCGTGCGATATCAGACGGTCAGGTCAAGACCGGCGACGTCGTGATGATGGCCGCATTCGCCCACGCCGGTGACTTCGCCGGCGCGGCGGCGGTCCGCTGGGGCGGGCGAGGCTGATGCTATCCCTGCTGCAGGCGAGCCCGGCCACCGCGGAGGTCCTTGACGCGCTGCCAAACGCGACCGATCCATTCGCGTTGTCGCTCAACGAGAATCCATTTCCGCCGCTACCGTCGGTGCGCTCGGCGCTGATCCGCTCGATCGACGTCGCCAACCGGTATCCGGAGTTCCTGCCCGAACGGCTGCGCCGCTTGATCGCCGGTCATATCGGGGTCAGCGACGAGCAGGTGGTGCTGGGATCGGGTGCGAGCGGCGTGGTGATGCAGGTCCTGCACGCGGTGACGCAGCCGGGTGACCGGATTGTGCTGAGCGAGCCGAATTTCGACGGCTATCCGATCTTCGCCCAAATGGCCCGCCTGACATCGGTCACCGTTCCGCTCGACAAACGCGGCCACCACGACCTGGACGTAATGGCCGAAGCGGCGGCGGACGCCAGGGTCGTCGTCTTGTGTCGGCCCCACAACCCGACCGGCACCCTGGAACCCGTCGCGGATGTGCAACGATTCCTGCGGCGGGTGCCGGCCGACACGATCGTGCTGCTCGACGAGGCTTACGTCGAGTTTATCGCCCCCCAGCACCGCATCGACGCACCCGGCCTGATCCGGCGCTTTCCGAATGTCGTGGTGTTGCGGACGTTCTCGAAGGCCTACGGATTGGCCGGCCTTCGTATCGGGTACGGGTTCTCCGCACCGGAATTGGCCAAGACGCTGTGGGGGATGCAATTGCCGTTTGGCATGGGCATCACCAGCCTGGTCGCGGTGGCGGCGTGCTACGACGCCGAAGACCAGTTGCGGCAACGCATTTTGCGAATCAGCGGTGAGCGCGATTACCTGAACCGGCGCCTTCGGGCAAGGGGCGTATACACCACCGACGGGCACGCCAACTTCGTGTACCTGCCCGCCGCCGCGCGAGGATGGCGAGAGGTCTTCGGCGAAAGCGGGGTCAAGGCCCGGTACTACCCGGACGGCGCCGCCCGGATCACCGTCGGAGGCCGCGCGTCCACTCAAGCGGTGCTGGCCGCGGTGGCCAAGTCGACGCCGCGGTGAACTTCTCATCGAGCTCCCGCGTGATAGTAGTGGGAGGTCTTGAAGATGAATCCACTACTGACACTTTACTTTTCAGGGGGGATGTCGCTCTTTGGAGTCGGCCTGCTAAAGCTGCAGGCGCGACTCGAGCGATGGGATTACCAACGGCATGCCGAGGACTGAAGTGAGCCGCTCCGCGAAGCTTCGGATCCTCGTCGTCGGCGCGGGTGTGGGTGGCATTTCGGTCGCCCGAGGCTTGTTGCGTGATGGGCATGACGTCACCGTCTTCGAACGGCGGCCGAATGTCGAGGCGGGTGGCGGCGCGGTCACCATCTGGTCCAATGGGTCGACCGTGCTGGGGCAGCTGGGGGTCGATATGGACCGGGCCGGTCAGTCGCTGTCCACCGTGCGGGTCGTGACGGCCACGGGTCGCCCGGTCACCGTGATGGATCTGACTTCGATGGTGGACCGGCTGGGCGCGCCGGTTCGGATGGTCCCGCGCCGAATCCTGCTTGAGCGGCTGCTGGAAGGCTTTCCGACCGATCGCATCCGGTGCAATGCCCGTGCGGTCGGGGTCGTCAGTACGCGAGACGGAGTTCGGCTCGAGTTCGAAGACGGCAGCTCGGCCGAAGGAGATCTCCTGATCGGAGCGGATGGCCTGCACTCGATGGTTCGAGAAATCGTCGGCGCGCGGCCGGCCGAGCCCACCGGCTGGTGCAGCTGGCAGGGACTGGTCACCCTTCCGCGTATCGCCGACAAGCATGTCGCACAAATGATTATCGGCGAGCGCGGAAACATCGGGCTGTGGCCGGCTGGAGGTTCGGACCTGCAGTGGTGGTTCGACCTGCCGTGGTCGCCGGACTTCGTCAGACCCCGACGTCCGATCGAGATGATCCGGTCCAATTTCAAAGGATGGTCCGACGCGGCCGATCAAGTGCTCGCGACTTTGACCGACGAGGATCTGGCCCGTTCGCCGTTTCCGCATTTTCGGCATCCGATCCCCCGCTCGGGCCGGGGCGCGGTCACGTTGCTCGGCGATGCCGCACACACGATGCCGCCCACGCTCGCGCAGGGGACCAACCAGGCGCTGCTCGACACGATGGTGCTGTGCAAGGCGCTTTCGGATTTCGTCAAGGGCGTCGATGGAGCGCGCGGCAACAACCATGACCTCTCGGGCGCGCTGCGCCGGTACGAGAACACCCGGCGACGCAAGGTCAAGGCCGTGTCCTGGGTGACCACGCAGCAGGTGTCGCGCAGCGAGACCGCACTGCGGCCGGCGGCGATGATCTCGGACCGGTTCATGACCTGGGCACTGACAACGTTCCTTCGTTCGGTGAGCCACCGCAGGATATCGGCGGAGATCGGCAGAAACCTCGGGGCCGCAGCCGCCACCCGACTTGTCGATGCCCCATGATGTCTTCAACCTTCAAGACCACCAAGGTGCCACCCGCCAAGCTGGCCCGCGCCGTCGAGTGGATTCGCCACTGCCTGTATCGGCTCCATCAACGGCTGACGCCCGCGCCCGCGGCGATGATGGAGATGATCGTTGCCACCTGGACATCGCAGGCGATCACCGTGGCGGCCCAACTCGGTGTCGCCGATGCCCTGACCAACGGACCGCTGCCGATCGAGGAGCTGGCCGCCCGGGTGGGCGCCGACGCGGACGCGCTGCGCCGGCTGCTGCGCGCCCTGATCGGCAAGGGCATCTTCCGTCGCCGCCGCGACGGACGTTATGAGCTGAATCCCCTTGCCGGCACCCTCCGTTCGGATGCACCGATCTCGATGACCTGGGCGGCGCAGTTCTACGGTTCGGCCGAACAGCGCGAACGCTGGACCCTGATGGTGGACTCGATCCGAACCGGGAGGACGGTCGTCCCCGCGCTGCGCGGCAAGGAGAGTTTCGAGTATTTCGCCGGGGATCCCGAGCTTGCCGAACTGTTCAACCAGACGATGACGAGCGTTTCGGAACTAACGGACGGGACGGTGGTCGCCGGCTACGACTTCAGCGCGTATCCGACGATCGTCGACGTGGGCGGCGGGCACGGTCCACTGCTGGCCGCCATCCTGACGGGAGCGCCGGCCTCGCGGGGCGTGCTTTACGACCTGCCGCGGGTGGTCGCCGACGCCCCGAACCTGTTGCGCGAGCACAACGTCGCCGACCGGGTGCGCATCGCTGCGGGGTCGTTTTTCGACAGCGTTCCCGACGGTGGTGACGCCTACATCCTCAAGAACATCATCCACGACTGGCCCGACGAAAAGGCCCTGCAGATCCTGCGCAACGTCCGCGCGGCGGCCGGTCCCCGCGCCACGGTGTTGCTCGTCGAATTGGTCATCCCCAGGCACGATCGTGACTTCCCGGGCAAATGGGTGGATCTGGAGATGCTGCTCAATTTGGGGGCCCGCGAACGCACCGCCGCCGAGTACCGAGACCTGCTCGGCCAGGCCGGGTTTCGGATGACACGGCTGGTGCAGACCGCCTCACCCCTCAGCGTGGTCGAGGCCCGAGCGGCGTAACCAACGAACCCTCACACCGGGTAGTTCCCGGCCTCCAGGTCCTCCAGCAGGCTCGGATGGGTGGGCCGCCAATCGAATTTCTCCTGGGTCAGTTGGCTCGTTGCCGGCTGGTCCACGGCGAAGACGGCGCCGAGAAATCCGAAGTGCTCGGCGGGGACCGACGCCGCCGGGAGATCGAGCTGGTGCCCGATGGCCTCGGCGAGCGCGCGCATCGGGTCGCCCTCGTCGCCGACGGCGTGCGCCACCGTGCCGGGGTCGGCCTCTTCGAGAACCAGACGGAACAGCCGGGCGGCGTCGAGGACGTGCACGGCCGGCCAGCGCTGGGTGCCGTCGCCGACGTACCCGGACACCCCGGTCCGCCGGGCGGCCTCGACGAGCAGGGAGGCGAACCCGCAGGGGCCGGCCGCCCGGTGCACGGACCGGGGGAGGCGGACCACCGCCGACCGGACGTCGTCGCCGGCCAGTTCCAGGGCGGCGCGGGCGTTTCGGCCGCGCCCGCCGATGGGCCCGTCGGTGGGCATCGGGTCGTGCTCGGTGGAGGCCCGGCCGGCGACCGGCGGCGTGCCCGAGGCCATGACGAACGGCTTGCCCGTACCGGCGAGGGCGGCGCCGAAGGTGTCGACGGCGGCCGCCTCCTGGGCGACCGCCCGCTCGAAGTCGTCGAAGTGCAGGAAGGCGAGGTGGACGACGCCGTCGGACTCCTTGGCGCCGACGCGCAGGCTCTCGGGGTCGTCGAGGTCGCCGCGCACCACGTCGGCCCCCATGGCGGTGGCGGCCCGGGCCGACGCGTCGGAGCGGGCCAGCGCCACGACCTCGTGGCCCGCGCCGATCAGCTCGGGGACGACGGCCGAGCCGACCCCGCCGGTGGCACCTGTGACGAAAACTCGCATGACACACTCCTCAAGTGATGGGACTGATGTCTCATCACGCTACCACGGTGATGGGACAAAGGTCTCATCGCTACCATGACGCCATGCCTCGATGGGAACCCGATGCGCGCGCCCGGCTGGTCGAGGCCGCGCTGCATCTTTTCTCCGAGCAGGGCTACGACCGAACCACCGTCGCCGAGATCGCCGATCGGGCCGGCCTGACCAAAAGCACCTTCTTCCGCTATTTCCCCGACAAGCGGGAGGTGCTGGCGGCCGGGCAGGAGGCGTTGTCGCAATTGCTGACCGAGGGCATCGCCTCGGCCCCCGCGGACGCCACCCCGCTCGCCGCGGTCGCCGCCGGGCTGGAGCGTGCTTCCGGGGCGATGACCCCACTCAATCGCGAGCTCGCCCCCCGGGTGAAGGCCGTCATCGCCACCAGCGCCGAACTGCAGGAGCGCGACGCGCTCAAACAGGTCGGCCTCGCCGCGGCCATGGCGAACGCGCTGCGGGCCCGGGGCGTGCCGGATCGGGCGGCTGCCCTGGCCGCCGAGCTGGGTGGGCTCGCGTTCAAAGAGGCGTTCGCCGAATGGATTACGACCGACGGCGACCGGAGCCTGGGCGAACTCGCCCGCGCGGCCCTGGAGGACCTGCGCACTGCGGCGGCCGAAATCCGCTGAAGTGGTCGCGGGCCGATTAGCCTTTAGTCCGTATGCGCACCATCGAGGCCGACTACCTCGTAGTCGGCGCGGGCGCCATGGGGATGGCGTTCATCGACACGCTGGTCACCGAAACCGGGGCAAGCGTGGTGCTGGTGGACCGCCACCATCAGCCCGGTGGGCACTGGACCATGGCCTACCCGTTCGTGCGGCTACATCAGCCGTCGGCGTTCTACGGCGTCAACTCGCTGCCCCTGGGCAGCGACACGATCGACCAAGTCGGCTGGAACCAAGGGCTTTACGAGTTGGCGACCGCCGGTGAGGTGTGCGCCTACTACGACCACGTCATGCGCCAGCGGTTCCTGCCGACCGGGCGGGTCGCCTACTTCCCGATGAGCGAATACCGCGGTGCCGGCCGGTTTACCACGCTGGCCGGCGCCGACTACGCCGTCGACGTGACGCGCCGCGTCGTCGACGCCACCTACATGCGGGTCGTGGTTCCCTCGATGCGCCCGCCGCCCTACCGGGTGGCGGCCGGTGTGGACTGCGTCGCGCCCAACGAGCTGCCCCGGCTGGCCGCCCGCCGCCACTACGTCGTCGTCGGGGCCGGCAAGACCGGCATCGACGCCTGCCTGTGGCTGCTGGGCCAGGGCATCGAGCCGGAGCGGCTGACGTGGATCATGCCGCGGGACTCGTGGCTGCTGGATCGCGCGACGCTGCAGCCGGGACCGTTGTTCGCCGACGGGATCAAGGCCACCCTCACCGCGCAGCTGCAGGCGGTTCGGGACGCGGTGTCGGTCGACGACCTGTTCGTCCGCCTCGAGGAGGCCGGCGCGCTGCTGCGGATCGACCCGGCGGTCCGGCCGGCCATGTACCGCTGCGCGACCGTCACGCACGCCGAGTTGGAGCAGCTGCGCCGCATCACCGACGTGGTGCGCATGGGCCATCTGCTGCGCGCCGACGCCGGCGAGGCCGTCCTCGAGGGCGGCGCCGTGCCCGTGGACGCCTCGGCGCTGTACGTCGACTGCACCGCCGACGGCGCCGAGAAGCGGCCCGCCACACCGATTTTCGACGGGGCGGGAATCACGCTGCAGAGCGTGCGCGGGTGCCAGCAGGTGTTCAGCGCCGCACTGGTCGCCCACGTCGAGGCCGCGTACCCCGACGACGCCGTGAAGAACGAGCTGTGCGACCCATTGCCGCATCCCGACACCGACCTCGACTGGCTGCGCATCACCCGGGCCTACTACCGCAACCAGCTGCGCTGGCTCGACGACCCGGACTTGACCGCCTGGCTCGCCGCGGCGCGCCTGGACGTGTTCGGCCGGCTGGTGGGCGACTCGCTGGCGCCGGCGTCGGCGAAGCCGCGGGTGCGCGAGCGGCTGCTGGGCATGGCCAAGTCGGCCCTGTCGGCCACCGCCGCGAAACTGGACGAGCTGATGGCCTCGGAAGCCGACGCGTGTAACCCGGTCCGATATTGAATCGGTGAAGGAGGACCGTGGCGGCGCAAAACGACCCCAAGAACCCGCTAGTCTCGCGACCGCTGCGCGCGGTGCCCGACAGTGGTTATGAGAGCTATCCCGACTGGGAAGCGGTGTACTCCGACAACGCGTCCTGGGTGTACCGCACGTTGTTCGCGCGGGTGGGCAACCGTGCCGACGCAGAGGACCTCACCGCCGAGGTATTTCTGGCGGCGCTGCGGCCGCTGCGCCTGACCGCGAGCGTCGGCGAGGTGCGCGCCTACCTGCGGGCCACGGCGCGAACCGTGCTGGCCGCGCATTGGCGCGAGACCATGGGCCGGGAGATAACCTCCATCGACGACATCGAACAACCACCCGAGAGCGAGGAGGCGATCAGCACCGCGCCCCAGCGCGTCGCCCGGGTTCTCGACAATCTGCCGGACCGGTACCGCCAGATCCTGGAAATTCGCTTTCTGCAAGGAAGTTCGATCAAGGAGTCCGCCGCCGAGCTTGGGATCAGCGTCGCCAATGCCAAGGTGCTGCAGCACCGCGCCCTGCGGCTGGCGGCACAGGTGAACGAGGGAGGGCCACGATGAACGCGCGAGGGTTGCGGCGGTATGTCGACGACCTGCTGCGGGGTCGCCGGCCGAAGCCGTTCGCGCCCGACGACTTCGAGGCGGCGCAGATCCGCACCGCGATCGAGCTGCGGGCGGCGGGGCAGGCGGACACCGAACCGCGTCAGGAGTTCCTCACCGACCTGCACCGGCGCCTGGCCGAGCAGATGGACGGCGCGCCGGCACCGGCGGCGCCCAAGCAGAGCACGACGCGCCGCCAGGTCATCGTGGGTACGTCGGCCGCCGCGGCGGCCGCGGCCGCCGCCGTTTCCATCGATCGCGCCCTGATCGGCGGCCCTGCCCAGGGCCCCGCCGTCGCGGGCGAGCTGACGCCGAACGACGGCAGCTGGCAGCGGGTCGCGGCGAGCTCGGAGGTGCCCGACGGCGTCATGCACCCATTCGACCTCGGCTCGGTCAGCGGGTTCGTCCACCGCGTCGACGGCAAGCCTCAGGCCATCTCCGGCGTCTGCACCCACCAGGGCTGCCGGCTCTGGTTCGACGCCCAGGACGACGCGCTGCACTGCCCGTGCCACACCACGTCGTTCTCACCCAGCGGGCAGGTACGCACCCACCAGTTGCCGATCGCTCCAAAGCCATTGCCCGCGCTGATGGTTCGCGAGGTCGACGGCGTGATCGAGGTGTTCGCCCCGCCCCGTCGGGACGTGTAACCCGCCGCCATATCTCTTGGCATGAACATCGCCAAGCTTCGAAAACATGTGGTCGCGGCGTCGGCCGTCGGGGTGCTGCTGGCCGGCTGCTCGTCGTCGCCGCCCGCCGGGCAGCCGCCGTCGGTGACCTTCGGATCGAACGCCAGCGGCACGGCCGGAATGCCGGGCATGAGCGGGATGCCGTCGGCGCCGGGTCCGTCGGCCGGCGCGGGATCGGCGACGGGGTCGCCGGCCGCGGCCGCGGGCGACCAGGTGACCATCGACAACTTCGCCTTCGCGCCGGCCACCCTGACCGTCAAGGCGGGCGGCACGGTCACGTGGACCAACAAAGACGAGGAACCGCACACGGTCGCCGCGGCAGACGGGTCGTTCAAGTCGCCCGGCATGGGCACCGGTGCCACCTTCTCGCACACCTTTCCCACGGCGGGGAAGTTCGACTACGTCTGCTCGATTCACCCGATGATGCACGGCACGGTGGTGGTGACGGGATGAACAGCAGCACGGACCCGAACACGATGACCCGCCGGCAGCTCATCCGGCACTCGGCGTGGTTCGGCGCGGCGGTGGGATTCGCCGTCGTCGGCGGCGAGGTGATCTCGCACGTCGCCGGCACGGCTTCGGCCACGCACACCAGCGCCCGGCCCGCGCTGCGCTTCGCCCAGGTGAGTGACAGCCACATCGGGTTTTCCGGCCCGCCCAACCCGGACGTCGCCGGCACCTTCGGCCACGCCATCGATCAGATCAATGGCCTTGGGTACGCACCGGATTTCGTCATCCACACCGGCGACCTCACCCACCTGTCGACCCCCGAGCAGTTCGACCAGGTCAAGCAGATGCTCACCAAGGTGCAGACCCCGCACGTGTTCACGGTCCCCGGCGAACACGACTCGGTGGACGACGCGGGGCAGAAGTACCGCAGCGTGTTCGGCGCGGGGACCCGCGGCGACGGCTGGTATAGCTTCGACATCGCGGGTGTGCACGTGATCGCGTTGGTGAACACCCTGAACCTGAAGAAGCTGGGGCACTTGGGCGTCGACCAGTTGGAGTTCGTCGAGAAGGATGTCGCGGGGTTGTCCAGCGACACGCCCATCATCGTGTTCAGCCACATCCCGTTGTTCGCGATGTACCCGGACTGGGGCTGGGGCACCGACGACGCCACCCAGGCGCTGAGCTACCTGAGCCGGTTCTCATCGGTGACGTGCCTCAACGGTCATGTGCACCAACTGTTTTCCAAAACAGAAGGCAATGTGACGTTCTACAGCGGGACGACGACCGCGTACCCGCTGCCCCATCCGGGTGACGGGCCGGCGCCCAAGCCGGTCACGCTGCCGGCGGGCAAGCTGCACGACGCGCTGGGGATCCGCGAGGTCAACTACACCAAGGGCCAGGCCGCCCTCGCACTGAAAGAGACCAAGCTGCAATGAACATCTTCCTCCGGCTCGCGCTGGCCGCCTCCCTGGCTGTCAGCGCCTTCAGCCACGCCTACCTGTATATCCATGGCTACCAGCACATCCCGATGATCGGCACCAGCTTTCTGATCCAGGCCAGCGTCTCGTTCTCGCTGGCCCTGCTGGTGGCCGCGGGCGGACCCTGGTGGCTCGAATGGTCGGCCGCGGGTTTGGCCGGCGGCTCCCTGGTCGCTTTCGTGCTGTCGAGAACCGTTGGGCTGTTCGGCTTTACCGAGCGTGGCTGGGACCCGGCGCCGCATGCGGCACTGTCCGTGGTCTCCGAGGCGCTGTGCGTGCTGCTGTGGGCGGCCGCCCTCGTCGGGTCGCTGCGGTCGAAGCGCAATGTCGGCGGGCGCCTTCCAACCGTGGAAGCGACTACCGCGGCGGCTTAGGCCTCAGCTATCAAAGGTCATGGTCCCCGTGCCGCCGGGGCTGTAGGAGAGGTAGATCGGATCCTGGAGGAACGGCGCGATCCCGGTGTTGAAGGTGCCGCCCAGGAAACTCGATACGACGGCCGTCTGTTGCGCCCCGACCGTCGTCGTGTACAGCAGCGTCCCGCCGGTGGTGTAGACGGAAATGGTGGTCCCCGCCGGCAGGTATCCGCCGACGTTGGGTGGGTTGAGGGCGGTGGGGACGTCCCCGCCCAAACCCCCGGAATCGATGTACGCGTTGCTGGTCGTTTGGAGGGCCCCGTTGTTGATGCGCACCTCCAGGGTGGTGACCGGCGCCCCGGTCACCGAGGCATGGGCGGGCAGTGGGTTGGGGCCGAACTCCATTACGCCCGCGGGTTCGTCGATGAGCACGCCCTGACCGATGGCGCCCGGCAACGCCGTCACGGGGCTGCTGCTCAGGGGTCCGCCAGGGTTGACCCCCACCCCCAGGATGGCGGGCAGCTGCGAGGTCGAATAGGCGACACCGTTCAGGGTTGCGGAGGTGACGACGGCGACGGTGGTCGGCGAGGTGACGAGCCCGTTGCCGAAATTCACTGTCGTCGAATAGGTTTTGAAGTTTTCGATCAGCTGGTTACCGGGTTCGCCGTACGTGACGCTGCCCTGCCCGGTCACCGCGCCGAGGGTCTGCGTGTTCACGTCTTGTGGCGGCAGGATGAGGCCCCTGGACCCCGTGTCGAGGATCGCGGACACCGTCGGCCCGCCGCCGACCGACACGCTCGCGTAGAGGTCTTGACCCTGCAACTGGATCGGGACGGTGGCCGGGCCCGGCGAGCCGGCGGCCCCGGCGGCACCCCACAACAGGCCGCCGCGGCCGCCGGCGCCGCCGAGCGCGGCGGGGCCACCCGTCCCGCCGGTCCCGCCGTTTCCGAGGAGCAGGCCCGCGGGCCCACCGGCGCCGCCGGGCGCTCCCGTGGCGGTGCTGTTGCCGCCGTTGCCGCCGTTGCCGGCCAAGATTCCGCCCGGGCCGCCGGGCGTGCCCACTCCTTGGGCCGTCGTTATCCCGTTGGCGCCGTTGCCGATCAGCGGGCGCCCCAGCAGCGTGTCGGTCGGCGCGTTGATCACCGCCAGCACGTCCTGCTGGAGCGCCTCGAGCGGTGTGGCGTTGGCCGCCTCGGTGGCCGCGTAGGCGCCCGCGCCCGCGGTGAGGGTCTGCACCAGCTGCGCGTGAAACGCCCCGGCTTGGGCGCTCAGCGCCTGATACGCCGAGGCGTATTGCGAAAACATCGCCGCGATGGCCGTCGAGACCTCGTCGCCGGCCGCCGCGAGCAGACCCGTTGTGGGGGCCGCCGCCGCGGCCTGGGCCGCGCTGACCGTCGACCCGAGGTTCGCCAAAGTTGTTGTCGCATCAGCCATTACTTCGGGAACCGCCAACAAAAGCGACATCCGACCCCTCCAGCAACGACACGTGAAGCGGTCGCGGCCCGACTACTGCGACATGCGAATAATAACGAGTTCGGGTGGCGGAAGCGCCCGTTTTCACCGGGATCGCAAACGATGTCAATTTCAACGGCAATTCAGCAGCGGCAAACAGACCGTTTGCGGTTTAGGTATCGAAGGTCATTGTCCCGAAACCGGTTGGGCTGTAGGAGAGGTAGACCGGATGCTGGAGGAACGGCGCGATCCCGGTGTTGAAGAAACCCCCCAGTAAACTCGACGCGACGCTCGTCTGCTGAGCCCCGACCGTCGTGGTGTACAGCAGCGTCGTCCCGTCGGGGGTGTAGACGGAGACGGTGGTTCCCGCCGGAAGGTATCCACCCGAGTTGGGCGGCCCCAGGTTGTCGGGCACGGAGCCGCCCAGACCGCCGGAATCGATGTACGCGCCGGTGGTTTGTTGCAGGGCGCCGTTATTGATCCGGATGTCGAGGGTGGTGATCGGGGCCCCCGTCACCGACGCGTACGACGGTAGCGGGTTGGGACCAAAGTTGACGGTCCCCGCGGGCTCGTTGATGAGCAGACCCTGACCGAAGGCGCCCGGCAACGCCGTCACCGGGCTGGTGTTGGTCGGACCGTAACCGTTGGCGCCGACGCCCAGGATGGCGGGCGCCTGCGATGCCGGATAGGAGAAGATGAAGTTCTGGGTTATGGAGGTGACGACGGCGACGGTCGTCGGTGCGGTCACGATTCCGTTCCCGAAATTCACCGTCGTCGTGTAGGTGTCGTAATACTCGGTCAGGTAGTTGCCGAATCCGCCGTACGTAATGCTGCCCTGTCCCGTGGCGGTGCCGAGGCTGGCGATGTTGACATCCTGGGGCGGCAGGATGAGACCTCTGGATCCGGTGTCGAGGATCACCGGGACACTCGGCCCCCCGCCGACCGAGATATTCACGTACAGGTCTTGGCCTTGCAGCTGGAGCGGGATGGTGGCCAGGCCGGGAGCGCCCGTGGCCCCGGGCGCGCCCAACAAGCTGCCCGGGCCGCCGGCGCCGCCGAGCGCGGCGGGGCCACCCGTCCCGCCGGTCCCGCCGTTTCCGAGGAGCAGGCCCGCGGGACCGCCGGCACCGCCGGTCGCCCCGGGGGCGGTGCTGTTGCCGCCGTTTCCGCCGTTGCCGGCCAGGATTCCGCCCGGACCGCCGGGAGTGCCAACCCCCTGGGCATTCGTTATGCCGTTGGCTCCGTTGCCGATTAGCGGGCGTCCCAGCAGCGTGTTGGTCGGCGCATTGATCAGTCCCAACAGGTCTTGTTGGAGCGTATCGAGCGGCGTGGCGTTGGCCGCCTCGGTGGCCGCGTAGGCGCTCGCTCCCGCGGTGAGGGCCTGCACGAACTGCGTGTGAAACGCCGCGGCTTGGATGCTCAGCGCCTGATACGCCGAGGCGTACTGAGAAAACGTCGCCGCGATGGCCGTCGACACCTCGTCGCCGGCAGCCGCGAGTACGCCGGTCGTGGGCGCCGCAGCGGCCGCTTGGGCCGCGCTGATCGTCGACCTGAGGTTGGCCAAAGTCGTTGTCGCATCAGCCATTACGTCCGGAACCGCCAACAAGAACGACATCCGACCCCTCCAGCAACGGCACGTGAAGCGGTCGCGGCCCGACTACAGCGACAAGCGGATGTTAACGCTTCTATCTGGCGAAAGTGGTTGTTTTCGGCGGGAATTCGGCCACGCGGCGACGATCAGTAGGTTGTGTGCTGCATTGCGCGTAGGCGTCTCATCGAGAGCCGCGCGGCCTGCGTCGAGATGGCCGGTGAGAGGCGGTCCAGGTACCAAAATGCCTTCCACCACCCCGGCACGATGATGATCATGGCATTGCGCGACACCGCCCGCAGGACGCGCTCGGCGAACCTCTCGGGCGCCATGGGCCGCATCGGCTCCCAAAACTTGAGCAACGCCTCGTCGCTGGCGCCGGTCTTGGTCATCCGCCCGTAGGTGCCGCCGGTGAGGATCGGGGTCTTGATCGCGCCGGGACAGAGCACCGACACCCTGACGCCGTGGTGCTCGGCCTCCACCCGCAGCGCCCGTGAGATCGCCACGACGGCGTGCTTGGCGGCGGTGTAGCTCACCGCGCCGGGGGAGGGGAGCAGGCCGGCCATCGACGCCGTGTTCACGATGTGGCCCGAGCGCTGCCGGATCATGATCGGATACACCGCCTGGATGCCGTGCACCACGCCGAGCAGATTCACGTCGAACACGTCGGTCCAGTCTTCGAGGGCGTACGAGTCCACCTCGCCGCCCACCCCGATGCCGGCATTGTTGAACAGGTAGTCGACCCGCCCGGATTGCCGCACCGCCTCGCCGAGGGCGCGCTCGAACGCCGGGTAGTCGCGCACGTCGAGGTCGATCGCGTGCGCCTTGGCGGGGCCGCTGTTCAGGCGGTCCGCCAGTTCCTGCGCCGCGTCGAGTTGACGATCGGCGATCCAGACTTCGGCGCCGCCGTCGACCAGCTTGGCGGCCAGCGCGGCGCCGATGCCCGACGCGCCGCCGGTGACGAATGCGACCTTGCCGGTGAAGCTCACGCTTCGCTGAGTTCCCTACGCAGGCCGGCGGCGAACTGTTGCGTTTCCTCCCAGGTGGGCAGGAGGCCGGCGGCGCGCACTTCCTCGAAGCTGGGCGCCACGGCGTCGCGGTCGGACAGCGTCGGGGTGGCCCCGTCGACCAGCGGCCAGTCGATCGCCAGGGTCGGGTCCGTCGCGCAGATGGTGTGCTCGCGTTGCGGGTTGTATTCCGACGAGCACAGGTACATGATCGTCGAATTGTCTTCCAGTGCAAGGAATCCGTGCCCGAGGCCCTCGGAGATGTAGATGCTCCGGTGGTCCTGGCCGTCGAGCAGGACCGAGTCCCATTGCCCGAACGTCGGTGACCCGACCCGGGTGTCGACGACGACGTCGAAGACCGAACCGGACACGCAGGTCACGTATTTCGCCTGGCTGGGTGGAAGCTGCGCGAAATGCACGCCACGCAACACCCCGGCCGACGACACCGAGCAGTTGGCCTGCCGGACGTTCAGGCGGTGGCCGGCGAACGCGGTGAAGTCGCGGTCGGTGAGCCATTCGAAGAAATAGCCGCGGGAATCGCCGTGAATGGTGGGGGTGATCTCCCAGGCGCCGGGGACTTTCAGCTCGCGAACTTTCATGTCACTGACCTCGTTCTTCGTAGCGGCCCTCGGTGGCTTCCTTGAGGGGCCGCCACCACGACTCGTTCGCGCGGTACCAGTCGATGGTGGCGCGCAGGCCCTCCTCAAAGTTGGCATGCTTTGGCGTCCAGCCCAATTCGTTGTACAGCGTGGTCGGGTCGATCGCGTATCGCAGGTCGTGGCCGACGCGGTCGGTGACGTGGTCGAAGTCGTCGGGATCGCGGTCCAGCGCCTGCAGGATCGCGCGCATGACCGTCAGGTTGTCGCGCTCGCCCTCGGCGGCGATGAGGTAGGTCCGGCCGTTCTCACCCTTTTCCAGGATTCGCCGGACCGCGCTGTTGTGGTCCTCGACGTGGATCCAGTCCCGAACGTTGGCGCCCGCGCCGTACAGCTTGGGGCGGCGCCCGGTGAGCACGTTGGTGATCTGGCGCGGGATGAACTTTTCGACGTGCTGATACGGCCCGTAGTTGTTCGAGCAATTCGAGATCGTCGCGCGCACGCCGTAGGACCGCACCCAGGCTCGCACCAGCAGGTCGCTGGCGGCTTTGGTCGCCGAGTACGGGCTGGACGGGTTGTAGGGCGTCGACTCGGTGAATCGGCTGGGCTCGTCGAGCTCCAGATCGCCGTAGACCTCGTCGGTGGAGACGTGGTGCAGCCGGACATCGTGGCGCCGCACCGCCTGCAGGATCGCGAAGGTCCCGACCACATTGGTCTGCAGGGTCGTCCACGGGTCTTCCAGGGAGTTGTCGACGTGGGTCTCGGCGGCGAAGTGCACGACCGCGTCGGACTCGGCGACCAGCGCGGCGACCAGCGCGGCGTCGGCGATGTCGCCCTTCACCACCGTGATGGAGTCCTCGACGTCGGCCAGGGACTCGCGCCGCCCGGCATAGGTAAAGGCGTCGAGCACCGTCACGGAATCCTCGGGGTGCTCCCGCACCGTGCTGTGCACGAAATTCGCGCCGATGAATCCGGCGCCCCCGGTGACCAGCAATCGCATGGTCACACACCCTAACCGAGCCGGATGATCAGTTTGGGGCAGTTAGCCCTAATGGCCCGGCCAGCTCGCTCAGCGCCGAAAGCAGCGCCTCGTCGTTCGCCGTCCCCAGCACCTGGATAGCCACGTGGTCGGCGCCGGCCTCGCAATGTTCACCGAGGCGCCGCGCGATGGCCTCCGGGGTGCCGTGGGCCACCACCGCGTCGATCAGCTTGTCGCTGCCGGGCCTGCGCACGTCGTCCTGGGTGAATCCGAGCCGCAGCCAGTTGTTCACGTAGTTGGAGAGCCCCAGGTAGCGTTCGGCGGTCTTTCGGCCGATGGCGCGTGCCTCGTCGACGTCGGTGGACAGCACCACCTTGTGCTCGGGCGCCAAAAACACCGAGTGGCCCACCTGCTCGCGCGCCTTGGCGGTGTGTTCGGGGGTGGTCAGGTACGGGTGCGCGCCGGCGGCGCGCTCGGCCGCCAGCCGCAGCACCCGCGGCCCCAGCGCCGCGAGCACCCGGCGGCTGGTGGGCACCATCGCGGCGTCGAGCGTGTCGAGGTAGCCGACCAGGGCGTCGTAGGGCTTGACGTACTCCTCGGTGCGCTCGCGGTGGCCCGCCCCGACGCCGAGCACAAACCTGCCTGGGTGGGCGGCCTCGATGCGCGCGAAGGACTCGGCGACCGCCGGCGCCGGGGCCGACCAGATGTTGACGATCCCGGTCGCCAGCTGCAGCGAGCTCGTCCGCGCGAGGGCGGGCCCGACCCAGGCCAGCTCGGCGTCCGGCGAGCCGCCGATCCACACGGCGCCGTAGCCGAGCGCCTCGATCCCGGCGGCCAGCTCGGGCGTGATCGAGCGGGTGGCCAGCCAGACGCCGAACCGGCCGAGGTCGGGTTTCAGTGCAACTGCTTCGGTCATGCGCGTCCCCCCTCGCGTCCGCTAGCCCAGTCCGAGCGGCCCCGCCAATTCGGCCAGCGCCGAGACCAGGTTTTCATCCTTGGTGAGGACCTGCACGGGCACGTGGTCGGCGCCCGCGTCCAGGTGCTCTTTGAGCCGCGCGGCGATCTGCTCCGGCGTGCCGTAGGCCACCACCGAATCGACCAGGCGGTCGCTGCCCGGGCGGACGACTTCGTCCTCGCCGAAGCCGAGCCGCTTCCAGCTGTTGCGGTAGTTGGCGAGGTTGAAGTAGATGTCGAGCGCCTTGCGGCCGACGGCGCGGGCCTCTTCCGCGTCGGTGGTCAGTACCACCTTGTGTTCGGGCGCCAGGAACGCCGACGGGCCGATCAGCTCGCGGGCCTGTGCGGTGTGCTCGGGGGTGGTCAGGTAGGGGTGCGCGCCGGCGGTGCGTTCGCCCGCCAGCCTCAGCACCCGGGGCCCCAGGGCCGCCACCACCCGCCGGTCGGCCGGCACGCCGTACTCGTCGAGCTGCTCGAGATAGTTGACCAGGGCGTCGTAGGGCTTCTGGTACTCGCTGATGGCCTCGCGGTGCCCGACGCCGATGCCCAGCAGGAAGCGGCCGGGGTAGGCCCCCTCGATGCGGTGGAACGACTCGGCCACCGGCCCCGCGGCCGCCGTCCAGATGTTGACGATGCCGGTGGCCACCTGCAGGGTGCTCGTGGCCTCGAGGATGGGCTCGACCCAGGCCAGCTCGGCGGGCGGGGAACCGCCCACCCACACGGCCCCGTAACCCAGGGATTCGATTTCTGTGGCTTGCTGGGGCGTGACGCCGCGTCCGAACGATCCGAACCGGCCGAGGTTGGGCTTGGTCATGGTTGTTCCCAACCGGCCGGGTGATGCGGCTATTCCGGGGGTTCGAGCGGCAGCAGCACGATGAAGCGCGTGTCGCCCGGCACCGATTCCACGCGCAGGTCCCCCCGATGGTTCTTGACGACGATGTTGAACGCGAGGTCCAGCCCCAGGCCGGTGCCTTCCCCGAACGGTTTGGTGGTGAAGAACGGTTCGAAGATGCGGTCGCGCACGTCGTCGGGGATCCCCGGCCCGGTGTCACAGATCTCGATTCGGGCCATGTTGCCCTGCCGGCCGGTGCGGATGGTCAGGGTGCCGCCCCCGTCGCGCATCGCGGCGAGCGCGTTGTCGATGATGTTGGTCCATACCTGGTTGAGATCGCCTGGGTAGCAAGGGATTTGGGGAAGCGATTTGTCGAATTCCTTGACCACCTGGACTTTGGTCTCGGTGCTCGCATGCGGTCCCAACCGGTCGGCGAACATCGTGAGCGTGCTGTGCAGCAGTTCGTGGACGTCGGCCACCTGGAACGGGGCGCGGTCCATCTGCGAATACTGCTTGGCGTCGGCGACGAGCGCCGAGATCCGCTTGCTCGCCTCCAGGATCTGGTTCAGCAGCAGCTCGCCCTCGACGGTGTAGGTCAGCCAGCGGATGGCCTTCTCCAGCGACGTCGACGATCCGAGCTCCTCGGTCGCCGCGGCGATGCGTTCCAGCCAATCGGTGTCGATGCCGCCCTCGACGAACGTCGGGGCGATGTCCCAGCCGCCCTCGACGCCATGGTCTTCCAGCCATTCGCCGACGGCGTCCTCCAGGTCGGCCGTCTCGATCGCGGTCATGTTCACCGATGCCGATTTGGCCACCTGGGCCGCGACCTCTTCCTGCAGCCGCACCAGCGCCCGCAGCGCCTCGGGGGTGACGGTCCCGTCGGCGAGCATGGCGAGCTTCTGGCGCATGCCGGCCACCCGCTGCCGCAGCTCGGAGGCCGCGCGGACGGTGGCGGCGGCCGGGTTGTTCAGCTGGTGGGTCAGCCCGGCGGACAGCTGGCCGAGCGCCAGCAGTTTCTCCCGGTTGTCGATGATGCGGCGGGTGCGCTCGAGGCCGACCGCCATCCCGTCGAGCAGGTGGACCGCCATCGGAAACTGGTCCTGCATGAAGTCAGCGAACGCGGGCGCGTCGAGCACGAAGAACCGGGACGGCTTGGTGACGTACACGCTCGCGTCGTAGCTCTGTTGCGCCAAGTTGCCGGTGAAGGCCCGCCACGCGCCCGCATACACCCCGCGCTGGGAGGTCCGGTTCGTCTCGATCTCCTGGCCACCCGAGAGCTTCGACATCGCCAGTTCGCCCTCGATCAGGACGTACAGGCAGGTAGCGGGTTCGCCCTCGACGCAGATCGGGCCGGGTTGGTAGGTCTCGACGTGCCCGCTGGCGCACAAGGCTTCGAGCTGCTCGTCGGAGAGGGCCTCGAACAGGAACAGGCTGCGCAGCTCGCCGGGCTGACAGGGCGTCTCGGTCATGATTCCGCGAGGTAGCGATGCACCAGCATCACCGCCATCGATCCCTCGCCGACGGCGGCGGCGACGCGCTTGGCGGACTCAGCCCGGACGTCGCCGGTGGCGAACACGCCGGGGACGCTGGTCTCCAGGTGGTGCGGTGGCCGGTCCAGCGTCCAGCCGCACACGTTGCGCAGATCCGGCCCGGTGAGGACGAAGCCGTGGTCGTCGCGGGCGACCACCCCGTCCAGCCAGTCGGTGCGCGGCGCCGCCCCGATGAAAATGAACATCCGCGCGCAGGTGACGTCCTGGGTGTCCCCGGTTTTGTTGTCGACCAGGGTCAGCCGCTGCAGGTGGTCGTCCCCGACGGCGCGGCGCACCTCGGTGCAGGTCCGCACGGTGATGTTGGGTCGCTGCTCGATCTGCTGGATCAGGTAGTACGACATCGAGGCCTCGAGCGACGGGCCGCGCACCACGATGGTCACCGACTTGGCCTCGCGCGACAGGTACATCGCGGCCTGCCCGGCGGAGTTGGCGCCGCCGACGACGTAGACCTCCTCGCCCGCGCACTCCGACGCGACGGAGACGGCCGCCCCGTAGTAGACACCGCGTCCGGTCAGCTCGCCGCAGCCCTCGGCGGGCAGCTGGCGATACGCGACGCCGGTGGCCAGGATCACCGCGTGCGCATCGATGGAGCCGCCGTCGGCGAACCGCACGGTGCGCTTGGAGCCGTTCACCGCCAGCGCCGTCGCGGTGCGGGCGGTGATGAGTTCGGCGCCGAACTTCTCGGCCTGCCGGCGCGCGCGGTCGGCCAGCTGGCCCCCCGACACCCCGTCGGGGAAGCCGAGGTAGTTCTCGATGCGTGAGCTCTGGCCCGCCTGCCCGCCCGTCGCGGTGCGTTCGATCAGCACCGTGCGCAGCCCCTCGGACGCGCCGTAGACGGCGGCGGCCAGGCCCGCGGGTCCGCCGCCGATGACGATCAGGTCGTAGAACTCCTGCGACGGGGTGGTGGTGAGGCCCAGGGTGTCGGCCAGCTGCGCGTCGGTCGGTTCGACGAGGGTGTCGCCGCGCTCGGTGACGACGACCGGAAGCCGCAGGCAATCGGCGCCGGCGGCCTTCAGCAGCCGCTCGCCGTCGGGGTCGTCGGCCATGAACCACGAGTAGTGCAGCCCGTTGCGGGCCAGGAAGTCGCGCACCTGCCAGGACCGCTCCGACCAGCGGTGCCCGATCACCTTGGTGTGCGGGATGGCGTGTTCCGGGGCCGCCCGCCAGGCGTCCAGCAGCCCGTCGATGACGGGGTAGAACTTCTCCTGCGGCGGGTCCCACGGTTTGAGCAGGTAGTGGTCGAGGTCGACGACGTTGATCGCGTCGATGGCGGCGTGGGTGTCGGCGTAGGCGGTGAGCAGCACGCGGCGCGCGGACGGGTACAGGTCCATCGCCTGTTCGAGGAATTCGATGCCGCTCATCTGCGGCATCCGGTAGTCGGCGATGAGCACCGCGACGGTCTCGCCGCGCAGCTTGAGCTCCTTGAGCGTCTCCAGGGCGTCGGGGCCCGATTCGGCACGCACGATGCGGTGCCGGTCGCCGTAGTGGCGACGCAGGTCGCGGGCGACCGCGCGGGAGACGGAGGGATCGTCGTCGACGGTCAGCAGGACGGGTTTGCGGGACTCTGCGGTAAGGTTCGCGGGGCTGGTCATCGCCGTCAAGTATGCCCTCGTCAGGCCCGGTTCGGCAGGTCGTGAAGGCGGGGCCGATTTCTCCGGCAGCGATTTTGGGTAAGGCTCGTTACCAGGTATCATTGACCAACGGTGCGGTTTCCGCGCCGACTTTTTGTGTGCCCCGTCCCTAGGAATTTCCTGTCACCGGCTCACGTTCGAAGTCGGTGTATATCTCGCGCCGACGCGGGCGCTAAAGCGAACGAAACGAATGACGAGGATTTCTGACAAGTATGGCCAAGAAGGACGGCGCCATCGAGGTCGAGGGCCGCGTGGTCGAGCCCCTGCCCAATGCGATGTTCCGCATTGAGCTGGAGAACGGCCACAAGGTGCTCGCCCACATCAGCGGCAAGATGCGGCAGCACTACATCCGCATCCTGCCCGAGGACCGGGTGGTGGTGGAGTTGTCTCCCTACGACCTGTCCCGGGGCCGCATCGTGTACCGGTACAAGTAACCAACGAACGACGAGAACAGGATCGAAAAGCCGTGAAGGTCAACCCCAGCGTGAAGCCGATTTGCGACAAGTGCAGGGTGATCCGTCGGCATGGGCGGGTCATGGTGATCTGCTCGGATCCGCGCCACAAGCAGCGGCAGGGCTAGCGGCGATCGCAAGCTCGGCGTAGCCGGGCGCAGCGGGTCGCCGCCATGTACCGAGCCCGCCTGCTGAAACAACTAAATGATGACCTCCCAGCACCACTGAGCGAATACGTCGCTCATCCACGCCCGGACGGAGGCCGGGCCCCGCCTCAAAGTTTGGAGCGGGAACGGGCTGGGATCAGACCTCCGCCTAGAAAAAGAGGAAACGCCACCTATGGCTCGACTAGTAGGCGTCGATCTCCCGCGCGACAAGCGGATGGAGATCGCGCTGACGTACATCTTCGGCGTCGGCCGTACCCGCGCCAACGAAATCCTGGCCGCCACCGGCATCGACAAGGACCTGCGCACCCGGGACCTCACCGATGACCAGGTGACCCACCTGCGTGACTACATCGAGGCCAACCTCAAGGTCGAGGGTGACCTGCGCCGCGAGGTGCAGGCCGACATCCGCCGCAAGATCGAGATCGGCTGCTACCAGGGCCTGCGGCACCGCCGCGGCCTGCCGGTGCGCGGCCAGCGCACCAAGACCAACGCGCGCACCCGCAAGGGCCCCAAGCGCACCATCGCAGGCAAGAAGAAGGCCAGGTAGAACCGAATGCCACCAGCAAAGAAAGCGCAGGCGACGTCCGCTAAGAAGGGGCAGCACAAGACCCGCAAGCGGGAAAAGAAGAACATTCCGCACGGCGCCGCGCACATCAAGAGCACGTTCAACAACACGATCGTGACGATCACCGACCCGCAGGGCAACGTCATCGCCTGGGCGTCGTCGGGTCACGTCGGCTTCAAGGGTTCGCGCAAGTCGACGCCGTTCGCGGCGCAGCTGGCCGCCGAGAACGCGGCGCGCAAGGCCCAGGAGCACGGCGTGCGCAAGGTCGACGTGTTCGTGAAGGGCCCGGGCTCGGGCCGCGAGACCGCGATCCGGTCGCTGCAGGCCGCCGGCCTGGAGGTGGGCGCGATCTCCGACGTCACCCCGCAGCCGCACAACGGATGCCGACCGCCGAAGCGCAGAAGGGTCTAGGAACAATCATGGCTCGTTACACCGGACCCATCACCCGCAAGTCGCGCCGGCTGCGCACCGACCTCGTCGGTGGCGACCAGGCCTTCGAGAAGCGCCCCTACCCGCCCGGCCAGCACGGCCGCGCGCGGATCAAGGAGAGCGAGTACCTGCTGCAGTTGCAGGAGAAGCAGAAGGCCCGCTTCACCTACGGCGTGATGGAAAAGCAGTTCCGCCGCTACTACGAAGAGGCCGTGCGGCAGCCCGGCAAGACCGGTGAGGAGCTGCTGCGCATCCTCGAGAGCCGGCTGGACAACGTCGTCTACCGCGCCGGGCTGGCGCGCACCCGACGGATGGCCCGCCAGCTGGTGAGCCACGGCCACTTCTCGGTGAACGGCGTGAAGGTCGACGTTCCCAGCTACCGGGTGTCGCAGTACGACATCATCGAGGTGCGGGACGGCTCGCTGAACACGGTGCCGTTCCAGATCGCGCGGGAGACGGCGGGCGACCGCCCGATCCCGAGCTGGCTGCAGGTCGTGGGGGAGCGCCAGCGCATCCTCATCCACCAGCTGCCCGAGCGCGCGCAGATCGACGTGCCGCTGACCGAGCAGCTGATCGTCGAGTACTACTCGAAGTAAAGAACTTTCGGGCCGCCCGGCTCGAAACCTTAGGCGGCATCAAATAGCGGGTGCCGAGAAGGAGAAGAAGAAACACCATGCTGATCTCACAGCGACCCACCCTGTCCGAGGAAATCGTCACAGACACCCGGTCCCAGTTCGTCATCGAGCCGCTGGAGCCCGGATTCGGTTACACCCTGGGCAATTCGCTGCGGCGCACGCTGCTGTCGTCGATTCCCGGCGCGGCCGTCACCAGCATCCGCATCGACGGGGTGCTGCACGAGTTCACCACCGTGCCCGGCGTGAAGGAAGACGTCACCGACATCATCCTGAACCTCAAGGGCCTGGTCGTGTCCTCCGAGGAGGACGAGCCCGTCACCATGTACCTGCGCAAGCAGGGCCCGGGCGAGGTCACCGCGGGTGACATCGTGCCGCCCGCCGGTGTGACGGTGCACAACCCCGCCATGCACATCGCGACGCTGAACGACAAGGGCAAGCTCGAGGTCGAGCTCGTCGTCGAGCGCGGCCGCGGCTACGTGCCGGCCGTGCAAAACCGCGCGTCGGGAGCCGAAATCGGCCGCATCCCGGTCGATTCCATCTACTCGCCGGTGCTCAAGGTCACCTACAAGGTGGATGCCACCCGTGTCGAGCAGCGCACCGACTTCGACAAGCTGATCCTGGACGTGGAGACCAAGAGTTCGATCACCCCGCGCGACGCGCTGGCGTCGGCGGGCAAGACGCTGGTCGAATTGTTCGGCCTGGCACGCGAACTCAACGTCGAGGCCGAGGGCATCGAGATCGGGCCGTCGCCGGCCGAGGCCGACCACATCGCCTCGTTCGCGCTGCCGATCGACGACCTGGACCTGACCGTGCGGTCCTACAACTGCCTCAAGCGCGAGGGTGTGCACACCGTCGGCGAGCTGGTCAGCCGCACCGAGTCCGACCTGCTCGACATCCGCAACTTCGGGCAGAAGTCCATCGACGAGGTGAAGGTCAAGCTGCACCAGCTCGGCCTGTCGCTCAAGGACAGCCCGGCCACCTTCGACCCGTCGGAGGTCGCGGGTTACGACGTCGCCACCGGCACCTGGTCCACCGAGGCCGCCTACGACGACCAGGACTACGCGGAAACCGAACAGCTCTAAATACGAGTCCGTCCCGGCCCTACCTGATACGGGGGTCGGCCCCACTTAGGAGATAGCGCAATGCCCAAGCCCACCAAGGGCCCTCGCCTCGGCGGGTCGTCTTCGCACCAGAAGGCACTGTTGGCCAACCTGGCCACGTCGCTGTTCGAGCACGGCCGGATCAAGACGACCGAGCCCAAGGCTCGTGCGCTGCGGCCGTACGCGGAGAAGCTGATCACGCACGCCAAGAAGGGCACGCTGCACAACCGTCGTGAGGTGATGAAGAAGATCCGCGACAAGGACGTGGTGCACGCCCTGTTCGCGGAGATCGGGCCGTTCTTCGCCGACCGCAACGGCGGCTACACCCGCATCATCAAGGTCGAGGCGCGCAAGGGCGACAACGCCCCGATGGCCGTGATCGAGCTGGTCCGGGAGAAGACGGTGACGTCGGAGGCCGACCGGGCGCGCCGCGTGAAGGCGTCCAAGAAGGCGGCACCCGTGGCCGCGGCGGCGGCGCCGCAGGCCGCCGTCGAGCCCGAGGAGGCCGTCGGCCCGACGGCCGACGAGGTCACCGAGCCGGCCGAGACCGAGGCGACGGAGACCGAGGCCACGCCGGCCGAGGCCGCCGCTGAGGAGAAGCATGACGAGGCCGTGGCCGCGAGGGCCGAGGCCGAGGCCGCCGAGGCGAACGACGAGGCTGACGAGAGTTAGCGACCCGGATTTTCAGGTCCGTCTGCGGCTTGACATCGCCTACGACGGAACGGAATTCGCCGGCTGGGCAACCCAGGCCGGACAGCGGACCGTCGCCGGCGTCCTCGACGAGGCGCTGACGACGGTTTTCCGCACTCCGGTGCGGCTGCGCGCGGCGGGGCGCACCGACACGGGTGTCCACGCCACCGCGCAGGTCGCACACGTCGACGTGCCCGCCGACGCGTTGCCGAACGCCTATCCGCGCTCCCCACACACTGGCGAGCCCGAGTTTTTGCCGTTGGTGCGCCGGCTCGGCCGGTTCCTGCCCACCGACGTCCGGGTGCTCGAAATCGCCCGCGCCCCCGAAGGTTTCGACGCCCGGTTCTCGGCGCTGCGCCGGCATTATGCGTACAGGCTGTCGACGGCGGCCTACGGCGTGGAGCCGCAGCAGGCGCGCTATGTCACCGCCTGGCCGCGTGACCTCGACATCGACGCGATGGCCTCGGCCTCGCGAGACCTGTTGGGGCTGCACGACTTCGCGGCGTTCTGCCGGCAGCGGGAGAACGCCACCACCATCCGCGACCTGCAGCGGCTGGACTGGTCGCGCGACGGCGATCTGATCACCGCGCACGTCACCGCCGACGCGTTCTGCTGGTCGATGGTGCGCTCGCTGATCGGCGCACTGCTGGCCGTCGGCGAGCACCGCCGCCCGACCTCATGGTGCCGCGATCTGCTGTCCGCCACCGAGCGGTCCAGCGACTTCGCCGCCGCGCCGGCGCACGGGCTGACGCTGATCGGCGTCGATTACCCGCCCGACGACGAACTGGCCGCGCGGATCCTGATCACGCGGGATTTGCGCACGCGAGGCTAGCGGCGATCGCGAGCGCGGCCGCGGCGATCGCAAGCGCGGCGTAGCCGGGCGCAGCGGGTCGCCGCTAGGGCACCAGCCGGGCGAAGCGGGTCGCCGCCATCGGGTTCAGACGCGGCTGGCGACGAAACTCGCGGCCTGGTTGGTCAATCCGGGCACGTAGCTCAGGTGCGCGCTCCACTTGTTGCCGTTGGAGCAGATCGGGTCGCCGGTGTTGCACAGGTCGATGGTCTTGCCGTCGAAGTTCGGGGTGATCGCGCTCATCAGGCCGCCCGCCCGGGCCGACGGGTTCCCGAACAGGGCGACGGCGGCGACGTGATCGGCGGCCTTGGCGGGCAACGGGTCACGGAAGCCGAAGCCGGCAAGCGGTGCCGCGGTGACGATGTCGATGACGGCCGCGCCCTGCGAGTACCCGCCGAGCACGATCTTGGTGTTGGGGCAGTTGCCGGCCATCTGCTGGATGTGGTTGCTGGCGTCGTTCGCGCCGTCCGTGGCGGCCAGGAAGTCCTTGTTGGCCGGGTAGTTAACGCCGTACGAGCCAACGCTTTTCCGGGTGTTCTGGCGCAGTGATGACACGAAGGCCTGGCCCACCTTCCCGACGCCCGGCGGCTCGTCGGTGCCCCGCGCGAACACCACCTCGACGTCCGGGCACGCCGCCGAGGCCAGCGGTAACAGCTTAGGGACGACGAAAACCGCGACCGCCGCAAGGAATGCGACGGTCAGCCCCAAGCGGATAAGCCTCACACGACGAGGCTACGGGCCCAAAATCAAGCCCCGATAACGATTTAGACAAGCGGCGCTTGAGGATTCGGCGTATCCGGGGTGTTGGGCGTGACGGGTGCGTTCGGCGACGGCACGGTTCCGGGAACCGACGGGCCGGGCACCGACGGGACGGAGCCCGGGGTCTGCGGCCCGTAACCCGGCGTCTGCGGGCCGTAGCCCGGGGTCTGCGGGTAGGTCCCGGCCATCAGTTTGGACGCGACGAAGGACGCGGCCTGCGTGGTGTACAGGGGGACGTAGCCCTCGGTGTGACCGCTCCACTCGTTGCCCTGGCCCGCGTGGCAGATCGGGTCCTCCGGGTTGCACAGGTCGATCGCCTTGGACCCGAGCATCGCGCTTGCGACGGGGAGCGATCCGCCGGCGCGGTCGGCCACGTCGCCGAAGGTGGCGACGGCGGCGATGTTCTTGGCGTACTCCGGCGGCAGCGCGTTGCCCCAGTTGATGCCGCCGATCGGGACGCCGGCGACGATGTCCATCACCGACGCGCCCTGCGAGTAGCCGCCCAGCACGATCTTGACGTTCGGGCACTTCGCCACCGCCGCCTTGACGCGGTTGATGGTGTCGTTGGCGCCGTCGCCGCCGTGCAGCTGCAGCTTGCTGGCCGCGTAGTTCACCCCGTAGGTGTCGTACGTCAGGCCGGGGGTGTCCTGCTTCAGCGCGTCGACGAACGCGTCGCCGACGCGGCCCATGCCGGGCGGCTCGTTGGTGCCGCGGGCAAAGATGACCTCTACGTTCGGGCAGTCATCTGCGGACGCGACCGGAATAGCGGGTGGGGACATGAGCAGGCCGGCGGTGGTGAGCACTGCGGAAACCCCCGGGCCTACCCAGCGAATTAAACGGTGGGAAGACACGCCGAAATATTACCCGCAAGCAGCGAACACCGAAAATTCGCCGGCCTGTGGATAACGGGCGCCGCCGCCGTCTACCTGCGGCTTAACTGGAGCCGGGAGACTTATTCCACAAATTTGCCGAGGGTATTTTGGACCGTTCGCGGGTGCGCCAGCCGACCACTTGGGTGCAAATCAGCGCTCATCGATTTCTGCTGCGCCGCGTCGAGCGCGCATTGCTGGGCCGCGATGTTCACGCCACGAACGGGTCGCTGCCGGCGCCGCTCGCGGTCGGGTGCGTGGTGGCGGCCGTCGCGCTGGTGGGCTGCGCCTTGCCGGGGTTGTTGCGGCCGCACGCGGACCTCGGTCGGGCGCAGATCGTGATGGGCCAGCAATCCGGGGCGTTGTACGTGCGCGTGGGCGATACCTGGCACCCGGTGCTGAACCTGGCGTCGGCCCGGTTGATCGCGGCGACTCCCGCCAACCCGCAGCCGGCGCGCGAGTCCGACCTGGCTCGCACCAAACGCGGTCCCCTGCTCGGCATTCCGGGCGCGCCGCAGCTGCTCGGTGAGCCGCTGTCGGCGGACGAATCGGCCTGGACGATCTGCGATGCCGAGGAGACCGGCGCGGCGACGGTCGTCGTCGGGCCCACCGGCCCGACGGTTCACCGCCTGGCTTCCGACCAAGGGCTCCTGGTGGCGCCCCCCGCTGGCTCGCCGGCCTACCTGCTCTACAACGGTCAACGAGCCGTGGTCGACCTCGGCGACACCGCGGTCGTGCGCGCGCTCCGGCTGGAGGGCCGCGCGCCGCGGCTCGTGTCGCAATCGGTGCTGAACGCGGTGCCGGAGGCGCCGCCGCTCAGCGCACCGAGGGTCCGCGGCGCGGGAGGCGCGGCGGCCGGGATGCCCGGAGTTCCGGTCGGCAGCGTGCTGCGCGTCGCCCGCGGCGACGGCGACGAGTTCTACGTCGTCCTGCCCGGCGGGGTCCAGCGCATCGGCCGGGTGGCCGCCGATGTCCTGCGCTTCAGCGATTCGCGGGGCACGGCCAACGCCGTCCCGGTGGCCCCCGATGCGATCCGCGCCGCGGGAATCGTGAACACGCTGCCGGTGGCCAGCTTCCCCGACCTGGCGCCGGCGTTGGCCGCGGGCAGCACCGTGTGCGTCACGTCGACGCGCGGGCCATCGGGGAGTTACGACGTCGCTTTCCTGGCGGGCAGCGGCCAGCCGCTGCCGGCCGGTCGGGCGCCGGTGACCTTGTCGCGGGCCGACGGCCGGGGTCCCGCGCTGGACGCGGCCTATCTGCCGCCGGGCCGGACCGCCTACGTCCGGGACGACAACCGCAGTGGCACAAGATATCTCGTCACCGATACCGGGGTGCGGTTCGCGATCCACGACGACGACGCGGCACACGATCTCGGTCTGCGGGCACCGGTTCCGGCGCCGTGGCCGATGCTCGCGGCCCTGCCGTCCGGACCCGAATTGAGCAGGCGCAACGCGTCAGTCGCACGGGACACGGTGGCGGGAGGCCCGTAACCGGGCGGCCGCGAGGGTTCCCGCCAACGCGACAAGGCAGATTGCCGCGCCGCGCAGCGCCGTATCCCGGGCATGCGCATCCGGCCGCCTCGGTGGTGGCGGCGCGGTGACGGGCACCGGCGCCGGTGTCGGCTTGGACGTCGTCGTCGGCGGACCGGTGTCGGTGCTGACCGTGGCCGGCGCGTCGATGGTGCCGTTTCCGACGAGCGGATCCCGCCCGGCGGGTGGGTGGTGCGCGGTCGAGGTGATGCGCCCCATCACCTGCCGCGCGGTCAATGCGGGGAACCGGGCTCGGATCAGGGCCGCCAGCCCACTGACCAGGGGTGCGGCATAACTGGTGCCCGAAACCGGCTTCGAACCGAGCGCGGCCACGTCCTCGCCGGTGGCCGCGACGTCCACCCAGGGTCCCGCGAGCGTGAACGGCGACGGCGCGCCCTCGGCGTCGACCGACCCGACGGTGAGCACATAGTCGTCGTACCAGGCCGGACTGGCGATGACCGTGGCCGTCTGCCACGTTGCGTCGGGTCGCTGCGGCGGACACGGGCCCGCGCCGGCGGTGTTGCCCGCCGCGGCCACCACGACGGCGTTCTTGACGTCGACCGCGTACGCGAGGGCGGCGCCCACCGCTCGGTCGTCGAGCGGCGAGGCGACGGGAACGCATGCGACGGACGAAATGTTGATCACGGATGCCCCGAGATCGGCGGCCGTGCGGATTGCTTTCGCCATGGTGTCGACGTCGCCCACCCCGCCTCGGGAACGGTCGCCGGCGGGAACGAACTTCGCGCTGGACTGCCGGATGCCGATCAGCGTGGCCTCCGGCGCCACTCCGCTGAGGATTCCGGCCACCAGGGTGCCGTGCGCGTCGCAATCCTGGGTGCCGTCGCCGGTGAACACGTAGTCGCCCCCGGGCACTACCTCGGGCAGCCGCGGATGGCGCGAGACGCCGGTGTCGATGACCGCGACCCGCTGTCCCGCGCCGCGGGTCAGCTGCCAGACCCTGGTCAGGTCGACGAGATCCGGCGGCGGGTCGGGCCGTGCGGACGAATCCTCCGTGATCGTCGCGCAGACTTCGCGCTGCACGCTCGGTGCCGTCGGGGCGGGCAGCCCCGGCTTGGGCAGCCACTTGTCCTCGACTTCCGGCGGCGAAACCGCTTGCGCCGAAGGCATTCCGAGCTGGCATGCCGACGCGAGCGCCGAAACGGCCAGGAGGCGCGCGACGCGTGAGGCATTCACCGGAAGCTCAATCCACGAACGGCGGTGTATAACCCGCACACCCATGAGGTCACGGGCACCAGCGCCACCAGCGCCAGGCACTCCAGCACCTCGACGCTGCGGCGCAGCAGGGGCGGGAGCGATATCGTGGGAGCGACGAAGCCCAGGTAGATCGCCGCGGCGGCCAACGTGGCCGTCATCGCGGCCAGCCATGATCCGCCCCGCAGCGTGCTCAGCGCCACGACGCCGAAAGTCACTGCCACGATGGCGATTCCGCAACCGAGGAACACGAGCGTTCTGCTCCCGTCATCCGAACGCGCGCGCAGCATCAGCAATGCGCCGGTGAGCGCGCCGAAGGCGATGCAGCACAGCCGCGGTGCGCCGGCGAGCACGGTGACGATGGCGCCCACGGCGGCCACCGACAGGAAGGCGGCGAGCAAGCCGGCCAACCAGTTGTCCGCGCGGATCGCCCTGGCGTCCACGTCCGGTGCGACTGACTGCGGTGACAGGCCGGCCAGCGTGATCGACACCCGCGGCGCCACGCCCAGCAGGCCGAGGGACGCCAACGCGGATACCGAACCGATCGCGCGCAGCGGTGCGGCGGTGATGACCCCGGCCAAGGCGGCCAGGGCGACGATCGTCGCGACGCACGCGAGCGCGGCCAATGGGACCGCGCCGCAACCCGATACGCGCGACGCCAGCACCGAGGCCGCCGCCGTCGCCGTGGCGGCCAGCACCACGTTTGCCGGACCGGGGCCGCCGGGCACGGCCAGAAATCCTGCGACCCCGGCGAATACGGCGGCGATTACGTTCAACGCGAGCCCGGCGATGGCGTCCCCGTATGCGCGGTGTGCGACCGCGGCGACGAGCAGAGCCAGCAGGCCCGTCGATGCCGCCATGCCGACGGTGGCGCCGGTGGCGTTGGCGCTGAATGCGTTCCGGATGAGCGCCAGCGCACCGATGCCCGCCAAACAGGCCGCCGCGAGGGCGCTCGCCACCCGTGTCGCTTGCCGGCGCCGGACGGGGGGCCAGCTTCGACCCGCGGCATCGAGGGTCGCGGACACGGCCTCGGCTACGTCGTCGTAATGGGGAGGGGACGGCGGGGCGGAGGATTGGGTCAGAACCAGGACGGCGCCGTCTCGGATACCGTTCTGCGCCAACGTTGCCGATGTGATCAACGGCGCCGCACCCGGGCACGACAGCTGGTAGCGTCGCGCCTCCAGCCCCCCGGAGGCCTCGACACCGTGTCCGTCCAGGATGTCGACGATCGACGGAATCAGCACGGCGACGGGCACGCCCGAGGGCAGGGACAAGTCCGTGACGGCCGTGCCAGCATGTACTGACACGCGGCGCAGTCCCGGGTCGGATCCAGGCAACGGTGACCCCTTCCGTTCGGATTACCCGCACCGTAGCCAGTCTTCGATCCGCCGATATCCGGCCATCCACAGGTGAGTTGCAGCGGATTTCGCCGCTGCCTACCGTCGCCAACCGGTAGGAGGGCGGAGATGACGCAGTCTTTCGTGCCAGCGGTTCGCCGGCCGGCGCCGGCGGTCGCGGCGGCGGACATCGCCGTTGACGCGCCGCCCGGGCTGCCTCCGGCGGGATCGCCCCGGTTGGTCCCCCTCGTGCTGTCGCTCGCGACCCTCGCGGTCATGGCCGCGGCCTTCCTCTCCGGATCGACCGCCGCGCGCAATCCCGTGTTTGTGGCGTTCCCGGTGATGACACTGGTCTCGCTGGTGACGGCGACCGCCGGGCGGGGCCCGCGGCGGGGCCGCCGCCTCGACGACGACCGGGTCAACTACCTCGCTTACCTGAGCGGGCTGCGCGCGACAGCCATCGAAATAGCTACAGCACAGCGGGTTTCGCTCCGCTGGAGCCAGCCGGACCCCGACACGCTGTGGACATTGATCGGCGGACCACGGATGTGGGAGCGGCGAGCGCACGACCCCGACTTCTGCCGTATCCGTGTCGGGGTCGGCACCCAGCCGCTTGCGGCACGCTTGGTGGCGCCGGAGCCGTCGCCCCATGGGCCGGCCGACCCGGTCACGGAGGCGGCACTGCGTCGCTTCCTGAGTGCGCATTCGTTCGTCGCGGACGCGCCGATCACCGCCGACCTGGGTGCACCCGGGAGGGTGACGATAGACGGCGACGCCGCCTCGGTGCGCGGCCTGCTGCGCGCGATGATCTGCCAGCTGGCCGTGCTGCACGGTCCCGACCAGCTGCTGGTCGCGGCCGTGGTCAGCGATCGGAACCGCGCCGACTGGGATTGGCTGAAATGGTTGCCGCACAACCAACATCCAAGTGCCGCCGATGCGGTGGGCTCGGCGCGCTTGGTGTATCAAACCATGTCGGAGGCTCGGCAAGCGCTCGGCGGCGTGGCGGGGGCGTACCTGATCGTGGTTGTCGATCCGGGGGAGCCCGATTCCGCCGGCGCACCCACCGGCACCACCATCCTCGAGGTCGGGGCCTGCACCCACGGCGCGCCGGTCACGATCAGGGGGCCGGGCGAGCCTCAACCGTCGGCATGCCACGACCGAATGGAATTGGTGGACGCCCTGACGTGCGCCCGCCGGCTCGCCGGGTACCGGGGCGCGCCGGCCGGGGCCGAACCGATCGCATTGTGGCGCGACGAGAACCAGCGCGGCCGACTGTGTGTCCGGATCGGGACCACGGTCGACGGCGCGCCGCTGCATCTGGACATCAAAGAGGCCGCGGAAGAAGGGATGGGTCCGCACGGGCTGTGCGTGGGAGCCACCGGGTCGGGCAAGTCGGAGTTGCTGCGCACCATCGCGCTCGGGCTGGCGGCGCAAAACCCTCCCGAGGTGCTCAATCTCCTGCTCGTCGACTTCAAAGGGGGCGCAACGTTTCTCGACCTGGCACGGGCGCCTCACGTTGCCGCCGTCGTCACCAACCTCGCCGACGAGGCCCCGCTGGTCGCGCGCATGCGCGATGCCCTGGCCGGCGAAATGGATCGCCGGCAGCGGCTGCTGCGACGGGCGAACTGCGCCGGCGTCACGGCCTACGAACACGCGCGCCGGGCCGGCGCGCGATTGATCCCGCTGCCGACTCTGGTGATCATCGTCGACGAGTTCTCCGAAATGCTCAGCCGGCATCCCGAGTTCGCCGACATGTTCGTCGCCATTGGGCGGCTCGGGCGGTCCCTGGGCATGCATCTGCTGCTGGCCAGTCAGCGACTCGAAGAGGGCCGGCTGCGGGGACTGGAGGCCCATTTGTCCTACCGGATCTGCCTGAAGACCCTGTCCGCCAACGAATCGCGGGCGGCACTGGGAACGCTTGACGCCTACCAATTGCCCAACACCCCCGGCGCGGGGTACCTGCGCGCGGGCAGCGGCGAGCCGATCCGCTTCCAGGCGGCATACGTCTCGGGACCGCTGCCGGCGGACCGGCCGGCCGAGGGGATGACGGTGCGGGTCTTCAGCGCGTGGCCGGCCGGCCCGGTCGCCCGGCCCGACGCGGGCGCTTCGCCGACCCGGACCGTTCTGCATGCGGTCCTCGACGGGCTCGCCGGACAGGGACCGCCGGCGCACCAGGTCTGGCTGCCCCCGCTGGACGTGGCGCCCGCGCTGGACACCTTGCTCCGCGACGCGGGCCCGGCGCCGGACGGGCTGAGCGTGCCCATCGGCATCGTCGACCGCCCGCTCGAACAATGCCGCACGCCGCTGATGGTCGATTTGTCGGGGGCCGCCGGCAATGTGGCGGTCGTCGGCGCGCCCCGATCGGGCAAATCGACGGCGCTGCGTACCCTGGTGACGGCCCTGGCGGCGGCATACGATCCGGCGCGGGTGCGGTTCTACTGCCTGGATTTCGGCGGCGGAGCGCTCGCGGCTCTGCGCGCCCTACCGCATGTGGGCGCGGTCGCCGACCGGACCGAGCCGGAGCTGGTGCGGCGATTGATCGCCGAGATGGAGTCCACGGTGCGATCCCGGGAGGAGCGGCGCGCCGGTCCGTTCGCCGACGTGTTCCTCGTCGTCGACGGCTGGGCCGGCCTGCGACACGAGTTCGAGGAAATCGAGGCATCGGTCACCGCCCTGGCGGCTCAGGGACTTTCGTTCGGTTTGCACGTGGTGTTGTCGGCGACGCGATGGGCCGAGATCAGGCCGGCGCTCAAGGACCAGATCGGCACCCGCATCGAGTTGCGGCTCGGCGACCCGGCGGACTCCGAGATCGACCGCAGGCGCGCGAACGACATTCCGCACGACAAACCGGGTCGCGGCCTTTCCCGCGACGGGCTGCACATGCTCATCGTGCTGCCCACGGGGCGGGTCCGTCACGGGACGTCAGTCGCGCCGCCGATACCGCTGTTGCCCACGCGAGTCGACCGCGATGCTCTTACGAGTCGGGCGGGGGCGCGGGTTCTGATCGGCCTCGAGGAACGCCGACTGCTGCCGGTCCCAATCGATTTCGTGCGGCACCCACACCTGCTGGTCGTCGGTGACAACGAGTGCGGCAAGACCGCCACGCTTCGGACGCTGTGCCGTGAAATCGTTCGGACGAATGCCGCCGCCGACGCTCAGCTGTTCATCGTCGACTTTCGGCGCTCGCTGCTGGGCGTCGTCGAGGCGGAACACCTTGGCGGCTACGCGGTGTCTTCGTCGGCCCTGACCGGTTGGTTGCCGGATCTGCTCGACGTGCTGGCGGCGCGGATGCCTTCGCCGGACGTGAGCCAGGCGCAGCTGCGGACCCGGTCCTGGTGGTCCGGGCCGGACGTCTATGTGCTGGTCGACGACTACGACCTGGTCGCTACCCCGGGCGGGAACCCACTCGAGGAGCTCGTCGAATACTTGCCGTACGCAAGGGATGTGGGCCTGCACCTGATCGTGGCCCGGCGCAGCGGCGGCGCCGAGCGCGCGTTGTTCGAGCCGCTGCTGGCGGGCCTGCGGGACCTCGGGTGCATGACGCTGATGATGAGTGGACGCCCGGCCGCGGGCGCACCCTGGGGTTGCGGTCGCTCGGTGCGGTTGCCGCCCGGCCGCGGCGTCCTGATCAGTCGTCCCGGTGAGGAACAGCTCGTTCAGGTGGCCTGGAGCCCGCCCCCGTGAATCGCCACCGCGCGCTCATCGAGGCCGGGCCCGGCACGATCCGCCGATTGTGCTGTGGCGCAAGCAATGCCACCGACGACGACATCTGCGAGATCATCAGGGAGGCGCTGGGCGCCATCGACGATCGGGTGGCGCTGGTCGGTGGCCGCCCCGTCACCGTCGCTTCGCTCTGGCGCGCGGCCCTGCGGTCGGTGAACTGCGACAAGTCCGACGGCCTGGTCGTCCTGCATCCGTCGTGGTGGCCGTCGGCGCGAGTCGCCGTGGTGACCGAGGCTGCCAGGACCCTGGCCGACGCCGTGCTGGCGCGACGCCGTTCGTGGCTGTTGGCGCAGGCATCCGACCGTGAGTCGGTGATCGTGGAGATCGCCGAGCGGCTGGTGGTGATCACCGGAGCCGAGGTGGTTGCGATACCCCGTGGGGCGGAACCGGATTCCGCTGCCGAGGAGGCCGCATCCGTCATCGCGGGGATGACGCACCAGGGGTCGCCGGCCGTTGTGATCGACGCGCCCGGCACGGTCGCCGGGGCGGCGGCGCTCGGGGCGTCGATCGCCCGGGCGCTGCGTCGTGGTGGCCGGGCGGCGGTGGAGACCGGTGACGCTCAGCTTGCCTTGCTGGCGCGGGCGGCGCTTCCGGCTGCGGGGGAGCCGACCGGGCCCCGCGTCACCGCGGGCGACCGGCCCCGACCCCGCGCGCGGGTGATTGGTGTGCTCGCCGGGGCCGCCGTCGCGGTGACGGCGTTTCCAGCGGCGATCGCGGCCGTGGCCCCCGCGGCCCGTCATGGCGCGCCGCCCCCGGTCGCGGTGCAGACGGCGCCGACGACATTCTTGGTGGAGGGCCGCGTGGCGCTGACGGTGCCCGCGAACTGGTCCGCGCAGCGGGTGGTCACCGGGCCCGGGTCCGCGCGGGTTCAGGTCACCTCGCCGTCGGATCCGGAAGTGGCGCTGCACGTCACGCAGTCGCCCGTGGTCGGCGAGACGCTGCGTGGCGCCGCCGAGCGGTTGAAACGCGCGATCGACGCGGAGCCGGCCGGGGTATTCGTCGACTTCGATCCCGCCGGGATAAGCGGCGGCCGGCCCGCGGTGACCTATCGCGAAGTGCGCCCCGCCCACCAGGTGCGGTGGACGGTGCTGCTGGACGGGCCGGTCCGGATCAGCGTGGGATGCCAGAGCCGCCCCGGCGCCGAGGAGGCGGTGCGCGACGCCTGCGAGGAGGCGGTGCGATCCGCCCACACGATCGGATAAGACGGAACCAAACCGAAGCCGCCGCGGTCCAATTTGACATGGCGAACACACTGAGCACCGACTTCGATCTCATGCGCTCGGTCGCGGCCGCGACGGACGCCCGCAACGAGGAGATCCGAGCGATGCTGCAGGCCTTCATCGGTCGCATGGGCAGCGTGCCGCCCTCGGTGTGGGGCGGGCCCGCGGCCGTGCGGTTCAAAGACGTGCTGGAGCGCTGGAACGCCGAGTCGGCCCGGCTCTACCGCGTCCTGAACACCATCGCCGAGACCATTCGGCACAACGAGGTCGCGCTGCGGGAAGCCGGGGAGAACCACGCCCACCACGTCGCCGCCGCCGGCGGAAACCTGTGAGCGGGGGAATGCCCATGGACCCTGTGCTGTCCTACAACTTCGGCGAAATCGAATACGCGGTGCGCCAGGAGATCCACACCACCGCGGCCCGTCTCAACGCCGCGCTCGACGAGCTGAGATCGCAGATCGCCCCGTTGCGGGAACTGTGGACGCGCGAAGCTGCGGCCGCGTATCAGGTCGAGCAGCTGAAGTGGCATCAGGCCGCCACGGCGCTCAACCAGATACTTGTCAACCTGGGAAACGCGGTGCGCGACGGCGCGCAGGACGTGGCGGACGCGGACCGCCGGGCGGCGGGAGTGTGGGCGCGGTAGCTCGAGTGGCCACCGGGCGGCGATAGCCGCACCAAGAAGCCCTGTGTGGTCCCGGCGGGGGAGAGCCGCCGGGACCACACAGGCTTACGGGCGGGAAGGCTTCGAAATCTTCCAGTCGCGAGCGAGGTGATCGGGCATGTCGAACGACGCGCGCACCCCACCCCGCTCGAAGTCGAACGCACTCTGCAACAGTTCGCGCCCGAAATCCGCAGCTATGTCCGAGACGAAGTGGTAGCGCGGCGTGGCGCGGCCGATCAGAGTCAGGACGTTCGTGGAGAACCAGTCGGCGATGCGCGCGAGCTGTTCGAGTTCGCGGCGGTGATGCAAAGGCGGTACGAGCAGCAGGTCGGCGGTCTTGTCGCCGATCAGGTGGCGGATCAGCGGCGGGATCGTCTTATCGAACGTCTGGGTGGGCGTGAGTTGGTCGAGTAGCGCGAGAAGCGCGCGGGTCATGTGCTGCCCCTCGGGCGACGCCGCGAAGCGCCGTCGCTTGATGGCGTCGAGCAGCGCGTCGGCGTCGGTGGGGTCATCCGGAAGCATGTTGTCGAGAACGCCCATCAGGTGGCCGATGACGGTCCACAGGTGGAGGTAGGCATCGATTTCCTTGCTGGACAAGGGCACACCAAGGCGACGCATCGGGTCTTTGACGACATACCAGAACGAGAGGATGGTCGCGGCCATGTCCTCCTGGTTGATCGGCACGCCCCAAGCGGGATTCCACATGCCGGGGTGCTTACCGGCGCGGTCCTTGATCAGGTAACGCACCGCGGCATGCATCAGGCGGACGTGCTGGATTGCGCGCAGGCCCTTGCCATTTGGATCGAGGCCGCCGGTGGTGCACGCGTCGATCAGGAACTGGCCGGTCTCCATGACCCGCCGGCGTGCGTCCGTGTCGAGCTGGGCGGTCAGGTACAGCACCTGGACGGCGTCGGCGTCCGCATACGCCGACGGGAGCGACGCGCAGAACAGGCACAGCGTGATGAGCAGGCCGTTCTTCTCGAACACCTGCTGCCCCAGTTGGATCTTGTCCATGTCGGCCCACTCGGGCAGGGATAGCGAAGTGGTCAGGTAGCCCCGGAGCTCTTTGGGCAGATCCTTCGGCACCGGCTGGTCGTTGCGGACGAGCGTTCGCATGATCCGATTGACCTCGTTAACGTCCCGTTTGAACACTTTCTCAACCACGTCGTCGGCCCGTGTATCACCCACCTTTCGCATGTCATCGAGGTGCCCCTTTGTCCATCTCGAGCTTCCATTTGCCGCCATTCGCACAGCATTGCAGATTTGGCGCTGTTGGCGAAGGCCCAATCTGCCGTGAGAATTGTTAGAAAAGCGATGCGATGCCCGGCCAAAGGCGGTGCGCCGCACCAAGACGTTACTGATCAGCGCCGAGAACGTAACGCGGTTATGTGCATAGTTTTCACGTAATCTTTCTAGATTCTTGTCGCCACCGATTTGCATGCGTGTTATTTGCCCCCGATTCGCGAGGATGGACACGATGGTCGACGTCAATGACGAATTCCTGCACGAGGCCGGGCCGCACCCGGATTGGCAGGAAAGCTTCTTTTTCAGTTGGTTCGACGCCGAGTCGGACGCGGTGGGATTGGCCCGCATCGGATATCGGCCCAGCAATCACACCGCCGACGCGATCCTGTACACGATGCGCGACGGGCGCGTCGAGGGCGGCTACGCCAAGCTGCACGCCCGCTATGCCGGCACCCCGGACCCCGGCCACCTGAAGGTCGGGGATCTGGAATTTCAAATGATCGAACCGATGTCGAAGTGGCGGCTATTGCTTCAGGGCCGCCACGAGGTGGACCTGACCTGGACGACGCTGCACGCGCCGTTCGACTATCACGTCGAGGCGCCGCCTGGCGCGTACCTGCCGTCGGGCATCGCCGACACCCACATGGAGCAGTCCGGGTGGGTCACGGGCCGCGTGAAAATGAACGGCACTTCCTACCCGATCGACGGCCTCGGTCAGCGCGACAAGTCGTGGGGGATCCGCCGGTGGGGCCGCATCGAGCGCTGGGACTGGAACACGGTGCTGCTAAGTCCCGACTTCACCATGAACTGCACCCACCTGTTCGAGGGTGGGCGGGCCTACCCGACGGGCTACGTCTTCCACGACGGCGCGTGCCACGCGGTCGCGCAGTTGACCGTTGACCACGAGTGGGCCGGTCATCAGGTTCCCTGCGCCTCGCGGATGGTGGTCACCGACGTCAGCGGTTTGCGGCTCGAGATTCGCGGCCGCGTCATCGCCCAATCCTGCTTGTGGAAAAGGGGTTTGGTGATCCAGGAGTCGGCGACGCGCTTCGAAACGGTCGTCGATGGCCGCGCTTTCACCGGACTCGGCATCACCGAGCACGCCTGGCACGCCGGCGTCCTGGGCTCGCTGCGGGTGCTGCCGCGGATGGGGCCCGCGGCAAGGATGGTCATGCCCTGATCTAGGGCATCGCCTCCGCCCAGGCGATGTGCCCGGCAAACTGTAGCGTTCTCGCCATCTCGCCGTAGCGATTCTTCAAGTCCGCGTACGCGGTGGCGTCGCCGCGGGCTTGCGCCACAAGGGCTTTCAGTCGCAACAGCCAGATGTCGCGCATGGCCACACCGTCGGTCGGCGTAGCCGCCAACCGCTCGATGGCCGCCTCCGCTTCGGCGACGTCGGCGTCGGTCCCGCGCTCCAGCAGCGTCTCCACCAGAACACCCGTCGCGGGAAACGCCCAAGCCCCGCACGGCTGCTGCCCCTCGCGGAACAGATCGTTGACGGCGGCGCGCACGAGCGTTACGGCGTCGTCGCGATCGCCACCCCGGGTCCTCTCCCGCGCCACGTACACGTCGACGATCGGCAATTCGCCCAGGTTGTGTCCCTGGCGCCGGAACACGTCGCCCAGTTCCGCCAGGATCTTCTCGCCGCGCTCACGGTCGGGCGCTGTCGGGCGGTGCACCAGCGCGACGCCCGGCGCCATCTGGGCGAAGGCCAGCGCGACGTCGTCACCGGATCGTTCGACGATCCGCACGGCGTCTTCGGTTTCGCTCACCGCCCGATCGTCGGCCGCCAGGACGCCCAGCGGTATCCCCGGGTTGTAGATGTAGGCGACCACCAACGCGTACGACATCGGGTCGGCCTTGCGGGCCATGGCGAGGCCCTGCTGCTGGTCGTCCTGCCATCCGGGTAGACCCAGGCAATACCGGGCGATGGCCCGCGCCGTAAGGGCGACCGGTAGCGGGGACCCGATGATGAAGTTTCCTTTGGACGGGTCGCCCTCGGCCAGGTCGATGACCGTCTCTGACCACCGCAGCACGTCGGCCCAGTTGTTGTTCTCCATCTTGGCGAAGATCAGCGAAATGGACAGCCCCACCGTCAGGGTCGGATCGCCGAGCGCCTCGGCGAGGGTCCAGGCCTCCGACGCCAGCTGCGAGGCCTCGCGCGCCCGGGCCTGATGCGCGTGCTCCATCACCAGCCCCGCCATCCCCATGGCCAGCGACACCTTGTCCCCGACGGCGGCACACAGCTCGCGCAATTCGGTGAAGCGGTCGGACACCCCCCGGGCGTGGATTCGCCAGGCGATCGCGCACAACATGGTGCGCGGGGCGATGCGCATGGTTGCCCGGTTGGGGTCCTCCGCGGGTAGCCGGTCGGCGATCGTCTGGGCGCGCTCCCAACTCAATCGGGCGGCGTTGATGTCGCGGTTGGTGGCCCACGTCGCCGAACGCATGTGCCAGCTGAATGCGCCGTGCGGATCGCCGGCGGCCTCCAGGTGCTCGGCGATCAGCGCCGCGTTCTGGTCGGCCTGGTCCCCGGATTCGATTGCGGCGGCGACACGCCGGTGCAGCTCGGCGCGATCCGACTTGAGTTGCGATTCGTAGGCCACGGTGCGGATCAGCGGATGGTGGAACACATACTCGGGCTCTCCGGTGAACTTGATCTGGTCGATGAGCTCCCCCGCCAACAGGTCGTCCAGGCTCGGTTCAATGCCCAACGTTTGCAGCAGGTCTCGGCTGAACTGAGACCCGATCACGGCCGCGGCGCTCAGCGTGCGCTTGGCCGCCCAGTCCAGCCGGTCGATGCGCGCGGCAATGGTCGCCTGCAGCGTGACGGGCACGCGGACTTCGGTGACCGCCGCCTCCGTCACGTAGGCGCCACGGTCACCGCGCAGCACGTCGCGCTCGGCCAGCTCGCGCACCATCTCCTCGATGTAAAACGGATTGCCGGCGGCGCGCTCGGCGATCATGGCGGCCAGGCCGCCGACCGAGGGGTCTCCTCCGAGCAGCTCGCCGGCCAGCGTCGCGGCTTCCGAATCACTCAGCGGCGCAAGGGCGATCGTCTGCGCGCCGGTCACCTTGCTCAACGGACCCCGATACTCGGGGCGGTAGGTGAGCAGCACCAGCGTGGGTGTCTGCGGGGCCACCGTCACGAATTCGGCCAGCATCGAGCCGCTCACCTGGTCGACCCAGTGCACGTCCTCGATGACGTAGACCGCCGGCGATTGGCGGGCCAGCGACGCGGCATTGATCAGCGCGGTCAACCGCCGCCGCCGCGCGTCCGGGTCGATGGTCGGCAGCGCAACGTCGGGATCGGCGATGCCCAACAAGTCGTCGAGGAGCAACATGTCGTCCGGCTCGGCGTCGGGCACCCGGGACCGCAGCTCCGCGCGGGCGTCCGGGGCTTCCAGATCGGCCACCCGGAAGCTCGCACGCAGCATCCGCGCCACCAGATAGAAGGGGACGTCGCTGGCATGGGATTCGCAGAAGGCGCTGAACACGTCGACGCCCCGGGCTTCGGCCATCGCGGTGACCTCTCGCACCAGGCGGCTCTTGCCGATGCCCGGTAACCCGACCACGCCGACCACGGTGCCGTGGACGCCGATGGCGCGCTCCAGCAAGCCCTCGATTGCGGACATCTCCCATCGCCGGCCGACCAGATTCGACTCGGCACGCCTCGGAGCGCGATGCCCGTCGCCCGCGCCCAGCAGCCGATGCGCGGGCACCGGCGCGTCGACACCCTTGATCTGAACCAGCTCGGATTCGCCCAGAGCCGCGGACCCCTCGACGAGTCGCGCGGTCGACACGCTGAGCATCACCGCGCCCGGCGGGGCGGCCGACTCCATGCGCTGGGCCAGGCCGACCTGCTCGCCGATCGCGGTGTAGCCGAACGGTCCCGAGCCGATTTCGCCGGCGATCACCTCACCGGAGTTGAGACCGACGCGCAACCGCAGTTCGATGCCGTCGCGATGGTCGACCTCGGCGGCCAGCCGGGCGGTTTCCTCCTGGATCCCAAGCGCCGCAAGGCAAGCCCGGATGGCGTGGTCCTCCAACGCGACCGGCGCGCCGAACACGGCCATGATGCCGTCGCCGGTGAACTTGTCCACCGTCCCGCCGTACCGCTCGACGACCGCGGCGCAACGGTCGGCGAGGTCGGCCATGATCTGCAGCAGCCGTTCCGCACCGACCGCGGCGGCGATCTCCATCGAGCCCACCACGTCGGCGAATAGCACCGTGACCTGCTTGTATTCCGCGTGGGCGTCGCCGTCTTGGACCGCCGAGCCGCAGCTGTGGCAGAACCGGGCGTCCTTGAAGGGCTCCGTGCCACACGTCCGACATGCTGCTCCGGCCGTCATCCGACCTCCGCCAATCCGGCCCGCCCGATTGCTGGGTGACCTAAGGATAAGTTGCAGAGGTCACAAGGGCACCTTTCCCACCAGTCTCGGCGATTTTGACCTGCGGGGATGACGATCGGTAAGCTGCTCCGTTGGCGTGCGGTACGCCGGGGCCTCGGGTCAATGTCGGTCGCCGAGATCAAACCCCACCGAACGCCTGACTGGCACCCGGCTCGACCCGGGATCCACAGCCTCGGAAGAGGGGCTCGCAAAGAAAGAGTGGTAAGCGCTGTGCCCACCTACGCGCCAAAGGCGGGTGACACCACGCGGTCGTGGTACGTCATCGACGCCACGGACGTGGTGCTTGGCCGCCTTGCCGTCGCGGCGGCCAACCTGCTGCGCGGCAAGCACAAGCCGACGTTCGCGCCCAATGTCGACGGCGGTGACTTCGTCATCGTCATCAACGCCGAAAAGGTCGCCCTGTCCGGCGACAAGCTGCAGAGCAAGCTGGCTTACCGCCACTCGGGGTATCCCGGCGGGCTGCACAGCCGCACGACCGGCGAGCTGCTGGAAAAGCACCCGACCCGCGTCGTGGAGAAGGCCATCGTCGGCATGCTCCCCAAGAACAAGCTCAGCCGGCAGATCCAGCGCAAGCTGCGCGTCTACGCAGGTCCCGAGCATCCCCACACCGCTCAGCAGCCGGTTCCGTACGAGATCAAGCAGGTGGCCCAGTGACCGAGACAACCGAGGCCGTAGAGAGCCCGGAAGCTCAGGCGACCCCGGAGACCCCCGAGGCACCGGAGACCCCCGCCGAGGCTCCGGCCCCCCGTCCCGCCGAGTCGTTCGTGTTCGAGCGGCCCATCCAGACCGTCGGCCGCCGCAAGGAGGCCGTGGTGCGGGTACGCATCGTGCCCGGCACCGGCAAGTTCGACCTCAACGGCCGCAGCCTCGAGGACTACTTCCCCAACAAGGTGCACCAGCAGCTCATCAAGGCCCCGCTGGTCACCGTCGACCGGGTGGAGAGCTTCGACGTCTTCGCGCTGCTGCACGGCGGCGGCCCGTCGGGTCAGGCCGGCGCGCTGCGCCTGGGCATCGCCCGGGCGCTGATCCTGGCCTCGCCCGAGGACCGGCCCGCGCTGAAGAAGGCCGGCTTCCTCACCCGTGACCCGCGCGCCACCGAGCGCAAGAAGTACGGGCTGAAGAAGGCGCGCAAGGCGCCGCAGTACAGCAAGCGCTGATCAACGTCACTTTCTGGCCGCAAAACCGCGTCTTGCGGCGTGTCTGCGCGCGTTCGCGCGTGGTTTCGGTCAGAAAAGAACGGGCACGTTAGGTGTCTGAGCGTCAACTGTGAGAGGTTTTAGCGCATGGGTCGACTATTCGGCACCGACGGTGTGCGCGGGGTCGCCAATCGCGAGTTGACCGCCGAGCTGGCGTTGGCCCTGGGCGCCGCGGCGGCCCGGCACCTGGCGAGTTCGGGCGCACCGGGCCGGCGGGTGGCCGTGATCGGCCGCGATCCCAGGGCCAGCGGCGAGATGCTGGAGGCCGCGGTGATCGCCGGGCTGACCAGCCAGGGCGTCGACGCGCTTCGGGTCGGGGTGCTTCCCACCCCGGCGGTGGCCTACCTGACCGGCGCCTACGACGCCGACTTCGGGGTGATGATCTCCGCGTCGCACAACCCGATGCCCGACAACGGCATCAAGATCTTCGGACCCGGCGGCCACAAGCTGGACGACGCCACCGAGGACCAGATCGAGGAGCTCGTCGCAGCGGGACCGGGGCTGCGCCCGGTCGGCGCCGGGATCGGCCGGGTCGTCGACGCCGAGGATGCCGCCGACCGCTACCTGCGCCACCTGTCCAAGGCGAGCACGCTGCGCCTGGACGGTCTGACCGTGGTGGTCGACTGCGCCCACGGCGCGGCGTCGTCGGTGGCCCCCCGCGCCTACCGCGCGGCCGGGGCGCGGGTGATCGCCATCAACGCCGACCCCAACGGGCTCAACATCAACGACGGCTGCGGTTCGACGCACCTGGACGCGGTGAAGGCGGCCGTCGTCGACCACCGCGCCGACCTGGGCCTGGCGCACGACGGGGACGCCGACCGGTGCCTGGCCGTCGACGCCAACGGCGAGCTCGTCGACGGCGACCACATCATGGTGGTGCTGGCGCTGGCCATGCGGGACGCGGGCGAGCTGGCCTCCGACACGCTGGTGACCACCGTGATGAGCAACCTCGGACTGCACCTGGCCATGCGCTCGGCGGGCATCGCCGTGCGCACGACCGGCGTCGGTGACCGCTATGTCCTGGAGGAGCTGCGGGCCGGCGACTACAGCCTGGGCGGCGAGCAGTCCGGCCACATCGTGATGCCCGCGGCGGGCTCCACCGGCGACGGCATCGTCACCGGGCTGCGACTGATGAACCGCATGGTGCAGACCGGCGCATCGCTGGCCGACCTCGCCTCGGCGATGCGGGCGCTGCCGCAGGTCCTGATCAACGTCAAGGTCGCCGACAAGGCCACCGCCGCCGCGGCCCCCTCGGTGCGCAGCGCGCTCGAACAGGCCGAGGCCGAGCTGGGCGACACCGGACGAATCCTGTTGCGCCCCTCCGGAACCGAGCCGATGATCCGGGTCATGGTGGAGGCGCCCGAAGAGAGCCTCGCGCAGCGGGTCGCCACCCGGGTCGCCGAGGCGGTGGGCGACGCGCGCTGATCGACTAGCGCGGGAACCCCGGCGCGGCATCCGCCGTCGGATTAGGCATGAGATTCGACAACTCGGCGGTGCTCAGGGTCGCCGATCAGATGGGCGCTGCGGCCGACCTCCTCGACAGCGCGGTGGCAGATCACTTGGCGCGGTTGACTTTCGGCGGTGCCGTCGCCGGCCGGGACCACACCGCGCGCGGTGACGCCCTGCGCCGGCAACTGGAGCGGCTGACGGCCGAGGTGACGCAGTGGTCGCGCGCGGCGGCGGCGACGGCCGCGGCGCTGCGGGCCGGCGCCGGGAACTACGCCGACGCCGAGTTGTACGCCGCGGCGCGGATCGCCTGACCGTGGCCGACCGGTTGGACGTCGCCGGGCGCCTTGCCGAGGGCCGCTCCGCCGTCGAGCGCACCGAGAGCTACGTGCGGGCCTGCCACGCGCTCGGCTACCAGCATCCCGGTCTGACGGCCCATCCGTCCCAGATCCGCGACTGGTACGACGGCGAAGAGGGCCTGGATCTTCGCGCGCTCGACCGTGATTGCGCGGAGTTGCGGGCCGCGGGCGCGGCGGTCATGGAGGCGCTCGCGATGCAGCGCGCGCAGCTCGCCCAGCTGGCCGCGGCGTGGCTGGGGCCGGCCGGGGACTCCGCGGTGCGGTTCCTGGAGCGTCATTGCGACGCCGCGAGCGCGGTGGCCACCGAGGTCCGCGCGGCGGCCCAGCGGTGCGAGTCGCTGCGCGACAACCTTTGGTATTTGGTCGATTCGAAGGTCGCGACGGCCACCGCCATCGACGAGGGCACGCGGGCCCAGCGTCCGGCGTGGTTGGCCGCTGCGGCCGCGGTCACGACCGGGACGGGGGAGCGGGCCGGCGCCGAGGAGGTGGTGCGCCGGGAGGTAATCCCATACGTGGACAACGAGATTCGCGACGATTGGTTGACGACGATGCGTTCGACGGCCGAGGGCGTGGACACGTCCTACGCCATGGTGATCGACCGGATGGCCGCCGCGCCGGCGGCGCGCTTCGAGGTGCCCGGCGACTTCGGGCCCGCCTACCAGCCCCGCGCGGCCAGCCCGCCGGCCGCGGTAGTCGCGCCCGCCGCGATTGCCGGGCCGCCGGCGGATCCCGTTGCGGCGCCGGCGATGTCGACCGCCGCGCCGCCGCTGCCCGACCTGGGCTCGGCGTCGGCCATGCCCGCGGGCGGTGATGTGGGCGGCGGCCTGGGTGGACTCGGCGCGCTGGCCGATCGGATCGTCGGCGCGATGGGCTCGCTGCTGGGCCCGGCGGGCGACCAGTCGGGCATCGACAACGGCTTCGGCGACGCAACCGACGACGAGGGGGATCCGTTCCACCCCGACGACGCCGCGGCGGACCGTCACGGTGAGCCCGATGAGGCGAAAGACGTTGCCCAGGAGCGGGATTCCGAGGTCGCCGAGCCGGCGGCCGGGGCTCAGCCGGTTGACGAGCCGGCGCCGCCGGATGCGTCACCCGCACCCGCAGCCGCACCCGCGCCGGTCGCCGCGCCGCCGGCGTCACCGTCTAACGACGGAGCGACGCCGTGCGAGATCGCCGCGGACCAACTTCCGCAGGCGGGGCAGTGATCGCTCAGGCGGGCCGCATCCGCAGCACGTCCTCGACGAAGCGCATCGCCTCGCCGGGGTCGGCCGCGAGCGGGTTGACCAACAGCGTCGTCACGCCGGACTCGGCGAAGGCGGCCAGGCGTTCGGCGACGTATCCGCGGGGGCCGACGAGCGACATCCCGCGCACCAATTCGTCGGGCACCAAGGCGGTGGCCTCGCGTTTGCGGCCCGACAGGTAGAGCTCCTGGATGCGGTCGGCGACCTCGCCGAACCCGTAGCGCGTGGCCAGGCTGTGGTAGAAGTTGCGGCCCTTGGCGCCCATCCCGCCGAGGTAGAGGGCAAGCTGCGGCTTGCTCCAGGCCAGCCGGTCTTCGACGTCATCGCCGATGGCCAGACCGGCGTGCACCATGACGTCGAGCGGCCCCAGCGCCGGGTCGCGTTTGGCGGCGCCGGCGGCCAGCGCCTCGCCCCACACCAGGTGGGCCTTGTCCGGAAGGTAGAAGACCGGCTGCCAGCCCTCGGCGATCTCGGCGGTGAGCTCGACGTTCTTCGGGCCCAGCGCCGCGATGGAGATCGGAATTCGTTCGCGCACCGGGTGATTGATCAGCTGCAGCGCCTTGCCCAGCCCGGTCCCGCGGTCGGCGGGCAACGGGATCTGGTAGTGCTTGCCGGCGTATTGCAGCCGCTCGCGGCGCCACACCTGCCGGCAGATCTCCACGATCTCGCGGGTGCGGCCCAGCGGGGCATCGAACTCGACGCCGTGGAAGCCCTCCATCACCTGCGGCCCCGAGGTGCCGATGCCGAGGCGAAATCGCCCGTCGGACACGAAATCCAGGCCGGCGGCGGTCATCGCCAGCAGCGTCGGCGTGCGGATGTAGATGGGCAGCACGCCCGACGCCAGCTCGACGGTGTCGGTCTTGGCGGCCAGATACCCGAGCTGGCTGACGGCGTCGAAGGCGTACGCCTCGGCCACCACCGCTACCTCGATGCCGGCCTTTTCGAGTTCGACGACGCGGTCGACGGCCTCGTGAAAGCCGCCCGAGTAATCCAGAGCGATCCCGATTCGCATTAATGAGAGATACCACGCGCGACGAGCCACACCACCAGCGCCACAACCGCGGCGAGGAACAACGCCAGCAACGCGAGCCCGTACACCTTCGCGAATCGTTCCCGGCGGTCGAGCCTCCCGGAGGCGTACTCGTCGACGACGAACGCGCCCAGGCCAAGGTGCCCAACAAGATTGAGCCACTCGGCCTCGGTGACCACGTGGGTGGGGCCCTGTATCGACGAACGACGCACGCTACCGCGCCAGGCGTATCGGAATTGCTTGCCGCTCCACACCGAATCGCGCATGGGGGCGGTGCCGATCCTCAATTTCTCTATACCGGGCACCTGCAGCAGTAGCAGCGGCTGTGTGTACTCCTTCTTCGGGGGACCTTCGGGGTCATCGGGCACCATGCGCGCGTATTTCGCCGGTGCCGCGTCGATCTGGGCGAGCCCCGCCGAGGCAATGATCCTGTTGGTGGCGGAATCGACGACCCCGATCGCACCCTCGACCCCGAGGTCGAGGGTCAGGGTCGGCGGTATCGGCACCTCGTCCAGGGGAGAGGGAACCGGAATCAGCTCGCAGCGCATCGTTCTCATCGGGCGGGCTACTTCAGCAGCGCGACGACCTTCTCCTCGAGGGCGACCGGCTCGGCCTCGGGGTCCAGCGGAACCGTCCGCGGCAGCTTCGCGTGCGGATCGGCGAAGTCGCGATACTTCTTGTCCCCGCCGAGCGCGTAGAGCAGGTAGCCGGTCAGCAGGGCCCGGACCGATCGCTGGGTGCGTCGGTGCGGGCCGGGCAGGCCGACCACCTTCGTCAGTCGCCGGCCCTCGACCAGCCCGCCGGGCTCGGCCTTGGCGACGATGCGCAGCGTGGCCGCGTCCCAGGCGGCGTCCAGCGCCAGCGCGTTGGAGTTCAGCGATTTCGGGTCTCCCGGCGCGGTCAGGATCAGGCCCGGGACCTTCAGCCCCGCGGCGGGCTGCTCGGCCGGGGGACTGGTGACCGAAGGGAAGAGCGCCGCGATGGCCGCGGGCTTGTCGGGCATCCCCGCCGCGGCGAACACGGCGGCCGCGGCGCCGAAGCCGTGGCCCACCACGCCGAGCTTGGCGGGATGCACGCTGATGTTGCCCGGCCCCAGGCGCACGCCCGACACGATGTCGAGGGCGGTACCCAGGTCGAACGCGAAGTTCAGCACCGAGGGCGCCAGCCCCCGCTGGGAATCCGGGGCGCCGGCCACGATGCCCCAGGACGCGAGGTGCTCCAGCAGGCCCGAATAGCGGGCCGCGCCGGCGAGCCAGTCGTGGCCGAACGCGATGCCGGGCAGGTTGAGCCCCGCCTCGGGCGTATAGACCACCCCCGGCAAACCGGCGAAGGCCAGGTCGCCGCGCAAAACCCGGTGCGGTCCACGGCGGCTGAGGGCGGCGACGAGCTTGCGTGTGCGGGCCACCCGTCGACGTTAGCGCATGGCGCCGCTAGGCCGTGACCTCGATAACACCCACCCGCCACAGCGCCGCGTACAGGTGGCGCAGCGGGATGCTCAGCAAACGCGAGGCCGCGTCTACCATCGGGTCGCCGCCGGCGACCGGCGGGCGGGGGGTCCGCTTGGGCGCGGGCGCTAAGGTCGGCCGTGGCGCGACGGGCGCGGTCACCAGTTCGTCGAACAGAACAGCGGTCATGATTCCCTCCTGAAAGCTCTTTACGGGTCGTTCACCGATTCCCGGTTTTCCGTTGTTAATCTTTGCTAGATATTCATTTGCGTAAGGTTTACGAAAAGTTGAACCGTTGGCATTAGCTGGTATTGAATAGTCACTTTTAATGTTTACCTGCCGGATTTTCGGCGGTAACCCTTCGCGTTCAACCCTTGGCCTACAGGTAGATTCGCCGGTACAGGTCGAGCGCCACCCCCGTTATTCTTTCCGCTGGCCTCGGGTTGTTGCCAGCTGTTACCCGATATTTCGCAGTGTAAAGCGAGTGGTTGCTGGGGAAAGGACGCCGACGGGAACGACACGAATACATCGGGTGAAATAAACGCCGATCGCTGATGAAGGCGGTATGAATGCATCGCTGCGGTCCTTCCGTGCCGGTGTCGATGGCTACAGCCTCCGGCCCGCGCCTGGAGGGATTCTCAACGATTTCTTGGCGCGGCCGGCGGACGATATCCGCAGGTCGGACCCGTGCGGGCGGTTCCGGCGCGGTCGCTGCACTACCCTGTTCAGGATGTGCGGAATTGTCGGCTACGTCGGGCACCGCCCGGCCTGCGAAGTCGTCATGGACGCGCTGCGCCGGATGGAGTACCGCGGCTACGACTCATCGGGGATCGCGCTGGTTGACGGCCAGGGCAAACTCACCGTCCGGCGGCGCGCCGGGCGACTGGCCAACCTGGAAGAGGCGGTCGCGGAGATGGCTCCGGCGTCCAAAGCCGGCACCACCGGGCTGGGCCACACGCGCTGGGCCACCCACGGCCGCCCCACCGACCGCAACGCCCACCCGCACCGCGACGCCGCGGGCAAGATCGCCGTCGTCCACAACGGCATCATCGAGAACTTCCCGGCGCTGCGGCACGAGCTGGAGGCCGCCGGCGTGGAGTTCGCCAGCGACACCGACACCGAGGTGGCGGTGCACCTGGTGGCCCAGGCCTACCACCACGGCGACACCGCGGGCGACTTCCCCGCGTCGGTGCTGGCGGTGCTGCGCCGGCTCGAGGGCCACTTCACCCTGGTGTTCGCCAACGCCGACGAGCCCGGCACCATCGTCGCCGCCCGCCGCTCGACCCCGCTGGTGCTCGGGATCGGCGAAGGCGAGATGTTCGTCGGCTCCGACGTGGCGGCGTTCATCGAGCACACCCGCAATGCCGTCGAACTCGGGCAGGACCAGGCCGTGGTGATCACCGCGGACGGCTACCGCGTCACCGACTTCGACGGAAACCTGGACCTGGAACCCGGGGCGTACCGCGAGTTTCACATCGACTGGGACCTGGCCGCGGCCGAAAAGGGCGGCTACCCCTACTTCATGCTCAAGGAGATCGCCGAGCAGCCCGTCGCGGTCGCCGACACCCTGCTCGGGCACTTCGTCGACGGCCGGATCGTCCTCGACGAGCAGCGCCTGTCCGATCAGGAACTGCGCGAGATCGACAAGGTCTTCGTGGTCGCCTGCGGCACCGCGTACCACTCGGGGCTGCTCGCCAAGTACGCGATCGAGCACTGGACCCGGCTGCCGGTCGAGGTCGAGCTGGCCAGCGAATTCCGCTACCGCGACCCGGTGCTGGACCGCAGCACCCTGGTCGTCGCGATCTCGCAATCCGGGGAGACCGCCGACACCCTGGAGGCGGTCCGGCACGCCAAGGACCAGAAGGCCAAGGTGCTGGCGATCTGCAACACCAACGGCTCGCAGATCCCGCGCGAGTGCGACGCGGTGCTCTACACCCGCGCCGGCCCGGAGATCGGCGTGGCCTCGACCAAGACCTTCCTGGCGCAGATCGCCGCGAACTACCTCGTCGGCCTGGCGCTCGCGCAGGCCCGCGGCACCAAATACCCCGACGAGGTCGAGCGAGAGTACCGCGAGCTGGAGGCGATGCCCGACCTGGTGGCCCGGGTGCTCGCGACGATCGAGCCGGTCGCCGCGCTGGCCCATCGGTTCGCGCAGTCGTCGACGGTGCTGTTCCTGGGGCGCCACGTCGGCTATCCCGTGGCGCTGGAGGGCGCGCTGAAGCTCAAGGAACTGGCCTACATGCACGCCGAGGGGTTCGCCGCGGGCGAGCTCAAACACGGCCCGATCGCACTGATCGAGGACGGCCTGCCGGTCATCGTCGTGATGCCCTCGCCCAAGGGGCAGGCCACGCTGCACGCCAAGCTGCTCTCCAACATCCGCGAGATCCAGACCCGCGGCGCGGTGACCATCGTGATCTCCGAGGAGGGCGACGACACCGTGCGCCCCTACGCCGATCACCTGATCGAAATCCCCTCGGTGTCAACCCTTCTGCAGCCGCTCTTGTCGACCATCCCGCTGCAGGTGTTCGCCGCGTCGGTCGCGCAGGCCCGCGGCTACGACGTCGACAAGCCGCGCAACCTGGCGAAGTCCGTCACCGTCGAATAGTCTTCTCCGGGCGGTCAATTCAACCGGATGAGCGGGAGGCGCGTTGTCGGCTGATGGTCCCTCGGCGGGGGGCAGACGCTTCGGAAGGGTGCTGATCGTCGGCCTGGTGGTCCTCTTCGTCGCGGCCTATGCCATCACGGTCGGGCTTTACACCAGGTCTGGGTGCGGCTGCCCGCGCCAGGTCACCGACGGCAAGCCGGGGCCCGACGGCACCACCGTGACAATCGATCTCCAAGAGCTTCAGTCGGTGAAGGGCGGGCTGAACGGCAACGTCACCGTCGCGCCCGGGCCCGACCTCCTGGATCCCGTGACGGGCGGCCTGCGGGACGATCTCACCGTCGCGGTCCACTCGGCGGTGACGCCCACCCGGCGCACCTGGTCGAAGGGCATGGTGCCGGGCGTGATTCAGGTCCCGCTGACGATCACGGGAGATCCGTCGGACTACCCGTTCGACCACTACCACTCGGGCCCGGTCACGGTCGACCTGCTGCACGGCGCATCCCCGGTGCCGCAACGGGCGTCGGTGACGTTCGTCGACCGCCTGCCGGGTTGGCACGTCGACGTACCGGTCGGCGGCAAGGCGGATGTGCCCGCGCCCTACCGGGTGGAGCTGGCGCGGTCGCCGAGCACGGTGGCCTTCGCCGCCGTCCTCGTCGCCATGCTGATCGCCCTCGCCGGGATAGGCCTCTTCGTGGCCGTGCAGACGGCGCGCGACCGGCGAAAATTCCAGCCGCCGATGACGACCTGGTATGCCGCGATGCTCTTCGCGCTGATGCCGCTGCGCAACGCCCTGCCCGACTCGCCGCCCATCGGGTCGTGGATCGACGTGACCGTCACCCTGTGGGTGATCGTCGCATTGGTGAACGCGATGCTGCTCTACATCTACTGCTGGTGGCGACACCTCAAACCCGAGCCGGCCACCGTCGCGTAGCAGCGCCGGGCATGCAACAGTTGAACTTGTGGCGAACGCATCGGTGGGAACCCGGCTGCGGCGAATCTGGCTCGCGGTGTGGCGTTTCGTCGTCACCGCGCCGCTGACCTACACCTGGCTGCTGGTGCTGGCGATCACCACGATCATCCAGAACGAATTGCCCGGCCGACAACTGCACTCCGTGCTGCTGCACCGCTCCACCAACATTCACGCGCTCGGCACCGATCCGCTCGACGTGCTGTTCTCCAGCCTGCTGTGGATCGACGGCAAGAACCTGGAGCCGTACCTGCTGCTGTTCAGCCTGTTCCTCGCGCCCGCCGAGCACTGGCTGGGCCAGTTGCGTTGGCTCACAATCGGGTTGACCTCTCACATCCTGGCCACCTATATCAGCGAGGGCATCCTGTACTTCGCGATCGAGGAGCACGAGGCGCCGGAACGGCTGGTGCACGCCCGCGACATCGGGGTCAGCTATTTCCTGGTCGGCGTGATGGCGGTGCTGACCTATCACATCGTGCGGCCCTGGCGCTGGGGCTATCTCGGGGTGCTGCTCGTCATCTTCGGCTTCCCGTTGCTCACCATGACCCGCCACGGGGTGAACTTCACCGCGATCGGTCATTTCGCCGCGCTTTTGATCGGGCTCTGCTTCTATCCGATGGCGCGCGAACGCAAGCGCCCGCCGTTGAATCCCGCGAGAATCCGGGCGGCTTTCCGGCGAATCGGAACGCGCGAGGGGTAGGCGATGGGGCAGCGGGTCCGTGCGCTCTACGGCGCGTCGCTGTCCCCCGACGCAACCGCGTTCGCCCATCTCGTCGACGACGGCGGCTATCCCCATGCGGTGCAGCGCTTCCTGCGCGGCCACCGGGCCAGCTCGTCGCGCAACGTCGAACTTCCGGTCGAGGGCCCGGTCTCGCGGGTAATCCACTCGGCGGACGGTCACTGGCTGGCCTGCGAGGTGGCCCCGGAGGGCTTCACCCGCCGGCAGATCTGGGTAGTCACCACCGATCCCGACGACCGGATGGCCTGGCGCATCGACGCCGAGGAGGCCGGGACCGCCGAGTTGATCGGGTGGGACGGCACCCGGGTGGCGGCGATCCTGACGGGCGAGGACGGGGTCGGGCAGTCCTGCCTGATCGATCCCGCCGACGGCGATTGCGCTGTGATAGACCGCCGCTCCGGCGCCCGCCTGGTCGACGCGTGGGCCGGTGCGGCGCTGATCCGGGTCGGGCCGCGTGGTTACCAGGAAATGGTCATGCTGCACGGGGACACCGAAATCGCGTTGTTGCCTTCGGATCCCGGCTCGGTGACGGCCAAGGGCGCCATCCTCGACGACCACCACCCGCGCCGCCTCCGCTACGGCCCGGCCGGGGAGCTGACCAGGCTGTACCGGCCGGGCGTCGGTGGCGACGGGTACTTCCGGGCGTTGCTCGTCAGCGACAACGGCTGCGAGCACGCGCGGCTGGTGGAGGTCATCGCCACGCTGGACGGGGTGAGCTACTTCGTGGTGGCCGAGCGCCCCGACTGCGATCTCGACGAGTTCGTCGTCAGCGACGACATGTCCACCGTCGCGTTGCTGTGGAACCTGCAGGGCCGCAGCGAGTTACAGATTCTCCACTACACCGACTACTCGCTGACCGAACCGATCCCGCTGCCGGGCGAGGTCGCCGGTGAGCTGACCATCAGCGCCGGCGGCTCGATTGTGGCGATGACCGTGCAGGGCCCGGCGATGCCGCGCACCGTCGAGCTGGTCGACACCCGCACGCGGGCATGGCAACTCATCGACGCCGAACCCAGCCGCGGCCCGATCGCCGCGGGTTTCTCCGCCCGGCCGTCGCTGGAGACGATCACCGCGCGCGACGGGCTGAAGCTTCCGTCCTGGCTGTACCGGGCGACCGAAAACACCTCGGGCGCCGTGGTTTATCTGCACGGCGGCCCGGAGGGCCAGGCCCGGCCCGACTACAGCGAAATCTTCCCCGACCTGCTCAACGCCGGGATCAGCGTGCTGGCGCCGAACGTGCGCGGTTCCGGCGGGCTGGGCCGCACCTTCGTGCACGCCGACAACAAGGGCAAGCGGTTCGCGGCCATCGACGACGTCGCCGACTGCGTGCGCTTCCTGGTGGACAACGAGGTGGCCGACCCGGGCCGCATCGCCTGCGCGGGCTGGTCCTACGGCGGCTACCTGACGATGGCGGCCCTGACGTTTCACCCGGACCTGTTCGCCGCGGGCGTCACCATCTGCGGCATGAGCGATCTGACCACGTTCTACCGCAACACCGAGCCATGGATCGCCGAGGCCGCCTACCCGGAGTACGGCCACCCGGTCAACGACCGGGCGCTGCTCGAGCGGCTCTCGCCGCTGCGCCGGGTCGACGCCCTGGCCGCGCCGCTGCTGGTGGTGCACGGCGCCCACGACACCAACGTACCGGTCAGCGAATCGGAACAGATCGTCGACGCGTTGCGGCGCGCGGGCCGGCAGGTGCGCTACCTGTTGTTCGCCGACGACGGCCACGAGATCGTCAAGCGCGAGAACCACGACGCGCTGGCCGAGGCGATGACCGAATGGCTGACCGAGGCGTTCGCCCGGTAAGGCTCAACGGCCCCGGCCTTCGCTCTATGGTGAAGAACGTGTTCACGAAAGTACTGGTCGCTAACCGGGGAGAGATCGCTATCCGCGCGTTCCGCGCGGCCTACGAACTGGAAATTGCCACCGTCGCGATCTATCCGTACGAAGACCGCAACTCCGTGCACCGGCTGAAAGCCGACGAGTCGTACCAGATCGGCGAGGAGGGGCATCCGGTGCGCGCCTATTTGTCGGTTGACGACATCGTCGCCACCGCCCTGGCGTGCGGTGCGGACGCGATCTACCCCGGGTATGGATTTCTTTCGGAGAATCCAGACTTGGCGACGGCGTGCGCGGCGGCGGGCATCACGTTCGTCGGCCCGAGTGCTGAGGTGCTCGAGCTCACGGGCAACAAGTCGCGGGCGATTGCGGCGGCGCGGGCGTCGGGTCTTCCTGTGCTGGCCTCCTCGGCACCTTCGACATCGGTGGACGAGCTGGTGTCGGCCGCCGAGTCCATGGCCTTCCCGCTGTTCGTCAAGGCGGTGGCCGGCGGAGGCGGCCGCGGGATGCGCCGGGTCACCGACCCGGCGGCGCTCCCCGAGGCGATCGAGGCGGCCAGCCGCGAGGCCGAGTCCGCCTTCGGCGACGCCTCGGTGTTCCTCGAGCAGGCCGTGCTCAACCCGCGGCACATCGAGGTGCAGATTCTGGCCGACACCAAGGGCAACGTGATGCACCTCTACGAGCGGGATTGCAGCGTTCAACGACGGCATCAGAAGGTCATCGAGATCGCACCGGCGCCAAACCTGGATCCCGAACTGCGGGAACGGATCTGCGCGGACGCGGTGAAGTTCGCGCAAAGTATCTGCTACACATGTGCGGGCACGGTCGAGTTTTTGATAGACGAGCGCGGCAACCACGTGTTCATCGAGATGAACCCGCGTATCCAGGTCGAGCACACCGTCACCGAAGAGATCACCGACGTCGACCTGGTGTCCGCCCAGCTGCGGGTCGCCGCGGGGGAGACCCTGGAACAGATTGGTCTGAGCCAGGATTCGCTCGTCCCGCACGGTGCGGCGCTGCAGTGCCGCATCACCACCGAGGATCCGGCCAACGGATTCCGTCCGGACACCGGCCGGATCACCGCCTATCGCACCCCGGGCGGGGCGGGGATTCGGCTGGATGGCGGAACAACGCTGGGGGCGGAGATCAGTGCGCACTTCGACTCGATGCTGATCAAACTGACCTGTCGGGGCCGGGATTTCGCCACGGCCGTGCGGCGTGCGCGGCGTGCGGTCGCGGAATTCCGCATCCGCGGCGTGTCGACGAACATTCCCTTTCTGCAATCGGTTCTGGATGACGCGGATTTCCAGGCCGGCCGTATCACGACGGCCTTCATCGAGCAGCGTCCACAGCTGCTGACGGCCCGCAGTTCGGCGGACCGCGGCACCAAGATCCTCACGTACCTGGCCGACGTGACGGTCAACAAGCCGCACGGTGAACGCCCCTCGGCTATGTATCCGAACGACAAGCTCCCTGACATCGACCTCTCGACGGATCCGCCAGCAGGATCCAAGCAGCGCCTGATCGAACTTGGGCCGGAGCGATTCGCCGGGTGGCTGCGCCAAGCGCAAGGCGTCCGGGTCACGGATACCACGTTCCGCGACGCGCACCAGTCCCTACTGGCTACTCGGGTGCGCACCAGCGGACTGGTCATGGTGGCGCCATACATCGCCCGGATGATGCCCCAGCTGCTGTCGGTCGAATGCTGGGGCGGGGCGACTTACGACGTCGCGCTTCGCTTTTTGAAGGAGGACCCATGGGAGCGGCTGGCGGCGCTGCGTGAAGCGATGCCCAACATCTGCCTGCAAATGCTGCTGCGCGGGCGCAACACCGTTGGCTACACGCCCTATCCCGAGACCGTCACGACGGCATTCGTCGAAGAGGCGACTGCGACCGGCATCGACATCTTTCGGATCTTCGACGCGCTGAACAACGTCGACTCGATGCGCCCGGCGATCGACGCGGTTCGCGAAACCGGCACCGCCGTGGCCGAAGTGGCGATGTCCTACACCGGCGATCTCAGCGATCCGGCCGAAAAGCTTTACACCCTGGACTATTACCTGAAGCTGGCCGAACAGATCGTCACGGCGGGCGCACACGTGCTGGCAATCAAGGACATGGCCGGGCTTTTGCGCGCTCCCGCAGCGACCACGCTGGTGTCCGCGCTCAGGAGTCGGTTCGACCTGCCGGTGCACGTACATACGCACGACACTCCCGGTGGGCAATTGGCGACCTATGCGGCGGCCTGGCACGCCGGAGCCGATGCCGTCGACGGCGCAGCGGCGCCGCTGGCCGGGACCACCAGCCAGCCAGCACTGTCCTCCATCGTGGCCGCCGCGGCACACACCGAATACGACACCGGTCTGTCCCTGACCTCCGTGTGCGATCTGGAGCCGTACTGGGAGGCGTTGCGCAAGGTGTATGCGCCATTCGAATCCGGGCTGCCGGCCCCGACGGGGCGGGTGTACCGCCATGAAATCCCGGGTGGGCAATTGTCCAACCTGCGTCAGCAGGCGATCGCGCTGGGTTTCGGTGACCGTTTCGAGGAGATCGAAGACGCCTACGCCGGGGCCGACGCCATCCTCGGGCATCTGGTAAAGGTGACCCCGTCGAGCAAGGTGGTCGGGGACTTGGCGCTGGCTCTCGTCGGAGCCGGCGTCAGCGCGCAGGATTTCGCCGATGACCCGGCGCGTTATGACATCCCGGAGTCCGTCATCGGCTTCCTGCGCGGGGAACTTGGTGACCCGCCGGGCGGTTGGCCCGAGCCTTTCCGCTCGAAGGCATTGCACGGGCGCGGTCCGGCGAAGCCGGAGCAACAGCTGTCGGCTCAGGATGAAAAGGCTTTGGCCGCAAGGGGCATCGAGCGCCAGGCAACGCTGAATCGGCTGCTGTTCCCGGGACCGACCAAAGAATTCGAGGACCACCGTGAGCAATACGGCGATACCTCCCGAATGAGCGCCAACCAGTTCTTCTATGGACTGCGGCAGGGCGACGAACACCGCGTCGAGCTGGAGCGCGGCGTGGAGTTGCTCATCGGTCTCGAGGCGATCTCCGATGCCGACGAACGCGGCATGCGGACAGTGATGTGCATCCTCAACGGGCAGTTGCGTCCCGTCGTGGTGCGCGACCGCAGCATCGCCGCCGACGTGCCGAACGCCGAGAAGGCCGACCGTAACAACCCGGATCACGTCGCGGCCCCATTCGCCGGGGTCGTCACCGTGACCGTGGCCACCAATGAGGAAGTCGCTGCGGGACAGACGATTGCGACGATCGAGGCAATGAAGATGGAGGCGGCCGTGACTACGCCCAAGGCTGGGAAGGTCGCACGGATAGCGGTGTCTCAGACCGCACAAGTCGAGGGTGGCGACCTGTTGGTGGTGATCAGCTAACGGGCAGGCCCGGCCCGACGGCATCCCCAGGACATGGAATGCTTGCGGTGATGCGGCACTACTACTCCGTAGACGCCATCCGCGACGCCGAGGCGCCGCTGCTGGCCAGCCTGCCCGACGGCGCACTGATGCGCCGCGCGGCCTTCGGGCTGGCCGCCGAGATCATCGCCGAGCTGACCGCCCGCGCGGGCGGGGTCGCCGGCCGGCGGGTGTGCGCGGTCGTCGGCTCCGGCGACAACGGCGGTGACGCGCTGTGGGCGGCGACCTTCGTGCGCCGGCGGGGGGCGGCCGCCGACGCGGTGCTGCTCAACCCCGAGCGCACCCACGCCAAGGGGCTTGCGGCGTTCCGCAGGGCGGGCGGTCGCGTCGTCGAAAGCGTTCAGGCCGCAACCGATCTCGTCATCGACGGCGTGGTGGGCATCTCCGGGTCGGGCCCGCTGCGGCCGGCGGCGGCCGAGGTGTTCGCCGCCGCGGAGGGAATCCCGGTGGTCGCCGTCGACATCCCCAGCGGCATCGACGTGGCGACCGGCGCCATCGCCGGGCCCGCGGTGCACGCGGCGCTGACCGTCACGTTCGGCGGGCTCAAACCCGTGCACGCGCTGGCCGACTGCGGGCGCGTCAAGCTGATCGACATCGGCCTCGACCTGCCCGAGACGGATGTGCTTGGGTTCGAGGCCGCCGACGTCGCGGCGCGCTGGCCGGTACCCGGGCCCCACGACGACAAGTACACCCAGGGCGTGACGGGCGTGATGGCCGGCTCGGCCACCTACCCGGGCGCCGCCGTCCTGTGCACCGGCGCCGCCGTCGCCGCCACCTCCGGCATGGTCCGCTACGCCGGCAGCGCGCACACCCAGGTGCTGGCGCAGTGGCCCGAGGTGATCGCGTCGCCCACCCCGGCCGCGGCCGGGCGGGTGCAGGCGTGGGTCGTCGGGCCGGGGCTGGGCACCGACGAAACCGGGGCCGCCGCGTTGTGGTTCGCGCTCGAAAGCGACCTGCCGGTGATCGTCGACGCCGACGCGCTGACCATCCTGGCGGCGCACCCCGAGCTCGTCATGAGCCGCGCCGCGCCCACGGTACTGACCCCGCACGCCGGCGAATTCGCCCGGCTGGCCGGCAGCCCGCCCGGCGACGACCGGGTGGCGGCGTGCCGCAAGCTGGCCGACGCGTTCGGCGCGACGGTGCTGCTCAAGGGCAACGTCACTGTCGTCGCCGACCCCGGCGGGCCGGTCTACCTCAATCCCGCCGGGCAGTCCTGGGCGGCCACGGCCGGCTCGGGTGACGTGCTGTCCGGGATGATCGGCGCGCTGCTGGCGTCCGGGTTGCCGGCCGCCGAGGCGGCCGCGGCCGCGGCGTTCGTGCACGCGCGCGCGGCCGCGCTCTCGGCGGCCGACCCCGGCCCGGGCGAGGCGCCGACGTCGTCCTCGCGGATCGTCCCGCACATCCGGGCCGCCCTGGCCGAGCTGTAGCTCTCAGCCCTGCAACGAAAGGATCCATCGTGACCCTCAGCCACCCGTCCGTGCCCGCGCACTCCGTCGCTCCCGCCTACACGGGCCGCATGTTCACCACCCCCGTGCCGGCGCTGCGGCTGCCCGACGAGTCGATGGATCCCGAGGCCGCCTACCGCTTCATCCACGACGAGCTGATGCTCGACGGCAGCTCGCGGCTGAACCTGGCCACGTTCGTCACCACCTGGATGGATCCCGAGGCCGGAAAGCTGATGGCGGAGACGTTCGACAAGAACATGATCGACAAGGACGAATACCCGGCGACCGCGGCCATCGAGCAGCGATGCGTCTGCATGGTGGCCGACCTCTTTCACGCCGACCACCTGCGTGATGACGATCCGTCCAGCGCGATCGGGGTGTCGACGATCGGCTCCAGCGAGGCGGTGATGCTGGGCGGGCTAGCGCTGAAGTGGCGCTGGCGCCAACGGGTCGGCAAAGGCTGGGAAAAGCGGACACCCAAATTGGTGATGGGTTCCAACGTCCAGGTGGTGTGGGAGAAGTTCTGCCGCTACTTCGACGTCGAACCGGTCTACCTGCCGATGGAGGAAGGCCGCTACGTCATCACCCCCGAGCAGGTCATCGACGCCGTCGACGAGGACACCATCGGGGTGGTGGCGATCCTCGGCACCACCTATACCGGTGAGCTCGAGCCCGTCGCCGAGATCTGCGCGGCGCTGGACAAGCTCGCGGCCGGCGGGGGCGTGGACGTCCCCGTGCACGTCGATGCCGCCAGCGGGGGATTCGTCGTGCCCTTCCTCCACCCGGAACTGAAGTGGGATTTCCGGCTGCCGCGGGTGGTGTCGATCAACGTCAGCGGCCACAAGTACGGGCTGACCTACCCCGGTATCGGCTTCGTGGTGTGGCGCAGCGCCGAGCACCTGCCCGACGAACTCGTGTTCCGGGTCAACTACCTGGGCGGGGACATGCCGACCTTCACGCTGAACTTCTCCCGCGCCGGCAACCAGGTGGTCGGCCAGTACTACAACTTCCTGCGGCTGGGCCGTGAGGGATACGCCAAGGTGATGCAGAGCCTGTCGTCGACCGCGCGCTGGCTGGGTGAGCAGCTGGCCGAAGCTGACCACTGCCAGCTGATCTCGGACGGTTCGGCGATCCCGGTGATCAGCTTCCGGCTGGCCCGCGGTCTGGGTTACACCGAGTTCGACGTCTCCCACGAGCTGCGGGGCTTCGGTTGGCAGGTGCCCGCCTACACCATGCCCGACAACGCCACCCACATCTCGGTCCTGCGCATCGTGGTGCGCGAAGGGCTGTCCGCCGACCTGGCCCGCGCGCTGCACGACGACGCCCGTACCGCGCTGGCCTCGCTGGACAAGCTCAAGCCCGGCGGGCACTACAACGACGCCCAACACTTCGCGCACTGAGCCTCTCTGCTTGTCACATCCGTCACATTGGCCCCGGCGCGGGGGGATGTCTGTTTGTGCCCGCCTCCGAGCGACAAGCCGGGATGCGGTGGCGATTTGTCGCTGTGAGGCGGGCACACCGTGTGCCGCCCGGAACGGGTGACTCGTGTGACAGCTGAGGAGGAGCGGTTCTGCCCGAGGGGTTCTGGGACAATGGCGGGCGTGCCCGTTACGCCGATATCCCTGACGCCCGGCGTCCTCGCCGAGGCCGTGGTGGACCTGGGCGCCGTCGCGCACAACGTGCGGGTGCTGCGCGAGCACGCCGGCGGCGCCGGGGTGATGGCCGTCGTCAAGGCCGACGGCTACGGGCACGGCGCGACAAGGGTCGCAACGACGGCGTTGGCCGCCGGGGCGGCCGAGCTCGGGGTCGCCACCGTCGCCGAGGCCTTGGCGCTGCGCGCCGACGGGATCACCGCGCCGGTGCTGGCGTGGCTGCACCCGCCCGGCATCGACTTCGGGCCGGCGCTGCTGGCCGACGTCGAGATCGGCGTGTCCTCGGTGCGCCAGCTCGACGAGGTGATCGACGCGGTGCGCCGCACCGGGCGCACGGCGACGGTGACCGTCAAGGTCGACACGGGGCTGAACCGCAACGGCGTGGCCCCGGCGAACTACCCGGCGATGCTGACCGCGCTGCGCGCCGCCGTCGCCGAGAACGCCATCCGGCTGCGCGGGCTGATGTCGCACATGGTGTTCGCCGACCAGCCCGAGAACCCCGTCAACGACGTTCAGGCCCAACGCTTTTCCGACCTGCTCGCGCGGGCGCGCGCCGAGGGCGTGCATTTCGAGGTTGCGCACCTGGCGAATTCGTCGGCCACGATGTCACGTCCCGACCTGGCCTACGACCTGGTGCGCCCCGGCATCGCGGTGTACGGCCTGAGCCCGGTGCCCCAGCTCGGCGACATGGGGTTGATCCCGGCGATGACCGTGAAATGTCCCGTCGCGCTGGTCAAATCGATTCGCGCCGGCGAGAGCGTGTCCTACGGGCACACCTGGACCGCGCAACGCGACACCACCCTGGCGCTGATGCCGATCGGCTACGCGGACGGCGTGTTCCGCGCGCTGGGCGGGCGGCTGGAGGTGCTGATCAACGGCAGGCGCCGGCCCGGTGCCGGCCGAATCTGCATGGACCAGTTCGTCGTCGACCTCGGGCCGGGGCCGGTCGACGTGGCCGAGGGCGACGAGGCGATCCTGTTCGGGCCCGGCACTCGGGGCGAACCCACCGCACAAGACTGGGCCGACCTGCTCGGCACCATCCACTACGAAGTGGTCACCAGCCCCCGGGGGCGGATCACCAGAACCTACCGCGAGGCCGAAACCCTTGAGCCCTGACAAGACCCGCAGGCGTCGCAGGGGCAAAGCCTGGCTTGCGGGAGGGGCCGGGGTGACCGCCGTCGCCACCATCGTCGGAGCCTCCGCTCGCCGCTCGGTGACCCAGCGCGCGGCCCTGCTCGAAGACCCTTACGCGGAAGAGGATTTCGAGACGATCGACAAGGACCGCGCCTACGTGGTGACCACCCCCGACGGGGTGCCCCTGGCGGTCCGCGAGGCGGGCCCGGTCGACGCGCCGGTGACCATGGTGTTCGTCCACGGATTCTGCCTGCGCATGGGCGCCTTCCATTTCCAGCGCACCCGCCTGCCGAATCGGTTGTCCCCGCCCGTACGGATGATGTTCTACGACCAGCGCGGCCATGGACGATCCGGCGCCGGCCCGCCCGAGAGCTACACGCTCACCCAGCTGGGCGAGGACCTGGACAGCGTGCTGAAGGCCGCCGCCCCCAAGGGGGTGGTGGTGCTCGTCGGACATTCGATGGGCGGCATGACGGTGTTGTCGCACGCGCGCCAGTTCCCCGAGCGGTACGGCCGCCGGATCGTCGGCGCCGCGATCATCTCGTCGGCGGCCGAAGGGGTCACGCGATCGCCGCTGGGCGAGATCCTGAAAAACCCTGCGCTGGACGCGTTTCGGTTCACGGCCCGTTCCGCGCCCAAGCTGATGCACCGCGGCCGCAACGTGTCCCGATCGCTGATCGGCCCGATCCTGCGGGCCGCGTCCTACAGCGACCTACAGGTCAGCCGGAGCCTGGACGCGTTCTCGCAGCGGATGATGAACGGCACGCCGATCGACACCATGGTCGGCTTCCTCGACGCGTTGGAAAAACACGACGAGACCGCCGGGCTGTGGACCCTGCTCAAGGTCCCGACCCTGATCGCGTGCGGCGACCACGACCTGCTCACCCCCGACGAATACTCGCGCAAGATGGCGGCCTCGCTGCCGCGCTCCGAGCTGGTCATCGTCGCCGGGGCCAGCCACCTGGCGCTGCTGGACAAGCCCGAGGCGATCAACGACGGGCTGGTCCGGCTCGTCCACCGGGCCGTTCCGGGCGAGCTGGTGCTGCGGTACCGGCGATTGCGAGAAAGGTTGCGGCGCCGTGGTGGCTGAGGGGGGCACGGCCACGTGCGAGCGCGTCGAGGACACCGTCGCGCTGGGTTCGCGGCTGGGCCGGCAGCTGCGGGCGGGTGACGTGGTGGTGCTGTCCGGCCCGCTTGGTGCGGGAAAAACGGTGCTGGCCAAGGGAATTGCCGCGGCGATGGACGTCGACGGTCCGGTCACGTCGCCGTCGTACGTGCTGGCGCGGGTGCATCCGCCGCGCCGGCCCGGCGCGCCGGCGATGATTCACGTCGACATGTACCGCCTGTTGGATCATGGCGGCGCCGACCTGCTGGGGGAGCTGGACTCGCTGGACCTCGACACCGATCTCGACGACGCGGTCGTGGTGGTCGAGTGGGGCGAGGGCCTGGCCGAGCGCCTCGCGGAGCGGCACCTCGACGTCCGGCTGGAGCGGGTCAGCCACTCCGATGTGCGGATCGCGACCTGGGAGTGGGGCGCATGAGTCTCGTTCTGGCGCTGGACACGTCGACCCCGGCCGTGACGGCGGGCCTGGTGCGGGTCGAGGATCTGACCGTGCTGGCCGAGCGGGTCACCCACGACGCCCGCGCACACGCCGAGCGGCTGACCCCCAACGCGCTGGCCGCCCTCGCCGACGCCGGGTGCACGATGGCTGATCTCGACGCCGTCGTGGTGGGCTGCGGACCCGGCCCGTTCACCGGCCTGCGGGCCGGGATGGCGAGCGCCGCGGCGTACGCGCACGCGCTGGGCATCCCGGTGCGCGGGGTATGCAGCCTGGACGCCATCGGGGTGCGCACCACCGGCGACGTCCTGGTGGTCACCGACGCCCGCCGCCGCGAGGTGTACTGGGCGCGCTACCGCGACGGGTTCCGCCTGGCGGGACCGGGAGTTAACGCCCCGGCAGACGTCGACCCCGGTCCCGCCACGGCGGTCGCCGGCTCACCCGAGCACGCCGCACTGTTCGGCCTGCCGGTCAGCGGGCCCGCCCACCCGACGCCGGCAGGCCTGGTCGCGGCGGTGCCCGACTGGTCCGAGCGCCCGCTCCCGCTCGTCGCGCTCTATCTGCGCCGCCCCGACGCCAAGCCCCTGGCGGCCCCCCGATGACCGCCCCCAGCGAGCCCGTGACCCTCGGCGCGTTGACGCCCGGCGACGCCGAGCGCTGCGCCGAGCTGGAGGCGATGCTGTTCCCCGGCGACGATCCCTGGCCCGCGGTGGCGTTCAACCGCGAGCTGGCCGCCAAGCACAACCACTACGCGGCCGCCCGCGTCGGCGGCACGCTCGTCGGCTACGCCGGCATCTCGCGGTTGGGCCGCACACCGCCCTTCGAGTACGAGGTGCACACCATCGGGGTGGACCCGGCCTACCAGGGGCGGGGCATCGGGCGCCGGCTGCTCGACGACCTGCTCGATTTCGCCGCCGGCGGCGTCGTCTACCTGGAGGTCCGCACTGACAACGAGGCGGCCATCGCGCTGTACCGCAGCGCGGGTTTCGCGCGGATCGGCGTGCGCAAGCGCTACTACCGGGTCAGCGGCGCCGACGCGTACACCATGCGACGGGAGCCGCTCACATGATCATCCTTGCCATCGAAACCTCTTGTGACGAAACGGGAGTCGGCATCGCGCGCCTCGACGAGGACGGCACCGTGACGCTGCTCGCCGACGAGGTGGCGTCCAGCGTCGACGAACACGTCCGCTTCGGCGGCGTCGTCCCCGAGATCGCGTCGCGCGCGCACCTGGAGGCCCTCGGCCCCGCCATGCGCCGCGCGCTGGAAACGGCGGGGCTGGACAGGCCCGATGTCGTCGCGGCCACGATCGGGCCCGGGCTGGCCGGCGCCCTGCTGGTGGGAGTGGCTGCGGCCAAGGCGTATTCGGCCGCCTGGGACGTGCCGTTCTACGCCGTGAACCACCTGGGCGGGCACCTGGCCGCCGACGTCTACGAGCACGGACCGCTACCCGAGTGCGTGGCGCTGCTGGTGTCGGGCGGGCACACGCACCTGTTGCACGTGCGCTCGCTCGGCGAGCCGATCGTCGAGCTGGGCAGCACCGTCGACGACGCCGCCGGCGAGGCCTACGACAAGGTGGCGCGGCTGCTGGGGCTGGGGTATCCGGGCGGCAAGGTGCTCGACGACCTGGCCCGCACCGGCGATCCCGAGGCCATCACGTTCCCGCGCGGCATGGCCGGTCCTCGCGACGACCCCTACGCGTTCAGCTTCTCCGGGCTCAAGACCGCCGTCGCGCGCTACGTGGAAAGCCACCCGGACGCGCCGACCCCCGACGTCGCCGCTGGCTTCCAGGAGGCCGTCGCCGACGTGCTCACCGGAAAGGCGGTGCGCGCGGCGACCGAGCTGGGCGTCTCGACGCTGCTGATCGCCGGGGGAGTGGCCGCGAACTCGCGATTGCGGGAGCTGGCCACGCAGCGCTGCGCGGCGGCCGGCCTGACGTTGCGCATCCCCTGCCCGCGGCTGTGCACCGACAATGGAGCGATGATCGCCGCCTTCGCCGCGCACCTGGTGGCGGCCGGCGCGGCCCCGTCGCCGCTGGACGTCCCCAGCGACCCCGGCCTGCCGGTGGTAAAAGGCCAGGTGGGCTGATGTTCGCTCAGCGCGGACACGCCGAGACGCCAGAAGCAGCGGGGCGGCCTTGAGTGCTAGCACTCGCATGTATAGAGTGCTAGGTGGCAATCGGCCGAGCCCCTGTGTCGGCACCCGCGACGACGGCGCGAGGGCACGGACGACTGCCGAATCCCTTGATAATTCCTGGGCAACCGCCCCGGACCCGATCTAACTATTGGAGGGCTCCAATCGTGGCGAAGGTGAACATCAAGCCACTCGAGGACAAGATTCTCGTGCAGGCCAACGAGGCCGAGACCACGACCGCGTCCGGTCTGGTCATTCCTGACACCGCCAAGGAGAAGCCGCAGGAAGGCACCGTCGTCGCAGTCGGCCCGGGCCGGTGGGACGAGGACGGCGAGAAGCGGATCCCGCTGGACGTCTCGGAGGGTGACACCGTCATCTACAGCAAGTACGGCGGCACCGAGATCAAGTACAACGGCGAGGAGTACCTGATCCTGTCCGCGCGCGACGTGCTGGCTGTCGTATCCAAGTAAGGACCGTGTTCCGCCCCGGCGATCCCCGCGCATACCGCGGGCGATTTCCGGGGCGGCATGCGTTCGGCGTGAAGGAGCCTGATGAGCAAAGTTATTGAGTACGACGAAAAGGCGCGGCGCGCCATGGAGGCCGGGGTCAACAAGCTCGCCGACGCCGTCCGGGTGACGCTCGGGCCGCGGGGCAGGCATGTGGTGCTGGCCAAGGCGTTCGGCGGGCCCGCGGTGACCAACGACGGCGTCACCGTCGCCCGCGAGATCGACCTCGAGGACCCGTTCGAGAACCTGGGCGCCCAGCTGGTGAAGTCGGTGGCCACCAAGACCAACGACGTCGCGGGCGACGGCACCACCACCGCGACCGTGTTGGCGCAGGCGCTGGTCAAGGACGGGCTGCGGATGGTCGCCGCCGGCGTCAACCCGATCGCGCTGGGCGTCGGGATCGGCAAGGCCGGCGACGCGGTGTCCGAGGCGCTGCTGGCGGAGGCCACCCCGGTGTCGGGCAAGGAGGGCATCGCGCAGGTGGCGACCGTGTCGTCGCGCGACCCGCACATCGGTGAGCTGGTGGGCGAGGCGATGACCAAGGTCGGCGCCGACGGCGTCGTCAGCGTCGAGGAATCCTCGACGCTGTCCACCGAGCTGGAGTTCACCGAGGGCGTCGGCTTCGACAAGGGCTTCCTGTCGGCCTATTTCGTCACCGACTTCGACTCGCAGGAGGCCGTGCTCGACGACCCGCTGATCCTGCTGCACCAGGAGAAAATCAGCTCGCTGCCCGACCTGCTGCCGATGCTGGAAAAGGTCGCCGAAGCGGGCAAGCCGCTGCTGATCATCGCCGAGGACATCGAGGGCGAGGCCCTGGCGACGCTCGTCGTCAACTCCATCCGCAAGACGCTGAGAGCCGTTGCCGTCAAGGCACCGTTCTTCGGTGACCGCCGCAAGGCGTTCCTCGAGGACCTGGCGGTCGTCACGGGCGGGCAGGTGATCAACCCCGACGCCGGGCTGCTGCTGCGCGAGGTCGGCGCCGAGGTGCTGGGCTCGGCCCGCCGCGTGGTGGTCAGCAAGGACGACACCATCATCGTCGAGGGCGGCGGCTCCAAGGACGCGGTCGCCAACCGCGTCAAGCAGCTGCGCGCCGAGATCGAAAGCAGCGACTCCGACTGGGACCGCGAGAAGCTGCAGGAGCGGCTGGCCAAGCTGGCCGGCGGCGTGGCCGTCATCAAGGTCGGTGCCGCCACCGAGACGGCGCTCAAGGAGCGCAAGGAAAGCGTCGAGGACGCCGTCGCAGCCGCCAAGGCCGCCGTCGAGGAGGGCATCGTCGCGGGCGGCGGCACAGCGCTCATCCACGCCCGCAAGGCGCTGACGGAGCTGCGCGGGACGCTCAGCGGCGACGAGGCGCTCGGCGTCGACGTGTTCTCCACGGCGCTAGCGGCGCCCCTGTACTGGATCGCCACCAACGCCGGGCTGGACGGCTCGGTCGCCGTCCACACGGTCAGCGAGCTGCCCGTCGGGCAGGGCCTGAACGCCGAGACGCTCGAATACGGCGACCTGCTCGGCGCCGGCGTGATCGACCCGGTCAAGGTGACCCGGTCGGCCGTCGTCAACGCGGCGTCGGTGGCGCGGATGGTGCTGACCACCGAGACTGCGGTGGTCGAGAAGCCCGCGGAAGCGGACGATGACCACGGCCACGGGCATCACCACCACTAAGAGCGCCTGGTAACGAAGCGCCCCCGGTCAATCGGCCGGGGGCGCTTCCTCTTGGTGATCGCAAGAATCTCGCAAGTAGTCTGCGGGAATCTGACCACCATGAACACCGCTCACAACCTGAAAGAGGTCGTCGCCGTCGCGCTGCTATCCGGCGCCGTCGCGGTGGCGAGTTCATGCATGGCCACAGGTGTCGCCCGGGCCCAGCCCGGTTGCGCGACTCAAACCTGTTGGTGCCCAGGCAAACCCCTACCGTCATCCAATGCACCGATAACTTGGGACATGAGTGTCTGCCATGACTGGCACTATGCCTGGCACGACAACCCGGCCGCGGGCAACCAGGTCTTAGAAGGCCCGCTGGACTGCGGTTACGGGCCCGGCTTCCTACCTCAGTGCAAGGGCTGACGGGCTTACATCCCGCACCACCGCGACGTCATTGGTCAAGAAGCCGGTCGAGGCCGACGATGACCACGACCACGGCCACGGGCATCATCACCACTGCCCGTCAGGGTTGACGCATCACCGCGTTCGGGTGCAGTGTGATACTCGTCATATGACCACTGGTCATACCGGGCGGAAGGCGAGAACTCATGACCACGAGGGACAAGTACACGGACGTCCCCGAGCCCTACTCGTGGACGGTCCCCAGTGCCGGCGATGCGCGCTTCACCTGGGAGTACGACGAGGGTCGCGCCCGGCTCCTCTCGCTGTACCAAAAGGGAAAGGACAAGCAGTGGGATGCCCAGTCGCGCATCGACTGGGCGCAAGACGTCGATCCCGACAACCCGGTCGGGCTGCCCGACGAGTTCCATCCGCTGTTCGGCAGTCCGGTGTGGGAAGCCGCAGACGAATCGCGTCGCGCCGAGATGCGCCGGCACTCCCAGGCCTGGAACTTCTCGCAGTTCCTGCACGGCGAGCAGGGGGCGATGGTGTGCGCGGCGAAGATCGTCGAGGTCGTCCCTGACTTGGACGCGAAGTTCTACGCGGCCACCCAGACCATGGACGAGGCCCGGCACGTGGAGGCGTTCTCGCGGTTCCTGCAGGAGAAGGTCGGTCTCGTCTACCCGATCAACAAGAACCTGACCCAATTGCTGGACGACACCCTGCGCGACTCGCGTTGGGACATGCCGTATCTCGGCATGCAGGTCCTCATCGAAGGGCTCGCACTCGCCGCCTTCGGGACGCTGCGCGACTTGGCGCCGCCGGACTCGCTGGCCAAGCAGTTGCTGGCCTACGTCATGCAGGACGAGGCCCGGCACGTGGCCTTCGGCCGAATCTCGTTGAAGGACTATTACTCCGCGCTGACCGAGGCCGAGCGCGACGAGCGCGAAGAGTTCGTCGTCGATGCCTGCTACCTGATGCGCGACCGGTTCCGCGGCGAGGAGGTTTTCGAAACCCTGGGCCTCGACGTCAAAGCGTGTGCCGAGTGGGTCGACACGTCGCCGCTGATGATCCAGTTCCGCTCGCACCTGTTCAGTCGGATCGTGCCGATCGTCAAGGACATCGGGTTATGGGGCGACAAGGTGCAGAAGGCCTTCACGGAGATGGGCGTCCTCGACCTGGCGGGCTCCAACATCGAGGCGCTGATGAAGGCCGACGAGGATCAGGCGGACGCGCTGGACAAGGCGCACGCCGAGATGGCCGACCGGGCGCTCGAAGTGGACCAGGTGATCGCGGCGGGCGCGAGCTGACCCAAGGCCCCCGTCCTGGGCAAGGGCCCATATGGTTGGCAACGAAACCGACCAGGGGGAGCGACCGTGGACGTATACGAGGCAGTCACATCCCGACGAGCCGTGCGCGGATTCACCGACGAGCCCGTGTCGAGGGAGGTGCTGGAGCGGGTGCTGTCCGCGGCGGCGTGGTCGCCGTCCGGATCGAACCTCCAGTCGTGGAACTCCTACGTGGTGACCGGCGCGCCGATGGCCGAGCTCAAGAAACGCGCCGGCGAACGGGTGGCCGCTCACGGCCCCTGGGACGAGCGGGAATACGAGATGTACCCGGACGACCTGAAGTCCCCCTACCGCGAACGCAGATCCGCCTTCGGCCACGAGCGCTACAGCGCGCTCGGCATTGAGCGCGAGGACTGGGAGGCCCGTCAGCGGGCCGCCTCCGCCAACTGGGAGTGCTTCGGTGCGCCCGCCGCCCTGTTCTGCTACATCGACCGCGACCTGGGCCGGCCCCAATGGGCCGACGTCGGCATGTATCTGCAGACCGTCATGCTGCTGCTACGCGCCGAGGGGCTGCACAGTTGCCCGCAGATGGCGTGGTCGGTGTATCGCAAGACCGTCGCGGAGATCGTGTCGCCCCCGGACGGGCTGATCCTGTTCTGCGGCATGTCAATCGGGTACGAGGACCCCGCGGTCGGCTACACGCGCACGGGCCGCGCGCCGCTCGACGAGACGGTCACGTTCGTCCACGGCTAGACCCGCGTCAGCTATCGGGGAGGAAGGCTGGGCGGGGTCGTCCAGGTGTAGCTCGGCGTGGTGGTGGCGGTCGGTGTGCTGGTGACCGTGACGGTGCTCGTGCTGGTGCTGGTGCTGGTCGACGGCGGGGGCACCGCGGTCGTGACCGTGGTGACGGTGGTGGTCTCCGTCGTCGACGACGTCGTCGTCGCGGTCGCCGCGGTGATCACCCCGCAGGCCACCCGCTTGCCCGAATCACCGGTGGACGAGCCGCCGAGATTGTCCGCGGCCTGATGGATGACCAGCGCGGTGCCCGAGCTGTTTCTCAGGTCCGCGGCCGTGAACGAGTTCGTGGTGGTGACGAGTTTCGACGAGCCGTCGGAGCGCGCCTGCAGCGCGGTCAGGTCGCCGCTGGCGGGATAACCGGTGTGACCCGGCGCCTGGTAGACGCTTCCGGCGGAGCTGAAGTCGCCCTCGCATTTGCCCACCGCGTGGATTTGCAGCCCGTGGAAGCCCTGGGTCAGGACCTGGTTGGGGCCGGCCTCCACCGTCACCGTCGCGTAGCCGCTCGTGAAGTCGATGGTGGCGTTGGCGACCTGCGTCCCGTCGGCGCTCTTCAACTGAGTGGTCATCCGCTCGGCGCCGGCCGGCGCGCTCGAGGACGGCGACGTGGTGGACTGGTTACCGCCCTGGTTCGCGCAAGCGCCCAATGGCGCGATGGTCGCGGTGAGTGCCGCGACCGCAAAGGCCATTTCCCGTTTCATGGGCTGGGCCTACCCCGATGAGCGAATATCAAACGCCGCACAAAGATATGAGAGGCATATGAGCCGGGCCGCAGCCGATGCTCCGCACGCCCGCGGTGTGCGAGCGTGGGTTGCGTGGTCCCCGAACCGCACTTGGCGGAAGCGCTCAGGCAGGCCTCGAGCTATCTCTGGATAGCCGACGTGGCCCGCAAGAGGAACCTGCCCATGATCCAGTCGCTGTACAGCTTTGCCGCCCGGCAGATGGTGGCCTACACCGAGGACGGCGAAGAGTGGCACCTCCGCGCCGCTGCCGCCGCCGCGCACGACGCCACCGCGATGCACAACCTGCTCACCGGCCAGGTGACGGACGCACCGGGCGCGCTGGGCGCGCCGACCAACCTCTGAGGGCCTACCCGCCCAGCGCGCTGAGCACGGCTTTACGCCCGCGGACCCGGAGCTTGTGGATGCCCGATTGGCGCAACTCCGCGATGCGCTCGACCATCCGATTTCCCAGCGCCTCGAGCATCTCCTCGCTCAAATCGATTGGGGCCGGGCATAAGTCGCGCTCCTCCTCGCTCGCATGGGCGTCCAGCACGGTGACGAAGGAGTGCCACTCGTCCGGGTATTCCGGTGCGGTCGGCGACGTGCCGAGCAGCACCGCGAGCTGATCCCAGACCTGGCGGTGCTCCGCGTGGGCGATCGCGACCAGCTCGGTTGCCGCCGACACCGCGGGGTAGAACAGGTCGTCCTCGATGCGCATGTGGATGTCGAGCTCGATCAGCAGTTCATCGAGGGCGTCTTGCCGCTCGTCGGTGTCCGGCGGTATCGCGGTGATCTTCTCGCAGAGTCCACGCAGGACCTTGTGGTGCTCGAAAAGCACGTCGTAGGCGTTCATTTCGCCACCCCGCGCACCTCGACGAGCCCGTCGCGGATGCGCGCCGGGTAGCTCGGCAGCGCCGCCGTCGCGGGTCCGCGCAGCACCTCCCCGGATTCGCACGCGAACCTCGAACCGTGCCACGGGCACACGATGCGGTCCCGGTCGATCCAGCCGTCGCCCATCGGCGCGCCCAGGTGCGGGCAGCGCTCACCGACGGCCAGCACCCGACCGTCGTTGCGGTAGAGCACCACACCGACGCCGTCCACCTCGACCCGGCGCGGCTGGCCGTCCAGCGCGGCGGCCGGCAGCACCGGCGTCCAGTGGTCGGAGGCCAGCCGGTCGCCGGAGCGATCGACGCCGGTCGCCTCCCCGAACACCAACGCCCCGCCCAGGTAGCCACTGCCCAGCGTGATGCCGTAACCCAAAGCGCTGCTTGCTATTCCGCGAAGATGACGGCCGCGGCGGCGGTCCCACCACGACGCCGCGTACAGCCCCGTCGCGAGCGCGTTCAGCGCGCCGTGCACGAGGCCGATCCGGCGGGATTGCTCGTGGGTGTGCTGCCAGTCCGTCACGCCGGTGGCCGCGGCGCCGACACTTCCGACGATCCCGACCCCCAGCGCGAACCGCGACGCGTCGCGGTATTGCGGGGGGCGACCCGGCAGCAGGCCGGCCGCGTCCATCGCGACCGTCGTGGTCAGCGCCCCGGTCGGCACCGCCGTCAGCGCCGGATGCAGCGGGTGGCCCAGCCAGGTCCCGTGCAGCGCGTTGCCGACCCGATCCCGATGCCGGCCCATGGCGGCGAACAGGAACGTCAGCGCGTGCTCGAGGCGGTAGCTCGGCCGATCCAGCCACCGCTGCTGTCCGACGGTGGTCCGGACGCGATCGAGAAAATTGTTTGACCGTTCAGCCACGGCGGTCCTCCTGTGGCGTGAGCGAACCGACGCGGCGCAGCGAGTCTCGACGCCGCCTCGATCGGACCACGGCCGGCCTGCGGCGCGCAGTCCACCACTAGGACACGTGATGCCGCCGCAAATCGTTCACCCGACGAACGCGGGGATCAGGCCGAGCGGCGGATCCCGCGGTTGCGGCCGATGTCGCCCTTCAGCAGCATGTCGCGCTCGGATTCCGACAGGCCACCCCAAACCCCGTACGGCTCACCGACTTCCAGCGCGTGGGAACGGCACTCCTGGATCACCGGGCACCGCCGGCACATCTCCTTGGCGCGCTGCTCGCGCTGCATGCGGGCGCGGCCACGCTCGCCGTCGGGGTGGAAGAACATCGAGGAGTCAACGCCGCGGCACAGGCCTTGCAGTTGCCAGTTCCAGATGTCGGCGTTGGGGCCAGGTAGCTGCTCCGGCTGTGGCATTGGATCGTTCCCTCTCTGCACGGCACGCCCAGAAGTTCGGGGTTCGCGTAGCGTTCCGACAAGCGATTGTGCAACCGATTTTCGAGTGGGGTCTCCGATGACTACCCGTCGAAGTAGAACTTAGGGGCGTTGGCGAATTTCCGTCAATAGCCACTTAGCTCGCCAAAATATGTAAGCGTTGGAGCAGAATTAACTCGCCGTTCATGTGCCACGCTTTTGCTGACCAAGGACCGTGCTACCAGGCACTTGACCGGACCGAGATTTCCCAGCTCAGCGCGCAGGACAGTGGGGGGAGCAATTAGTACGCGGCTCGTGGCGATTAACAGCTCGGTAACAAGAACAGCACGAAGTGTTTACTACTATCACCGTGATTGAAACTGGTCACACTTCGGTGATTAACAGCACACTGGCAGCCGCCGCCTTCGGGGAGCAACCCGCAACCTGGCCGCTGCCGGCCGCACGCACGTCGCAGCAACTGTGGTGGCGGGCCGTCGCGGCGGGCGGGCAGGGCCGCTACGGCAGCGCCTACCGCGACTTGGCGGTGCTGCGACGAACCGTTCCGGCGGGCCGGTGGGTGTCGCTGGCCCACAGCACGCAGGGCTCGTTCCTGCGCCAGCTCGGCTGGCACACGCTGGCGCGGGGCTGGGACGGGCGCGCGCTGGCGCTGGCCGGCGCGGATCCCGAGGCCCGCGCCGACGCGCTGATCGGGCTGGCGGCCGACGCGCTGGGCGTCGGCCGGTTCGCGGCCGCGGCAACGTTGTTGGCCCGCGTGGACGACGGACCGGTGCCGGACCGGCTCCCGGTGCGCCGGGGCTGGGTGGCCGCCGAGTTGGCGATGGCCTCCGGCGACGGCGAGTCGGCGATGCGCCATGCCGAGGAGGCCGTGCGGCTGGCCGAGGCCATGGCCGTCGCGTCGGTGCGGCACCGCGTCAAAAGCGACGTGGTGCTGGCGGCCGCCCTGTGCAGCGCGGGCCGCGTCGAGCGCGCCCGCGCGGTCGCCGAGGCGGCGCTGGACGCCACCGGCCGATCGAATCTGATCCCGCTTCGGTGGGCGCTGGCTTGCTTGCTGATCGACATCGAAAGCGTCACGTTTTCAACACAAAAGCTGCGCGAAATTCGCGATATCTGCGCAGGCCAGGTGCGGCGCGCCGGGGGCGCGTGGCGTTCCGCTTGAAACGGCCTTCCGCCCGTTATTGTCAGTGCGTTAGTTAGCCCGCGATGTGTCCCGTTCGTAACGTTGGAGCAACCGCCGTCGATGACAATTCAAGGGGAACGTCTCGACGCTGTGGTTGCGGAGGCCGTAGCGGGGGACCGGAACGCCCTACGGGAGGTGCTGGAGACCATCCGTCCGATCGTCGTCCGATATTGCCGCGCGCGAGTCGGCACGGTCGCCCGGGGTGGTCTGACAGCCGACGACGTGGCACAGGAGGTGTGCTTGGCCACCATCACGGCGCTGCCGCGCTATCGCGAGCGGGGACGTCCGTTCCTGGCCTTCCTGTACGGCATCGCGGCCCACAAGGTCGCCGACGCGCATCGGGCCGCCGGCCGTGACCTCGCCTATCCCGCCGAGACCATCCCCGAACGCTGGTCGACCGACGCGGGCCCGGAGCAACGGGCCATCGAGGCCGACTCGGTCAGCCGGATGAACGAACTGCTCGAGATCCTGCCGTCCAAGCAGCGCGAGATCCTGATCCTGCGGGTGGTCGTGGGCCTGTCCGCCGAGGAGACCGCGGCCGCCGTCGGCAGCACGACGGGAGCGGTCCGCGTGGCCCAGCACCGGGCGCTGACCCGGCTCAAGTCCGAAATCGTAGCGGCGGGTGACTATGCCTGAATCCCTGGACGAATTCGCCAGCACCGATTTGCTTCTCGACGCGCTCGCCGAGCGCCGGCCGGTCGACCTGGACGATCCCAACGACGACGCGCTGGCGGTCCTGCTGGCGGACTGGCGCGACGACCTGCGCTGGCCGCCGGCCAGCGCGCTGGTTTCGCCCGAGGAGGCCGTCGGGGCGCTGCACGCCGGGCTGGCCGAGCGGCGGCGCGCCCGCCGCGGCCTGGCCACGATCGGATCGGTTGCCGCGACGCTGTTGGTGCTGAGCGGGTTCGGCGCCATGGTGGTCGAGGCCCGTCCCGGCGACACGCTGTACGGCCTGCACGCGATGTTCTTCGACCAGCCGAGGGTCAAGGACAGCCAGATCGAGCTGTCGGCCAAGGCGGAACTGGCCAAGGTTCAGCAAATGATCGACCAGGGCCAGTGGACCCAGGCGCAGAACCAGCTGGCCGAGGTCAGCAGCACGGTGCAATCCATGAACGACGGGGCCAGCCGCAACGACCTGCTGGACGAGGTGAACCTGCTCAACACCCGGGTCGAATCGCGCAACCCGAACGCGACGCTGCCGCCGGCCGCGCCGAAGCCGAAGGCGCCGGCCGATTCGTCGACCTCGTCGGTCGCGCCCAGTCCGAGCGGCAAACCCCCGTCGGCCGCCAGCACGACCGCAACCAGCCCGTCAGCAAGCCCCACAACGAGCCCGTCGTCCGGGCGGCATCGGCATCACGGGCACTCGTCCACGCCGTCTTCAGCGGCGCCGGACGAGACTCCCTAGCTCAGCGGCGGTGAAATCCGTCCGCGTCTGACGTCGCCTCGTTGAGCGAGGCGTCGGCGTATCCCCGGCAGTAATCCCACGTGACGTAGGAGTCGGGTTCGGGGTCGTAGGCGGGTTCGTGCGGGCGGACGGTGCCGTCGATGAGCAGTTGCAACAGGTTGGCCCGCAACATGTCCCAATCGTGGTAGTGGTCCTGCTGGCATTCGTCGCAGCACACCACGAGCCCGCGAATTCCCTTGTGCGCCAGCAGGGCCTCGTACACGGCCAGGTCGGCCAGGTCCGCCTCGACCGCCATTCGCTCTTGCTGATCCAGCGGTTGCCCCGGCTCGACGGCTTCGAGCGCAGCCGACGGATCGCAGGGGTCGTCGGCGAACGGGTCGGGTGGCAAACCCGGTGGGAGGTGGTCACGCACGCCTCTAGACTACGCAGGCGGGCCGTCATAGCGCCAGCAGGGAGACGCGCGGCGCGCGGCGCGCGCGGCGCGCCCGGGCAAGCGGGTCCGGTGTCCGCGCGAGCCGATAGGATGGGCTTCTCACTCCGCGCGCGCATGGAGGGCCCCACCGATGTCCCGTGGCACGTCCCACTTAGAAGACAGCTCCGACCTGGTTGCCAGCCCGTACCTGCGCGACCCCCACCTCACCGGGCTGGCCGACGAGCCGGTGCCGACCGGGGGCGACAACCCGTACAAAATCGCGATGCTCGGATTGACCTTCGACGACGTGTTGCTGCTGCCCGCCGCCTCCGATGTGGTCCCGGCCACCGCGGACACCTCCAGCCAGCTGACCAAGAAGATCAGGCTCAAGGTGCCGCTGGTCAGCTCGGCGATGGACACCGTCACCGAGTCGCGGATGGCGATCGCGATGGCCCGGGCCGGCGGCATGGGCGTGCTGCACCGCAACCTTCCGGTCGCCGAGCAGGCCGGCCAGGTCGAGATGGTCAAGCGCTCCGAGGCCGGCATGGTCACCGATCCGGTCACCTGCCGCCCGGACAACACGCTGGCGCAGGTCGACGCGCTGTGCGCCCGGTTCCGGATCTCGGGGCTGCCCGTCGTCGACGACGACGGCGCGCTGGTCGGCATCATCACCAACCGCGACATGCGCTTCGAGGTGGACCAGACCAAGAAGGTCGCCGAGGTGATGACCAAGTCCCCGCTGATCACCGCGCAAGAGGGCGTCAGCGCCGACGCGGCGCTTGGGTTGTTGCGCCGCAACAAGATCGAAAAACTCCCCGTCGTCGACGGCCACGGCCGGCTGACCGGGCTGATCACCGTCAAGGACTTCGTCAAGACCGAACAGCACCCGCTGGCCACCAAGGACAGCGACGGCCGGCTGCTTGTCGGCGCCGCCGTCGGCGTCGGCGGTGACGCCTGGGTCCGCGCGATGATGCTGGTCGACGCCGGCGTCGACGTGCTGATCGTGGACACCGCGCACGCGCACAACCGGCTGGTGCTCGACATGGTCGGCAAACTCAAGGCCGAGGTCGGTGAGCGCGTCGAGATCATCGGCGGCAACGTGGCCACCCGGGCCGCGGCCGCCGCGCTCGTCGACGCCGGGGCGGACGCGGTCAAGGTCGGGGTCGGCCCGGGATCGATCTGCACGACGCGGGTGGTGGCCGGCGTCGGCGCGCCGCAGATCACCGCGATCCTGGAGGCCGTCGCGGCCTGCCGCCCGGCCGGCGTCCCGGTGATCGCCGACGGGGGGCTGCAGTACTCCGGCGACATCGCCAAGGCGCTGGCCGCCGGCGCGTCGACGGCCATGCTCGGCTCGCTGCTGGCCGGCACCGCCGAGGCGCCCGGCGAGCTGATCTTCGTCAACGGCAAGCAGTTCAAGAGCTACCGCGGCATGGGGTCGCTGGGCGCCATGGCGGGCAGGGGCTCCGGCGGTTCCGGCGGGGGCAAGTCCTATTCCAAGGACCGCTACTTCGCCGACGACGCCCTCTCCGAGGACAAGCTGGTGCCCGAAGGCATCGAGGGCCGGGTGCCGTTCCGCGGCCCGCTGGGCTCGGTGATCCACCAGCTGACCGGTGGCCTGCGCGCGGCGATGGGCTACACCGGCTCGCCCACCATCGAGGTGCTGCAGCAGGCGCAGTTCGTCCGGATCACGGCGGCCGGGCTGCGCGAGAGCCATCCACACGATGTCGCCATGACGGTCGAAGCGCCGAACTATTTCGCGCGGTGAACAGCGAACTGGCAATGGTCGAGATCGGCATGGGCCGCGTCGCCCGCCGCACGTATGAACTGAGCGAGATCAGCATCGTGCCGTCCCGGCGCACCCGCTCTTCGAAGGACGTGTCGACGGCGTGGCAGCTGGACGCCTACCGGTTCGAGATCCCGGTGATCGCCCATCCCACCGACGCGTTGGTGTCGCCGGAGTTCGCGATCGAGCTGGGCCGCCTCGGCGGGCTGGGCGTGCTCAACGGCGAGGGGCTGATCGGCCGGCACGCCGACGTCGAGGCGAAGATCGCCCAACTGCTGGAGGCCGCCGAGAAGGAGCCCGAGCCGTCGGCCGCGATCCGGCTGCTGCAGGAACTGCACGCGGTGCCGCTGGACCCCGAACTGCTGGGGTCGGCGGTGGCCCGCATCCGCGAGGCGGGGGTGATCACCGCGGTGCGGGTCAGCCCGCAAAACGCGCAGGCGCTGACGCCGGTGCTGGTGGCGGCCGGGATCGACCTGCTGGTCATCCAGGGCACGATCGTGTCCGCCGAACGGGTGGCCAGCGACGGTGAGCCGCTGAACCTGAAGACCTTCATCTCCGAGCTCGACGTGCCGGTGGTCGCCGGCGGGGTGCTCGACCATCGCACCGCGCTGCACCTGATGCGCACCGGCGCCGCCGGGGTCATCGTCGGCTACGGCTCCACCCGCGGGGTGACCACCAGCGATGAGGTGCTGGGCATCAGCGTGCCGATGGCCACCGCGATCGCCGACGCCGCCGCCGCGCGCCGCGAATACCTCGACGAGACCGGCGGCCGCTACGTGCACGTGCTGGCCGACGGCGACATCCACACCTCGGGCGAGCTGGCCAAGGCCATCGCCTGCGGCGCCGACGCGGTGATGCTGGGCACGCCGCTTTCCGAGGCCGCCGAGGCGCTCGGGGGCGGCTGGTTCTGGCCGGCCGCCGCTGCGCACCCGTCGCTGCCGCGCGGGGCGTTGCTGCAGATCGCCGTCGGTGAGCGCCCGCCGCTGGAGCGGGTGCTGGGCGGGCCGTCCGACGACCCGTTCGGCAGCCTGAACCTGGTCGGCGGCCTGCGTCGGTCGATGGCCAAGGCCGGTTACTGCGACCTGAAGGAATTCCAGAAGGTCGGCCTGACCGTCGGCGGCTGAGCGCGGCGAGCGGCCGAATGTGCGGCCAGCCGCACGCTCGACTCCGAATGTGCGGCCAGCCGCACGCTCGACTGAGAAGCGGCCGCACGCCCCTGGTTTGTTACCGGCCGGTAAGGCCATACTGGTGCAATGAAGCCGGATTACGACGTCCTGATCATCGGGTCGGGGTTTGGGGGCAGCGTCACCGCGTTGCGGCTGACGGAAAAGGGTTACCGGGTTGGCGTGCTGGAGGCCGGCCGCCGCTTCTCGGACCAGGAATTCGCCGAGACCTCCTGGGACCTGCGCAAGTTCCTCTGGGCGCCCAGGCTCGGGTGCTACGGCATCCAGCGGATCCACCCGCTGCGCAACGTGATGATCCTGGCCGGCGCCGGGGTCGGCGGCGGTTCGCTCAACTACGCCAACACCCTGTACGTGCCGCCGGAGCCGTTCTTCAAAGACCGGCAGTGGTCGCACATCACCGACTGGCGCGACGAGCTGATGCCGCACTACGAGCAGGCGCAACGGATGCTCGGCGTGGTGGAGAACCCGACGTTCACCGATTCCGACCGCCTCATGAAGGAGGTCGCCGACGAGATGGGCTGCGGCGACACCTTCGTGCCGACCCCGGTGGGCGTGTTCTTCGGCCCGGACGGCACCAAGGCGCCCGGCAAGACGGTGCCGGACCCGTTCTTCGGCGGCGCGGGCCCGGACCGGACCGGCTGCCTGGAATGCGGCTGCTGCATGACCGGCTGCCGCTACGGCGCCAAGAACACGCTGGTGAAGAACTACCTCGGCCTCGCGGAAGCCAATGGTGCACAAGTCATTCCGATGACCACCGTGAAGGGCTTCGAGCAGCGCCCCGACGGGCTGTGGGAGGTCCGGACGGTTCGCACCGGAAGCTGGCTGCGCCGCGACCGGCGCACCTACACCGCCTCGCACCTGATCCTGGCCGCGGGCACCTGGGGAACACAGCACCTGCTGTTCAAGATGCGCGACACGGGCAAGCTGCCGCGCCTGTCGAAGCGACTGGGCGTGCTGACCCGCACCAACTCCGAGTCGATCGTCGGCGCCGCCACGCTCGAGGTGAAGCCCGAGCTGGACCTGACGCACGGGGTGGCGATCACGTCGTCGATTCACCCGACGTCGGACACCCACGTCGAGCCCGTCCGCTACGGCAAGGGTTCCAACGCGATGGGGCTGCTGCAGACGCTGATGACCGACGGGCACGGCCCCGGCGGCACCGATACGCCGCGCTGGAAGCAGCTGTTCGACCAGGCCGGCGAGAATCCGAAGCTGATGTTGCGGCTGCTCAACCCCCGGCAGTGGAGCGAGCGCACCGTGATCGCGCTGGTGATGCAGCATCTGGACAACTCGATCACCACGTTCACCAAGCGCGGCAAGCTCGGAATCCGTTGGTATTCAAGCAAACAGGGGCACGGCGAGCCCAACCCGTCGTGGATCCCCGTCGGCAACGAGGTCACCCGCCGCATCGCCGCCAAGATCGACGGCGTGGCCGGCGGAACCTGGGGCGAGCTGTTCAATATCCCGCTGACGGCGCACTTCCTCGGCGGCGCGGTGATCGGCGACAGCCCTGAGCACGGCGTCATCGACCCGTATCACCGGGTCTACGGCTACCCGACACTGTTCGTGGTGGACGGCGCGGCGATCTCGGCGAACCTGGGCGTCAACCCGTCGCTGTCGATCACCGCGCAGGCCGAGCGGGCCGCGTCGCTGTGGCCCAACAAGGGCGAGAACGACCTGCGCCCGCTGCAGGGCGACACCTACCGCAGGCTGTCGCCGGTTCCACCCGAGCACCCGGTGGTGCCAGCGCATGCGCCGGGCGCGTTGCGCTGGCTACCGAGCGACCCCGTTAGTACGGCAGGCTGACCCCTCAAATCAGCTTGCGATCGTCTCGGGGGTGGTTCGGTCGGCGACCCGCGGCGCTCGGCTACGCCGAGCTTGCGATCGCCTCCGGGGTGGTGGCATCGAGCGGGGCGCCGCTGACGACCCGGCTGCGTTGCCCGTGCACGTTGACGGGCACGTCGCCCATCAACGTGACCCGGTGCATGAGCCGATGCTGGCCGTCGTAGTCGTCGATGGCACGGTGCTGCGTTGCCCGGTTGTCCCAAATGGCAACGTCGCCGTATCCCCAACTCCAGCGAATGGTGTTCTCGGGCATGGTGATTCGCCGTTGCAGCAGCTCGAGCAGCACGGTCGACTCGTAGGTGTCCAACCCGACGAACCCGCGCACGAAATTGCCGAGCACCAGCGTCCGCTCACCGGTCTCCGGGTGCACCCGCACCACCGGGTGCTCGGTCCGGAACTCCTTCTTTTCGAACGCCTGGCGGAAGGCCTTCTGGGTGTCGGTCATCGCCTCGATCGATTCGGGCGTGATGTAGTCGTATCGGTTGGTGTGCAACGCCCACATGTTGTCGACCAGCCATTTGAGCGGCTCGGGCAGGTCGTCGTAGGCCGCGGCGGTGGAGGCCCACAGCGTCGAGCCGCCGTAGCTGGGCAGCGTGACCGCGCGCAGGATCGAGGCCGCGGGGTAGTTCGCGGCGAAGGTGACGTCGGTGTGCCACTGCGTCGCCTTGCCGTACTCGGAGTTGATGGGCGTGATGATCGGCGCCTCCTTGGCCGCCAGGAAGGCCGCCGCGGGGTGGCCGATCGGCGTGCCCAGCAGCCGCGCGAACTCGAGCTGCCCCTCGTCGTCGAGGTGGTCCTGCCCGCGGAAAAAGATCACCTTGTGAGCCAGCAGGGCCGCGCGGATCTCGTTGACGGTGGCCCGGTCGAGGTCGCCGCCCAGTTTCACTCCGTCGATTCGGGCGCCGATCCGGCTGCCCAGCTTGGTGACGGTCACCGCATCTGTCATTTCAGGGGTCCTTTTGCCGTAACTCGGTTGTAGTCACTCGACTAACAAGCTAGTGTAGTCACATGACTAAGGGTTCCGCAAGTGTCGCGCGCACGGATGTTCCCACCGGCCGGGAAGAGGTGGTCGCGGCGATTCTGGAGGCCGCCACCGACCTGTTCGCCGAGCGCGGTCCGGCGGCCACCTCGATCCGCGACATCGCCGCACGATCAAAGGTCAACCACGGCTTGGTGTTTCGTTACTTCGGCGCCAAGGATCAACTGGTCGGCTCCGTCCTCGATCACCTGGGTACGACGACGACCGAGTTGATGCAGGCCGACCCCGCGGCCCCGGAGGCGGAGCGGGCGCTTGACCGGCACATCCGGGTGATGGCCCGCACGTTGCTCGACGGCTATCCGGCGGGGAAGTTGCAGACGCGGTTTCCGGGCGCCTCGGCGCTGTTCGACAGCGTCCGCGCGACCCGCGACGAAGGCCGTGACGGGGACCGCAGCGCCCGCCTGGCCGTGGCCAATGCCTTTGCGCTGCAATTCGGTTGGCGGCTGTTCGCGCCCTTCCTGCGCTCGGCCACCGGTCTCGACGAACTGACCGACGAAGAGGTGCGCGAGGCCGTGGGCGTCGAGGTGGCCCGGATCGTCGAGCCTCACTGACTCCGGGCCAGCGCGCGCCGGTGCAGCGGCTCGCGGCCCGGCGGCTGCTGCGGTGCCGGCAGCAGCGGCTTGCGGATGTGCACCGCGACGGTCGTGGGCGCGTCGGTGCTCAGGGTGAGCTGCTCACCGGCGTGCCGGATGTTCAGCTCGTGGTCGGGCCCGTCGTGCACCGTGTAGGTGACCTCGGTGTGGTTGACGTCGACCGTCAGCCGGAAGTCTCGCCAGCGCAGCCGGAACCGTAGCCGCGAAATGCCGTCGGGCAGTAGGGGATCCAGCGACAGGACGCCCTCGTCGTCGCGCAGGCCGCCGAACCCGACGACCAGCGTCATCCAGGCCCCCGCCAGCGACGCCATGTGCAGCCCGTCGCGGGTGTTGTGGTGCAGGTCGCGCAGGTCGATCAGCGCGGCCTCGTAGGCGTAGTCGTGCGCCAGCTCCAGATGGCCGACCTCGGCGCACATCACCGCCTGCGAGCAGGCCGACAGCGACGAGTCGCGCACCATGCGCCGCTCGTAGTAGTCGACGTTGCGCGCCTTCTGTTCGGGCGTGAACGCGTGGCTCTGCCACTGCATCGCCAGCACCAGGTCGGCCTGCTTGATCACCTGCGCGGGGTAGAGGCGCACGTAGGCCTCGTGCAACAGCAGGGGATAGGTGGTGTTCTTTTCGAAGTCCCATTCGGCGAAGGTGGTGAAGCCCTCGCACTGCTGATGCACGCCGAGTTCCGCGTCATAGGGAACGTTGACCGCGCCGGCGGCGTCGCGCCAGGCGGCCGTCTCCTCGGTGGTGACCTCCAGCGCCTCCGCCTCCTCGGGGTGGCGGTTGCAGGCGTCGGCGGCCGCGACGAGGTTGTGCGCCGCCATCAGGTTGGTGAAGACGTTGTCGCGGACCACCGCCGTGTACTCGTCGGGGCCGGTGACGCCGTCGAGGTGCCAGACGCCGTGCCGGTCGTGGTGCCCGAGCGACATCCACAGCCGGGCGGTCTCGACCAGCACCCGCAGCCCGCAGTCCCGCTCCAGGTCGTGGTCGCCGGTGACGATGCGGTACCGCTCGAATGCCATCGCGATGTCGGCGTTGATGTGCCAGGCCGCGGTGCCGGCCGGCCAGTAGGCCGAGCACTCCTGCCCGCGGATGGTTCGCCAGGGGAAGCTGGCTCCATCGAGGCCGAGCTCGGCCGCGCGTTCCTTGGCGAGGTCCAGCGTCGACGCCCGCCACCGCAGCGCGTCGGCGACGGTGTGCGGCGCGGTGTAGGTCAGCACGGGCAACACGTAACCCTCTGTGTCCCAAAAGGCGTGGCCGTCGTAGCCGGTTCCGGTGAGCCCCTTGGCGGCGATGGCGCGGCGTTCGGCGCGCGCGCTGGCCTGCAGCAGGTGGAACATCCCGAACCGGACGGCTTGCTGGGATTCGGGGTCGCCCTCCACCTCGACGTCCGCGTTCTGCCAGAAGTCGTCGAGGTAGGTCCGCTGCGCGTCCAGCAGCCCCTGCCAGCCGCTGTAGCGCGCGCTGTGGATCGCGGCGGCGGCCTGGTCGCGCAGCGCCGGGCGGGAGCGCATGCTCGACCAGCCGTACGCCAGATACTTGACGATGCGCAGCTTCTGGCCCGGGCGCAGCCCGCAGATCACCGTGGTGCGCGCCAGGTCGGGACGGGCGTCGGTGCTGAACTCGACGCGGCCGGGAACGTCGATCTCGTGGTCCATCGCGGCGGCCATCATCAGCGCGCTGGCCCGGGTCCGGTGCATGAGAAGCGCTCCGGTGTCGGTGTTTTCGTGGTCGACGGCCTCGAGCGGGTTCTCCAGGATCGCCGACACCCGCGGGTCGTCGGAGGTCTCGGGCTGGTCCTCGTTGGTGACCAGCTCGGACTGCACGGTGACGCGGACGAATTCCTCGACCGCTTCGACGACGTACTCGATGGCGGCGACCCCGCGCTGGGCCAGCGAGACCAGCCGGGTGGACACGACCCGGATCTGCTTGCCGTTGGGCGAGCGCCAGTGCGCGCTGCGGGTCAGCGTCCCGGCGCGCAGGTCGAGCACCCGCTCGTGGGAGAGCAGCTCGCCGTAGCGGACGTCGAACGGCTCATCCTCGACCAGCAGCCGGATGATCTTGCCGTTGGTGACGTCGACGAGCGTCTGGCCGGCCTCCGGGTAGCCGAAACCGGCCTCGGCGTACGGCAGCGGCCGGATCTCGTAGAAGGAGTTCAGGTAGGTGCCGGGCAGGCCGTGCGGCTCGCCCTCGTCGAGGTTGCCGCGCAACCCGATGTGGCCGTTGGACAGGGCGAACAGCGATTCGGACTGGGCCAGCAGGTTCAGGTCGAGCTTGGTCTCGCGGATCTGCCAGGGTTCGACGGGGTAGCACTCTTCGGTGATCATGACGGCAGCAGGTCGGCGAGGTCGGCGACCACCACGTCGGCGCCGTTGCGGCGCAGGTCCTCGGCCTGGCCCACCCGGTCGACGCCCACCACGTAGCCGAAGTTACCCGCGCGGCCGGCCTGCACGCCCGACAGCGCATCCTCGAAGACCGCCGCGGCGCCGGCGGGGACATCGAGGAGCTCGGCTCCGCGCAGGTAGGAGTCGGGGGCCGGCTTGCCGGCGATGTGCTCGTCGCGCAGCGTGACGCCGTCCACCCGCTGCTGGACGAACCGGTCGAGGCCGGTGATCTCGAGGACGTCGCGGGTGTTGGCGCTCGAGGACACCACGGCGATGCCGAGGCCCGCGGCCGAGACCGCCTCCAGGTAGCGGCGCGACCCCTCGAATACCTCGACGCCGTCGTCGCGCAGCACCTTCTGGAACATGTCGTTCTTGCGGTTGCCCAGGCCGTATATCGTCTCGGCGTCGCCGGGGTCGTCCGGGCTGCCGTCGGGCAGCTCGATTCCGCGGCTGGCCAGGAACGACCGCACCCCGTCCTCGCGCTTCTTGCCGTCCACGTATTTGCGGTAGTCGGCGGCCGCGTCGAACGGGACGAATTCGTCCCCGGTTCGTTTCGCCCGCTCGGACAGGTAGGCGTCGAACATCGCCTTCCAGGCCTTGGTGTGCACGCTCGCGGTGTCGGTGAGCACACCGTCGAGGTCGAACAGGCAGGCGCGCACCTTCTCCGGCAGACCCAGCACGGGTGGACCTCACTCTCGGGTATCGAGTCGGGCGACGATATCCACTCCACCATGCCTGCCCGTGGGCCGCCAGGGGCACGGGCGCTGGACTGCGGCCGTGCTTCAATCCGTGGATGACCGATGCCGCGCCGTGGTGGCTCACGTGGCCCGTTGGCGAAGTGGCCGCGGCGATCCTGCCGCTGTTCGCTAATTCCGAAGAGCAGTGGGAGCGGGAGGCGAGGGGCTGCATCGTCACCTGGTGCAAGACGGGCGTGTACAAGTACGGGATCCGGGACATGAACCGGAGCCATCCCTTCCGCGATCCCGACGCCCGCGCGGTCAACGAAGCGATGCAGGTTCTGGTGACCGCCGGCTTGCTGGTCCGCGGCGAGCACGGCGACCGCACATATATAGGCCTGACCCGGCTGGGCTGGCAGGCGCTGCAGACCGACACGGTGCGCCGGCATCTCGGGCTCGGCGACGCGACGCCGACGGCCTAGGGACGCTACGCGTCGTTCAGCAGACCGCGCTCGATGAGGTCGAAGACCTGGGCCCGCGCGAACCGGACGGCCGCGGGGCTTTTCGGTAGCGGACCGTCGAGCAGCAGGCAGGCCAGCCCGTGTACCGCGGACCAGGCGGCGATTTCGGCGCCCGGTCGGCGGCGAGCGTCCAGCAGGCCGGCGGCCAGGGCCTCGTCCAGAACCTGGCCGAGGACCCCGAATGGGTCGGCGGCGGTGTCCGCCGGCTCGGGGGACGACGTCGCGGGATGCGAGGTGAACGCGGCGCGAAACAGTCCCGGTTCGGACATCGCGAAGTCGATGTAGGCGGTGCCGACGGCGCGCAGCCGCTTGCGCGGGTCGTTGCTGCGATTGACGCGCCGGCGCATCTGCGCGGCGAGCTCGCCGCGCGCGTAGTTCGACACCTCGGCCAGCAGCGCCTCGCGGTCGGCGAAATGGCGGTAGGCCGCCGAGTGCGACACCCCGGCCGCCCGGGCGGCCTCGCGCAGGATCACCCGCTCGGGCCCGCCCCCGCGGGCCAGCGCGATGCTCGCCTCGACCAGGGCCGAGTGCAGGGCGCCGTGGTGGTAGCCCTTCTTGGCAGGGGGGCCGACGGAACTCATGCCAAACACGATCTCACGTCCGTTCAAATGTTGACAACGGTCACATAACCGTCGCATACTGGCGGAAGTAACCATTGGTCACATTGGGAAGGAACTTCGATGATGAACACACGTGTGCTGGTAACCGGCGCGACGGGAAAGGTCGGCGGTGCGGTGGCGGCCCAGTTGCTGGAAAAGGGCGTGGTGACGCGGGCATTGGTGCATCGCGACGACAAGCGGAGTGCCCGGTTGCGAGAACTGGGCGCCGAGATCGTCGTGGCGGATATGCATGACATTCAACAGGTTCGGGCCGCCGTCGACGGCGTGGACCGGTTGTTCTTCAATCCCCCGTATCACCCGCACGCGCTCGACAGCGCGGTCAGCTTTGCCGTGGCCGCGCGCGAAGCCGGGGTGGAGGCGGTGGTCGCGCTGGGCCAGTGGCTGGCCAGTCCCGAGCACCCATCCCTGATGACGCGCCAGCAGTGGCTGTCCGACAAGCTGTTCGAGCTGCTGCCCGACATCGCCCACGTCGCGGTCGATCCCGGCTTCTTCGCGGACAACTATTTCCAGGTGCTGCCGGTCGCCGCCCAACTCGGGGTGTTACCGATGCCGCAGACCGGTGGCCGGCTCAACGCGCCGCCGTCCAACGAAGACATCGCCCGGGTCGCGGTGGGCGCCCTGCTCGACCCGCACCGCCACGACGGTCGGGCCTACCGACCGACGGGGCCAAAGCTGTTGTCCGGCACTGACATCGCCGACGCGGTGGGTGAGGCGCTGGGCCGACCGGTGCGCCTCATGGAAATTCCGCCGTGGATGTTCCTGCGGGCGGTGCGGGTGAACGCCAAGCGCCTGGGGGTCGACATGTTCTTCGAGTCGGGGTTGCGCCATTACCTGCCCGAGACCGGGCTGGGCAGCTGGGAGGTGGGCGGCCCGACCACCGATGTGCGTGACGTCGCCGGGGTCGAACCCGAGGACTTTCGCACCATCGCGCGCCGCTACGTCGGGGCGGCGGACACCCGGCGCACGCCGGGCAGGATGTTGCGCGAGATCGGCAACCTCGTGCTGACCGGGCTGGTGCCGACGCCCCGGCTCGACCGCTTCGACCGGCGCCAGCAGCATCCCCGGCCAGCCCGGCCGCGGTTTTCGGGCGAGTCGGCGGTGTGGTTCGGCGAGCACACCCCGTCGGGTGAGCCGGCCCGCTACCGGTTCGGCCTAGGCGAGACCCTGGCGGTGGATGTCTAGTAGGTGGTGGCGCACCTCGTGCGCCGTGTTGACGGCCACCCAGCGCAGCGTCCGTTCGCTGCGCTGGGGCCAGTTGTAGACGATGCGGCGCTCCCAGTCGGGGGTGTCGAGCCGGCGCAGGGTGTTCGCCAGCAGCCGCGCCGCGACGGTGACCTCCTCGGCGACCTCGGCGGGATCGCTCTCGGCGTATCCGTCGTGGGCGACGCGTTCGTCGCGGCCCATCGGCACGGCGGCGGGCACGTCGACGCGCCGGGCCAACAGCACCCGCTCACGCTGGGTGATCAGCACGTCGCGGACGTGGCAGGCGTACTCGAGCGGTGACCACAGCTCCGGTGCGGTCCGCCGCGCGAGGGTGGCCGGCTCGACGGTGCTGAGCAGCCGGGCCAATTCGGCGACGCCACCCCGGATCTCGTCACCGGACCGCGTTGCGGCGGTCAGGTCGTATGTGTATCCACACTCCTGGCACCGTTCCACCGTCACAGCTTATGGACGGCGCGCGAGCCGGATGATCCGGACCATCTCCTCGGGCCGCTCGAGGGCCGAGAAGTGACCCGCGCCGGCGACGGTGACCGCCCGGACACCCAGCAGGCGGGCGACCTGTTCCCGGTCCGCCGGGCGCGACCAGTCGTCCTCGCTGTAGACCAGCGTGACCGGCGTATTCACCTGCGCGTAGCGGCCTTTCGCAGCGATGAGGCCGGGAAGGATGCGCATGATGGCCCGGTTCACCCGGGGGTAGCCGCGCCGGCGGCCGCTTCGCCGGAGCTCGGTGAGGAAGTCCTTGGGCAGCGCGCGGCGGTCGGCGAAGCCGCCGGCCAGCACGCCTTCGAGGATGAGCCGGTTTTCCAGCACGGCGAAGATCGGTCCCGATCCGGGCAGGCGCACGCCGGTGCCGATCACGCGGGCGAACCAGTTGCCGCGCTCGAGGCCGTCCGGGTAGTCGTAGGGGTTGAACGCGATCACACTGCTCACCCGGTCCGTCAGTTCGATCGAGGCCGAGAGCGCGAGCGCGCCGCCCATCGACTCGCCCGCCAGCGTGACGTCGCGCAGGCCCAGGCTCCCGATGAATTCGACGACGGCGCCGCGCAATTCGGCCTCCCCGTACCGGGCGCCCGGGACGATGTCGGACCAGCCCATGCCGGGCAGGTCCAAGGCGTACACCGTGAAGTCGTCCCAGAGCGCGGGCACCGCGCGCTGAAAGTAGTCCAGCTGCGTGCGGACGGTGTGCAGCAGGACGAGCGGTGGGCCGGATCCCGCCGTGAAGTAGCGCAACCGGGACCCGTCGGACCGAGGGAGGAAACTGACCTCGCCGCGGCCGCCGCTCCACGCCAGCGTGTAGCGCTGGTCCGGAACCTCGTAGGGCGCCATGGCCGTTACCGTTCGCAAATCGCTTGGATGGCGTGCAGGCGGCCGTCGGACAGGGCCTGGGTCAGGTTTTCGGCTTTTTGGCGGAAGTCGGTGACGAAGGCGTGCAGGCCGAGCGGGCCTTCGGGCTGGGCCAGGATGGCCTTCATGAGCGCGGCCGCCTGGTCGGTGAGGTCGTTCCACGCCTTGACGGTGAAGCCCGCCGATTCGACCGCGGCGCGTAGCTCGCCGGGGGTGGCCAGATGGCTGCGCGCGGGGTGGTCGGCCCAGGGCAGGGGATAGGCGAGTTGGCCGGCGTCGCCAATCGTGATGTCCCACAGGGCAAGCCGACCGCCGTCCTTGAGCACCCGGTGAGTCTCGGAGTACAGGCGCGCCTTGTCGGCCACGTTCATCTGGACGTGCTGGCTGATGGCGACGTCGAAAGCACCGTCGGCGAAGGGGAGTTCGGTGACGTCGGCCCGGCGCACCTCGATGAGGGCGTCGAGCCCGACCAGCCGGTTGAGCCAGCGGTTGGTTTCGCAGTACTCGTCGGTGAGGTCCACCGCGGTGACCCGGCAGCCGTAGTGGTCGGCGACGTAGCGCCCGGTGCCGCCGACGCCGCTGCCGGCGTCGAGGACCTCGCTGTCATTGGTGAGTTCAGCCAGGTCAACCAGTTGGGCGGTGGCGATGCGGCCCATGGTGTGGAAGTCCTCCAGCATCGCCAGGTCGGCCGGCGCCAGGTGGTCGAGGTCCATCCCGGCGGAGCGCAGCGCCCGCTCGATGTTGTTGCGCGAGAGTCCGGTCGAGTATTGGTCGGCGATTGCGTTGGTCATTTCTGCACCTTCGTCCACGCGGTGATGATGGAGGGCATGGTGATGAGGGCGTTGGCCGCGAGCGCCTCCTCGCGGAAACGCGGCACGAACTCGTCCATGTCGCCTAGATCGTCGAGGCCGTAGCCGCCCTGTTCTGCGATGGGCGAGACGAGCCGCCAGACCTCCGCGCCGTAGGCGAGGATGTCGGCGTCGGCGGCGGTGCCGATCGGCGCGCCGATGGTCAGCTGCGGCGCGCCCACGCCGGCTTCGGCGAACACTGTGTGCAGCGTGGTGCCGAACCGCGGGCTCATGCCCATGGCCTCGAAGGCGCGGACGATGCCCGCGATCACCTCGCTGAAGAACGGCAGGTCCGGGACGCTGCGCGCCCGGGTGATGTCGATCTCGGCGAACGCGAGCACGCCGCCGGGGCGCAGCAAGGAGCTGAGGTACCGCAGGGTGGCGGCCGGGTCGGGCAGGTGCATCAGGATCAGCCGGCCGATGACGGCGTCGACGGGTTCCTCGAGGTCGATGGCGTCGATCGCCGATTGCGTGAAACGGACTGTCGTCAGGCCTTTTTCGGCGGCCCGGGCGCTGGCCAATTCGACCATCGCGGGTGCGGCGTCCACACCGAGCACGCTTCCCGTAGGCCCGACCAGGCGGGCGGCGACGAACGACACGTCGCCGGGGCCACTGCCGATGTCGAGCACCCGCATGCCCGGGCGCAGCCCGGCGAGCCGCAGCGCGTGCTCGGTGTATCCGTCGTACAGCCGTGCCTGAAGGAGTAGTCGCTGCACCTCCACGTCGTCGTGCCCGAGGACGTAAGTGCTGGCTGGTGGGGTCGTGTTCATCGCGTTGCTGCCCTTTCTGCGGTGGGGGTGAGTTGCGTTTCTTGTTGACGTGCCGGCAGGAGCCAGGCCACGACGATCGCGGCGCCGAGCGCGATGCCCGCGCACACCAGCGAGCTCACCTGGAGGCCGTCGAGGAAGGCGCGATCGACGACGGCGCGGACGTGACCGGCCTGGGGGGCGGGCAGGCGTCCGATCACGGTGTGCGCGAAGGCCATCGAGTGCCGCATCGCCTCGGCGGGCAGTCCCGTCAGCGCGGTTGCCCCGAGATGTCCCGAATACACCGACGCGAAGATGCTGCCCGCGATGGCCACTCCGAGGGTGCCGCCGAGTTCCCGCGTCGTGTCGTTGACGGCCGAGCCGACCCCGGCCTTGTCGACCGGTAGCGATCCCATGATGGCCTCGGTCGCGGGCGAAAAGGTCAGGCCGAGGCCGCCGCCGAGCAGCAGCATCTGGACGGCGATCTGGTTGTAGGGCGTGGCGGCGTCGGCCGTGGACGCCCAGGCCAGGCCGGCGGCGAACACGGTCAGGCCGCCGGCGACGATGGCGGTGGTGCCGATCCGTTCCACCAGCCGGGGCCCCACGATGCTGGCCACCACGATGGAGGCGGCGACCGGAAGCAGGCGCACGCCGGCCTGAAACGCCGTGTAGTCCTTGATGAATTGGAAGTACTGCGTGATGACGAAGATGAACCCGAACAGCGTCAGGAAGCCGACGGTCACCGCGAGGCTGCCGCCGGAGAACCGCCGGTTTGAGAACACCGAGACGTCCAGCATCGGGTGGGTGGTGCGCCGCTCCCACACCGCGAACGCCGCGAGAACTGCCGCGGCCAGCGCGAATCCCGTTGCCGTCTTAGCGTTGGTCCATCCCCAGGTGGGCGCTTCGATCACGGTGTAGACCAGCGTCGTGATTCCCACCGCGGACAGGATCAGGCCGGGGACGTCGACGCGCGGCGCCGCGGGGTCGCGGGACGTCGGGACGAACAGGATGCCGCCGATGATGGCCAGCGCCGCGATCGGGATGTTCACCATGAAGATCGAACCCCACCAGAAGTGTTCGAGCAGCCAGCCACCGCTGATCGGCCCGACAGCCACCCCGACGCCGACCATGGCCGCCCACAGCCCGATGGCCTTGGCGCGCAACAACGGGTCGGTGAAGATGTTGGTGATCAGGCCAAGCGTGGTCGGGAAGATCACCGCGGCGCCGACGCCCATCGCGGCGCGGGCCGCGATCAGCGCGTCGGCCGAATTCGCTTGCGCGGCAACGGCGGAGGTGAGCGCGAACAGCGCCAGTCCGGAGTTGAGCCAGCCCCGCCTGCCGTAGCGGTCGGACAGGCTTCCGGCCGACAGCAGCAGCCCGGCCATGACCAGGGTGTAGGCGTCGACGATCCATTGCAGCTGGGCGGTGTCGGCGCCGAGTTCGCGCGACAGGGTGGGCAGCGCGACGTTGACGATGGTGGCGTCGACGCTGATGACGAAGACGCCGAGGCAGATGACGGCGAGCGCGGCGATCGGGCGGTTTCGGAAGATCGGTTCGGTGCTCATGGACAAGACGCTAAAGCTAATAGACAAATAAATCAAGTAGTAAGTTGAAAAAGATGTCTGGACGAGGTACGGTGGCGTGGTGGCGTCCCGCAGGATGTACAACCAGAACTGCCCGATCGCGCGTGGACTCGACGTCCTCGGCGAGCGGTGGACGCTGCTGATCCTGCGCGAGTTGGTCGGCGGAGCCCGCCGCTACGGCGACCTGCGCGACGCGCTACCCGGGATTGCGACCAATCTGCTCGCCGAGCGCCTCAAGGAGTTGCAGGAGGCCGGGCTCGTCGACCGGACCGATCTGCCCGCCCCGATCGGGCGCACCGTGTACACCCTCAGCGACACGGGCTGGCAGCGGGTGCTGCCCGTCCTGCGCAGCGTCGCGTTGTTCGGCCTGGACCGGCTCGACCCGATCGGCGATGGCCCCGCGTCACCGTTGAACGGTTTTCTGGCCGGATTTCTGCTCGGCTTCGATTCGGCCGGCGCGGCGGGCCTGGAGGCGACGATCCGCCTCGAAATCGACGGCCGCCGTTTCGAATTCGCAGTGACGCAGGGGCGGCTCGCCGGCGCTCGTGGCGAGCCTTCGTTGAAGATCACCGCCGGCGCCGCGGACCTGGTCACCGCGCGCCTCGGCGCCAGCGAGGCCAAGCGGCGGGCGGCGCTGCGGCGCATCGACTTCGATGGCGACCCCGACGCCGTCGACGCGGTGCGCCGGGCGTTCGCGCTCCTCTAGACCCACTTTTCCGAAATCGTGGATTTTCGGCCCACCCTGCAATACAGTCGTATCGCCCTTGTGCTGTTTAGGCATGTCCATACGAAGGGACGGCTGTGATGAGTTTTGCGGTGCTGCCACCAGAGGTGACGTCCGCGCAGATGTATACCGGTGCCGGCTCGGGGCCGATGCTGGCCGCCGCGGCGAGCTGGGCCGGGTTGGGCGACGAGCTGGGGTCGGCGGCGGACTCGTTTTCCTCGGTGACCTCGGGCCTGGCGGACGGGCCCTGGCAGGGTCCGGCGTCGGCGGCCATGGCCGCCGTGGCCACTCAGTACGCGCAGTGGCTCAACGCGTCGGCGGCTCAGGCCGCCGGCGCGGCGGCACAGGCCAATGCGACGGCCGAGATCTTCGAGGCGGCCAAGGCAGCGATCACGCATCCGGCGGCCGTCACCGGCAACCGCCTGCAGCTGCTGTCGCTGGTGCGCTCCAACCTGTTCGGGTTCAACGCCCCCGCGATCGCGGCCACCGAGGGTGCGTACGAGGAGATGTGGGCCCAAAACGTCGCCGCGCTGTCGGGCTATCACGGCGCCGCCTCGGCGGTGGTCGCCGAACTGGCGCCCTGGCAGCAATTGCCGTCTGCCCAGGCGACTCCGGCGGTCGCCCTCAGTGCTACCCCTTGGGGTCAGATCGCCGCGGCGCTCGCCCCCGCGCGAACCCAGGTCGAGGCGGTTGACGAGCTGGCATACGCCGCGGGCCAAGCCGCGCTCCGGGCCGACTTGCAGCAATTGAACAACAATCTTGTCCGTCCCCTCGTGAGCTTCATGCCAGGTGTGCAAGGCCTCGAACGCAGCGTGGAAGAGAGCGCCGACGCACTGGCCAGGCTGGGCAGGGGGCTTGAAGCCGAAGCCGCAGCCGACGCCGTTTCGATCATCACTACCGGAGCCTTGCCGGCTCCGCCCGTTACGTCTCCGCCGCCCAGTCCGCTCCCGCCGTAGCAGTCCTCACCAGGACACCGGAAGTTCGGCGAGCCCGCCGGCCAGCACGTCGGAGCGCATGGGCAGTGTCGCGGGATCGACTGTCAGGCGCATCGACGGGAATCGCGGAATCAGCTGTCCGAAAACGGTTTTCAGCTCGATGCGGGCCAGGGGCGCACCGATGCAGTAGCGAGCGCCGTGCCCGAACGTGAGGTGGGCGGTCTCCTTGCGGGCGACGTCGACGCGCCGCGGCTCGGCGAAGGCCGCGGGGTCGTGGTTGGCCGCTCCGACGTCCAGCAGCACCAGGTCCCCGGCGCGGATGGCGACGCCGTCGATGTCGAAGTCGGTGCGCGCGTAGCGGGGGACGCCGCCCACCGGGCCGGCGCCCGCCGTCGCGCGCAGCAGCTCCTCGACGGCGTGGGGGATCAGCGCGGGATCGTCGACGAGCGCCCGCCACTGGTCGCGATGCGTCAGCAACAGCATTGCCCCGAGCCCGATTTGGACCACCGTGGTCTCGTGCCCGGCGAACAGCAGGAACATCGACATCGTCGCGGCCTCCTCGTCGGAGACGCCGTTGGTGGCGCACAGCCGCGACATGACGTCGTCGCCCGGATGGGCGCGCTTGCGCCCGACCAAACCGCGGCCGTAATCGAACAACTCGGCCAGCCCGCGCTCGGAGCGGGCGTGATCGCGCACGTTGCCGGCGTCCTCCGCCCAGGCGCGGAACTGGTCGCGGTCGGAATAGGGCACCCCGAGTAGCTCGCAGATCACCAGGATGGGCAGCGGCAGCGCGAGGCGCGCGTGCAGGTCGGCCGGCGGGCCCTGGGTCGCCAGGTCGTCCAGCAGGCCGGCCGTGAGCGCCGCCACCCTGGGTTCCAGCGACCGCAGGTGCCGCGGTGAGAAGTGGGGCTGCAGCAGTGCGCGCATCCGCGCGTGATCGGCCTCCTCGGTGTCGAAGTCGCCCAGCGGCCCACCGAATAATGCGGATTCCCCCGTGCGCGAGGCCGTTTCGGGGTTCCGATGCGAGCGACCGAGGCGATCGTCGTCGAGCAGCCGCCGCACCTGGGCGTAGTCCGTGACCAGCCAGGCCTCGTGGCCGACCGGCGTGCGCACCGCATGAATGGATGTCATGGCGCCACCTTGTATAGAGTGCGTTATACAAGATTACTTGTACACTTTCCTCTAGACAAGAGGAGTCTGAGATGACGGTGGTCCGGTCCGAGTCGACCCGGCGGATGCCCCGCGCCAAGCGGCGGGAACAGATCCTCGAGGCCGCGACGCGCGCCTTCGCCCGCGGCGGCTTCGCGAACACGGGACTCGACGCCATCGCCGCGGAGGCCGGTGTCACCCCGGTGATCCTGTACCGGCACTTCGCCTCGAAGGCCGACCTGTATCGGGAGGTCATCGAGAGCGGTCACGCGCGGCTTCGCGAGGCCACCGGCCCGGACGACTTCGACGACGCCAGCATCCCCGCGCTGATCCGCGCTGCCGCAGCGGATCCCGACACCTTCCGGCTGCTCTACCGCCATGCCGCGCGAGAAGCCGACTTCCGCGAAGTCATCGACACCCTCATCGAGCGGTCGGCCGACATCACCCGCCGCCACCTCGAGGGCATCGCCGACGACGGTTGGCGCAACTGGGCGGCGCGGCTGCTGCCCACCATGACGATCGACGCCGTCATCGCCTGGCTCGACGCCGGTCAGCCCGACCCCGATCGAGCTGCCGCCCGAATCCGGAGCGTGGTCGACGCCGTGATCCGGGCCGCGTCGGGCTAGCCGAGCAGGGCGTCGATCCACGCCTGGGCGATGAACTTGCCGTACCGGGTGGCCGACCAGCCGCGTTCGAGGACGAGAAGCTCGTAAAGCTCGGGCGCGTGGTACGTCCATAGGATGTCGCGCGCCTGTGTGGCGCTGACCCGAAGCTGTCCGGTGCCGGCGAGGCCGGCGGCGAACATCGTCATGGCCGTGAGGGTTTCGTGCCGGATCTGCTTCCAGACCTCCGCGGCGTCGGCCGACGACGCGGCGCCATCGCGGGCCAGCAGCTGGACCGGGGCGCTGCGCGGCATGGTGGCGGTCAGGTGCTTGGCGTACAGCTCGAGCTTGCGGGCGGCGTCGGGGGTGTCGCGCACCTTCTGAATGACGTCGCGCTCGGCCATCGGAATCGGTTCGTCGTCGCCGGCGACGGACACGTCGAAGAGCGCCTTGAGCACCCCCGCCTTGGTCGCGAAGGCCTTGTACACCGTCTCGACCGACACGCCGGCGTCCCGCGCGATCTCCGCGATGGTCGTCGCGGCGTAGCCCTGCGCCAGAAAGCGTTGACGGGCGGACGTGAGCACCGCGTGCCGATTCTGTTGGGCCTGTTGGCGTCGACGGCTCGAGTCGTAGCGGCGCGGGGGCCGGCCCTTGACAGATCCCATAATTCAGTACATGCTCCTATATCTATTACAGCTTACTGTATCAGAAATAGGGGAGCCGACATGACAACCGCGACACGCGCCGCCACTTTGGCCGACGGTGACCATCCCACCGAGGTAGCGCGAGGCCTCGCACCGGAAATCACGCGGGCCGCCGACGACGCCGAGGCGCTCGGCACGCTGCCGACCGATCTGGTGGGGCGGCTGCGCGCGGCCGGCGTCTTCAGGGCCGTGCAACCACGCGCGCTCGGCGGATTCGAAGTGGCCCCGGTCGACTACATCGTGATGATCGAGGAATTGGCGCGCGCCGACGGCTCGGCGGGCTGGATCGCGGCCATCGGCGCCGGCGCGCCGGCGTTCACCGCGTGGCTCGAGCCGGCCGTCGCCGTGGACCTGTTCGGTTCGAACGCGGACTTCTTGGCGGCCACGGTGTTTTCCCCCACCGGGAGGGCTGTCCCCGACGGCGGGGGCCGGTTCGCCGTCGACGGCCGATGGCCGTTCGCCAGCGGTTGCCGCCACGCCGAGTGGTTGCTGACGGGGATGTTCGTGTTCGACGGCTTCGACAGCCAGGCGCCGCGGATGATTGCCGGGCAGGGCCCGGACTGGCGCCTCGGGTTCTTCCCGCGCGTCGACGCCGAAATCGTCGACAACTGGGACGTTTTGGGGCTGCGCGCCACCGGCAGCAACGACGTGGTGGCCCGGGGTCTGAGCGTCGCCGAGGAACACACCATCACCCCGTTCTTCCAGCCGGCCCGGCATGACGGGCCGCTGTGGCGGCTGCCGTTCTTCACTATGGTGGGGGTGGCCCTCGTCGGTGTCCCGCTCGGGATCGCGCGGCGCGCGCTCGACGAATTCACCGAACTGGCGCCCACGAAGACCCGCGCCGGCACGTTCGAGCCACTCGCCACGGACCCCGTCGCGCAGGTCGAATTCGCCGGTGCGGAGGCGGGTTTGCGGTCGGCGCGGGCGTTCGTGCTCGACGAGGCCGGCGCCCTGTGGGACACCGCCCTCGCCGGGGACGCACCGTCACTTCAGCAGCGCGCTCGTTTCCAGCTCGCCGCCCAGCAGGCGATGCGCGCGGCGCGCCAAGCGGTCGACACGACTTTCGCCCTGACCGGCGCGGGGGCGGTGCACGCGGCCCATCCGCTGCAACGATGCTTCCGGGACCTGCACACCGTCGGCCAGCACGTGTACTTCAGCCCGTCCGCGCTAAAGCGTTACGCCAATGCCCACTTCGGCATCACCCAACCAACCCACCTGCTGTGACACCGATCTAGAGGGCGTTGATCCACCTTTCGATGCGCCGGGCCTCGTGCGCCATCAGGTCGGGCTGTGCCAGCGCGTTGGTCAGCACGGCGCTGCCCTCGTAGGCGATGACGAGATCGCGCGCCAGGTCGCGCGCGTCGCGGCGACCCATCGCCTGGAATTGCTGCTCGGCCCAGTCCAGCAGGGTTTGCATGATGGGGGCGGTCAGCGCGGGTGATCGGCCCGACTGGTTCGCCAGCTCGGTGCACAGCGTGCCCAACGGGCAGCCGTGGTCGGCGATGGCCTCGCCCGATTCGGCCAGCATCCCGACGAGCGCCTTGAGCCGCGCCTTGGGGCTCCCGTACTTGCGCTGCAGGGCCGCGGTCGCGGCCCGGATTTCCTCGGTGCGCGCCTCGACGACGGCGCCCACGATGTCGTCTTTGGTCTTGAAGTAGTAGTACATGTTGCCCAGCGGGACATCGGCGGCCTCGGCGATGTGCGCGAGCGTGGTGCCCGCGATGCCCTGCCGGTAGAACAGGTCGCAGGCAGCGGCGATCAGTCGCTCTCGCTTGCCCGGGGGCCTCTCAGGGTCGGCCCGGTCGGCGTCGGTTAAGTCGGCCATATCACTCACGGACTATAGACGGCAGGCGGCCATGCTCAGGTTCCACAGCAGGTCCCTGTTTTCCGGGGTGTTGTAGGCGCTCTTGACGTTCTTCGGCGCGGCGTTGGTGAAGTACTGTCCGGAGGCCGTGTGCGGCGAGGTGGCGAGGAACAGCGATGTGGCGGCGCCTTTCTGCGGAGAGCGGGAAAACGGCAGCGCCGCAAGGGAGATCGCACGAAAGACCCCTTCGGCTCCCCGCATCATCGGCGTTCGGACGATTCCGGGGTGCGCGGCGTTGGCGGTGACGCGCGTCGGGCGGAGTCGATGCGCCAGTTCGATGGTGAAGAGCAGCACGCAAAGCTTGGACGCGGCATACGTGCGGATCGTCGAGAAACGGCGTTCGCTCTGCAGGTTGTCCGGTTCGAACTTGCCGGCGCGGTAGACGCTCGAGCTGAGGTTGACGACCCTGCCCTGCGGGCTTTTTTCCAATTCGTCGAGCAGCAATTGGGTGAGATAGAACTGCGCCAGGTAGTTGACGTGAAAGGTCGTCTCGTATCCGTCGTCGGTCAGCACGCGTTGCGGCATGACGACGCCGGCGTTGTTGATCAGCACGTCCAGGCGCGGGTAGCGCGCGGTGAACGCCTCGGCCAGCCGGCGCGTTTGCGCAAGCGACCTGAGGTCGGCGGTGAGGTAAGCGACGTCGCGGTTGCCGGTCGACGCGACGATTTCGCCTGCTACGCTTGCCGCCTTCGCCTCGTTGCGCGCGGCCAGCACGACGGAGTAGCCGGCACGGGCGAGCTCGGTGGCGGTGACCTTGCCGATGCCGTCGGTCGCTCCCGTGATGAGGCAGATGGGCCTGTCCATATGTTTCAAGCGCCTATCTGGACTCGGCCAGGGTGGGCCGCAACAACATCCGCGACATCACCGAACGGGTGATGGCCGCCGGCACCAGCGCGGCGGTCACCCGGTTGATTCGTCCCGGTATGCAGTTGGCGCGATTGCGCTCGAGGGCGCGCAGCGCCTCGCGGGCGCAAACGTCCGGCGCCATGGGCGATATCGGCATCTTGTCGGGGTCGAGGCCCAAGTCGCCCAGCGCCGGCGTGCGGGTGGGCCCCGGGTGCAGCACCGTCACGTGCACCCCCTGTTTGGCCAGCTCGCCGTGCAGGCCCGCGCCGAGGCTGGTGATGTAGGCCTTGGTCGCCGCGGTGTGCGCCATGTAGGGCACGCCGTGCACCGCCCCGAGCGCGGAGACCAGCAGGATGCCCCCGCGGCCGCGCCGCGCCAGCCGTTCACCGAAGTGATGCGTCAAGCCCAGGTGTGCTGCGGTGTTCAGCCGCAGGATCGCCCGCTGTGCCTGCAGGTCGGAGCCCACGAGGGCGCCGGGCAGGGCCGTGCCGGCGTTGGAGACCAGCAGCCCGACGTCGATGTCGTTGGTGGCCTGAGCGATTGGGGTCAGCGAGCCCGGGTCGGACAGATCGACGCCGACGGCCCGGTAGTCGACGCCGTAGCCACGGCTCAGCCCTTCGCCCAGCTCCTGGAGCGCTGCCAGGCGCCGCGCGACCAGGACCACGTTGATGCCCGAATCGGCGATCTGGTGGGCGAATTCGCGCCCGATTCCCGACGACGCGCCGGTAACGACCGCCCACGGGCCGAACCGATCTGCACTGATGCTCATGTGTGTGGACCTCCGATCAAGTTAGTTACATAACTTAGCACTGAGGCCAGAGCGCGGCAAGGCGCGGGGTGGGCGCGGCGACGCCTGGCCAGAAATCACGATTAACCACAAGACGTCTTGTGTGATGCGGGGCGGTACCGTTAGCGTACGTGTTAGTTAACTAACTTAGTATTGAGAACGGGGACGGGATGAGTTTCGTCAAACGCGCGTGGATTCCGCTGGTCGTCGTGGTCCTGGTCGGCGTCGCGGGATTCGCCGTCCACCGGCTGCATGGTGAGTTCGGCGCGCGCGGCGGCACGTCGGCCGTCGGCGGCCACCCCGATGACATCAGGCCCTTCAACCCGAAACGCGTGACCCTGCAGGTCTTCGGACCGGAGGGGACCGTGGCGGACATCAACTACCTCGACGTCGACGCCGCGCCGCAGCGGGTCGACGGCATGCGGCTGCCGTGGACCTACAGCGTGGCCACGACCGCCCCGGCGGTCAGCGTGAATGTCGTGGCCCAGGGCGACGGTGACGTCATCGGCTGCCGAATCACGGTGAACGGCGACGTCAAGGCCCAACGAACGGTAGCGGGGATCCGCCCGCAAACCTTTTGCCTGGTGAAGTCCGCGTGATCGCGCGAACGGTTCGCCGGCTGTCGCTGCCTATCCTGCTGTTCTGGCTCGGATTGGCCGCGGTCACCAATGTCGTTGTGCCGCAACTTGAAGCGGTCGGGGAAGCACACGCGGTGTCGATGAGCCCCGAAGACGCCCCGGCGATACAGGCGATGAAGCGCGTCGGCAAGGTGTTCGGGGAATTCGACTCCGACAGCGCGGTGATGGTCGTGCTGGAAGGCCAGGCGCCGCTGGGTGATGCGGCGCACCGGTTTTACGACGACCTGATGCGCAGGCTGTCGCGCGACCGCAAGCACGTCGAGCACATTCAAGACTTCTGGGGCGATCCGCTCACCGCGGCCGGGTCGCAGAGCGCCGACGGCAAGGCCGCCTACGTCCAGGTTTACCTGGCGGGCCGCCAGGGCGAGACACTGGCCAACGAATCCGTCGACGCCGTCCGGGGAATCGTGTCAAGTGCAGTGCCGCCCATGGGGATTCGGGCGTACGTCGCCGGCCCGGCGGCCGTGACCACCGATCAGCTCGAGTTCGGTAACAAGAGCGCCCGCAAGGTGATGGGCGTGACCGTCGGGGTCATCGTGCTGATGCTGCTGATCGTGTACCGCTCGGTGGTCACCGTCCTGTTGACCCTGTTGATGGTCTTCATCGAACTGCCCGCCGTGCAGGGGGTGATCGCATTCCTCGGAAGCCACGGGATCATCGGGCTTTCCACCTTCGCGGTCCAGATCCTGCCGATACTCGCCATCGCCGCGGGTACCGATTACGCAATATTCATCGTGGGCCGATATCAGGAGGCCCGACAGGCCGGCCAAGACCGGGAGGCCGCCTACTACACCATGTTTGGCGGCAGCGCCCACGTGGTGCTCGGCTCGGGCCTGACCATCGCCGGCGCGATGTTCTGCCTCAGCTTCACCAGGCTGCCATATTTCCAAACCCTGGGCGCGCCCTGCGCGATCGGAATGTTCACGATGGTGGCGGGCGCGCTGACCCTGGGTCCGGCCATTGTCACGTTGGGCAGCCGATTCGGCCTGTTCGATCCCAAGCGGAAAATCAAGACGCGCGGATGGCGGCGGGTGGGAACCGCCGTCGTCCGGTGGCCTGCTCCGATACTCGCGGCGACGTCGGCGACCGCGCTCGTCGGGCTGCTGGCCCTGCCGTCGTTCACCACCAGTTACAACGACCGCGATTACCTACCCCGGATCACCCCGTCCAACATCGGATACGCCGCGGCCGACCGGCACTTCTCGGCCGCCCGATTGAATCCCGACCTGCTGTTGCTCGAGGCCGACCACGACATGCGCAATCCCGCCGACATGCTCGTCCTGGACCGGTTGGCCAAGGGCGTGTTCGGGGCCGACGGCATCGCCCGCGTGCAGTCCATCACCAGGCCGTTGGGCGCCCCAATCACGCACACCTCCATCCCATTTCAGATCAGCATGCAGGGCACCACCCTGACCGAGAACATGAAGTACATGCACGACCGCATGGCCGACATGCGGGCCATCGCCGACCAGATGACCGGCGTCATCGACACCATGCAACGCATGCTCGCCCTGATGCGCGACCTCGCCGCCACCACACACGACGTCGCCGGCCAGACGAAGCGGATCGTCGACGACACGACCGAAGTGCGCGACCGCATCGCCGATTTCGACGACTTCTTCCGGCCCCTGCGCGGCTACTTCAACTGGGAGCAGCACTGTTTCGACATCCCCGTCTGCTGGGCGCTGCGATCGGCGTTCGACGCGCTCGACGGCGTCGACACGCTCACCGGCGACCTGGCCGGTCTGGTCAAGGACACCGACCGGCTGGACAGCCTGATGCCGCAACTGATCTCGATGCTACCGCCGATCATCGACGCCACGACGACCATGCGAACCATGACCATGACGATGTACAGCACGTTCGCGGGCCTGCTGGACCAGATGGACGCCGCGCAGCAGAACGCCGCCGCGATGGGGCAAGCCTTCGACGCGGCCAAGAACGACGATTCGTTCTACCTGCCGCCGGAGGTCTTCGACAACCCCGACTTCAAACGCGGCCTGGCGATGTTCCTCTCGCCGGACGGCAAGGCCGCGCGTCTGATCATCACCCACGACGGGGACCCCGCGACCCCCCAAGGCGTCTCGCGCGTCGACGCCATCAAGAAGGCCGCGAGTCACGCCCTCAAGGGAACCCCCTTGGAAGAGGCCAAGATCTACCTGGGCGGCACCGCCGCGACGTACAAGGACATGAGCGACGCGGCCAAATACGACCTGCTGATCGCGGGAATCGCCGCGGCGTGCCTGATCTTCATCATCATGCTGGTCATCACCGGCAGCGTCGTCGCGGCGCTGGTCATCATCGGCACCGTGGTGCTGTCGCTGGGATCGTCGTTCGGGCTGGCGGTGCTGGTGTGGCAAGACATCCTCGGTATTCCGTTGCACTGGTTGGTCATAGCGATGGCGCTGATCGTCCTGTTGGCCGTGGGGTCGGACTACAACCTGTTGCTCGTCTCACGGTTCAAAGAGGAAATCGGCGCCGGAATCAAGACCGGAATCATCCGCGCGATGGGCGGAACCGGGGCGGTGGTGACCTCGGCGGGCCTGGTGTTCGCGTTCACCATGTCATCCTTCGTGTTCAGCGACCTGCAGATGATCGGTCAGTTCGGGACCACCGTCGGCATCGGCCTGCTCTTCGACACGCTGATCGTGCGGTCGCTGATGACGCCGTCGATCGCCGCCCTGCTCGGGCGGTGGTTCTGGTGGCCCCGACGGGTGAGCCCTCGCCCGCATGTGCGGGCACCCCGTCGCACCCTGTTCACCCCGACCGCCATCGAAAGCGTGCGCCCATGATCCTCCGCCGCACCAGAAGCCAGAGGCTGTCCGAGTCGATCCGCATCGCCGCGCCGCCCGACGAGGTGTGGGAACTGATCACCACCGTCGCCGGCATCACGGACTGGTATGACGCCTGGGACGCGGTTGAGCACTCCGCAGACGAGGAACGACTCCAGGTCGGCACGTCGTTTCGGCTGATCCGCCGCCGCAACGGCCGCGACGACACCGCGCTGTGCCGCGTGACCTCGGTGCAACCGCGCCGGCGATTGTGCTGGGTGCAGTACGCCCCCGACCTGCCCGCGATGTCGGTCGAGTTCCGGTTGGCTGCCGAAACCGATGCCGGCACCGTGTTGAGCCACACCAGGAGCTGGCTCGAACCCGGTGATCGCTGATGCCACTAAGCTGGCTGCCGTGGAAACCCCCTCGCCCCGGCCCGTGCTGGTCGTCGACTTCGGCGCGCAGTACGCGCAGTTGATCGCCCGCCGGGTCCGCGAGGCGCGGGTGTTTTCCGAGGTCATCCCGCACACCGCCACGGTCGAGGAGATCAAGGACCGGGACCCGGCGGCGATCGTGCTGTCCGGGGGACCGGCCAGCGTCTACGCCGAGGGGGCCCCGCAGCTCGATCCGGCGCTGTTCGACCTCGGGCTGCCGGTGTTCGGCATCTGCTACGGGTTTCAGGCCATGGCGCAGGCCTTGGGCGGCACCGTCGCGCACACCGGCACCAGCGAGTACGGCCGCACCGAGTTGAAAGTCGTTGGCGGCGAACTGCATTCGGGCCTGCCCGACGTCCAGCCGGTCTGGATGAGCCACGGCGACGCGGTCACCTCGGCGCCGGACGGGTTCGAGGTGGTGGCCAGCAGCGCGGGCGCCGCCGTCGCCGCCTTCGAGAACCGGGCCCGGCGCCTGGCCGGGGTGCAGTACCACCCGGAGGTGATGCACACCCCGCACGGGCAGCAGGTGCTCAGCCGGTTCCTGCACGACTTCGCCGGGCTCGCCGCCGAGTGGACGCCCGCCAACATCGCCGACGCGCTCGTCGAGCAGGTGCGCGCCCAGATCGGTGACGGCCACGCCATCTGCGGGCTGTCCGGCGGGGTGGACTCGGCGGTGGCCGCGGCGCTGGTGCAGCGCGCCATCGGCGACCGACTGACCTGTGTGTTCGTCGACCACGGGTTGTTGCGCGCGGGCGAGCGCGACCAGGTGCAGCGCGACTTCGTGGCCGCCACCGGCGCCAACCTGGTCACCGTCGACGCCGCGGACACCTTCCTGCAGGCGCTGTCCGGCGTGACCAACCCCGAAGGCAAGCGCAAGATCATCGGCCGGCAGTTCATCCGGGCGTTCGAGGGCGCGGTGCGAGACATCGTGGGCGACACGGACTCTCAAGTCGATTTTCTGGTGCAGGGCACGCTGTATCCCGACGTGGTGGAGTCCGGCGGGGGCAGCGGCACCGCGAATATCAAGAGCCACCACAACGTCGGCGGCCTGCCCGACGACCTGAAGTTCAAGCTCGTCGAGCCGCTGCGGCTGCTGTTCAAGGACGAGGTGCGCGCGGTCGGGCGGGAGCTCGGCCTGCCCGAGGAAATCGTTGCGCGCCAGCCGTTTCCGGGCCCGGGGCTGGGCATCCGGATCGTCGGCGAGGTCACCGCGCAGCGGCTGGACACGCTGCGGCGCGCCGATGAGATCGCGCGCGAGGAGCTCACCGCCGCCGGGCTGGACAAGCAGATCTGGCAGTGCCCGGTGGTGCTGCTGGGCGACGTCCGCTCGGTCGGTGTGCAGGGCGACAACCGGACCTACGGCCACCCGATCGTGCTGCGGCCGGTGTCCAGCGAGGACGCCATGACCGCCGACTGGACCCGGGTGCCCTACGAGGTGCTGGAGCGCATCTCGACCCGGATCACCAACGAGGTGGCCGAGGTCAACCGCGTGGTGCTGGACATCACCAGCAAGCCGCCCGGCACCATCGAGTGGGAGTAGGCCGCTTTTTGCGGCGAACGTGCGGCCAGCCGCACACTCGGCGCCGAACGTGCGGCCAGCTGCACACTCGAGAGCGCGGCTACTGGACGAATTCGCGCCGGCCGGAGGCGATCGTGGCGGCATCCCAGTTCCCGCCGGCCTCGGCGACGAGTCGGCGGGCGACGTCTCGATCGTCGTTGCCGGCGACCAGGATCAGAGTGTGGTCGGTCGTGGTGACGGATCCGCCCCGGATGCGGTCGCGGGCGACGGAGTCGGCCGCCAGTGCGTCACCGAAGCGGGCGATGTCGACATCCGGCACGGCGACGATGATCGCGTCCTCGTCCGGCGCGCGCTCGTAGTCGAAGGTCAGCACCGCTTCCTGGTCGAACTGGCGGCGCAGCGCCTCGGCGGCGGTGTGCACCGAGCCGTCGGCGCCGCACAGGTGAAATTCCCGTGAGCGCTCCCGGGTGTTCCGTTGCAGCGCGCTCGACCAGTACACCCCGTCAAGCGGGGTCGAGCCCGTGACCGCCGCGCCGCTGAGCGCGATCGTCACGGTGGCCTGCGCTTCGAACAGGGGATCGGTGTTGTCGGTGGCGAACAGCTCCGCCGGTCGGCAGGGCGCGGCGGCGCTTGGGGCCGAAAAAGTGCAGCAAAAAAGCACCATCAGCCACACCAGCAACGACCGCATAAAGCAGCCTCTCACGTTTCTTGACGCTTGTCGGAGGGTGGGTGTTTACTCGCAAATGTATCGAACATACATTCGAACAGGAGGCAGTCATGACCGCGGCTTTGGCCTCCGATCACCGCGCTGAGCAGCTGGAATCGCTGCGCAGGCGGATGGCTGCAATGTCCGGGCGAGCCCCCGACCCGCTGCCGGATTCGGAATCCGTGGTGGCGCTCCCGCGCTGGCTTGCGGAGTCGCTGCCGGTGCCGTTGCCGCGCGGGACGGTGGCGGTGCTGTCGGGAGCCCGGTCGCTGCTGCTGGGCATGGTGGCCTCGGTGACGGCGGCCGGGGGCAACGTGGCCATCGTCGGCCAGCCGGACATCGGGCTGCTGGCCGCGGCGGAGATGGGGGCGGACCTGAGCCGGCTCGCGGTGATCCCGGATCCCGGAACCGATCCGGTCGAGGTGGCCGCGGTGCTCATCGACGGCATGGACCTGGTGGTGCTCGGCCTGGGCGGGCGTCAGGTGCCGCACACCCGGGCGCGGGCGGTGGTGGCGCGGGCCCGCAACAAGGGGTGCACCCTGCTGGTCACCGACGGCGACTGGCAAGGCGCGCCGACGCGGCTCGCGGCCCGGGTCTGCGGCTACGAGATCACGGCGAACGGTCACCCGGGCTTCGGCCGGATCAGCAAGGTGCGGCTGCAGGTCAGCGGGGTGTGCGCGGGCAGACGGGTGATCGGCCGGGTGCGGGCGGGGTGACTCCCGTGGCATTCCGGGCCCTGGCGATCTGGTGCATGGACTGGCCCGCGGTCGCGGCGGCGGCCGCGGCGGACCTGCCGGCGACGGCCCCGATCGCGGTCACGCTGGCTAACCGGGTGATCGCCTGCTCGTCGGGCGCCCGCGCGGCGGGAGTGCGCCGCGGGCTGCGGCGACGGGAGGCGGCGGCGCGGTGCCCGCAGCTGCACGTCGCGCCGGCCGACGCCGACCGCGACGCCCGCTTCTTCGAACCGGTGATCGCCGCGGTGGACGACCTGGTGCCACGCGCCGAGGTGCTGCGGCCCGGGCTGCTGGTGCTTCCGGTGCGCGGGGCGGCCCGCTACTTCGGGTCCGAAGAGCAGGCCGCCGAGCGGCTGATCGACGCCGTCGCCGCCGCCGGCGCCGAGTGCCAGGTGGGCATCGCCGACCAGTTGTCCACCGCGGTGTTCGCCGCGCGGGCGGGCCGGATCGTCGAGGCGGGGGGCGACGCGAGGTTCCTCTCGGTGCTGTCGGTCCGGCAGCTCGCCACCGAGCCGAGTCTGTCCGGTCCGGGGCGAGAAGAGCTGACGGATCTGTTGTGGCGGATGGGGATTCGCACCATCGGGCAGTTCGCCGCGCTGTCTCGGACCGACGTGGCCTCCCGGTTCGGCGCCGACGGGGTGGCCGCGCACCGGTTCGCCCGCGGTGAACCCGAGCGTGCGCCGTCCGGGCGCGAGCCGCCGCCGGAGCTCGAGGCCGTGCTGGATTGCGACCCGCCGATCGACCGGGTCGATGCCGCGGCCTTCGCCGGCCGCTTCCTGGCCGGCGCGCTGCACCAGGCGCTGATGGCCGCGGGGGTGGGCTGCACCCGGCTGGCCATCCACGCCGTCACCGCCAACGGCGAAGAGCTGCAACGGGTATGGCGGTGCGCGGAGCCGTTGACCGAGGACGCCACCGCCGACCGGGTGCGCTGGCAGCTGGACGGATGGCTGAGCAGCCGGACCGCCCGGGATCGCCCGACCGCACCGGTGACGCTGTTGCGGCTGCAGGCGGTGGAGGTGGTGTCCGCCGAGGCGCTGCAGTTGCCGCTGTGGGGTGGTCTCGGCGAGGAGGACAGGCTGCGGGCCCGCCGGGCGCTGGTGCGGGTGCAGGGCCTGCTCGGCCCGGAGGCGGTGCGGGTGCCGGTGTTGTCCGGCGGCCGGGGGCCCGCCGAACGCATCACGCTGACCCCGCTGGGCGACGAGCCGGTACCGCACGCCGACCCGGGTCCGCCGTGGCCCGGTCAACTGCCCGAGCCGTCGCCGGCCGTGCTGCTGGACGACCCGGTGGATCTGCTTGACGCCCAAAGCAACCCGATACGCGTCACCGCCCGGGGGATGTTCACGGCCGACCCCGCCCATCTGACCGTGCGCGGCCGGGACCATGGGCTGCGCTGGTGGGCCGGGCCGTGGCCGGTCGACGAGCGGTGGTGGGATCCCGAGGCTAAGGGCCGCGCCGCTCGCGCCCAGGTCCTGCTGGAGGACGAGCGGGCGTTTCTGCTGTGCTACCGCCAGCGGCGCTGGTACCTGGAGGGGGCCTACGAGTAGCGCTGCGACTCAACGTGTTCAATCTTTCGGTACCGTGGTGGTCGAAGTTATTCGGGTGTTCGGGCGGAGGAGTACGGATGGCGACTGAAATCGTCCGGCAGGTCGACGTCGTCGTCGCCCGAGGAACGGGCGCCGTCCTCGAAGCCGCGCAGGCGACGGCGCTGCACCTGGGCCGGATGGTCGGCGCGGTGTCGGAGGCCGCGTCCAGGGCCGTATCCAAAGTCGGCAGCGAGGCCGGTGACTTGGTCTGGTCTTACCGCCATGCCGCCGGCAACCGCCACCCGGCAGGCGGCGAGGACCATCCCGACAACCTGATCGACATCCGCTCGGTCAGGCGAGCCCGCGCGCAAACGGCCCGACCCGCTCGTTGAACCGCTCGAAGAACACCGCGGCGTCCACGTCAACGCCGATCAGCGCGTTGGCTTTTCGCTCGCCCGACCAATCGGGGGTCGTCACGCCCCGGGCCGGGGTGTCCGCCAGCTCGATGTCCACCGTCGCCGCCCGGGTCGTGATCAGCTGCGGGTCGAGCGCCGCGGCGGCGGCCAGCGGGTCGTGCATGTACGCAACGTAGCCATGACCGCGGCTCTCGTGTGACTCGAAGTAGAACCGCATCGCGTCCTCGATCACCGGGATCAAGGGGGAGGGGCCGGACGCGGCCGCGAGCCGGGCGAGGATCTCCGGTGTCATCGCGACGCGGCGGGTGAGGTCCAGGCCGCAGACGATCGGAAGTCGTTGCTGCCCAGCCCAGCCCGTGAAGACCTCGCTGGCCGCCTCGGGATCCACCCGGATGTTCCACTCGGCCATCGGGTTGGCGTCGCCACCGAATGAGCCGCCCATGATCACCAGCCGTCGCAGCAGCGCCGGCAGCGCGGGTTCGGCGCGCAGTGCGAGCGCCAGGTTGGTCAGCGGGCCGGTGACCAGCCCGACCAGCTCCCCGGGATGGGCGTGCGCCGCGGCCACCCACGCCTCGGTGGCGTCATGGCCGGTGAGCGTCCGGTCGGCGCGGGGGAGCTTCGCATAGCCCAAACCCTTGGGGCCGTGGAACTTCGAGTGATGCGGCCAGTGGCCGCACAGCGGGTCGTCGGCGCCCTTGGACACGGGGATGGCCGGGGCCCGGCACAATTCGAGCAAGCCCAGGTTGTTTTCGCAGACCTGCTCGACGTGGATGTTGCCGCCCGTCGAAGCGATGCCCACGACCTCGGCGTCGGCGCTGGCCAGCAGGTAGATCAACGCCATCGCGTCGTCGATTCCGGTGTCGACGTCGACGAAGATGGCGTTCACCGCCGCGAGTTTACGGCCAGGCCGACGCGAACGTGATCACCAGGACGTCGCGCTGCGCCGGACCGGAGCCGTCGATCGGCCGGATCGGCGAGACGCCGTGCAGGGTGCGACGGTCGTCGCCCAGCATCAGCGTCCCGGGTTCGGCCAGCGTCGTCGCCAACAACTGCCGACCCTCCAGGTCGCACACCGTGCTCTCGCCGCCGATGGCGTTGCGCCGCCCGATCAGCAGCGAGCTGACCAGGGTGACGCCGTCTCGGTGCATGCCCTCGGGCGTGGGGCTCCCGTTATCCTCCGCGCAGCACTGGATGCGGAACGGGTGCACCTTGACGTTCCAGTCGGCCACGTCGTCCAGGGCGCCGGCGACGCGGGCCAGCAGTCCGATCACCTTGTGTAGCAACGGATCCGCGGCGAACGCGTCGGTCAACGGCTCGAACTCGCGGTCCCGCCCGACGTAGAGCGGGTTGGAGTCCTGCGGCTGCGCGAACGCGAGCCTGGGCATCGGGCGCAGCATGCCGTCGCGAAACGAGTACTGGCCGTAGCGGCGCCAACGCCGCACCCCCAGCTCCGCCGCGTAGGGGTCGGGCGCCAGCTGCCGCCAGTGCCGGGCGAACCGGGTCCATGCGTCGCGGCCCACCCCAAGGCTGTGCGTGACGTCGAACGAGGGCAGCACGGCGACGCCGGTCGCGGCGACCTGCCGGGCCGCGGCGGCCACCGCGTCGGCGTCCGTCCACTTTTCGCAAAGGACCATCGCGCCGGGATACCGCAATCCCGTCGGGCTAAACCCCCGTGTTTACCAGTGCACTCCGGGCACCAGTCGCACCAGCCGCTTGACCGGTCGCGGCGCGCGGATCCCGCCGGCCACGGCGCGCGCCGGGCGCTTCGGCCGGCGGTTCGGCGTCGGCGCCGGGTCTTCCGTGAGCAGCCCGCGCGCCGCCGCGGAATCGGGGTAGCCCAGGTAGAGCTGATGCAGGATGCGCCGCGACGTCCGTGGCGCGAAGTAGTTGCCGGCCTCGGCCAGGGTGCCCAGCGGGGTGTCGATGCGGGCCGGTTTGTCGACCAGGCCGCGCACCACCATCGCCGCCGCGCGCTCGGGGCTGATCGCGGGCACCGGGTTGAGCCGGTGCGACGGCGCGATCATGGGCGTGCGGACCAGCGGCATATGGATGTTGGTGAACGTGATGTGGTCGGACAGCGTCTCCGACCCGACGACGTCGGCGAACGCGTCCAGCGCCGCCTTGCTCGGAAGGTACGAGCTGTATTTGGGGTTGCGGGCCTGCACGCCCGCGCTGGACACGTTGACCACGTGACCGAAGCGGCGCTCGCGCCAGTGCGGCAGCAGCGCCAGCACCATCCGCACCGCGCCGAAGTAGTTCACCGCCATCACCCGCTCGTAGTCGTGCAGCCGGTCGGTGGAATTGACCACGGAGCGGCGGATCGACCGGCCGGCGTTGTTGACCAGATAGTCGACGTGGTCGAAGCGGCCCAGGATGTCCTTGACGGTGTGCTCGACCGACGCGGAATCGGTGACGTCGCAGGCGAACGCGTGCGCCTGCCCGCCGCCCGCGCGGATCTCGGCGACCAGCTCGTCGAGCGCGTCGGCGTTGCGGGCCAGCGCGAACACCGTCGCGCCCCGTTCGGCAACGGCGAGCGCCGACGCCCGCCCGATGCCGCTGGACGCCCCGGTGATGATGACGTGCCGGCCCTGCAAGGGGCCCGTCGGGTCGTCGCGGCGCGCGCGGTCGGGGTCGAGGTGCTCGGCCCAGTACCGCCACAGCAAGGGCGCGTAGCCGGCGAATTCCGGTACTTCGATCCCGCTGTCCCGCAGCGCTTCTCGCGTCTGGTCGCTGACGAACGTGGGCTTCAGGTCGACGACGTCGAAGATCTCGGCGGGGATGCCGAGCTGGGTGGCCGCCATGTTGCGCAGCACCCTGGCCCGCCCGCGCACCTTGAGCACCGGCGCGGCCACCGACCCGGGCAGCGACCCGCGCATCGGCGGCAGGCCGGCCGCCTTGGCGACCCCGCGGTAAATGCCGCGCAGCCCAACGGTTTTCGGCGCGGTCAGGTGGAATGTCCGGCCGTCGCACCCCTCGGCGTGGGCGAGTGCGACGAGCGCGTCGACGACGTAGTCGACCGGGACGATGTTGGTGCGCCCGGTGTCGGGCAGCAGGATCGGGGTGAACGACGGCAGGACGGCCAGCTTGGCCAGCACGCCGAAGAAGTGGTAGGGCCCCTCGACCTTGTCCATTTCGCCGGTGACCGAATCGCCCACCACGACCGCCGGGCGGTAGACGCGGTAGCGCAGCCCGGGTGTCGACCGCACCAGCGCCTCGGCCTCGAACGTCGTCCGGTGATAGGGAGTCGGCAGCCGCTGGCCGACGTCGAAGTCGTCCTCGGTGTACTCGCCGCGAAAATCGCCCGCCACGGCGATCGACGACACGTGGTGCAGCGTGGCGTCCAGCCGCAGCGCGAGCTCGATGACCGCGCGCATGCCCTCGGCGTCGACCGTCGCGCAGTGCACAAGGTGATCGACGCGCCCCAGCTCGGCCAGCGTCTCGTCGGTCAGGCCGAGTTCCGGCAGCTCGCCGACCAGCGGCTTGACCCGCTCACCCCAATCGGTGGCCAGGCGCTCGAACCGCCCCAGCGACCTGCGCCGAGCCAGCACCCACACCTCGGCATCGGGGTCGGTGGCTAGCAGACGAGAGACGACGCGACGCCCGATAAACCCGGTACCGCCGGTAACGACATACCGCATTCGGTCATGGTAGCGGTCAGCCGCTGAAGTTGCGGATGCCGTCCCAATCCTCGAGCGTCCAGCCGGTCGCCGGGTTGCCGCTGATCACCACGCGGCCGGTGTTGGGCAGCGGGTGGCTGGTGCGCAGGCTGTCCTTGGCGTTCTTCACGTTCATCAGCACCCAGTACTCGATGGAGTAGAGGTGCGCGAATACCACCGGCTTGCTGTGGCCGCTGTCGTAGACCTTCTGAATCGCCGCGGTGAACCGGTTGTTGAACTCCTTGCCGGAGATCGACCCGGGGATGCTGTTCTGGGTGTCGCCGGCCAGCCAGTCCGCCGGCGCCAGCAGGTAGGTGGTGGGATCCATCGAGATCGGCTTGCCCTCGAACCAGCCGGCGTTGATCTCCTGGATGCCCTGCAGCACCTCGACCTGCTTGCCGAGTTCGGCGGCCAGCGGCGCGGCGGTCTGCTGGGCCCTCGTCATGGTCGAGGCGTACACGGCGTCGTAGTGCTCGCGGCCGAGCTGGTGCGCGACCTGCTCGGCCTGGGCCTTGCCGTCCGGGCTCAGGCCGGGACCCGGCACGCTGGTGTCGATGATCCCGCTGGCGTTGGCCTCCGACTGCGCATGCCGGATGAACGTGATCGTGATGCTACGCACCTGTGGCGATCCGCCGCAGGCGCCGACGATCATCACCGCGGCGAGCACGGCGACGAATTTCCAGGACATGCTCCCCTTGCGCATGTCGATAGCCTGCCCTGCTGACGGTGCCGGGGGGAAGGGTTTGCGATGGTTAGGTGCAGAAAATCCTCGAAAGGAGCCTCCTATGGCGATTGACCCGAGTGCGGTCGGCGCGGTGAGCGACCCAATGCTGTTCGAATGGACGGACCGGGAGACGCTGCTCTACGCGCTCGGCGTCGGTTGCGGGACCGATGACCTGTCGTTCACCACCGAGAACAGTCACGACATCCCGCAGCAGGTGCTGCCCACCTACGCGGTGATCTGCAGCCCGGCCTTCGGGGCGGCGGGCAAGATCGGCACGTTCAACTGGGCCATGCTCTTGCACGGATCGCAGGGCGTCCGGTTGCACGCGCCGCTGCCGCCCGCGGGGAAGCTGTCTGTGGTCTCCGAGGTCACCGACATTCAGGACAAGGGCGAGGGCAAGAACGCGGTCGTGATGCTGCGCGGGCGCGGCACCGATCCCGACTCGGGTCAGCTGATCGCCGAGACGCTCACCACGCTGGTCATCCGCGGCGAGGGCGGGTTCGGCGGGCAGCCCGGCCAGCGGCCCGTCGCGCCCGAGATCCCCGACCGCGAGCCCGACGCCCGGATCCCGCTGACCACCCGCGAGGATCAAGCTCTGATCTACCGCCTGTCCGGTGACCGCAACCCGTTGCACAGCGACCCGTGGTTCGCCCGCGAGCTGGCCGGCTTCCCCAAGCCGATCCTGCACGGGCTGTGCAGCTACGGGGTGGCGGGCCGCGCGCTGGTCGCCGAGCTCGGCAAGGGGGTGGCGGCCAACGTCACCTCGATCGACGCGCGGTTCAGCGCGCCGGTATTCCCCGGCGAGACGCTGACCACGCTGATCTGGCGGACCGAGCCCGGCAAGGCCGTGTTCCGCACCGAGGCGTCCGGGGCCGAAGGCAACCCCGCGCGCGTGGTGCTCGACGACGGCGCCGTGGAGTACGCCGGCTAGGTCCCGTTGGTGCCGGGGGTGCCGAACAGCGAGCCCCGCTTGCCGCCCGCGCCGCCGGTTCCAACGGTGCCGGGAGCCGACGGGCCGGTGCCGGCGGTCCCGCCGTCGCCGCCGTTGCCGCCGTTGCCGATGTTCTGGGCGTTGCCGCCCGCGCCGCCCGCGCCGCCGTTGCCGCCGTCGCGCACGGCGCCGGCGGCGGTGGCGGTGTTGTTGCCGCCATTTCCACCGATACCGCCGGACCCGCCGTTGCCGTACAGGGTGCCGCCGGTGCCGCCGGTCCCGCCGCCACCGCCGTCGCCGCCGTTGGTGGCGGTCGTGCCGCTGGTGGGGCCGTTGGTGTTGCCGCCGTTCCCGCCGGCCCCGCCTGCACCGCCGGCGCCGAAGAGACCGGCGTTGCCGCCGTTTCCGCCGGTTCCGCCGAAGTAGCCGTTGCCGACACTGTGGGCGGTCTGGCTTCCACCGTTGCCGCCGCTCCCGCCGTCGCCGCCATTGCCGGACAGCAACCCGCCGGTGCCGCCGCCGCCGCCGTTGCCGCCCAGGCCGCCGCGGCCGTTGCCACCGGATTCGTTCCCGGCGGTACCGCCCTGCCCGCCGTGACCGCCGCCGCCGATCAGGCCGGCGTTGCCGCCCTGCCCGCCGAGACCGCCGTCCCCGCCGGCCCCGTTGTCGACATTGCCGCCGCCGATCCCGCCGGCCCCGCCGGCCCCACCGTTGCCCTCGAGCCATCCGCCGCGGCCGCCGTTCCCGCCGGCGCCGCCGGTGCCCGCCGGGGCGCCGGCGTTGGAACCGTTGAACCCGCCGGCCCCGCCGCTTCCGCCCGCACCGCCCTCGCCGACCAGCAAGCCGGCCGCGCCGCCGGCCCCGCCGTGGCCCCCATTGCCGGGGGCGCCGGTCGCGACGATGTTCGGCGGCCCGTCGCCGCCGGTGCCGCCGGCGCCACCGTTGCCCCACAGGCCCGCGGCCCCGCCGGCCCCGCCCGCCCCGCCGTTGCCGCCGGTGCCTTGCTGGACGTTGACGTTGCCGCCGCTGCCGCCGGCCCCGCCGTTGCCGTAGATCCATCCGCCGCGGCCGCCGGTGCCCCCGGCCCCGCCGCCGCCGTTGTCGGCGGGCTGGCCGCCGTTTCCACCCGCCGCACCGGTGCCGAACAACCCGGCGTTGCCGCCGCCCCCGCCGTTGCCCGCCGCACCGGCGCCGCCCGCAGTGCCTCCGCTGCCGCGAAGACTCCCGGCGACGCCGCCGTTACCGCCGGCACCGCCGGCCCCGGCGTTGCCCCATAGCAGTCCGGCGCTTTGGCCGGCCCCGCCGGCCCCGCCGGCGCCGCCGTTACCGCTGGCCTGCGGGCCGGGGGCGAATCCACCCCACGCGGTCCCGCCGGTCCCGCCGGCGCCGCCGTGGCCGCCCGCGCCGCCGCTGCCGCCCAGCAGCCCGGCGGTCCCGCCGGCGCCTCCGGCGCCGCCGCTGCCGGCGTTGCCCGACACTCCGAGGGAGGCCGGGCTGGCATTGGTGCCGGCGTTCCCGCCGGTGGCGCCGATACCGCCGTTTCCGCCGAGCCCGCCATCACCCCACAGCAGGCCGGCGCGGCCGCCGGCCCCGCCACTTCCGGCGCTGCCGCCCTGACCGCCGGTGCTGTTCGCTGCGGTGGACAGTCCGCCGGCCCCGCCGTCCGCGCCGGTACCGCCGGCTCCTCCGCTGCCTCCGAAAAGCCCGGCCGCACCGCCGGCCCCGCCGCTACCGCCGTTGCCGCCCACGCCGCCCGCGCTCGCGCCGGTCGCGCCGGCCACTCCGGCCCCGCCGTTTCCGCCGGCCCCGCCGCCGCCGTAGAGGAACCCGCCGTTACCGCCCGCGCCGCCGTTCCCGCCGTTTCCGCCGGCGGCCCCGGCACCGGCGGCTGCCGCGCCGCTACCGCCGTTGCCGCCCATGCCGCCGTTGCCAATCAGCCCGGCGGATCCGCCGTTGCCGCCGGCCAGGCCGGAGCCGGCGGCTTGCGTGTAGCCGTTGCCGCCGTTGCCGTACAGGAACCCGCCGGGCTGGCCGTTCGGGCTGGCCGCGGTGCCGTCGGCGCCGTTGCCGATCAGCGGGCGGCCGAGCAGCGTCTGGGTGGGCGCGTTGATCGCGCCCAGCACGTCCTGCTCGAGGGTCTGCAGGGGGGAGGCGTTCGCGGCCTCGGCGGCGGCGTAGGACAGGCCCGCGCCGTTCATCAGCTGGACGAATTGGTCGTGGAAGGCCGCGGCGCGCGCGGTGAACGCCTGGTACGTCTGGCCGTACTCGCCGAACAGTGCCGAGATGGCCGCCGAGACCTCGTCGGCGGCCGCGGCCTGCACCTGCGTTATCGGGGCGGAGGCGGCGGCGTTGGCCGAACCGATCGCCGTTCCAATGCCCGCCAGGTCCGTCGCGGCCGACGCCACCACGTCCGGAGTCGCGAATACAAACGACATAACTGACCTCCCAATTCGGCGGGAAGCCTAGCGTTTTTCCGTACCTCGCGCTCGGAGATTCGCCGACCCTCAGACCATTCGAAGGAGTGACCAGCGGTCAGCAGACCGAAGGTAATGCTTATGTCAGGTCGCTAAGCTGCCGCGCCAGCCGGTCGGTGAACTCGGCGGCCTGTGCGGGAGTGTCCAGGGCGTAGCGCGCCGCGGTGGCGCGATCACCGTCCTCGTTGTGCCGCACCAGGATTGGGACACCGTCCGCACGGACGGCGTCGAACGCGTCCTCGTCGGTGATGTCGTCGCCGAGATACACCGGCACCAGGGAGCCGGCCTCGCTCAGGTGCTGCAGCACCCAGCGGAGGGTCTTCCCTTTGTCCCAGTCCATGTCGGGGCGCAGCTCGATCACCTCGCGGCCCGTCGTCACCCGAAGCGCGTCGCGCCGGCCGGCCGCCCGCACCGCCGCGGCGACTTCGGCGACGCGATCGCGGGCGGCGTTGCGGTAGTGCACGGCGACGCCAAACCGCTTGTGCTCCACCACGACACCGGGAATCGAGCCCAGCCGGTCGCGCAGCTCGGCGGCCGCCTGTTCGAGCACCGGCACGGCCGCCGCCGCGTCCTCGTTCTGGTGGTGCGTCCCGTCCGGCGCGGTCAGCTCGAAGCCGTGGCTGCCGGCGTACCAGATGCCGGGCACGCCGAGGCGCTGCGTCACGTCGGCGAGATCGCGCCCGGACAGCACCGCCACCGGGCACTGCTCGGCCAGCTTGCCCAGCGCCTCGACGGCGCCGGCGACGGGCCGCGCCGCGTCCGGGTCGTTGACGATGTCGGACAGCGTGCCGTCGAAGTCGTAGAACACGGCCGGGGTGCGGGCGCTCAGGGCGCCGAGCGCCTCCAGCGCGTCCGGCAGCTCCGACATCCGGCGATCCCCGGTGCGCACGGCGATCTGGTCGAGGTCGTCGACCACCGCGTCGGCGTCTCTCGCCGCGTCGACGCCGATGACCAACGCGAATCCGTCCTCGCGCGCCGCCCGGACCACCGCCGGGTCGCCGGTGACGACGACGCTCCGGCCCGGCCGCACGCCCTCACGCGCGAGATGGTCGCCCGACGAGAAGACGCCGGTGTCGACGCCGACGTCCCGCAGCCGCCCCACCAGTGCCTCGGTGGACCCCAGCGCGGCGTCGAACAGGACGGCGTCGTGACGGCGCGGGTCGATGGTGACCGGCTCCAAGGTGGGCACCGACCAACGATCTCACGCGGACCGAGGCCGCCGAGGCCGGGTCAGCGAAGCGAAGACGGGTGCGCCCGCTGCGAGCGGTTCGGAAACGCGCGGGCTTTGCTCTTGCGCCGACGGTCCTTGCTGAACAGCAACACCGAGTCCTGGCTCAGCGCCACCAGCCGCGCGACGCCGAGTTCGATGCCGGCGGCCAGCTGCTTGACGTCGGCGGCGGCGTCGTATTCGCCGGTGATGCCGAACACCACCTCGTCGCCGTAGCTGAGCACGCCGACCCCGGTGCTCAGCCGCACGGCGGTCGGGGGAATCGGGAGGAAGCGCTCCAACGTCCGGCCCATCAGCCGCAGCTGGTGGCGGGGACCGGGCGCGTTGGTCGCCAGCGTCACGATCGCGCGTTGCGGAAGCCGCGCTAGCAGTTGTATCACGTTGCTGCGCAACATCGTTGGCAGCAGGTTGATCGCCGACTCCACGAGGTCGCCGAGGCCGGGCTCGTCGGCGTGCTTGGCCTTCCACTGATGGTGCACGGCCCGCAACAGCTGGACGGGATCCTCGTGCTCGACGGGCAGATACGGCAGCATGGCCGATCGCATCGGCATCGGCACCAGGGTGCGCAGCGAGTCGGCCCGCGGTTGTTCGCCGCGGCCCAGCAGCACCGTGCGGAAGCCCTCGGTGATGGCCGCGAGCGCGACGTCGTTGACGGTCACCCCGAATTTGCGGCACACGCGGTCGACGTCGGCGCGCGGCACCCGCACGGTGCCGTACTTGCGCATGGTGGTGACGGGGCCGACCGCGGGCCGCGCGGGCGGCCACATCGCCCCGACGAGGGCGTCCGCCAGCCCCGAAGCCCGCCCGAGGGCGTCGGCCCAGCCGCGCTTGGAGTCCGGTGTTGGCGCAACCCCTTTCGGCCCGGCGTGGTGGGCGAACGTGTCCCGGTCGGCGTCGTCGCAAAGGCGGGTGAGCAGATGGGCGGCGGAATGGCCGTCGGCCAGCCAGTGATGGACCTTCATCAGGATCGCCCACCGGTTGCCCCGCAGCCCCTCGATGACCCAGCACTCCCACAGGGGACGGTCGAGGTCGAGGGGACGCTCCAGGGCATGGGCGATGGCCCGGGACAATTCGGCGTCGTCACCCGGTCGCCGAACCACCACCCGGCGTACGTGATGGGCGAAATCGAGTCCCGGGCAGTCGATCCACTCGAAGTCCTGGGTCCGCAGCAACTGCGTGCATCGCGGAATCGACGGAAGCCGTTCCGCCAGTAGCTCTTTCAGTAGTTCGTCGTCGGGGGCGGTCCCGTCGATGATGGCGACCGCCCCGATCGCCAGGCTGGCATGCTGATCGGGGAACGCCGTGTCCAGCGTCTTCACCTGCGCCATCTCAGTTCCCGCCGTCGATTTTTGCCACCCGTACCAGTATCCGGTGCGGCGCCCCGTGCGCGGTAGCACCGCAGCGTTAAGACCTTGTTTAGGAGTTGAAGATCCGTTTAACAACCGTTGTCATATGCAGGGGTTAAATCGAACATATATTCGAGTAGACTCGGCGAGGTGGGCTGGTTCAACGGGCCGCCGAGCTGGGCGGAAATGGAGCGGGTGCTCGACGGCAAGCCGCGCCACGCCGGCGCGCCGGCGGAGCCCGCCGAGGACGCCCCGCTGTCGCGTAAGCGCGGGACCTACCGGCCGCCCGACGACACCCGGCCGGCCCGCTCGTCCGTTCCGTACGCCGAGCTGCACGCGCATTCGGCGTTCAGCTTCCTCGACGGCGCCAGCACCCCCGAGGAGATGGTGGAGGAGGCCGCCCGGCTGGGCCTGCGCGCCCTGGCGATCACCGACCACGACGGCCTGTACGGGGCGGTGCGGTTCGCCGAGGCGGCCGCCGAACTCGAGCTGCGCACCGTCTTCGGAGCCGAACTCTCGCTGGGGCCGGGCGCGCGCACCGAGACGCCCGACCCGCCCGGCCCGCACCTGCTGGTGCTGGCCCGCGGCCCGGAGGGTTACCGACGGCTGTCGCGGCAGCTGGCCGCGGCACACCTGGCCGGCGGGGAGAAGGGCAAGCCGTGCTACGACATCGACGCGCTGACCGAGGCCGCCGGCGGGCACTGGCACATCCTGACCGGGTGCCGCAAAGGCCATGTGCGCCAGGCATTGTCACAAGGGCCGGAGGCCGCGGAGCGGGCGCTGGCCGACCTGGTGGACCGGTTCGGCGCGCACCGGGTCAGCGTCGAGCTGACCCACCACGGTCACCCGCTCGACGACGAACGCAACGCGGCGCTGGCCGGGATCGCGCCGCGTTTCGGCGTCGGGGTCGTCGCCACCACCGGGGCGCACTTCGCCCACCCGTCGCGCGGCCGGCTGGCCATGGCGATGGGCGCCATCCGGGCCCGGGAGTCCCTTGATTCGGCCGCCGGGTGGCTGGCCCCGCTGGGCGGTGAGCACCTGCGGTCCGGCGAGGAGATGGCAAGGCTGTTCGCGCAGTTGCCTTTTGGGGGCCCTGACGCGGTGACGGCCGCCGCCGAACTCGGCGAGCAGTGCGCGTTTGGGCTGGCGCTCATCGCGCCGCGGCTGCCGCCGTTCGACGTGCCCGCCGGGCACACCGAGGACAGCTGGCTGCGGCAGCTGACCATGGCCGGCGCGCGCTACCGCTACGGGCCGGCCGATGCCGCCCCCCGCGCCTATGCCCAGATCGAGCACGAACTGAAAGTCATTGAACACCTGAGCTTTCCGGGTTATTTCCTGGTGGTGCACGACATCGCGCGGTTCTGCCGGGAGAACGACATCCTGTGCCAGGGCAGGGGATCGGCGGCCAACTCCGCGGTCTGCTACGCCCTGGGCGTCACAGCGGTGGACCCGGTGGCCAACGAGCTGCTGTTCGAGCGCTTCCTGTCGCCGGCCCGCGACGGGCCGCCCGACATCGACATGGACATCGAATCGGATCAGCGCGAGAAGGTCATCCAATACGTCTACGACAAGTACGGCCGCGACTACGCCGCCCAGGTCGCCAACGTCATCACCTACCGGGGCCGGATCGCGGTGCGCGACATGGCCCGCGCCCTGGGGTTTTCACAGGGGCAGCAGGACGCGTGGAGCAAGCAGATCAGCCACTGGAACGGCCTGGCCGACTCGCCGGATATCGAGGACATCCCGGAACAGGTGATCGACCTGGCCAACCAGATCCGCAACCTGCCGCGGCACATGGGCATCCACTCCGGCGGCATGGTGATCTGCGACCGCCCCATCGCCGACGTGTGCCCGGTGGAGTGGGCGCGCATGGAGAACCGCAGCGTCCTGCAGTGGGACAAGGACGACTGCGCGGCAATCGGTTTGGTGAAGTTCGACCTGCTCGGGCTGGGCATGCTCTCGGCGCTGCACTACGCCATCGACCTGGTGGCCGAGCACAAGGGCATCCGGGTGGACCTGGCCCGCCTCGACCTCTCCGAGCCGGCGGTGTATGAGATGCTGTGCCGCGCCGATTCCGTCGGCGTGTTCCAGGTGGAGTCGCGGGCGCAGATGGCCACGTTGCCCAGGCTGCGGCCGCGGGTGTTCTACGACCTGGTGGTCGAGGTCGCGCTGATCCGCCCCGGGCCCATCCAGGGCGGGTCTGTGCACCCCTATATCCGGCGGCGCAACGGCATCGACCCGGTCGTCTACGACCACCCGTCGATGGAGTCCGCGCTGCGAAAGACGCTGGGGGTGCCGCTCTTTCAGGAACAACTCATGCAGCTCGCCGTCGACTGCGCCGGCTTCTCCGCCGCCGAGGCCGACCAGCTGCGCCGCGCCATGGGCTCCAAGCGCTCGACCGAGCGGATGCGACGGTTGCGTGGGCGGTTCTACGACGGCATGCGCGAACTGCACGGCGCCCCCGACGACGTGATCGACCGGACCTACGAAAAGCTGGAAGCCTTCGCCAATTTCGGCTTTCCCGAAAGCCACGCGCTGTCCTTCGCGTCGCTGGTGTTCTACTCGTCGTGGTTCAAGCTGCACCACCCGGCGGCGTTCTGCGCGGCGCTGCTGCGCGCGCAGCCGATGGGCTTCTACTCGCCGCAGTCGCTGGTGGCCGACGCGCGCCGGCACGGCGTCACGGTGCACGGGCCCGACGTCAACGCCAGCCTGGCGCACGCCACCCTCGAGAACGAGGGGACCGAGGTGCGGCTCGGCCTCGGCGCCGTCCGCCACATCGGCGACGACCTCGCCGAGCGGCTGGTCGACGAGCGAAAGGCCAACGGTCCGTTCGCATCCCTGCTGGACCTGACCACCCGGCTGCAGCTGTCCGTGCCGCAGACCGAGGCGCTGGCGACGGCCGGGGCGCTGGGCTGCTTCGGCATGTCCCGGCGTGAGGGGCTGTGGGCGGCCGGGGCCGCCGCCACCCAACGCCCCGACCGGTTGCCCGGGGTGGGCTCGTCGTCACACATCCCGGCGCTGCCAGGAATGAGCGAGCTGGAGCTGGCCGCCGCCGACGTGTGGGCCACCGGCATCTCCCCGGACAGTTACCCGACGCAGTTCCTGCGCGAGGACCTCGACGCGATGGGCGTGGTGCCGGCAGCCGCGCTGGGAGCCGTGCCCGACGGCGACCGCGTGCTGATCGCCGGCGCGGTGACCCACCGGCAGCGGCCCGGAACCGCCCAGGGGGTGACGTTTATCAACCTCGAGGACGAGACCGGGATGGTCAACGTGCTCTGCACGCCGGGGGTGTGGGCGCGACACCGCAAGCTGGCCAACGCCGCCCCCGCGCTGCTGATCCGCGGGCAGGTGCAAAACGCCAGCGGCGCCATCACCGTGGTGGCCGAGCGGCTGGGCCGCATCACCTTGGCGGTGGGCTCGAAGTCGCGCGACTTCCGCTGAGCCGTGCACTGGCGGCAAGGCCGCCCGCCGAACGTGCACTGGCGGCGCGGTTTTGGCCCAATCGCGCGGCGAAGCGGATTTTGCGCGGAAAGACGCCTAGCAAATCCGCCACGTCGTAAGCTATTCGAAAAATCGGCTGTATTGATTCACTGTGTCAAGGGAGTCGAAATGAAATTCAAGCTCGTTCGGCGCGGCGCAGCGATATTGGGTTGTGCTGCCGCGCTTGTTCTTTCCCCCGCGGTGGCCAGCGCCGATCCGCCCGACCCGCACCAGCCGGACATGACGAAAGGTTTCTGCCCGGGGGGTCGTTGGGGCTACGGCAATTTGGCCGTGTGCGACGGCGAGAAGTATCCCGACGGGTCGTTTTGGCACCAGTGGATGAAAACGTGGATTGTCGGCCCGCAATTTTATTACGACTGCGTCGGCGGCGACGAACCCCTGCCGGGACCGCCGCCGCCCGGTGGCTGCGGCGGCGCGATTCCGCCCGACGGGCCCCCGCCGCCCCCCTAGCCGACCCCGGGCTCAGCCCGTGGGCGTCGTCCACACCTTCGTCGGCGTGATCTTCAGCCGGGTGCTGTAGGCGCCCAGCGAGTCGGTCAGGCCGAAGCTCGCCGCGGCCTCGCGGTACTTCGCCCAGTACGGCGCGTCCTCGCGGCCGTCGACCCCGGTGGCGTCCACCTCCGCGATGCCACCGATGACGATGATCCCGCCGCCGTTGCCGTCGGAATCCAGGTTCAGGCTCACCTCGGGGTGCGCCTTGACGTGGGCGACCTTGGCTGCCTGCGGCATGGAGTACACGGTCAGCTTGGCGCCGTCGAAGTAGAACCAGATCAGCCGCGGCACCGGCTGCCCCGATTTCGCGACGGTGGTCAGCCAGCCGTACTGATCCGATGTCAGCCTGTCGGAAACCTCTTGTGTCAGTTCGACGCTCATGAGGCCGAATGTAGCCCGAATGTAGTCTCCACACATGACCCTCAACCTGTCCGTCGACGAAGTCCTCACCACCACCCGCTCGGTGCGCAAGCGGCTCGACTTCGATAAGCCGGTCGGCCGCGAGGTGCTGATGGAATGCCTGGACCTGGCGCTGCAGGCGCCCACCGGGTCCAACTCGCAGGGCTGGCAGTGGGTGTTCGTCGAGGACGCCGAAAAGAAGAAGGCGATCGGCGACATCTACCTGGCCAACGCCCGCGGCTACCTCGCCGCGCCGGGCGCCCAGTACGCCGAGGGCGACACCCGCGGCGAGCGGATGGGCAAGGTCCGCGATTCGGCGACCTATCTCGCCGAGCACATGGGCGAGGCGCCGGTCCTGATGATCCCGTGCATCGAGGGCCGCGAGGACAAGTCACCGCTGGGTGGCGTGTCGTTCTGGGCGTCGCTGTTTCCCGCGGTGTGGAGCTTCTGCCTGGCGCTGCGCTCGCGGGGCCTGGGCTCCTGCTGGACGACGCTGCACCTGCTGCGCGACGGTGAAAAGCAGGCCGCCGACGTGCTCGGCATCCCGTACGACAAATTCAGCCAGGGCGGGCTGTTCCCCATCGCCTACACCAAGGGCACCGACTTCCGGCCGGCAAAGCGCCTGCCCGCCGAGCAGCTCACGCACTGGAACGCCTGGTAGGTCAGGTCGTCAGCGGCCACACCTCGACGACCCCGTGCGCGACGGCGCAGGGCGCCAGGCTCACCCGCTCGATCGCCGCGTCGAGGTCCTCGGCCTCGATCACCGCGAACCCGGCGATCGGCAGCGCCGACTGCAGGTAAGGCCCGGGGTCGGTCCGCACGCCCGAGCCCCCCGGATTGCGCACCTGGACGGGGCGTCCCGCAATGCCGACGAGCGCCCCCGCCGCGCGCAGCGCGTCGTCGCGCTCGTGCGCGGCCGCTTTGCATTCGTCGCTCGCGCGGTCATACCCCGCCGCGTCCCCGTAACCGATCGTGATGAAGGTAGCCATATCAAGGCTGACCCGCGCGGGGCCCGGAACTCACCGCGCCCCGGCGTATCCGTTCTGCCGCCAGGCCTCGTAGACGGCGATCGCGGCCGCGTTGGACAGGTTCAGCGACCGCCGGCCCGCCAGCATCGGGATGCGCACCTGCCGGGTGACGTGCGGGTCGGCCAGGGTCGCCGCGTCCAGCCCGTCGGGTTCCGGGCCGAACATCAACACGTCGCCGGCCTGGTAGTCGACGTCGGCGAACGACGTGGTCGCGTGCGCGGTGAAGGCGCTCACCCGCGCCGGCGCCAGCGCGTCCCACGCCGCCCGCAGCGACGGGTGCACGGTGACCGACGCCAGGTCGTGATAGTCCAGGCCGGCGCGGCGCAGCTTCGGCTCGGACAGGTCGAATCCCAGCGGCTCGACCAGGTGCAGTTCGGCGCCGGTGGCGGCCGCCGTCCGGATCGCGTTGCCGGTGTTGGGGGCGATGCGCGGGGTGACGAACAAAAGCCGGAACATTGTTTGCCAGACTTGCACACCGGCGCGCGGCCCAACCTTGGAGGGCTCTGCCTACTCAGTAGGAATTGTGGAGACCTCGGGCGCGGGCTGTCATACTCGTCGGATTGCCAGGTGTTTATCTTCTGGCGCCGACTGCGTGGGGTAGGCGGAATAAAGCAGGAAGTCTCATGAGCCTCTCGTTTCACCGAGCGCTGACAATCAGCGCAGCGGCCCGTCGCGCGGCCGCAAGCACGTGACCATGTTCACCCGCCCGGCCCACGCGGTCGAGGCGGTCGCGCCGGAATACACGCAAGCCGACGGGCCGCGGGCCAAACGCCCGCCGGCCTGGTCGCTGGGCAACTGGCCGGTGCGCTACAAGGTGCTCGCCATCGTGCTGGTCCCGCTGCTTTTGGCGACGGCGTTCGGGGCGTTGCGCGTCAAGGACGCGATGGCCAACTCGCGCGGCCTGAACCTGGCCGCCGCCCGCGCCGACGTGCTGCCGGCGATCACCAAATACATGTCGGCGTTGGATGTGGCGCTGCTGGCCAGCTCCACCGGCCGCGACGTCGAGGGGGCCAAGAAGAACTTCGAGGCGCGCAAGTACGAGCTGCAGCAGCGCCTGGCGGACACCGACGTCACCCCCGACGTGCGGTCCGGGGTGAGCACCCTGCTGAACGGCGGCGCGGGGCTGCTGGACAAGGTGGCCGACAACGCCATCGGTTTGCGGGACCGGGTCACCACGTACGCCCCGCTCCTGCTGACGGCCGAGGACGTGATCAACGCGTCGGTGCGCGTCGGCGACGAGCGGATCCGCGCCGAGGCGCAGGCGCTCAGCCGGGCCGTCGGGGCCCGCGGGCAGATGACGATGCAGCAAATCCTGGTGACCCGGGGCGCCGACCTGCCCGAGCCGCAGCTGCGGACCTCGATGATCACCCTGGCCGGCACCGAGCCGTCGACGCTGTTCGGGATGAGTGAGGTGCTCGGCGCCGGGTCGCCCGAGGCCAAGACGCTGCAACAGCAGATGGTGACCCGGATGGCGATCATGTCGGATCCGGCCAGCGTGCTCGTCGACAACCCGGACCTGCTGCGCTCGATCGAGACCACCGACGGGATCGCCGAGCAGGTCATCAACGACGCCACCGCGTCGGTGACCAAGTCCGTGCACGCCGAGGCCACCGACCGCCGCAACTCCGCGATCGTCGACGCGGCGCTGGTGCTGGGCGTCATCGTGATCGCCTTGCTCGTGGTGTTGTTGGTGGCGCGCGCGCTGGTGCGGCCGCTGCGCGTCCTGCGTGACGGCGCGCTCCGGGTCGCCCACACCGACCTGGAGGAGGAGGTGGCGCGGGTCAAAGCCGGTGGCGCCGAACCGATCCCGCAGCCGCTGCCGGTGTACACGACCGAGGAGATCGGTCAGGTCGCCCACGCCGTCGACGAGCTGCACACGCAGGCCCTGCTGCTGGCCGGTGACGAGGCGCGCCTTCGGCTGCTGGTCAACGACATGTTCGAGACAATGTCGCGGCGCAACCGTTCCCTGGTCGACCAGCAGCTGATGCTGATCGACCGGCTGGAGCGCAACGAGGAGGATCCCGAACGCCTGGACAACCTGTTCCGGCTGGATCACCTGGCGGCCCGGCTGCGGCGCAACAGCGCCAACCTGCTGGTGCTGGCGGGCGCGCAGCTGGCCCGCGATCAACGCGACCCGGTGCCGCTGTCGACGGTGATCAACGCCGCGGTGTCCGAGGTCGAGGACTACCGCCGGGTCGAGCTGTCCGGCCTGCCCGACTGCGCGCTGGTCGGCGCGGCGTCGGGCGGGGTCATCCACCTGTTTGCCGAACTGATCGACAACGCCCTGCGCTACTCGCCGCCGACGACGACGGTCCGGATCTCCGCCGGACGCGGCGGGGACGGCGGCGTCATGCTGCGGATCTCCGACTCCGGCCTGGGCATGAACGACGCTGATCGGCGCATCGCCAACATGCGGCTGCGGTCCGGCAGCGACGTCACCCCCGACAACGCCCGGCACATGGGCCTGTTCGTGGTGGGCCGCATCGCCGCCCGGCACGGCATCCGGGTGGGCCTGCGGGGCCCGGCCGGCAACGAGGCGGGCGCGGGCACCACCGCCGAGGTGTACCTGCCCCCGACGGTGCTGGCCGGTTCGGCGGGGCCGCAGGGACGGCCGGGGTCCGTGTCGTCGCCGAGCACCCAGCTCGCCAACGCCATGGCGACGACGGACCCTGCGGGCGCGCTCGCCAGCGAGCACGACGCCCCCGAGCCCGCAAACCAGAACGGCGCCGAGGCGCCGGGCCCGTCGGTGACGCTGTTGCCGCGCCGCAACCCCGGATCCAGCGGCGTCACCGAGCTCCCCGAGGTTCCCGAGGTCCCCGCGCCGGCCGCGCCGCTGCCCCGGCGGCCACGGCGCGAGCCCGAGCCCGAACCACTGCCGCAGCCACAACAAAAGCCGGCCAGACCCGCGGCGGTGTCGGACACGTCGGCGTTCTTCGCCGCGCGCGCCCAGGCCGCGGCGGCCCCGCAGGAAACCCCGGTGCCGGTCGCGTCGATCCCGACCATCCCGAAAGCCCCGGAGGCCCCGGCCGCCCCAGCCGACGACGACGTGATCTACCGTCGGATGCTGTCGGAGATGCTGGGCGACCCGCACGACCTGGTCAACAGCCCCGACCTGGACTGGCAGTCGGTGTGGGACCGCGGCTGGTCGTTGGCCGCCGCGGCCGAGGACAAGCCGGTCGAGGCGCAAACCGAGCACGGGCTGCCGGTCCGCGAGCCCGGGGCCCGGCTGGTGCCCGGCGCCGCGAACGGCACGGACACGACGGAGGAGGACCGGCCCGACGAGGACGAGGGATCCCTGGTGGGATCCAATGGCCTGGGCCGGCATTCGCAGCACTCCGCCGCGGGGCGCGACCCCGAGGCGGTGCGGGCGTCGTTCAGCAGCCACTTCGGTGGCGTGCGGTCCGGACGGTCGCACGCCCGCGAGACGAGTGAAGGATCTGATCAGGAATGACGTCCGCCGACAATTCGCTGGACTGGCTGGTGACGAAGTTCGCCCGCGAGGTCCCCGGCGTCGCGCACGCGTTGCTGGTGTCGGTCGACGGGCTGCCCGTCGCCGCCAGCGAACACCTCCCGCGCGAACGGGCCGATCAGCTGGCCGCGGTCGCCTCCGGCCTGGCCAGCCTCGCGACCGGTGCCGCGCAGCTCTTCGAGGGCGGCCAGGTGCTGCAGTCGGTGGTCGAGATGTCCAACGGCTACCTGTTGCTGATGCGGGTCGGCGACGGCTCGCACCTGGCGACGCTGGCCGTGTCCTCCTGCGACATCGGCCAGATCGGTTACGAGATGGCCATTCTCGTCGAACGGGTGGGCGGCGTGGTTCAGTCCACCCGCCGGTCCGCAGAGCAGACCTGGTCTGATCGCTCGGCTCCTCCCCACGCCGCTACGCGGCCTGTATCGTCGCCGAGCCAGTGAGCCGCGATGGACAGACGTGAGCGCTGGCCCGCCTCACGTGAGGCGAACCTGGTCCGTCCGTACACCCTGACGTCCGGCCGGACCGGTACCAACGTCGACCTTCCGCTGGAAGCGCCGGTGCAGACGTTGGACGCGGGCCTGGCTCACCGCTGGCCACCCAACGATGCGAGAGGCAAGATCATCCAACTGTGCGTGAACAGCCCGTCCGTCGCGGAGATCTCGGCCCGGCTGGATTTACCAGTCGGCGTCGCGCGCGTCCTGGTCGGCGATCTGGTGCTGTCCGGCTACCTTCGGGTGCATAGGACGTTGACGGAGCGTTCCACCCGCGACGAGCGCCACGAACTCATAGGAAGGACCCTGCGTGGCTTACGAGCACTCTGACGCCGGAGCCCATGCTTCGACGAAGATCGTGATCGCGGGCGGCTTCGGGGTCGGCAAGACGACGTTCGTCGGGGCCGTCTCGGAGATCATGCCGCTGCGCACCGAGGCCATGCTCACCGACGCCTCGGAGGGCGTCGACATGCTCGAGGCCACCCCGGACAAGAAGACCACCACTGTCGCAATGGATTTCGGCCGCATCACCCTGGACGAGGAGCTGGTGCTCTACCTGTTCGGCACCCCCGGTCAGCGGCGGTTCTGGTTCATGTGGGACGACCTGGTGCGCGGCGCGATCGGGGCGGTCGTCCTCGTCGACTGCCGCCGGTTGCAGGACAGCTTCGCCGCGGTCGACTTCTTCGAGCACCGCAAGCTGCCGTTCCTGATCGCGGTCAACGAATTCGACGGCGCGCCACGCTATCCCGTCGAGGCGGTGCGCGAGGCGTTGACCCTGCCCCGCCACATCCCGGTGATCACCGTCGACGCCCGGGACCGCCGCTCGGCGACCGACGCGCTGATCGCCGTCAGCGAGTACGCGCTGGAAACCCTGGCCGCGAGCTGAATTGCAGCACTGGGTCGATCGCGAGCTCACCGGCACCGATTTTCGCGACGACGACCTCAGCCGGCTGCGCACCGAACGGGTGGTGTTTTCCGACTGCGACTTCAGCGGCGTCAACCTGGCCGAGTCCGACCACCGCGGGTCGGCGTTTCGCAACTGCACGTTCCAGCGAACATTGTTGTGGCACAGCACCTTTGCCCAGTGCAGCATGCTGGGCTCAGTGTTTGTGCACTGCCGGATGCGCCCGATCACGTTCGACGAGGTGGACTTCACCCTCGCGGTGCTCGGCGGCAACGACCTGCGCGGCGTCGACCTGAGCGGGTGCCGGCTTCGGGAGACCAGCCTGGTGGAGACGGACCTGCGCAAGGCCGTGCTGCGCGGCGCCGACCTGTCCGGCGCGCGGACGACGGGCGCCTGCCTCGACGACGCCGACCTGCGCGGCGCCGTCGTGGACGCCGCGTTGTGGCGGACCGCCTCGCTGGCGGGCGCGCGCGTCGACGTCCCGCAGGCCATGGCGTTCGCGCTGGCGCACGGGCTTCGCTTTGAAGGGGGCCCGGACTAGTTCCGGCCGGCGGCCTTCGCGTCGAATTTCTTTTGCGCGCGCTCGATCTCAGGCATGTGCCCGTAGGCCCAATCGCGGATCGCGTCGACGGCGTTCGTCAGGCTCTGCCCCAGGGCCGTAAGCCGGTACTCGACCGTAACCGGCACCGTCGGATATACCGTCCTGGTCACCAGCCCGTCGCGCTCGAGCGCGCGCAGCGTCTGCGTGAGCATCTTCTGGCTGACACCCTCGATTTGGCGGCGCAGTTCGGAGAAGCGGACGGCGTCTTCCCCCTCGAGTGCGGTGATCACGAGCATCGTCCACTTGTCGCCGATCTGGGCGAGCACCTTGCGCGTCGGGCAATCGGCCTTCAGCGCGTCCCACTTCGACACGGTTTCCATTAGGTACCTATACCACAATAAGGTGCTCTCTTCCCAATAGAGACCTAGTTGCATACGTTGACTTTCCGTGACGATGAAGGCGCTGGCAGTGGCACGGGACGACTCCGCCGAGGTTCACTTCGTCGACGCCGACGAGCCCTCGCCCGGACCCGGCGAGGCGTTGATCGCCGTGGACGCGTTCTCGCTCAACCGCGGCGAGACGTTCCTGCTGGAGCGCGAACCCGCGGGCTGGCGTCCCGGCAAGGACGTGGCCGGGTCGGTTCTCGCCACCTGCGCCGACGGCAGCGGCCCGGCGGTCGGGGCACGGGTGGTCGCCCACGTCGACGGCACGGGATGGGCCGAAAAGGTGGCGGTTCCCGCCGATCGCCTCGCCGAGCTGCCGGACACCGTCTCGAGCGTCGACGCGGCCGCGCTGCCGCTGGCGGGGCTCACGGCGCTTCGGCTGCTGCGCGTCGTCGGACCGCTCTACGGACGGACCGTCCTGCTCACCGGGGCGTCCGGCGGCGTCGGGCACTTCTTCGTGGAGCTCGCCGCCGCGCAGGGCGGCCGCGTGACGGCAGTGGTCGCCAGCGAAGAACGGGGCCGGCGGCTCGTGGAGCTCGGAGCGCACGACGTCATCACCGACGTCGAGCTGGCGCGCGGCCCCTTCGACGTGGGCCTGGACTCCGTCGGCGGCAGCTGCACGCAGGCCGTCCTGCGGCGACTCACCCAGACCGGAACGCTCGTCTGGTTCGGACAGGCGAGCAGGACGCCGCCGACTCTGGACTTCTTCGACTGGACGGGTGGGAGCAGCGCCACCGTTCGCAAGTTTCACTACCTCGACGGGGCCGAGGCTGTCGCCGACGACCTCGCGACGCTCGTCGCGCTCACCGCGGCCGGCCGGCTGTCGCCGGAGATCGGGTTCCTCGCCGACTGGTCTGAGACCGGGGACGCGCTCGGCGAGCTCGTCGGCAGGAGGCTACGGGGCAACGCCGTCCTCACGATCAATTCGTAACAACCGCAACAAAACCCGGAGAGGAAGTCAGATGAGCACGAAGAAGATCACGACCAGGGTGCGCTGGCCGCAGGGCCACGCCCCCGACGGGGCTTCGATCTACGTCTCGAACAGCACCCGCACCACCGCCGACCCGGAGCTCGTCTGGGCGTGGCTGACGCGCCCCGAGCAATGGAACCGCTTCTACGGCAACGCCAAGCGCATCCGCCACCAGGCCGGCGCCTGGCCGCAGCTGAAGCTCGGCAGCCGCTTCTCCTGGATCACCTTCGGCGCGCCCGTGACCACCGAGATCACCGTGCACGAACCGTTCAAGCGGCTCGCCTGGACCGGGAAGGCGCTCGGCGCGACCGCCCACCATGAGTGGCTTCTCGATGCCGACGGCCCGCAATGGGAGATCGTCACCGAGGAGACCCAGCGGGGCCTGCTGCCCAGGCTGCTACGGCCGATCATGAGGCCGCAGATGTTGCGCCAGCATCAGCGCTGGCTCGACCAGCTCGCCCGGCTCGCCGAGAGCGGAGAGACCCCGTGAATCCCACGCGACGCTTGCTCCTGCTGCATCCGGCGTACTTCTCGCGAGATGCCTGGCATCCGGCCGAGGGCTACCTCCGCCCCTCGTTCGAAGTCCTCGCCCCGACGCTGGCCGGACACACCGGCGGTCCGCCCATTCCGGCCGGCGTGCGCCCCGGGATCGGTCCGGTGGCGGATCAATTGGAGCGCGAACTCGACAGCGCGGGTTGGGATACCACGCACATCGCGGGGTGTTCCTACGGTGGGCTGATCGCGCTGGAGCTCGCGCGACGCGGTCGAGCACGATCGGTCTTCGCGATCTCGCCGGGCGGCGATTTCCGGCGCGTGGGTGCCATCGCGTACGCCCGGATAGCGGCGCTGCTCGCCGCCAACCGCGCCGCGGCGCGGGTGCTGGGCTCCCAGGCCAACCGGCTTGGCGCTTCGGCGTTCGGACGCTGGCTGGTCTTCCGGCAGGCGTCGGCGCACCCACGCCGGCTGGCGCCCGATCTCGCAACCCGGCTGTTTCGCGTCATCGCGGACTGCCCGGAATACACGGGGATCCTGCGCGCGTCGCTGCGCGAAGATCCCCTCGAGTTCGGCGAGATCGATTGCCCGGTCGCCGTCGCCTGGTCCTCGCGCGACCGCCTGCTCCCCTTCGGCGCCTACGGGCGCCCCCTGCTCCGGGATCTGCCCGCCTACACGTTGCACCCGCTTGAGGACGTCGGTCACGTCGCGATGCTGGACGATCCGCAGGGGATCGCCACGCTTATCCGGGAATTCACCGAGGAAGTCGAGTCACGGCTGGCGGTGTCGGGAGACGGCGATGTCCGCGGTTGAGCGCGCCCGGACGTCATGGCTCATCACGGGGGCGTCGAAGGGATTCGGGCGTGCCCTGACCGAGGCTGCGCTCGCCCGGGGCGATCAGGTGGTTGCCGCGGTCCGCGATCGTGACGCGGTGGCGGACCTGCAGAACACCTACGGCGACCGCGTTTTCGGCGTGGAGTTCGACGTCCGGGATACCGGCGAAGCCGCCGGCGTGGTCCGGGCCGCGGTCGATCGTTACGGCCGGCTCGACGTTCTGGTGAACAACGCCGGCCGGGCCATCGTCGGCGCTGCCGAGGAGGTCACCGACGCGCAGTTGCGCGATCTGATGGACCTGCACCTGTTCGGTCCCGCGGCGCTGGTGCGTGCGGCGTTGCCGGTGCTGCGGGCCCAGCGTGGCGGGACGATCGTCCAGATGAGCAGCCAGGGCGGTCGGCTCTCGTTCCCCGGCGTATCGGCCTACTCGGCGTCGAAGTTCGCGCTGGAGGGATGGTCGGAGGCGTTGGCCGGTGAGGTCGCCCCGTTCGGGATCCGCGTAATCCTGTTGGAGCCCAGTCGGTTTCGGACCGGATACAACGCCGCCCTGGAGTTCACCGATGTCTCTCCGGCGTACCGGGAGATGTTGGCCGACATCCGGGCGGACCTGGCCGGCGCGGACGGCATCCAGGAAGGCGACCCCGGCAAGGCCGCGCAGATCATCGCGGCGATAGTGCGCTCCGCGGAGGTGCCGCTGCGGTTGCCGCTGGGCGCCGAAGCCGTCACGCGGCTGACGGCCGCCTACCAACGCGGCCTCGACGACGTGGCCCGCTGGGCCGAGCTGGCCCGCAGCGCCGACTTTTCCGACGCCGCCGCGTCGGTGCGCCCGATCTAGCGCTTGAGCCGGATGCGCCAGCGCACGATCGCGGAGTAGACCACCGACAGCGCGACCAGCATCCCCATGTCGAACAGCCACGCGCCCCGCGTGTGCGCCCAGTGGCCGTCCTGCTGCAGCAGCGAATCGGGCACCAGCGCCCGCAGGTCGACCGTGGACGCCGACGCCGCGTATCCCCAGCGCGACGGCAACACCCAGGACAGCTGGTCCAGGAAGATGCGGCCGGTCACCGGGACCATGCCGCCGCCGAGCACCAGCTGCAGCATCAGCGACACCACCAGCAGCGGCATGATCTGCTCGTTGGAGCGCGCCAGCGACGACAGCACCAATCCCAGCACCGCCGAGGCGACGCACGTCGCGGCCACCGTGACGAACAGCTCGAAGCTGGGGTTGCCCAGCAAAACCGCCGGCCGCGTGGGCGCGCCCTTGCCCAGCAGCACGATGCCCGTCGCGATCGCCGCCTGCGCGACCGCGAACGCACAGAACACCGTGAGCTTCGCGCCCAGGTAGGCGCCCGTCGACAGGCCCACAGCCTGCTCGCGCCGGAAGATGGCGCGCTCGCCGATCAGGTCGCGGATCGTCAGCGCCGTGCCCATGAAGACGGCAGCGATCGACAGCAGGGTCAGGATCTGCGCGGACTCGTCGGGCGTGCCGCTGGTCGGTTGGGCGACGCCGAACCCGGTGTTCCCGGGGACGGTCAGCGACAGCGCGCCCAGGACGAACGGCAGCAGCGCCAGGAACGTGAAGTACGCGCGATCGGACACCACCAGCCGGACCTGGCGCCGCGCGATCGTGGAGAACTGGTGCCGCACGCTGGTGCGGGCCTGGGTGCCGAGGTCCGCCGGCGCCGACGCGACCGGCGGCGGGGGCTTGTTCTGGGCGAGGAACCGGCGGTTGGCCTCGTCGGGATCGGCGCCCACCTTCGCGAAGATCTGGGCCCAGTTGGTGGTGCCCATGGCCGCGCCGATCTGCCCGGGCGCCCCCAGGTAGGCCGTCTTGCCGCCCGGCGCCATCAGCAGCACCTGGTCGCACACGTCGAGATAGGTCAGCGAGTGGGTGACGACGAGCACCACGCGCCCGGCGTCGGCGAGCTGGCGCAGCATCGTCATCACCTGCAGGTCCAGGGCGGGGTCCAGGCCCGAGGTCGGCTCGTCGAGGATCAGCAGCGACGGCCCGGTGAGCAGTTCCAGCGCCACCGAGGCGCGCTTGCGCTGGCCGCCGGACAGCCTGTCGACGCGGGTGTCGGCGTGGTTGGTCAGCCCGAGTTCGTCGAGCACCTGGGCCACCACCTGTTGGCGGTCGGCCCTGCTGGTATCGGGCGGCAGCCGCAGTTCGGCGGCGTATCCGAGGGCCTGGTTGACCGTCAGCTGCCGGTGCACGACGTCGTCCTGGGGAACCATCCCGATCCGGGTGCGCAGCGACGCGTACTCGGTGTGGATGTCGTGGCCCTCGAACGTGACCGAGCCGGAGGTCGGGGTGGCGTAGCCGGCGATCAGCCGCGACAGCGTGGTCTTGCCGGCGCCCGACCCGCCGATGATGGCGGTCAGGGTGCCGGGCCGGGCGGTCACCGAGACGCGCTCCAGCAGGTTCTTTCCGTCGATGGCGAAGTTGACCTCGCGCACCTCCAGGCCGCCCAGGCGCGCCGCCACCTCGTTGCGGCGGACCAGCATGCCGCCGCTGAACACCAGGTCGACGTTGCCGATCGTGACCACGTCGCCCTCGGCGAGCACCGCGGACCCGACCCTGATCCCGTTGACGAAGGTGCCGTTGATGCTGTGCGCGTCGCGGATCTCGGTGCCGACCGCCGTGGCGGTCAGGAACGCGTGATGGCGCGACGCCAGCACGTCCTGGATGACGATGTCGTTGTCCAGCGAGCGCCCGATCCAGGCCGAGCCGATGACCGGTCCCTCGAGCCTCCCGGAACCGAGCGCCTTGACCCGGGTGGTCGGGAACTCGGCTATCTCGCCGCTCACGCCGACCTGGGTGGGCGGGTTCTCGTCGTGGGTAGGCACGTTCGGCCGCAGGATCGGGATGGCGGTGGTGCGCGGCGTCTCGTCGGGCGGGCGCGCGGGCGGCGGGGTCTTGCGGATGGGGCCGGTGGGCGGCGCGATCGTCGGGGCCGTTTCCGTCGGCGGTAGCAGCCCGACGGTGCCCCGGTGATGGCCGACCTCGAACGTGATCCGCGGCCCGTCGGGCTTGCCGATGTTGAGGGCCTGGCCGTCCTGGATGTCGACCGTCGGCACCCGCTGGCCGTTGAGGAAGACGCCGTTGAGCGAGCCGTTGTCGACCGCGACCCACCGGCCGCCCTCGAAGCGCAGCAGCAGGTGCGCCCGGGCGATCAGGGGGTGCGCCACCCGCAGGTCGGCGCGCACGTCGCTGCCGACGACCACGTCGCGGCCCGGCGCGAAATTGCCTTCCGATCGCTGGGACCGCACCGTCAGCACTGGCTGCGCGGGCTGACCCATCAACCCTTGCGCCGGTTCCTCGCCAGACCGCGGCGGCCCGAGGAGTGCGCCTTCAGCCGGAGCTTCCACCACACGATGGTGCTATAGGCCACGCACAACGCCAGGAGCATGCCGATGTCGAACAGCCATGCGCTCGCCTTGTGGTCGAAGTGCTGGTCCTTCGGGTCGGTCGGGCCCACGACGAGCCGGTGGGTGTCGATCGTTGACGCCGCGGAAGCGTAGCCCCACCGGGCAGGCGTGGCCCACGACAACTGGTCGAGCACGGGCCGGTTGGTCACCCAGATCAACCCGCCGCAGAACACCAGCTGCGACATGATGGCCACCACCAGGAACGGCATGATCTGGTCCTGCGACTTCGCGATCGATGACAGCGCCATTCCCAGCAGGGCGGAGGCCACGCACGTCAGGGCGACGTCGACGAACAGTTCGAGGCTGGAGTTGCCCAGCATCACGGCGCCGGAAAGCGGCTGGCCCCAGCCGATGACCGAGATTGCCGTCGCGATGCCCGCCTGGATGATCGCGAAAACGCTGAACACCGCGATCTTGGCGGCCAGGTACGACCCGGTCGCCAGCCCGACGGCCTGCTCGCGCTTGAAGATGGGCCGCTCGCCGACGAGGTCGCGGATCGTCAGCGCCGTGCCCATGAACACGGCGCCGACGGTGAGCATGACCAGAATCTGGTCGGCCTGGTTGGGCGAGTTGCTCAACGGGTCGCCCATGCCGTATCCGGTCTTGCCGCGCACCGTCAGGGTGAGGATGCCGATCAGGAACGGCAGCAGCGCCAGGAACACCGTGTAGCCGCGGTCGGAGATGACCAGCCGCACCTGGCGGCGCGCCACCGTCGAGAACTGGCGCACGACGTCGGTGTGCACCGGTTCGCCGAGGTCGCCCGGGCTGGCGTCGGACGGGGCCTGCATCTCCGCCGGCCGGTTTTCGGCGAGGAAGCGACGGTTGGCCTCGTCGGGGTCGGCGCCCACCATCGCGAAGATGTCGGCCCAGTTGGTGGTGCCCATGGCCGCGCCGATCTGGTCCGTCGGGCCCAGGAACGCCGTCTTGCCACCGGGCGCCAGCAGCAGTATCTGATCGCAGACGTCGAGGTAGGCCACCGAGTGGGTGACCACCAGCACAACACGTCCGGCGTCGGCCAGTTGCCGCAGCATCATCATCACCTGGCGGTCCAGCGCGGGATCCAGACCCGACGTCGGCTCGTCGAGGATCAGCAGCGACGGCCCGGTGAGCAGCTCCAGCGCGACGGACGCGCGCTTGCGCTGGCCGCCGGACAGCTTGTCGACGCGGGTGTCGGCGTGCTTGGTCAGCTCAAGCTCCTCGAGGACCTGCGCGACGACCTGTTCCCGGTCGGCCTTGCTGGTGTCGGGCGGCAGCCGCAGCTCGGCGGCGTAGCCCAGGGCCTGATTGACGGTCAGCTGGCGGTGCACCACGTCGTCCTGCGGGACCATCCCGATCCGGCTGCGCATGGACGCGTACTCGGCGTGGATGTTGTGGCCCTCGAACGTCACCGAGCCCGATGTCGGGGTCGTGTACCCGGCGATGAGCCGCGACAGCGTGGTCTTGCCGGCCCCGGAGCCGCCGATGATCGCCGTCAGCGTCCCGGGGCGCGCGGTCAGCGAGATGTGGTCGAGCAACTGCTTTCCGTGCTCGACCTCGAAGCCGACGGAATTCACCTCCAGGCCGCCGGTGCGCGTCGCGGCCTCGGTACGGCGGACCAGGGTGTCGCGGGTGAAGACGAGGTCGACGTTTCCGATCGTGACGACGTCGCCCTCGCTCAGGATCGCCGACCCGACGCGGACGCCGTTGACGAAGGTGCCGTTGACGCTGTGCGCATCGCGGATCTCGGTGCCCAGCGGGGTCTGGGTCAGAAACGCGTGATGGCGCGACGCCAGCACGTCCTGGATCACGATGTCGTTGTCGGTGGAACGGCCGATCGTGACCGCGTCGGACGACTTCGGCATCGCCCCGCTGCGCGACGGCAGCAGCGCCTGGAACATCTTGGTCGCCAGGTTCCCCACCTCGGGCGGCTTGGTGAGGTTGGCCGACATCTGGGTTTCCGGTGCCGCCGGCGCGGCGGACATCTGCGGGTGCGGCTGGAAATGGGGTGGCGGTGGCGCGCTGGGCGGATACGGCGGGCGTCCGCCACCGCCGGCGGGGTACATGGGCTGACCGGGCGGTGGGGGCGCGGCCACCTGCGGGCGTCGCGCCGCCTGCGAGGCCCAGTTCGGTTGCCGGCCCGGGGGTCCGGGCGGCGGGCCGGGCGGGGCGGCGACGGGCGGGCCCGGTTGGCCGGACCACGCCGCACCCGGCTGGGCCACCGGGATGCCCATCGACTCGGTGCGCGGCGGGCGCCCGGCCAGGCCTTGGTGGCGTCCCACCTCGAAGGTCAGCTGTGGCCCGTCGGGATTTCCGATGTTGAGGCTCTGGCCGTCGTGGATGTCGACCACCGGCACCCGGCGGCCGTTGACGAAAGTCCCGTTGAGCGAACCGTTGTCGATCGCCAGCCACCTGCCCTGGTCGAACCGCAGCAACAGATGCGCGCGCGAAATGAGCGGGTGCGTAATGCGCATATCGGCGCGCAGATCGCGCCCGACCACCACGTCGTGGCCCGCCGCGAAGGTGCGCTCCGACCCGTCATGGCGAACGGTCAGCGCTGGCGGGGCTGGTGCACTCATCGCCACAACTGTAGCGGGTGCACCTGTTTTCGCCCTGTGGGCTGAGCGGTCAGCGGGCCAACGCGTCCGGGGCGCCGGTGATCACGCATTGGGTCCGGGTGTAGATCGTCGGCATGCACCGATTGCAGTGCGTGCAGGCCGAATGCACGGTGTGCGCGGCGCCGTCGGCGGCGATCCGATTGATCAGGTCCGGCTCGGCCAGCAGCGCCCGGCCCATCGCGACGAAGTCGAATCCCTCCGCCATCGCGAGGTCCATCGTCTCCCGGTTGGTGATGCCGCCGAGCAGGATCAGCGGCATCGTGAGTTCGGCGCGGAACAGCTTGGCGTCGCGCAATAGATAGGCCTCGCGGTAGGGGTACTCGCGCAGGAACTTCTTGCCCGTCATCCGCATGCCCCAGCGCAGCGGTGGCTTGAAGGCGCCGGCGAATTCCTTGATCGGCGCGTCGCCGTGGAACAGGTACATCGGGTTGACCAGCGAGCTGCCCGCGGTGAGCTCGATCGCGTCCAGACCGCCGTCGTCCTGCAGCCACTTGGCGGTGATCAGCGATTCCTTGGTGCTGATGCCGCCGCGCACCCCGTCGGACATGTTGAGCTTGGCGGTGACCGCGATCGGCGTGCCCTCCTTCTCCACCGCGCGCCGCACCGCCATGACGATCCCGCGGGCGACCTTGGCCCGGTTTTCCAGCGATCCGCCGAATTCGTCGTTGCGACGGTTGATCAGTGGGGACAGGAACGCGCTCGCCAGATAGTTGTGGCCCAAATGGATTTCGACCGCGTCGAAGCCGGCTTCGATGGCGAGCCGGACCGCGTTGACGTGCCCCTCGATCACGTCGTCGATGTCGTCGCGGGTGGCCTTCTTGGCGAAGCGCATCCCGATCGGGTTGAAGAACCGCACCGGCGCCAGGGCCTTGGCCTTGTTGGACTTGGCGTTGGCCACCGGGCCCGCGTGCCCGATCTGCGCGCTCACCGCGGCGCCCTCGGCGTGGATCGCGTCGGTGAGACGGCGGAACCCGGGCACCGCCTCGGGGCGCATCCAGATCCCGTTGCCCTCGGTGCGCCCGCCGGGGGACACCGCGCAATACGCGACGGTCGTCATCCCGACCCCGCCGGCCGCCGGCAGGCGGTGGTATTCGATCAGGTCGTCGCTCACCAGGGCGTTGGGCGTGCGCGCCTCGAAGGTGGCGGATTTGATGGTGCGGTTGCGCAGCGTGATGGGCCCCAGCTTGGCCGGGCTGAGCACGTCTGGAGGGGTAGACATGCGAGGAGCCTAGTCGCACGTCGTGCCAGACTGTCAGGCGTGGGCGCAATCACGCTGGACGGCAAGGCCACCCGTGACGAGATCTTCGTCGACCTCACCAAGCGGGTGGCCGCACTGACCGCATCGGGCCGCACGCCCGGGCTGGGCACGATCCTGGTCGGCGACGACCCCGGTTCGCAGGCCTACGTGCGCGGCAAGCACGCCGACTGCGCCAAGGTCGGCATCACGTCGATCCGCCGCGACCTGCCCGCCGACACCAGCACCGCCCAGCTCAACGACACCATCGACGAACTGAACGCCAACCCGGAGTGCACCGGCTACATCGTGCAGTTGCCGCTGCCCAAGCAGCTCGACGAGAACGCCGCGCTGCAGCGCGTCGACCCTCGCAAGGATGCCGACGGGCTGCACCCGACCAACCTGGGCCGGCTGGTGCTGATGGATCCGGCGCCGCTGCCGTGCACCCCGCGCGGCATAGTGCACCTGCTGCGGCGCTACGACGTCGAGATCGCCGGCGCGCACGTGGTAGTCATCGGCCGCGGGGTGACGGTCGGGCGTCCGCTGGGCCTGCTGCTGACCCGCCGCTCGGAGAACGCCACGGTGACGTTGTGCCACACCAAGACTCGTGACCTGCCGGCGCTGACCAGGCAGGCGGACATCATCGTGGCCGCGGTGGGCGTGCCGCACATGCTGACCGCCGACATGGTGCGTCCCGGCGCCGCCGTCGTCGACGTGGGCGTCGGCCGGGTGGACGGCAAGCTCGCCGGCGACGTGCATCCCGATGTGTGGGAGGTGGCCGGCCACGTGTCGCCGAATCCCGGTGGCGTCGGCCCGCTTACCCGCGCGTTCCTGTTGACCAACGTCGTCGAACTGGCCGAGGGATAGCGTGCGCGCGACGTTACGGGCCCAGTGGCCGATCCTGTTGGTCGAGCTGATCTTCGCCGCGGCATTTGTGTTGGCGGCGGCCAACTTCTGGCGTCGCGGTGCCCTGCTGATCGGAATCGGGGTCGGCGTGGCGGCGGTGCTGCGGTTGGTGTTGTCCGACGAGCGGGCCGGCCTGCTGGTCGTGCGCAGCCGCGGGATCGACTTCCTGACCACCGCGACGGTGGCGGCGGCGATGGTCTATATCGCGTCGACGATCGACCCGCTGGGGACGCGCTAAGCGGGCTAAGCGCCCGGCATTCCGGGGATTTGGCGGATGCCGGGGATGCCTCCGGCCAGCCCGGGCAGGCCGCCGGGAATGCCGGCCGCCGGGTTGCCGCTGGCGATATTGGCCATCTCCTGCGGGCAGTAGCTCTGAATGGCGATGGTGGTGAACAGCTTCGCCATCTGCGGCGACAGACCGCGGTGGCTGACGGTGGCCGCGGCGGCGGCGAAGTTCCCGCCCGGCTGGGCGAGCATCGGGCAGATGGACTCGCCGACGGACATCGCGTTGCCGGGCTCGCCGAAGTCGATGCCGGCGTGGTTCAGCGCGTCGATGAAGGCGTCGTCGGCCCCGGCGTCGGCCTCGGCCGGCGCCGCGAATGCGGCGGCCGCGGTGAGCAGGGCGGCGGCCCCGGCCAGCAGGCGGATGCTCAGCGGCTGGTGCCGGAACAGCCAGATCCAACGTTGCGTCTCCGCTGTGAGTGCCTTCATGCCAGCCTCCCGTGCCTCGCCGGGTGCTCTGATTGCACTCCAGTCACGCTAGGAACTCTGATCTATTTCTGTCACGTTTACAACACGGTGCGATAAAGGTTTGCACAATAAGCGTTTCGTGAGGGGATCGTCCGCGCGACGTCGGTTATCGGCCCGGCGCGCGCCCGGCGGATCGAGGCCACACTGTGACCTGACACTCGGGCGGAGGCCGGATTTTCAGGAGCCGTTTGGACCAGAATCCGGCCCATGACGACGAATCAGAGGGGTATCTCGCGTCAGACGTTCCTTCGCGGTGCCGGAATGCTGGCCACCGCAGCGGTGTTCGGCAGCGCGCGCGCCGCCGCGGACCCCGTCGCAGGCTGGGGCGGCCTGGCCTCCTCAATCGGGGGCAACGTCTTGCTGCCGACCAGCGGCGCCCAATTCTCCTCCGGCAAACAGGTTTTCAATTCGCTCTACAACAATTCCAATCCGGCCGCGGTGGTCCGGGTGTCGTCGCAGTCCGACGTGCAGAAGGCGGTCGCGTTCGCGACGGCGAACGGGCTCAAGATCGCCCCACGCGGGGGCGGGCACTCCTACATCGGCGCATCGAGCTCCAGCGGTGCGATGGTGATCGACCTGCGCGGGCTTCCCGGCGGGGTGAACGTCGACGGCGCCGGCAACGCCACCGTGACTCCGGCGACCACGCTGTACGCGGTGCACCAGGGGCTGGCCGGCGCGGGGCGCGCCATCCCCACCGCCACCTACCCAACCGTCGGGATCGGGGGGCTGGCTCTGGGTGGCGGAGTGGGCGCCGATTGCCGTCATGCGGGCCTGACGTGTGATGCCCTGCAGTCGGCCACCGTGGTGTTGCCCAGCGGCGAGGTCGTCACCGCGTCGGCCAACGATCACCCGGATCTGTTCTGGGCGTTGCGCGGTGGCGGCGGCGGCAACTTCGGGGTCACGACGTCAATGACGTTCGGGACCTTCGCGACCGCCGACAGCGACGTGGTCCGGCTAGACTTCCCCCCGGCGTCCGCCGTGCAGGTGCTGTCCGGCTGGCAGTCGTGGCTGAGCGCCGCGGACCGAAACACATGGGGGATAGTCGATCTCTCGGTCGGAAGCCAGCCGAACTGCCACGTGCTGGCGACCTGCCCCGCGGGCGCCGGTTCCGGTGTGGTGGACGCCATCAAGTCCGCGGTCGGGGTGGCGCCGAGCGCCGTCGTGAACAAGACGCTCGGCCACGTGGACCTGGTGACGTACCTCGCCGGGGGCAGCTCGACGGCCTCGCCCGTCGGTTTCGTGGCCGGATCCGACGTGCTCTCGACGATGAATTCCGCTGCGGCGCATGCCATCGCGACCGCCATCGGGCAGTGGCCCGCGTCGGCCGGTAAGGCGTCGGTGCTCATCGACCCGCTGGACGGCGCCGCCGGCGACGTGGGGTCGGGGGACACCGCGTTTCCGTGGCGCAAGCAGTCCGCGCTGTTGCAGTGGTACGTCGAGCCGGCCGCCAACCAGGTGGCCGCCGCGCAGCAGTGGCTCAGTTCCGCACATCAAGCGGTGCAACCGTTTTCGGTCGGCGGCTACGTCAACTACCTGGAGGCCAACAGCTCGCCGTCGCGCTACTTCGGCTCGAACCTGTCGCAGCTGGCGACGGTTCGGCAGAAGTACGACCCGAATCGGGTGATGTACTCGGGGCTGAACATCTGACGTGCGAGCTCGCGCGCGTGCGCTACCTCGCCGACGACGTCCGGGCGGCCGTCGACTTCTACACGACCCAGACCTCACCTTCGCCTGCGGCTGCCAACACCGCATGCTCAGCCCCGACGGTTGGACCACCCGCAAAAATGCCAAAGGCGAGACCGAATGGATACCGCCGCCGCACCTCGAACGCGGCCAAGCCAGAACCAACACCTACTGGCACCCCGAAAAACTCCTCCGCACCGACGACGGTGACGCCGACGACGACGACGAAGACGAAAGCCACGCCTAACGCCCCGGCCGCGAGTAGCCTCACAGCCACTGATCGCGTCCGGGGGCAAGGAGGCACCGGGTGTCGTATGTCCTGGCCACGCCGGAATTGTTGTCGGCCGCTGCCGAGGATCTGGCCGGGATAGGCTCCGCGGTCGACGCCGCCAACGCGGCGGCCGCGAACTCCACGACGTCGCTGTTGGCCGCGGGCGCCGACGAGGTCTCGACGTGCATCGCCGGGTTGTTCGGCGCGCACGGCCTGCAATTCCAGGCGCTCACCGCGCAAGCCGTGCAGCTGCACCAGAGGTTCGTGAACACCTTGGCGGGGAGCGCCAGCACGTATCTGGCCGCCGAGATCGCAACGGCCGAAACGCTGTTGGGGAGCCCGGCGATCCCTGCCGCGGCGGCGGGCACGCGGATCACGGTCCCCGGCGCGGGGCCGCTGTACTACCCGAACTTCATCACCAATCTGCCCTATCTGGGGCAGCTGCTGTATGCGGGCAGCATCCCGGGGCCACCCTCCGTGTCGATCCTGCAGGGATATGACCTGCTGAACCACGCCATCGGGCAGAGCTGGTTCCCCGGCACCACCCCCCAGGTGGTCAACTACCCGGCCAGCATCGGCTTCATCAGCGGTAGCCTGGCCGCCCCCGGTGTCAACCAGGCCCTCGCCATGGGGCAGCAGGCGCTCAACGACCAGATCTTCAACGCCTTCGCCAACGGCAGCGGTGCACCGGTGCGCATCGCCGCGCTGTCGGAGGGAACTCTCGTCGTCAACCGCGAATTGGCCGCCCTGGCCGCGGACCCGACGGCGCCACCGCACGGTGCCCTGCAGTTCGCGATGTTCAACGGCCCCGAGTCCGGCCTGTTCCACGCCTACCTGCCGGACGGCGTGACCGTGCCTTTCGTCGACTACACCGCGCACGGCGTGCCGAACACCCAGTACGACGTCAGCGTGGTGTTCGGGCAGTACGATTTCTTCGGCAATCCGCCCGACCGCCCGTGGAACATTCCGGCCTGGGTGAACTCGCTGGCCGCCGGCATCTACAACCACAACACCACGTCGCTGGCGTCGATGTCGGACGCCGTGCAGGTCTCCAGTGTGACCACCTCGCTGGGCGGCACGATCACCACCGACATGGTCCCGTCGCCCACGCTGCCGATGCTGTACCCGCTTCAGCAGCTCGGCGTCCCGCAACCGATCGTCAACGACCTCAACGCTTTTCTGCATCCGATCGTCGACGACGGCTACTCGTCCCTGACGCCGAACGCCGGGCCGTACTTCCTGCAGGGCACCCTGCAAGGCCTGCCCCCGTTGCCGAACCTCTTCTGGTGACGATGGAACTTTCCGGCGCGGTCGCGGTCATCACCGGTGGTGCCTCCGGCATCGGGCGGGCCACGGCGCTCGCCCTGGCGCGGGCCGGGGCCGACGTCGTGGTCGGCGACATTCACCAGGAGCGGATGGACGAGACCGTGGCGGCGATCGCCGAGATCGGACAACGGGCGCTGGCCGTTCGGTGCGACGTCACCTCCGACGCCGACGTCGACGCCTTGGCCCGCGCGGCGCTCGCCGAATTCGGCAGGGTCGACGTCGTGATGAACAACGCCGGTGTGGCGCTGCTGGGTCCGCCGGAACGGGTTCCGATGCAGGACTGGCAGCGGCTGTTCGACATCAACGTGTTCGGCGTCGTGCGGGGCATCCGCGCGTTCGTGCCCATCCTGCTCGAGCAGGGCCGCGGCTGGATCGTCAACACGGCGTCCATCGCCGGCCTGTATGCCCACGGCTACGACAACATCCCGTACATCGGCGCCAAACACGCCGTGGTGGGGATCACCGAGGGCCTGTACCTATACCTTCGGCCCAAAGGCATTGGGGTTTCGGTCGTTTGCCCGGAGCTGGTGACCACCAACATCGGCGAGAGCGCGCGCATGATCGGCATCGACGACCCACGCTGGATCAACTTCCCGCCCCACTTGTTGCGCCCGATTTCGCCCGAAGACGCCGCCGAGCGCGTCGTTGCCGGCATCCAACAGGAGCGCTATCTCATCCTGACCCATCCGGAAAACCGGGAGTGGGTGTCCAACCACGGCCGCGACGTCGAGGGCTTCCTCGCCGCCTACCTGCCGATGCTCTACGACGGCCGCGACCCGTCGGGCCTGCCCGCGACCCCGTCCTAACCGGCCAGCGCCGCCCGGATGCACACGGTGACGTACGGCAGCGCCAGGCCGTTCGAATTGGCAAGCGCCGGATGGGTGGCCAGCAACTCGCGCACCTGGTCGAGCGTGCGGGTGCGGACCTCGGTCGGCGAGGTGATGCAGTAACTGCGCGACGCCACCAAATCGATCAGGGCTTGCGGCGTAAGGTAATTCGTCCACTCGACCTGATGGCGCTCGGGCTCGGAGAACGACGTCGACAGCGAGACGTCGAAGCGGCCCCGGTCGCCATCGGAGCCGATGATCTCGCCCAGCTCGCGCACCCAGCCCAGCCGTTCGTCGCGGGTGTTCCACACCAGGCCGAGCCGCCCGCCCGGCCGCAGCACGCGGGCCACCTCGGGGATCGCCCGCTCGGGATCCACCCAGTGCCAGGCCTGGGCGACGACCACGGCGTCAACGCTGTTGTCCTCCAACGGAATCTCTTCCGCGGTGCCCAGCAGGGCCCGGGTCTCCGGCAGCGAGGAGCGCAGCACCTCCAGCATGTCGGGGATGGGGTCGACGGCCACCACGTCGAAACCGCGTTCCACCAGCCGGGTGGTCAGCTTGCCGGTGCCCGCGCCCAGATCCAGCACCTGGCGCGCGCCGCGCGGTAGCAGCCAGTCGATCGCCTCCGGTGGATAGGAGGGCCGGCCTCGCTCATAGGCGGCGGCCGCCGAGCCGAACGACAGGGAGCGTTCCTGGCTGGAGCGGATCACCGCCGACCCCCATCAGCCGAGTCCGCCAAATCCAGCGTCTCGCGGATCAACTCGCCGACGGCCTCGGATTCCACCAGGAACCCGTCGTGCCCACAGATGGAGTCGACGATGTGCAGCTCGGAGCAGCCCGGCAGCAGCTCGGCCAGTTCCTGCTGCAGGCGCAGCGGGTAGAGCCGGTCGGAGGTGATGCCGCCAACCACCACCGGCACCGGGCAGCCGCGCAGCGCGCGCTCGACGCCGCCGCGCCCGCGGCCGACGTCGTGACTGCTCAGCGCCTCGGTGAGGATGACATAGCTGCCGGCGTCGAAGCGGGCCAGCAGCTTGTCGCCCTGGTGCTCCAGGTAGCTCTGCACGGCGTAGCGGCCGCCGCCAAATGGGGCCGGATCCTCGTCGCCCTGGGCGTCGTTGGCGAAGCGCGTGTCGAGCTCGACCTCGCCGCGGTAGGTCAGGTGCGCGAAGCGGCGGGCGATCGTCAGCCCGGCGTCCGGCGACGCCCCGGTCTCGTAGTAGTCGCCGCCGTGCCAGTTCGGGTCGGCCTTGATGGCCGCCACCTGCGTGGCCTGCGTGCCGATCTGGTCGGCGGTGGCGCGCGCGCCGACGGCCAGCAGCAGCCCGGACCGCACCCGGTCGGGATGGCCGACGATCCACTCCAAAGCCCTTGCGCCGCCCATGGATCCGCCGACCACGGCGGCCACCCGGTCGATGCCCAGGGCGGCCAGCGCGGCGAGGTCGGCCTCCACCTGGTCGCGCACCGAGATCAGCGGAAACCGTGAGCCCCAGGGCTTTCCGTCCCGGGCCAGCGAGCTGGGGCCGGTGGAGCCGCGGCAGCCGCCGAGCACGTTGGTGGCCACCGCGCACCAGCGGTCGGTGTCGATCGGCGCTCCCGGCCCGGCCACGCCGTCCCACCAGCCGGGCGTGGGATGCCCGGGCCCGGCCGGCCCGGTGATGTGCGAATCGCCGGTGAGCGCGTGCAGGACCACCACCACGTTGTCGCGCGTCGGCGACAGCTCGCCCCAGCGCTGGACCGCGATGCACACGTCGTCGATCACCGCACCGCTCTCGGTGGTCAGCGAGCCGATGTGGACGAGGCCAACCTCGCCTTCGGCGGGCAGCGTCTGCGTCGGGACGTCGGAGATCGTCATGTCAGAACCCCTCAGAACGCCGCCACGGCTTGCGGGTCGGCCGCCCCCGCCCCGATCTTGCGGGCCGCGGCGAAGCCGAGCTCCAGGTCGGCCAGGATGTCGTCGATGCCCTCGATGCCGACCGCCAGCCGCACCAGCCCGGGGGTGACACCGGTGGCCAGCTGCTCGTCGGCCGAAAGCTGGGCGTGCGTGGTCGACGCCGGGTGAATCACCAGCGACCGCACGTCACCGATGTTGGCGACGTGGCTGTGCAGCTGCAGCGCGTTCACGAACGCCTTGCCGGCCTCGATACCGCCGGCCAGCTCGAACGCCAGCACGGCCCCGGTTCCCTTGGGCGCCAGCTTCTTTCCCCGCTCGTACCACGGCGAGCTGGGCAGCCCCGCGTAGTTGACGGACACGACGCCGTCATGGCCCTCCAAGAACTCGGCGACCCGCTGCGCGTTGGCGACGTGCCGCTCGACGCGCAGGCTCAGCGTCTCGAGGCCCTGGGCCACCAGGAACGCGTTGAACGGCGCGGCGGCCGACCCGAGGTCGCGCAGCAGTTGCACGCGGGCCTTGAGCGCGTACGCCGGCGGCCCCAGCTCGGCGAACACCACGCCGTGATAGCTCGGGTCGGGCGTGGTGAATCCGGGGAAGCGGCCCTGCGTCCAGTCGAAGGTGCCGCCGTCGACGATCACGCCGGCGATCGCGGAGCCGTGCCCGCCCAGGTACTTGGTGGCCGAGTGCACCACGATGTCGGCCCCGTGCGCGAACGGCTGGATCAGGTAGGGCGTCGCGATGGTGTTGTCGACGATCAGCGGCACACCGTTGGCGTGGGCGACCCCGGAAACCCCCGGGATGTTCAGGATGTCGATCTGCGGGTTGGAGATGGTCTCGCCGAAGAACGCCTTGGTGTTCGGCCGCACCGCCGCCTGCCACGAATCGAGGTCGTCGGGGTCGTCGACGAAGCTGACCTCGATGCCGAGCTTGGGCAGCGAATAGTGGAACAGGTTGTACGTGCCGCCGTAGAGCCGCGGGCTGGAGACGATGTGATCTCCGGCACTCGCGAGGTTCAATATGGCGAATGTCTCAGCCGCCTGCCCGGAGGACAGGAACAGCGCGGCCACCCCGCCCTCGAGCGCGGCGATGCGCTGCTCGACGACGTCGGTGGTCGGGTTGCCGATCCGGGTGTAGATGTTGCCCGGGACCTCGAGCCCGAACAGCGCGGCGGCGTGCGCGGTGTCGTCGAAGACGTAGGACGTGGTCTGGTAGATCGGCAGGGCCCGGGCGTGGGTCGCGGGGTCGGGACTCTGGCCTGCGTGGACCTGCTTGGTCTCGAACGACCAGTGCGCTTTCGGGTCGGCGGGGTCCGTTTCGGGGCTGGTTTCGTTGTTTTGGGAGCTCACGTGCGGTGCTTTCTTCTCAGCAGGGCATGAATTGGGGTGTCGGGGGAGTGCGCGGTCGGATTACCGACGGCAGACAAAGCCGCAGACAAAGCCACGCCAATGAGCTTGATGAATGCGCATCACGTTTCCCCTCTAGTCAGGGGTCCGGTATGGCGGACCCGCGCTTGCCGCGCAGCCTGTGGCTACTAGACCTGGTCTTTCACCCGGGGCACCCCACCGCGGTTGGAGGGTTGCCGGCCAGCAAGCCGGGGCTTAGCGCTGGCACTCATGACCGATGTGAAGCCTATCTCATTACGGCGAGTCCATGCCAACGGAGATGCCACTGCACGGTCGACACCTGTCCAAACGCCCTTGATAACGTGGCAACCAGAACGCTGAGAACCATCATTCACTGATCAATGACGCCGGGAGATGGACCGTGTGCGCCGAACAGCCGACCGTCATCTACACGCTGACCGACGAGGCGCCGCTGCTGGCGACCTACGCGTTCCTGCCGATCGTGCGAGCCTTCGCCGAACCGGCGGGCATCAAGATCGAAACCCGTGACATCTCCGTGGCCGCCCGGATCCTGGCCGAGTTCTCCGATCACCTGACCGAAGAGCAGCGGGTGCGCGACGACCTGGCGGAACTGGGCGAGCTGACCAAGCGGCCCGACACCAACATCATCAAGCTGCCGAACATCAGCGCCTCGGTGCCCCAGCTGATCACCGCCATCAAGGAGCTGCAGTCCAAGGGCTACCAGATCCCGGACTTCCCGCAGAGCCCGAAGACCGACGAGGACAAGGAAATTCGCGCCCGCTATGGGAAATGCCTTGGCAGCGCGGTCAACCCGGTACTACGAGAAGGCAATTCGGACCGGCGCGCGCCCAAGGCCGTCAAGGAGTACGCGCGCAGGCACCCGCACAGCATGGGGGAGTTCTCGCCGGCGGCTCGCACCCACGTCGCGACCATGCGGCACGGCGACTTCTACCACGGCGAGAAGTCGATGACGCTGGACCATGCCCGCAACGTGAAGATGGTGCTGGAGACCAAGGGTGGGCAAACGCTCGAGCTGAAGCCCAAGGTCGAACTGCGCGAGGGCGACGTCATCGATTCCATGTTCATGAGCAAGAAGGCCCTCATCGAGTTCTACGAGGAACAGATGCAGGACGCCTACGAGACCGGCGTCATGTTCTCGCTGCACGTCAAGGCCACGATGATGAAGGTCTCCCACCCAATCGTCTTCGGCCACGCGGTGAAGGTCTATTACAAGGACGCGTTCGCCAAGCATCAGGAGCTGTTCGACGAACTCGGCGTCAACGTCAACAACGGATTGGTCGACCTCTACGACAAGATCGAGTCGCTGCCCGCGTCGCTGCACGAGGAGATCATCCGCGACCTGCACGCCTGCCACGAACACCGCCCGGAGCTGGCGATGGTCGATTCGGCCAAGGGCATCACCAACTTTCATTCGCCCAGCGACGTGATCGTGGATGCGTCGATGCCGGCGATGATCCGCGCCGGCGGCAAGATGTGGGGCGCCGACGGGCGGCAGAAGGACACCAAGGCCGTCAACCCGGAGTCGACGTTCTCCCGCATCTACCAGGAGATCATCAACTTCTGCAAGACCCACGGCCAGTTCGACCCGACGACCATGGGCACCGTGCCCAACGTCGGCCTGATGGCGCAGCAGGCCGAGGAATACGGCTCGCACGACAAGACTTTCGAGATCCCCGAGGACGGCGTCGCCAACATCGTCGACCTCGACACCGGGGAGGTGCTGCTCACCCAGAACGTCGAGGAGGGCGACATCTGGCGGATGCCGATCGTCACCGATGAGGCGATCCGCGACTGGGTCAAGCTGGCCGTCACCCGGGCGCGCAACTCCGGCATGACGGTGGTGTTCTGGCTGGACACCGAACGGCCCCACGAGGTCGAGCTGCGCAAGAAGGTCAAGGCGTACCTCAAGGAGCACGACACCGAGGGCCTGGACATCAACATCATGCCGCAGGTGTGGGCCATGAGGTACACGCTGGAGCGCGCGATGCGCGGGCAGGACACCATCGCCGCGACCGGAAACATCCTGCGCGACTACCTCACCGACCTGTTCCCCATCCTGGAACTCGGCACCAGCGCCAAGATGCTGTCCATCGTGCCGCTGATGTCCGGCGGCGGAATGTACGAAACCGGGGCGGGCGGCTCGGCACCGAAGCACGTCCACCAGCTCGTCGAGGAAAACCATCTGCGCTGGGACTCGCTCGGTGAGTTCCTCGCTCTGGGAGCGTGTTTCGAGGACATCGGCATCAAGACCGGCAACGAGCGCGCCAAGATTCTGGCCAAGACGCTGGATGCGGCGATCGGAAAGCTGTTGGAGAACAACAAGAGCCCGTCGCGCAAGACCGGCGAGCTCGACAACCGCGGCAGCCAGTTCTACCTGGCGCTGTACTGGGCCGAGCAACTCGCCGCGCAATCCGAAGACGAAGAGCTGCGTGAGCACTTCGCCGCGTTGGCCGAAGAGTTGGGCCGCAACGAAGATGCGATCGTCGCCGAACTCGCGGAGGCGCAGGGCGAGGCAGTCGACATCGGCGGCTACTATCGCCCGGACACGGAGAAGACGACTGCAGTAATGCGGCCGAGCAAAACGTTCAACGAAGCGCTAGCAGCTTCGCAAGCCTCCCAAGGCTAGAGCCGCGAGAAGAAAGTCGAACTCGAATGTCCAACGAATCCAAGATCAAGGTCAAGGGCCCGGTAGTCGAGCTCGACGGCGACGAGATGACCCGCGTCATCTGGAAGCTCATCAAGGACATGCTGATCCTGCCGCATCTCGACATCAACCTGGACTACTACGACCTGGGCATCGAGCACCGCGACCGCACCGACGACCAGGTCACCATCGACGCGGCCTATGCGATCAAGAAGCACGGCGTGGGCGTCAAGTGCGCGACCATCACCCCGGACGAGGCCCGGGTCCACGAATTCAACCTGAAGAAGATGTGGCTGTCGCCCAACGGGACCATCCGGAACATCCTGGGCGGCACCATCTTCCGCGAACCGATCGTGATCTCCAATGTGCCGCGGCTGGTTCCGGGCTGGACCAAGCCGATCGTCATCGGCCGTCACGCATTCGGTGACCAGTACCGTGCGACGAACTTCAAGGTCGACAAGCCCGGCACCGTCACGCTGACGTTCACGCCGGCCGACGGCAGCGAGCCGATGGTGCACGAGGTGGTGTCCATCCCCGAGGACGGCGGCGTCGTGATGGGGATGTACAACTTCAAGGATTCCATCCGCGATTTCGCGCGCGCCTCGTTCGCCTACGGCCTCAACGCCAAATGGCCGGTGTACCTGTCCACCAAGAACACCATCCTCAAGGCCTACGACGGCATGTTCAAAGACGAGTTCCAGCGCATCTACGACGAGGAATTCAAGGAGCAGTTCGAAGCCGAGGGCCTGACCTACGAGCACCGGCTCATCGACGACATGGTGGCGGCCTGCCTCAAGTGGGAGGGCGGCTACGTCTGGGCCTGCAAGAACTACGACGGCGACGTGCAGTCCGACACCGTCGCGCAGGGCTACGGCTCGCTGGGGCTGATGACGTCCGTGCTGATGACCGCCGACGGCAAGACCGTCGAGGCCGAGGCCGCGCACGGCACCGTCACCCGCCACTTCCGGCAGTACCAGGCCGGCAAGCCGACCTCGACGAACCCGATCGCGTCGATCTTCGCCTGGACCCGGGGGCTGCAGCACCGCGGCAAGCTGGACGACACCCCCGAGGTGATCGAGTTCGCCAAGAAGCTCGAAGAGGTCGTCATCGCCACCGTCGAGGACGGCAAGATGACCAAGGACCTGGCCATCCTCATCGGCCCCGACCAGGAGTGGCAGCAAAGCGAGGAATTCCTCAATTCCATCGCCGAAAACCTGGAGAAGGCTTTAGCCGGCTAGCCAGCGGGCTGTTCGCGGCCCGATTCCGACGCGATGCACTGGTCGAGGAAGCCGGTGATCTCCGCGGTGATCCGCTCCGGCGCCTCGAACATCGGGATGTGCCCCACGCCGTCGAGCTTGGTGACCTGGTGACTGTCCTTGGGCAGCTGGTTGGTGAAATGCCGGCTGAACCTGGGGGCGGGCAGGACCCGATCCTTCTCGCAGATGACCAGGTGGGCCGGGACGGCGTTCTCGGCGACCTCCCGCAGGCCGGGCAGCAACAGCGACTTGACCAGCAGCTGGAAGTAGGCGGGGCAGTGCGCGACGTCGTCGAGGATGCCGGACAGCTGGCGCTCGCTGACGCCCTCCGGTGACGCGCTGATCGCGTAGGTGGCCAGCTGGCGGCTGAACGGCAGGCGCATTACCCGCGGCCCGAAGGCCCAGACGAGCAGCAGCAGCGGGATGCCCAGCATGAACTTGGCGATCACCTCGAACTTGGCCGGGGTCCAGCGCGTCCACCCGCCGGCCGGGGCGATGCCCGTGACGCTACGCGCGCGCCCCCGCCGCTCCAGCTCGAAGGCGACCCAGCCGCCCAGCGAATTGCCGACGATGTGCGCGGTTTTCCAGCCCAGTTCGTCCATCTGGCGCTCGACGTGATCGGCGAGCACCTCGGACGAAAGGAACCAGGTGCCCGCCTTCGGCCCGCCGTTGTGGCCGGCCATCGTCGGGGCGAAGACCTCGTAGCGGCCGGTGTCGGCCAGCTGCCGGGCCACGTCCTCCCACACCGCCTGCGACATCAGGAAAGGATGCAGCAGCACAACCGGCTCGCCGGAGCCGGTGTGTATCGGCGGACGGGTCCCGTCGTTGCTCCCCATACCGTCCGACAGTAATGGCGGTACCGCCGGTACTGCAAACAATGGCCGGTCCGCCCATGAAAAGATCGGGGAATCATGAGCACCGCTACCGGATCCAGCCGGATTTTCTCCGGCGTGCAGCCGACATCCGACTCGCTTCACCTGGGTAACGCGCTGGGCGCCGTTACCCAGTGGGTCGCGCTGCAGGACGACCACGACCCGTTCTTCTGCGTCGTGGACCTGCACGCCATCACCGTCGCGCAGGATCCCGAGGCGCTGCGACGCCGCACCCTGGTCACCGCCGCGCAATACCTGGCGCTGGGCATCGACCCCAACCGCAGCACGGTCTTCGTGCAGAGCCACGTGCCCGCCCACACCCAGCTTGCGTGGGTGCTGGGGTGCTTCACCGGCTTCGGGCAGGCGTCGCGGATGACGCAGTTCAAGGACAAGTCCACGCGCCAGGGCAGCGACTCGACCACGGTCGGCCTGTTCACCTATCCGGTGTTGCAGGCGGCCGACGTGCTGGCCTATGACAGCGATCTGGTGCCGGTGGGCGAGGACCAGCGCCAGCACCTCGAGCTGGCGCGCGACGTCGCGCAGCGGTTCAACAGCCGCTTCACCGACACCTTCGTGGTGCCCGACGTGCTCATCCCCAAGGCCACCGCCAAGATCTACGACCTGGCCGACCCGACGTCGAAGATGAGCAAATCGGCCGCCACCGACGCCGGGCTGATCAACCTGCTCGACGATCCGGCCTTGTCCGCCAAGAAGATTCGCTCGGCGGTGACCGACAGCGAGCGCGAAATCCGTTACGACACCGAGGCCAAGGCCGGCGTGTCGAACCTGCTGACGATCCAGTCCGCGGTCACCGGGGTCGGCATCGACAAGCTCGTCGAGGGCTACGCCGGGCGCGGCTACGGCGACCTCAAGAAGGACACCGCCGAGGCCGTGGTCGAATTCGTGAGCCCGATCAAGGCGCGCGTCGACGAATTGATGGCCGACCGTGCGGAATTGGAGTCGGTGCTGGCGGCCGGGGCGCAGCGCGCCGAGGAGGTCGCGGGCAAAACCGTTCGGCGGGTCTACGATCGGTTGGGGTTCCTTCCCGTACCGGAATAGGGTTGCGCATGAGCGAGCCGGCCAAGCCAGGCATCCTGGATCGGCTGCGGGCCCGGTTTCGCATGTTCGACCACGTCCTGCGCGCCTATCAGCGTTTCGACGAGCGCAACGGCGGCTTCTACGCCGCCGGCCTCACCTACTACACGATCTTCGCGTTATTCCCCTTGCTGATGGTCGGTTTCGCGGCGTTCGGGTTCCTGCTGTCGCGCCGGCCCCAGCTGCTGAACACGATCGACGACCACATCCGGTCCTCGGTGACCGGCGCCCTTTCGCAACAGCTGGTCGACCTGATGAATTCGGCGATCGACGCGCGCACCTCCGTCGGCGTCATCGGGCTGGTCACCGCCGCCTGGGCGGGGGTGGGCTGGATATCGCACCTGCGCGGCGCGGTGACCGAGATGTGGTGGGACAAGCGCATCGAGTCGCCGGGGTTCCTGCGCAACAAGCTGTCCGACCTGGTCGCGATGCTCGGAACGTTCACGGTCATGGTGGCCACCGTGGCGCTGAGCACGCTGGGCCACGAGGCGCCGATGGGTGCGGTCCTGAGATGGCTTGGCATACCGCAATTTTCGGTGTTCGACTGGCTGTTCCGGCTTTTCTCGATATTGATCTCGTTGTTCGTGTCGTGGCTGCTGTTCGCTTGGATGATCGCCCGGCTGCCGCGCGAGAAGGTGGACCCGGTCGCGTCGATGCGCGCCGGTCTGCTGGCGGCGACGGGCTTCGAGCTGTTCAAGCAGGTGGCGTCGCTGTATCTGAAGGCGGTGCTGCGCAGCCCCGCCGGGGTCGCCTTCGGGCCGGTGCTGGGCCTCATGGTGTTCTCCTACGTCACCGCATATTTGGTGCTGTTCGCCGCCGCCTGGGCCGCCACCGCGTCGCGCGATCCGCGCGCCACGCATGTGGAGCCCCCGCCGCCGGCGATCATCGCGCCGCGGGTGCAGGTGGACGAGGGGCTTTCCACGCGCCAGACGGTGACCGCGATGGGCGTGGGTGCGTTAGGGGCGATCGCCTTGTCCCGGCTGGCCCGCCGGCTGCTCACGCAGGGGAAATGACTTCTGCCTTACACTCGGTACGCGAGCGGCTGCGCAGCGCGCGGTGACCTGCGTCACACGAGGAGCTACCTGGTCACATGAACACGGGGGATTTCGACTTCGTCATCGTCGGTGCCGGCTTCAGCGGCATCGGCGCGGCGATCCAACTCAACCGGCTCGGATACGACAACATCGTCATTTTGGACCGCGAGGACGATCTCGGTGGGACCTGGCACGTCAACCGGTACCCCGGCCTGGCCGTCGACATTGCGTCCACCACCTATTCGTACTGGTTCGAGCCCAACCCGTACTGGTCGCGGCTGTTCGCGCCCGGCCCCGAATTGAAGCGGTACGCCGAACACGTCGCCGACAAGTACGACGTGCGCCGTTACATGCGGTTCAACACCGTGGTCGAGGGCGCGCGCTGGGACGAGGACGCGCGCCGGTGGCGAGTGGAACTTGCCGGTGGCGAAACGCTGACGGCGCGTTTTCTGATCACCGCGACCGGGTTCCTGTCCCAGCCGCACAACCCCGACATTCCCGGCATCGAGACGTTCGCCGGCAAGGTCGTGCACACCACGGCCTGGGACGACGACTACGACTTCGCCGGGCGCCGCGCGGCGATCATCGGAACCGGTGCGACCGCGGTGCAGTTGATCCCCGTGCTGGCCGACAAAGTCGCCGACCTGACCGTGTATCAGCGCACGGCGATCCACGTGGTACCCAAGATCGACTTCGCGATTCCGGCCTGGGTGCAGCGCGTGTTCGCCCGGGTTCCCCAGGTGCAGCGGCTCGTTCGGCATCTGACCGATTTTTTCTTCGAAGTGCTGATCGTGACGGGTGTGCTGCATTTCCGCACGTTCCGGCGGGGGAACATCGCCGCGGCGGACCTGGCCAAGATCAGCCGCTTCGTCTCGATCCGGGACAAGGAGCTGCGGCGCAAGCTGACGCCCGACTACGACTTCGGCTGCAAACGGCCCACGTGGTCCAACAGTTACTACCGCACCTTCACCAGACCGAACGTGCATCTGGAGACCAACAGCATCGAGCGGATAGAACCCGACGGCATCGTCACCGCGGACGGGCGCAAGACCGTCATCGACACGCTGGTGCTCGCCACCGGTTTCGATCTGTGGGATGCCAATTTCCCGGCGATCGAGGTGATCGGCAGGGAGGGCCGAAACCTCGGAAAGTGGTGGCGCGAGAACAGGTTCCAGGCATACCAGGGGATGACCGTCCCGTACTTCCCGAACTACCTGAGCCTGGCCAGCCCGTACGGGTTCTGCGGCCTCTCGATCTTCAACAACGTCGAGTACCAGATGCGACACATGGACCGGCTGCTCGGTGAGCTGCAGCGCACGGGCGCAACCGAGTTCGAGGTCACCGAGGAAGCGAACGCGCGATTCCTGGATCGGATGACCGGGCTGCTCGACGGCACGGTGTTCTACGCCGGCAACTGCGCCACCTCGCGGTCGTACTACTTCAACTCCAGCGGCGAAGCGAGTCTGTTGCGGCCCACGCCGACGGACAAGGCCGTGGAGGAGGCGTCCAGCTTCCCGCTGAGCGACTACGCGTTGCGCTGACGGGATCGGATCCAGTCGCCGCGGGCCATGACGGCCGCGACGCGCAAATCGCGGTCGAGCACAACAAGATTCGCGTCATAGCCCGCCCGCAGGATGCCCACCCGCTCGAGTCCCAGCGCCCGCGCCGGCGTCGCCGACGTCATCCGCGATGTGGCGGCCAGCCCCGCGTCTGAGGCGACATCCCGAAAGAGCCGGTCCATGGTGGCGGTGCTGCCGGCGATCGTGGACGTTCCGTGCACCCGCGCCGCCCCGGACGCGACGTCGACCGATACGGTGCCGAGCCGGAACGTCCCGTCGGCGCAGCCGGCCGCGGCCAGCGCGTCGGTGACCAGGGCGACCCGGTCGGGCCCCGCGGCCGCGATGACCGCGCGCACCGCCTCCGGGTGCACGTGCACACCGTCGGCGATCAGCTCGACCGTCACGCCGGGGTCCCGCAGCAACGCGAGCGCGGGCCCCGGTTCGCGGTGGTGCAGCGGCGGCATCGCGTTAAACAGGTGGGTGCCCACCGTGGCGCCCGCGGCGATGGCCCGTTGCGTCTGTTCGTAGGTCGCGTCGGTATGGCCCACGGCCACAACGACATCCGCGTCCAGGAAGCGCCGGATCGCGTCGTCGGCGCCCGGCAGTTCGGGCGCCAGCGTGACCATCCGGACGGCGCCGTCGCCGGCGGTCAGCACGGCGTCGATCTCTCTCGCGTCCGGGTGGCGCATCAGGGTGGCGTCGTGCGCCCCGCAGCGGGCCCGGCTCAGCCACGGCCCCTCCAGATGGATGCCCGCGACGGTGCCCCGCCGGGTGGCCGCGGCGAGCGCGCGGACGCCGGCGATCAGCTCCGCCGGCGTGGCGGTGACCAGGCTGGCCAGCGTGGTGGTGGTGCCGTGCCGCCGGTGGAAGTCGGCGGCCGCGTCGATGGCGTCGGGGTCGGTGTAGGCGTCGGTGTAGGAGGCGCCGCCGCCGCCGTGCACGTGCATGTCGACAAAGCCCGGCACTACAACGCAATCCGGGAAGTCCCGGTCGACGGGCCCGGGCGGGGGTCCGGCGCCGCACGCCCGGATCTGCCCGCCGGCCGCCTCCAGCCATCCCGGCCGGCAGACCTGCCCGTCGAGAACCATGGTCCCCGAACGGATCAGTCCCATCGACCGCCGTTCTCCCAGAAGTGCCTGATGTCCTCGAGTTGGCGGCCTTTGGTTTCCGGGGCGTACCGGTAGACGAACACAAAGGCGACCAGCGTGAGCGCGACGAACACCGCGAAAGTGCCTGCGCCGCCGAGTGAATGCAACATCGTCAGGAACACGGCGGCGATGATCGCGTTGCCCACCAGGTTGGAGGTGAGCATCGTGCTGGAGCCGAAAGACCGCAGCCGCGACGGGAAGCTCTCGCTCGCGTACACCCACCCCAGGGAGCCGAAACCCGCGGTGTAGCCGAAGATGAACAGCACGACGCCGGCGAACCCGAACACCAGTCCGGCGCCGCCGAGACGGCCCTGGGCGAACACGGCCATCAGGACGACGTCGGCGGCGATCATCATGGCGATGCCGCACAACAGGATTGGGCGCCGGCCCAGCCGGTCGACCAGCAGCAGCGACGTGCCCACGGCCGCCAGCCCGGCGACCTGAACCAGCGCCGGCAGGGCCAGCAGGGCGAAATTGCCGGTGAAGCCCATCGCTTCGAATATCCGGGGGCTGTAGTAGATGATCGCGTTGATGCCGGTGATCTGGATCAGGAAGCCCAGCGTGATCACGAAGACGGTGGCCCGTGAGTAAGGTCGCCGCAGCATCTCGGAGAAGCCGCCGCTCCCTTCGCTCAAGGCGCTCGCGATCTCGGCCAGCTCGTCGTCGGCGTTCGCGGTGGGGTCCGCGCGCAGCAGCGCGGCGCGCGCCTCGTCGTACCTGCCCTTGAGCACGTACCACCGGGCCGTGTCGGGCATCCGAATCAGCAAGGGCAGCAGCAGCATTGCGGGCAGGGCGGCCAGCCCGAGCATCCAGCGCCAGGCGTGCGCGCCGGCCAGCGCGTAGCCGGTCAGGTAGCCGACGACGAGTCCGCTGACGATCGCCAGTTGGTAGGCCGTCAACAGCGAGCCCCGCACCGCCGCGGGGGCCGACTCCGCCACGTACACCGGCACCACCACCACGGTCACGCCGATCGTCAGGCCCAGCAGGAAGCGCGCCGCCAACAGCATCGGCAGCGATACGGAGAAGGCGCCGAGAAGCGCGAAAGCCGCGTAGGCGACCAGGATCAGCGCCACCGACTTCTTCCGGCCGATCGCGTTGGCGAGCACGCCGGCGCCGAGCGCCCCGAAGATCTGACCGATCACCACCATCGTCGTCAGCAGCTCTTGTTGCCGAGTCGTGAGCCCGAAGTCCTCGGTGACGAACAGCTGCGCGCCGGCGATGATGGACAGGTCGTAGCCGTAGATGACGCCGACGCTGGCGGCGGTGAGCCCGAGCAGCAGGCCCCGCCGCGACGGGGCGCGCCCGGCCGTCACCGGTGTTGCGGTCGGCGGTTCATCGAGCGTGCGACCATGATCAAACTAAACACGATGATCGTTCCGATCACCGCGACGCCCACCCGCACCGGCAGCGCGTCCGCCGACGGCATCAGCCCGGCGGCCTGCGGGCCGGCGCCCTGCCGGTCGGCGGCGCCGTCGTGCTTGGTGGGCAGCAGCGACGGATCGGGCTCGATCAGCGTGCCGACCTGGGTGCCCTGCGGCGTGGAGAACCCGTAGTCCAGCAGGTGCGCCGCCTGTTCCCACGGCGCGATCGGCTGCCGCGTCCCGTGCAGCAGCACCGCCACCAGCCGCCGCCCGTCGTGGTTGGCCGCGCCCACGAAGGTCTGCCCGGCGTCGTCGGTGTAGCCGGTCTTGCCGCCCAGCGCGCCGGGGTACTTGTAGAGCAGCTGGTTGTCGTTTTCCAGCTCGTAGCCGGGATGGTCGCCGTGGCCGGGGAAGTCGAAGGTCCGCGTCGCGACGATGCCGGCGAAGGTGGGGTTCTGCCAGGCATAGCGGTAGAACAGGCCGATGTCGTAGGCCGACGTGCTCATGCCGGGGCCGTCCAGCCCCGACGGGGTCGCCACCCGGGTGTCGCGCCCGCCGAGCTTGGCGGCCAGCACGTTGATCTTCTCCAGCGCCTGCTGCATCCCGCCGAGCTGCATGGCCAGCGCGTGCGCGGCGTCGTTGCCGGAGTGCATCAGGAGGCCGTGCAGCAACTGGTTGACGGTGAAAACGCCGCCCTCCTGCACGCCGACCTTGGTGCCCTCGGCGGCCGCGTCTTCGGCGGTTCCCTCGACGGACTTGTTCAGCGGCAGCGCGTTGAGGGAGGCCATGGCGACCAGCACTTTGATGATGCTGGCGGGGCGGTGGCGGCCGTGCGGGTCCTTGGCGGCGATGACGGCGCCGCTGTCCAAGTCCGCCACCAGCCAGGCGTCGGCCGACACGTCGCCCGGCAGGGGCGGCGTCCCGGGCGCCGCGACGACGCCGCAGCCGCCCAGCGCCTCGCCGCCGACCGGCTTGGGGGGCACCGCCAGCGGGATCGGCGGGTCGCCGGCGGCGGGCACCTCCGAGGAGTCCACCGCGGGCGGGGTGTTCACCTGGAACGGGCAGCTCGGCGGTCCGGCGTTGGGGCCCTGGGCCGGCTCGGCGGAAGCGAGGGGCGCAGCCATCGGGGCGGCGGCCAGGCCGCCGACCAGGAAAAGCGTCGCTGCCAGGCATGACGCGGAACGTAACAGGGTCATTGTGTCAGCAGACTAGGCGATCGGCGGCCCAATTCCCGGGAGCCGCGCTGTGACTGATGGGGCGGATGTTACAAAGCTGCCCGGGTGCGAGGGGGCGCAGGCGAACCACTACGCTGACACCATTCAAAACAACGGCTTTTGGTCTCGATGGCGACGCGACGGCGACGGTCCGCGGTCGCTCGAGCAACTGCTCAAGCAGGTCGAGAAGGGCACCCAGGTCCGCAGTTCCGGGCATGAGCGAATCCTGGAAGAGCTGAAGTCGCATCGCGACAGCGCAGAGGGCGCCGACCTGAAGTCCGCGCTGACCTGGCTGTGCAACGCGCAGACCCGGCTGGGCAGCGACCCGAGCACGGCGCATTCCCGTGAGGTGCTGCTGGCCGCCTACGAGGTCAAGCGGGTCCTGGCTACAGCCGGCCCGACTCCTCGCTGAGCACGCCGCGCAGGGTGGCCTCGATGGTGTCGAACTCGGGTTGGCCGCTGATCAGCGGCGGCGCCAGCAAAATGACCGAATCGCCGCGGTCGTCGGTGCGGCAGTACATCCCGGCGTCGAACAGCGCCGCGGCCACCCGGGGCAGCAGCGCCCCGCGTTCGTCGTCGGTGAAGGTCTGCCGGGTCGCCTTGTCCTTGACCAGTTCGACGCTGTAGAAGTACCCCTCGCCGCGCACGTCGCCGACGATGGGCAGGTCGTAGAGCCTCTCCAGGGTGGCGCGGAAAGCCGGCGCGTCGCGTTTGACGCGCTCATTGAGGCCCTCGCGCTCGAAGATGTCGAGGTTGGCCAGCGCCACCGCGGCCGACACCGGGTGGCCGCCGAACGTATAGCCGTGCGGGAACATGGTTTTGGCGTCGTTGAACGGCTCGAACAACCGCTCGCTGGCGATCATCGCGCCCAGCGGTGAGTAGCCCGACGTCAGCCCCTTGGCGCAGGTGATCATGTCGGGCACGTAGCCGAAGTCGTCACAGGCGAACATCGACCCGATCCGCCCGAACGCGCAGATCACCTCGTCGGACACCAGCAGCACGTCGTATTCGTCGCAGATCTCGCGCACCCGCTCGAAATAGCCTGGGGGAGGCGGGATCGAGCCGCCCGCGTTCTGTACCGGCTCGAGGAACACCGCTGCGACGGTCTGCGGTCCCTCGAACTCGATCGCCTCGGCGATCCGGTCGGCGGCCCAGCGCCCGAACGCCTTGAGGTCGGCTTCCGAACCGGCCCGGAAGTGTTCGGGCGCGCGGTAGAAGTTCGTATTGGGCACCCGGAAGCCGCCCGGGGTCACCGGCTCGAACGGCGCCTTGTACTTCGGCAAGCCGGTGATCGCCAGCGCGCCCTGGGTCGTGCCGTGGTAGGCGACGGCCCGCGAAATCACCTTGTGCTTACCGGGTTTGCCGGTGAGCTTGAAGTACTGCTTGGCCACCTTCCACGCCGTCTCGACGGCCTCGGTGCCGCCGGTGGTGAAGAAGACCCGGTTCAGCTCGCCCGGGGCGTAGCGCGCCAGGCGTTCGGCGAGCTCGATCGCGCTCGGGTGCGCGTAGCCCCACAGCGGGAAGTACGCCAGCGTGCTCGCCTGTCGGGCCGCGACCTCGGCGAGTTCGGTGCGCCCGTGGCCGACCTGGACCGTGAACAGCCCGGACAGCGCGTCGAGGTAGGCCTTGCCGCGGTCGTCGAAGATGGTGACGCCCTCGCCGCAGGTGATGATCGGCGGCGCCATGCCCGGGCCGTGCCGGGCGAAGTGCAGCCACAGGTTGTCAGTCATCTCGTTCGCGAGCGTAGCCTCGCGCTATGACCGCGGCGCAGCAGGTTAGCGAGTTCGAGGCGCTGCGACCGCATCTCATGTCGGTGGCCTACCGGCTGACCGGCACGGTGGCCGACGCGGAGGACATCGTCCAGGAGGCGTGGCTGCGCTGGCACGGGCAGAACCAGGCCATCTCGGACCTGCGGGCGTGGCTCACCACCGTGGTGAGCCGGCTCGGCCTGGACCGGTTGCGGTCGGCCGCGCACCGGCGCGAGACGTACACCGGCAACTGGCTGCCCGAGCCGGTGGTGACCAGATTCGAAGAGGCCGACCCGCTGTCCGCGGTGGTGGCCAGCGAGGACGCCCGCTTCGCGGCGATGGTGGTGCTCGAGCGCCTGTCGCCCGATCAGCGGGTCGCATTCGTGCTGCACGACGGGTTCGCGGTGCCCTTCGCCGACGTGGCCGAGGTGCTGGGCGTCAACGAGGCCGCCGCGCGGCAGCTCGCGTCGCGGGGCCGGAAGGCGGTGGCGGCCGCCCCGCCGCCCAAGCCCGACCCCTTGCACAACGAGGTGGTCGGCCGGCTGATGGCCGCCATGGCCGCCGGCGACCTGGGGGCCGTAGTGGAGCTGCTGCATCCGGACGTGACGTTCAGCGGCGATTCAAACGGCAAGGCGCCCACGGCCGTTCACGTCATCGAGGGAGCGGACAAGGTGGCCCGGTTCATCTTCGGCCTGGCCCGGCGCTACGGCGACGCGTTCTTTACGGCGAATCAGCTTGGGCTCGTCAACGGCGAGCTGGGCGCCTACACCGAGGGCAGCCCCGGCGACGACGGGCACTGGGAGATGCGGCCGCGGATCCTGGCGATCACGGTGCGCGACGGAAAGGTCTGCGCGCTATGGGATATCGCCAACCCGGACAAGTTCACCGGCTCGCCCCTGCGTCCCTGAGAGCGGCTCGATTGAGCTCAATCGATCGCGCTGGAGACCAGCCGTTGTAGCCGCGGTTCGTCGATGTTGAAGAACGCGGCTTCGATCCGTCGCACGACCTCTGGGCGGGTCAGGAAAGCGCCGATGCGGCGGGCCTCTTCTTTGTGGTCCTCCAGGTAGGCCGAGTGGAAGTACTGGACGTCGCCCGAGTGGATGACACCGGACCGCAACGCCGCCATATGGATTGCTGCCGGCGGGTCGTCGGCGGCGTCCCATGCCGCCAGGACACGATCGAGATCACCTCCGGCCGTCACGATCATCGTCAGCACATCCGCCAAGTCGAATTCCAGCCGCCAGCCGGCCGGCCAGTGTGTGAGTTCCAGGCGCTGCAGGCTCGCGACCAGGATCGCGTCGAAGTAGCGCTCGATGACGACTTGCTCCGGTCGCGGCCAAGTCTCGCGCCACGTCGATTCGCCGAGGCGGCGCAGGCAGATATCTATGCCCAGTGGATCCGGCGCTTCGTTCAATGCGATGAGTTCGAGGTAGCGCGGCAGGAAATATCGGAATTCGCGCGCCACCGATCCGTCATCCCAGCTGTGGGCCGACTCGGTGTACTGCGCAAGTAACTCGGCCGGGATTGCGCGCAGCGGCGTCGTGACCAGACGACGCTCATCGTCGAGTGTCATGCAGGAGTTGCAGTGACAGACACACAGCGAACCGTCGAGGCGGTAGCCACCGAAGATGCGATAGGCATCGTCGACCACGGCTTGCAGCTGCGGATTCACGGCCTCGATGGTATTGGCACTCACCTATTCCCGCGCGCGAGCGTGGAATTCGGCGATTCGTCGGGCTCGGTCATCCACGGGATGCGGCAGGCGTCACCGGAATTGAAGCCCTGCTCGGTGATGCCCAGCGCGGAGTTCACCCGCGCCCGCATGTTCTCCAGCCCGATCTGGTAGGTCAGCTCGAACACGCCGGCGTCGCCGAAGCGGGACCTCAGGTCGGCGACCTGCTCGTCGGTCACGGTGTGCGGGTCGGCCGTCATCGCGTCGGCGTAGGCGATGGCCGCGCGCTCGTCGTCGCTGAACGCCGGCGAGGCGGCGTAATTGTCGATCTCCTTCAGGCGCTCCATGTCGAGGCCGTCCAGTCGCTGCAGCATGGAGCCGAAGTCGACGCACCACGAGCAGCCGATCTGGCGCGCGGTCCAGTACACCGCGAGCTCGCGCACGCTGACCGGAAGCGTCTTCGACGCCCGGTCGACCATCGTTTCGTGCACGGCGCCCGCGATCATCAGCTTGCGATGATGCGCGGAAACGGCGAACGGCTCGGGGACCTGTCCGTAGCGCCGCTTGGCCACCCGGTACATGGCACGGGTCAGCAGTCCGGCGCGGTTGGGGGGCAGGGGCTCGATGCGGGTTTTCTGTGTCATACGGGTCAGACGGGATGGCGCGCGAAATCGTGACACATACCTGCGGTATGCCGCTAGTCTCACGACCTGTGGTGGCGATTGGGAGTTGACGATGACCGCGCTTTTTAGCCGGTGGTGGCGGGCCGATCAATATGACTGGCTCTCCGGCTACCTGGCGTCGCGGGGCATCAGCGGTGCCACTCGGGCCGTGTTGGCGGCCATTTCGGCGTCGATGGTGTTGTGCCTCCTCGCGCTGCTGGCGGGCTCGGACGGTCCCCGCGGAGCCGTCCCGGTGGCGATGATGTGGGCTGCGGTCGGCGGCGGGGTGGCGGGGGTGGTGCTGTGGGTCTGCCGCTGGCCGACGCGCACGCAGTCACTCATTTTCGCCGTGACGTGCAACGCCTCCGTCGCCCTGGCGTGCCTGGCGCACCCGAACCCGCTGGCCGCGCTGATCGGCTGCATCGCCTTCGCGACCTTCGGCGCGTACATGGCGTTCTTTCACACGACGGGCTTCGTGCTGTACAACTTCGCGGTGGCCGCCGCCGTCGGCTCCTGGGAGGCGCTGTCGCTGGCCCGGGCCGGACACCCCAGCCTCGCGGGGGTGGACCTGTGGCTGGTGATCGAGGTCAACATCGCCCTGCCGGTGGCCATTCTGATCCTGGTGCGCGCCCTGGCGGGCGACCTGCTGCGCGCCGACCGCGATCCGCTGACGGGCCTGCTCAACAGGCGCGCGTTCGCGCACGAGGCGCTCGGGATGATCCTGGCCCGCCGGGGCATCGACTCCCACCTGGTGGTCATGCTGATCGATCTCGACCATTTCAAGGCCCTCAACGACCGCTGCGGCCACGCCGCGGGGGATCACGCGCTGGTCCAGGTCGCCCAGGCGCTGCTGGCCGCCGCCGACAAGCAGGCGGTGGTGGCGCGCAGCGGCGGCGAGGAGTTCCTGCTGGCCGGCACGTCTTCGGGCTGCAACGCCGAGTCGCTGGCCACGCAGATGTGCCGGGCCATCGCGGCCTCGGCGGCGGGGGTCACCGCCAGCATCGGCACCGCCTGCGCCCTCCTCGACGAGACCGCGGCCGACCCGCAACTGGTGCTGCAGGAGCTGATCAGCGCCTCCGACGCCGCGATGTATCAGGCCAAGCGGTTGGGGGGCAACCGAAGCCACCACCACGAACTCTGCTGAAGTTCCGGCTCAGCGCGAGAACATGGTCGCGCGCTTGACCTCCTGGATCGCCTTGGTGACCTCGATGCCGCGCGGGCAGGATTCGGTGCAGTTGAACGTGGTCCGGCACCGCCAGACGCCGTCGACCTCGTTGAGGATGTCGAGGCGCTCGGCGGCTGCCTCGTCGCGGCTGTCGAAGATGAAGCGGTGCGCGTTGACGATCGCCGCCGGCCCGTAGTAGCTGCCCTCGTGCCAGAACACCGGGCAGCTGGTGGTGCAGCACGCGCACAGGATGCACTTGGTGGTGTCGTCGTAGCGGGCGCGGTCGGTCGGGCTCTGGATGCGTTCCCGGGTCGGGGGGTTGCCGGTGGTGATCAGGTAGGGCTTCACCGCCCGGTAGGCGTCGAAGAACGGCTCCATGTCGACGACCAGGTCCTTCTCCACCGGCAGCCCGCGGATCGGTTCGACCGTGATGGTGAGTTTCTTGTCCGGCTTGTCGGGCAGCAGGTCGCGCATCAGCACCTTGCACGCCAGGCGGTTGACGCCGTTGATGCGCATGGCGTCGGAGCCGCACACGCCGTGCGCGCAGGACCGCCGGAACGTCAGCGTCCCGTCCAGGTAGCTCTTGATGTAGATCAGCAGGTTGAGCATCCGGTCGCTGGGCAGGCAGGGCACCCGAAAGCTTTGCCAGCCACCGGTTTTCGCGAAGGCGTCGGGCTGGTCGGGGTTGAACCGGGCGATCTTCACGGTCACCATCACCGCGCCCTCGGGAACCGGCGGCAACGGGGGCTCCAACCGGGGCTCGACGTCTGGTTCCATTTCGAAGGCCATCAGTACTTCCGTTCCTTGGGTTCGTAGCGGGTCTGCACCACGGGCTTGAAGTCCAGCGCGATATCGCTGAGCAGGTCGGGTCGCTGCTTATCGGCCCCAATTTGCTTATAGGCCATCGTGTGGCGCATGTAGTTGACGTCGTCGCGGTTCGGGTAGTCCTCGCGGGCGTGGCCGCCGCGGGACTCCTTGCGATTCAGGGCGCCCACCACGGTGACCTCGGCCAGCTCCAGTAGGAAGCCGAGCTCGATGGCCTCCAGCAGGTCGCTGTTGTAGCGCTTCCCCTTGTCGTGCACGGTGATTCGCGAGTAGCGCTCCTTGAGCGCGTGGATGTCGGTGAGCGCCTGCTTGAGCGTCTCCTCGGTGCGGAACACCGCGGCATTGTTGTCCATCGACTGCTGCAGGGCGCCACGGATGTCGGCGACGCGCTCGTTGCCGTGCTCGGAGAGGATGTCGCCCACCCACCCGACGACCATCGCCTCCGGCTCCGGCGGCATGTCGACGAAGTCGTGGCCCCGCGCATACGAAGCCGCGGCGATGCCGGCCCGGCGCCCGAAGACGTTGATGTCCAGCAGCGAATTGGTGCCAAGCCGGTTGGCGCCGTGCACCGACACGCACGCGCACTCACCGGCCGCGTATAGGCCCGGGACGGTGGAGGTGTTGTCCCGCAACACCTGTCCGGTGACGGTCGTGGGGATGCCACCCATCACGTAGTGACACGTCGGGTAGACCGGGACGAGTTCGTGCACCGGGTCCACGCCCAGATAGGTCCGCGCGAACTCGGTGATGTCGGGCAGCTTGGCCTCCAGCACGTCCTCGCCGAGGTGGCGGACGTCGATGTACACGTAGTCCTTGTTGGGGCCCGCGCCGCGGCCCCCCAGCACCTCGAGCACCATCGAGCGCGCGACGATGTCGCGCGGCGCCAGGTCGACGATCGTCGGGGCGTAGCGCTCCATGAACCGCTCGCCGTCGGCGTTGAGCAGCCGGCCGCCCTCGCCGCGCACGGCCTCGGAGATCAGGATGCCCAGGCCGGCCAGGCCGGTCGGGTGGAACTGGTGAAACTCCATGTCCTCCAAGGGAAGTCCCTTGCGGAACACGATGCCGATGCCGTCGCCGGTCAGCGTGTGCGCGTTGGAGGTCGTCTTGTACATGCGGCCCGACCCGCCGGTGGCGATGACGACGGCCTTGGCGTGAAAGACGTGGATCTCACCGGTGGCGAGCTCGTATGCGACCACCCCGGTGGCCACCGGCCCGCTCGGGGTCTCGGTGAGCACCAGGTCCAGCGCGTAGAACTCGTTGAAGAACTGCACGTCGTGCTTGACGCAGTTCTGGTACAGCGTCTGCAGGATCATGTGGCCGGTGCGGTCGGCGGCGTAGCAGGCCCGGCGCACCGGCGCCTTGCCGTGGTCGCGGGTGTGCCCGCCGAAGCGGCGCTGGTCGATGCGGCCCTCGAGGGTGCGGTTGAACGGCATCCCCATCTTCTCCAGGTCGAGCACCGCGTCGATGGCTTCCTTGCACATGATCTCGACGGCGTCCTGGTCGGCGAGGTAGTCGCCGCCCTTGACGGTGTCGAACGTGTGCCATTCCCAGTTGTCGTCCTCGACGTTGGCCAGCGCCGCGCACATGCCGCCCTGGGCGGCGCCGGTGTGGCTGCGGGTGGGGTAGAGCTTGGTCAGCACCGCGGTCCGCACCCGCGGCCCCGCCTCGACCGCGGCGCGCATCCCGGCACCGCCCGCGCCGACGATCACCACGTCGTATCGGTGTTGCTGGATCACGGCTCGCCTTCCTCGATCACGAGATGTTCGGGTCGAAGGTCACCAGCACGTAGGTGCCCAGCACCAACGTGAACCCCATCGACAACAGCAGCAGGCTGTTGAGCCAGAACCGGGTGGAGTTCTTGCGGCTGTAGTCGTCGATGATGGTGCGCAGCCCGTTGCCGCCGTGCAGCTGCGCCAGCCACAACAACGCCATGTCCCACATCTGCCAGAACGGCGAGTGCCAGCGCGCCGCCACGTAGTTGAAGTCGATGCGGTACACGCCGTCGTCCCACATCAGCATGATGAACAGGTGCCCGATCGCCAGGAACACCAGCGCGATCCCGGAGAACCGCATGAACAGCCACGCGAACTTCTCGAAGTTCGGGATGCCGGCGCGCCGGCGCGGGGAGCGGGGATTGTCCAGACTGGCGGGGCGGTCGTAGAAGCGCTGCCTGACCGGCGCGGTCTGGCCGCGCCCGAGCTGCAGGTCCGGGCTGCTCATCGCAGATGCTCCAGGACGTGGATGCCGGTCACCACGCCGGCGGGAACCATCAGCAGCAAGAAGACGATGACGACGATCAGGAACATCAGCCGCTGATGGCGCGGGCCCTGCGACCAGAAGTCGATCAGGATGACCCGGATCCCGTTCAGGCCGTGGAACAGCACCGCGGCGATCAGGCCGTATTCCATCAGGCTGACGATGGGGGTCTTGTAGTCGCCCACCACCGCGTTGTAGGTCTGCGGGCTCACCCGCAGCATCGCGGCGTCCAGCACGTGGACGAACAGGAAGAAGAAGATGGTCGCGCCGCTGATGCGGTGCAGCACCCACGCCCACATGCCCGGGTCGCCCCGATACAGGGTCCGGGGTGGTCGCCGCTTGCGCGCGGCGGCAGTGCTCACCATGTCCTCACCCGCCTTCTTGTGAACAGTCAGGGGAGTTCAGCCTAACCCTGCCAGCTGGTGGGTCATGCCGAACAGCCGCCAAGCGAAATGTCGTGTCAGAGTAGGGTGACGCTGGCAAGTCGGCCCTTTGGTGAGCGAGGTGCGTGTGCCCGACGTCGACTGGAATGTGCTGCGCGACAAGGCGATCGGAGCGGCGGCGGGGGCCTATGCGCCCTACTCGCGGTTCGCCGTGGGGGCGGCCGCGCTGGTCGACGACGGCCGCGTCGTCACCGGGTGCAATGTGGAGAACGTCTCATATGGCCTTGGTCTCTGTGCCGAGTGCGGTGTGGTGTGCGCCCTGCATTCCACCGGCGGCGGCCGGCTGGTCGCGCTGGCGTGCGTGGACCCCCGGGGGGCCACCCTGATGCCGTGCGGGCGATGCCGCCAGCTGCTGCTGGAGCACGGCGGCACCGACATGCTGATCGACCATCCGGCCGGGCCGCGCCCCCTCGGCGAGCTGCTGCCCGACGCTTTTCGCGCCGACCTGCCGCGGGAATCGCCTTGAGCGACTGGGACTTCGACGCGGCGTACGACGCGCCGACGGTGATCCGGACCAAGCGCGACGGCGGGCGGCTGTCCGACGCCGCCATCGACTGGGTGATCGACGCCTACACCCATGGCCGCGTCGCCGACGAGCAGATGTCGGCGCTGCTGATGGCGATCGTGTGGCGCGGCATGGACCGCGAGGAGATCGCCCGGTGGACGGCGGCGATGCTGGCCTCCGGCGAGCGGCTGGACTTCGCCGACCTGGGCGTCCCGACCGTCGACAAGCACTCCACCGGCGGCGTCGGGGACAAGATCACCCTGCCGTTGGTGCCCGTCGTTGCCGCCTGCGGGGCGGCCGTGCCCCAGGCGTCGGGCCGCGGGCTGGGGCACACCGGCGGCACCCTGGACAAGCTGGAGTCCATCGCGGGGTTCACCGCGCAACTGTCCGGCGCGCGGATCCGGGAACAGCTCGGCGACGTCGGCGCCGCCATCTTCGCCGCCGGCGAGCTGGCCCCGGCCGACGCCAAGCTCTACGCGCTGCGCGACGTCACCGCCACCGTCGAGTCGCTGCCGCTGATCGCCAGCTCGGTGATGAGCAAGAAGCTGGCCGAGGGCGCGGGCGCGCTGGTGCTCGACGTGAAGGTCGGCTCCGGGGCGCTGATGGCCTCGGAGGCGGCCAGCCGCGAACTCGCGCACACCATGGTCGGGCTGGGCGCGGCGCACGGGGTGCCCACCCGCGCGCTGCTGACCGACATGAACCGCCCGCTGGGATGCACCGTCGGCAACGCGCTCGAGGTCGCCGAGTCGCTGGAGGTCCTGGCCGGCGGCGGGCCGCCCGACGTGGTGGAGCTGACGCTGCGGCTGGCCGCCGAGATGCTCGACCTCGCCGGCGTCGACGACCGCGATCCCGCCCGGGCGCTGCGCGACGGCACCGCGATGGACCGCTTTCGCCGGCTCGTCGCGGCCCAGGACGGCGACTTGTCGGTACCGTTGCCGATCGGTTCGTGTTCCGAGACCGTGACCGCTCACCGGGGCGGCACAATGGGCGATATCGACGCGATGGCGGTGGGGCTGGCGAGTTGGCGGCTCGGCGCGGGCAGGGCCCGTCCGGGCCATCCGGTGCAGCTGGGCGCCGGGATCCGGATCCATCGCCGCCCGCGGGAGCCCGTCGCCGCCGGCGAGCCGCTGTTCACCCTCTACACCGACACCCCCGAACGCTTCGACGCCGCGATGGCCGAGCTGGCCGGCGGCTACAGCGTCGACGACACGCCACCGGCCTCCCGGCCGCTGATCATCGATCGGATCGCGCAGTGATCGACCTCAACCAGATCAGGAAGGCGCCCAAGGCCCTGCTGCACGACCACCTGGACGGCGGGCTGCGGCCGTCGACCGTGATCGACATCGCCGGTGCGACCGGCTACGACGGGCTGCCCGCCACCGACGTCGACGAGCTGGCGACGTGGTTTCGCACCCGGTCGCACAGCGGCTCGCTGGAGCGCTACCTGGAACCGTTCTCGCACACCGTGGCGGTGATGCAGACCCCCGACGCCCTGTACCGCGTCGCCTACGAATGTGTGGAGGACCTGGCCGCGGATTCGGTCGTCTACGCCGAGGTGCGCTTCGCCCCCGAACTGCACATCAACCGCGGGCTGTCCTTCGACGAGATCGTCGATGCCGTGCTGGCGGGCTTCGCCGCCGGCGAGCAGGCCTGCGCGGCGGCGGGGCGCCCCATCAAGGTGCGGTGCTTGGTCACCGCGATGCGCCACGCCGCGGTGTCCCGTGAGATTGCCGAGCTGGCGATCCGGTTCCGGGACAAGGGCGTGGTGGGGTTCGACATCGCCGGCGCCGAGGCCGGCAACCCGCCGACGCGGCACCTGGACGCTTTCGAGTACATGCGAGACCATAACGCGCGCTTCACGATTCACGCCGGCGAGGCGTTCGGCCTGCCCTCCATCCACGAGGCCATCGCGTTCTGCGGCGCCGACCGGCTCGGCCACGGCGTGCGCATCGTCGACGACATCGAGGTCCTCGAGGACGGCCGCGTCCGGCTGGGCCAGCAGGCATCCATCTTGCGGGACAAACGAATTCCGCTGGAGCTGTGCCCCAGCTCGAACGTGCAGACCGGCGCGGTCAAGAGCATCGCCGAGCACCCGTTCGACCTGCTGGCCCGCACCCGCTTCCGCGTGACCGTCAACACCGACAACCGGCTGATGAGCGACACCACGATGAGCCTCGAAATGTCGAGGCTCATCGAGGCTTTCGGTTATGGGTGGAGTGATCTGGAGCGGTTCACGATCAACGCCATGAAGTCGGCCTTCATCCCGTTCGACGAGCGGTTGGCGATCATCGACGAGGTGATCAAGCCGCGCTACGCGGTGTTGATCGGCTAGCCGCGGTCAGCGGGGCAGCCCGGTGTGGCTGCGACGGCCCGTCACGGCCTCCCAGATCGCGATCAGGACGACGGCGGCGCCGACGCCGACGAAGAACGGAATCCACGCGATTCCACCGTTGGCGTTGTGGTATCCGAACTGGGCGGACACCGCTGAGCCGATCAGGCCGCCGACGGCACCGAGGACGACCGTCATGACCATGCCGATGGTCTGCTTGCCCGGCATGACCAGACGCGCCACCACACCGATGACCGCGCCGACGATGATCGCCAGGATGATTGATCCGATCATTTGTAGCTCCCGTTGTCTTCTACGGCGCCCCGTGCGGGCGCCATCTCGGACAAGAGTTCCCCGAACCGCCGGGCTTGTAACACAATTCGATCGGGTCTGCGCTGCCCGCCGACGCTGCGCTGCGAGTTGCCGCCGACACTGATATGAGTTGTCCATGACGTCGTACCGAAAAGGACTGAACATGAAGCCGAAAGCAGTGCGGGCCGCCCTCGGTGCGGCGGCGGCGGCCCTGGCCGCCGGTGTGCTGTGGAGCGCGCCGACGGCCTCGGCGGGCACCCCGTTTTGCGACTCGCTTCCTCCCCGGGACGCCCGCGAGTGCAACTGCGGATTCGACTTCGCCCCGGGCAGCCCGGAACTGCACGATTGCCTGTACGGAAACACGCCCGCGCCCCAGCGGCCCTGACCGGGCGGCCCATGCAGGCTCGTCGTTTGACGAATAGGGTGGCTGGACATGAAGCTGCCGCTGCTGGGACCCGTGTCGCTCACGGGCTTCCAGAACGCCTGGTTCTTCCTGTTCTTGCTGGCCGTGGCGCTGCTGATCGGGATCTACGTGGTGGTGCAGTTCGCCCGGCGCCGCCGGGTGCTGCGGTTCGCCAACATGGAGGTGCTCGAGCGGGTGGCGCCGCTGCGCTCGGGCCGCTGGCGGCACGTGCCGACGATCCTGCTCGCCGTGTCGCTGGTCCTGCTGACCACCGCCATGGCCGGTCCGACATCGGACATCCGGATCCCGCTCAACCGCGCCGTCGTCGTGCTGGTCATCGACGTCTCGGAATCCATGGCGTCCACCGACGTCGCCCCCAACCGGCTGGCCGCCGCGCAGGAGGCCGGCAAGAAGTTCGCCGATGAGCTGACGCCTGCCATCAACCTGGGCCTGGTCGAATTCGCCGCCAACGCCTCGCTGCTGGTCTCCCCGACGACGAACCGCGCCGCGGTGAAGGCGGCGATCGACGGGTTGAAGCCGGCCCCGAAAACCGCGACGGGGGAGGGCATCTTCACGGCGCTGCAGGCGATCGCCACGGTCGGCTCGGTGATGGGCGGCGGCGAAGGCCCGCCCCCCGCGCGCATCGTCCTGGAATCCGACGGCGCCGAAAACGTGCCGCTGGACCCCAACGCCCCGCAGGGTGCGTTCACCGCCGCGCGGGCAGCCAAGGCCGAGGAGGTGCAGATCTCGACGATCTCCTTCGGCACGCCCTACGGCACCGTCGAGTACGAGGGCGCCACCATCCCGGTCCCCGTCGACGACCAGACGCTGCAGGAGATCACCAAGATCACCGACGGCCAGGCGTTCCACGCGGACAGCCTGGAATCGCTCGAGAGCGTCTATTCGACGCTGCAGCGCCAGATCGGCTACCAGACGGTCAAGGGGGACGCCAGCCTCGCCTGGATGCTGCTGGGCGCGGTGCTGCTGGCCGGCGCGGTGCTGGCCGGGGAGTTCCTGAACCGGCGGCTGCCCGCCTGAGCGGTCAGACCGGCAGGCGCCGGTTGATCAGCAGGGCCAGCGCCGCGGCGAGCAGCGCGACGACGACGCCCAGGCGCAGCCAGCCGGCGCTGCCGGGTCCGGGCACCGTGCGGAACCCGATGTCGTTCTCGATGGCGTTGTAGCTCTTGTTCAGCTCGCCGATGTTGGTGGCGGTGTAGGACTGGCCGCCGGAGAGCTGGGCGATCTTGCGCATCTGGTCCGTGGACACGGGGACGGCGACGCGCTGCCCGTCCATCTCTATCTCGCCGCCCTTGGTGCCGAACGAGATGGTCGAGATGGGCACGCCCTGGTCCTTGGCCAGCCGCGCCGCGGTGAAGGCGCCGTCGTGCGGGTCGCTCGGGTCGGTCGGCTTGTTCTCGCCGCCGTCGGACAGCAGCACGATGCGCGCCGGCGGTGGGGTGTCCCCGCCCGTGATGGCCGCGGCGCCGACCGCGTGCAGCGCGGTGAAGATCGCCTCGCCGGTCGCCGTCCCGTCGGCGAACTCGAGCTTCTTCAGCGCCTCGAGCGTCGCCTCGTGCTGCGGGGTCGGGGGCACCAGCAGGTAGGGCGTGCCCGCGAATCCGACCAGCCCGAGGTTGATGCCCGGCGTCAGCTGGCTGGCGAACTGGCTGGCCGCCTGCTCGGCCGCCTTTAGCCGGTTGGGTTCGACGTCGGTGGCGCGCATCGAGTTGGACATGTCGATGATCAGCACGACGCAGGCGCGGTTGCGCGGGATGCGCATGTCGTGCGTGGGCGTGGCCAGGGCGACGGTCAGCAGGAACAGGGACAGCAGCGACCCCGCGATGGGAAGGTGCCGCCACCACGACTGGGGCACGTCGGCCTCGGTGAACCGGCGCAGCCGCTGCCGGCGCCGGGCCTGCACCACGACATAGACGGCGAGCAGCGCCAGCGGGATCAGACCGAACAGCAGCATGCCCGGACGCTGGAAGCCGTACAGGGGCAACGGGCCGACGCCGGGAAGCGACACCTGCGCCAGTAAAGAGCAGTCTGGGTGGCCCGTCAAACGCGGCGGGTCGGCGCCCTACTCCCGCTCTACTCCCGCCTGAGCCGCCCGTCGATGAATTGCTCCAACTTCTCCCACTCGCGCACGGCGGCGGCGTAGGGGGGTGTGGGCTTGGCGACCGACTCCGGCTCCAGCACGTGGCCCACCAGCTTGCCCAGCGGCCGGCCGGGGTCCAGCGCCTTGTCCACCGTGCTCTCCTCGGAGTAGTCGCCGATGTCGCGGAGCAGCTCGACGGCCAGGTCGAGCTGGTCGCGATCCACGGCGTCGGGTCCGTCGGCGAAGTCGTCGGCCAGCCCGCTCAGCACGTAGATGTTCTCGTCGGTGATGTCCACCGCCAGCGAGCCGTCCGTCGCGGCGGTGCGGATGTCGTCGTAGGTGCTCAGGTCGGACAGGTCGTGGTCGTGCTCGTCGGCGAGGTAGCGGGCCAGCGCCCGCTCCGAGCTGAACACGCTGATCCGGCCGTTGCGGCCCAGGAAGATCGGGCGGTCGTCCAGGTAGCAGCGCAGCGTGTAGAACGTGCCGGAGCTGGTGATGATCCGGATCGGGTCGATGCCGACCTGCACCCAGAAGTCCTCGTCGCCGCCCAGCACGACGGTGTCGCCGGCCGCGCGGGCCTCCTCCTCGGCCTCGTCGTCCTCGGTGTCTTCGTCGTCCTCGTCCTCGGTGTCTTCGTCTTCGTCGTCTTCGTCGGCCTCGTCGGTTTCTTCGGCGGCTTCCGCCTCCGCCTCGTCTTCCGCGGGCTCCTCGCGCTCCTCTTCCAGCTCCTCGGCGGCCTTTTCGGACGCGTCCTCGTCGACCTCGGGGGCGCTGATGATCTCCTCGATCGAGCCCAGCACGTCGTCCCAGCTGCGGGCGATGACCTCGGCGATCGCGTTCCAGCGCTTCTGGCCCGCCTTGCCGGTGAAGGTGTCGATGCCGCCGGCCACCGTGCCCAGGTTGGGGTTGCCGTTGAAGAACTTCGACACCGCCGCCAGCTCGCACACCGAGCCGATCGACGACACGATCGCCAGCGCTCCGGCCAGCGCGGTCACCGACTCCTCGGTGGGCTTCTCCGACACCAGCTCCTCGACCACGACCAGGTCGAACTGGCGGTCCTCGCCGGGCTCGAAGTCGTGCGCGTGCGCCGAGGTCAGGTCCTGCCAGCCCGGGTGGTCGGCGAGGTCGTTGTCGGCGCCCGAGCGCACGAACGCGACCAGGTCGGCGACCGAGGAGAACGCGTACAGGTCCTCGTCCTTGCCCAGGAACGCCTCCCACTCGTCGCCGGCGTCGCGCCAGCGCGGCGCCCACACCGTGTAGCGGTCACCGGCGGACAGGCTCAGGCGGATCGGCACGAGGTCAGCAGCCATGCGGCACACAATAGCGACGGGTGGCGCGGTGGCGGCTACGCGGCCCAGATCGTCGCGATCGGCGCGGCACCGGCCGCGTAACCGGTTTTGGGCAGCCCGTACATCTGCTCCAGGGTGGAAAGCACGCTGTAGTGGCTGATCTGCTCGGCGTAGTTGCCGGGCTGCACGTGCCCGCCGTAGATCACCGTCGGGATCTGGTTGCGCGGTCCGCCGTCGTCCTCGTCCCACGTCACGATCAGCAGGCTGTTGTTGGCCACCGCCCAGTTGGCGTAGCCCGACAGCTCGCGGCTCAGCCAGGCGTCGGCCTGCGCGATCGAGCCGTCGTGCATGTTGTCGTCGTTGTTGGGAATGACGAACGAGACGGTCGGCAGGCCGGCGTAGTTGCCCAGCGGGAAGGCCGAGAACGGCAGCGAGTTGGCGGGCGGCACATTGGTGAAGTTGGCCCACGGCACGTGCTTTCGCGCGTACTTGCCGGCGCTGCACACGGTGGAGCCCGGTGCGGGCAGCCCTTCGGCGTAACCGACGAACGTGTAGCCGGCGGCCAGCAATTCGGAGCCCAGGTTGGGGGTGGCACCGCCGTCGACCGGGCACGAGTCCTTGGTCACCCCGAGGGTGCTGCCGGCGAACAGCGCCAGGTAGTTGGGCTCGCTGGGATGCGCCTCGGCGAACGACTGCACCATGTTCGCGCCGCCCGCGGCCAGTGCGTTGATGAACGGCGCCGACTTGTTGCCGATGATGTTGGTCGCGGAGCGGTTCTCCTCCACCACGATCACCACGTGCGCGGGCTGCGGCAGCGCGGCCGCCGCGAGCTCCACCCGGGGCGCCGACGGGACGATCGCCAGTCCCACCAGCGCGGCCGCGCCGGCCAGGCTTTTGATTGTGCTCAGCACGCCGGGAGTATATGGGCGGATTCACCCGCCCGAGGGCGGCCACGCGAGCGTGTCGGCGTTGCTAGTCGCAATCGTTATATAGGGTCAAATGCCGTGGACGTGCGCGTCATTGATCACCCGCTGGCCCTGTCGCGGCTGACGGCGCTGCGCGACGAACGCACCGACAACGCCCACTTCCGGGCCGGCCTGCGCGAGCTGACCGCGATGCTGGTCTACGAGGCCACGCGCGACGCCGCCCGCGAGACCTTTCCGATCCGTACGCCGCTGGCCGAGACGCTCGGGGTGCGCCTGGCCCACCCGCCCCTGCTGGTGCCGGTGCTGCGCGCGGGCCTGGGCATGCTCGAGCGCGCCCTGGAGCTGCTCCCGGAGGCGCGGGTGGGCTTCGTCGGCGTGGCCCGCGACGAGGAAACCCATTGCGCGACGGGATATCTCGAGTCGCTGCCCGACGACTTGTCCGGCGTGCCGGTGATCGTCCTGGACCCGATGCTGGCCACCGGCGGGTCGATGACCCACACGATCGGCCTGCTGCACCGGCGCGGCGCGTCGGATATCACCGTGCTGTGCGCGGTGGCAGCTCCGGAAGGCGTTGCCGCGCTTGAGAAGGCGGCGCCGGACGCGCGGCTGTTCACCGTTGCCGTCGACGACCGCCTCAACGAGATCGCCTACATCGTGCCGGGTCTCGGCGATGCGGGCGACCGCCAATTCGGGCCGCGCTAGCCCCGACGGGGCACGAACAGCCAGACCGCCCCGACCGCGAAAATCGCACCGCAAATGAACAACGCCTTCGGGTTCGGCGTGCCGACGTGATGTCCGTAGACCTGGTAAGCGCCGAAGCCGAAGGACAGCAGCGAAAACACCGCACTCGCGACGCCGGCCATCCGGTATGACTTGGCCTGGTACTGCCGGCGGGCGTCGAGCAGCTGCTCCGCGGCGTCCGCGCTTTGGGTGGCCGAGAACTCCCGCAGCTGCGCGGCCAATTCTTCCGCGATGCCGCGGCCGCTGGACAGTTCCAAGTCCAGTTCCGCCGATTTGGCAAGGGATTTCAGGCGATAGAGCCACAACCCGTCGTCGTCTCTGACGGCGGTGATCTCGGCGTCTTCTCGCGTCAGCGTGAGGATCGGCGAGCCGAGGACGGGCCGATAGCCGGTCCCGCCCCTCTTGGTGTCGGTGATCAGCACGCGCGTCGGTGTCAGGATGAGGAACATCGTTTGCGGCAGTCGGGTCTGCGGCCGCCCGTTGACAGTCAACGACGGCCGCCACATGAGTGAGAAGCTCTCGTTGTCCATCCGGTCGTGCGCTCCGGCGGCATTGAGCGCGATGCAGCGCAGGATCGTTTCGCCGAGCTCCGATGACAGTTGTGGCGCCAACCGTTGCTCATATTTTCGGAGAAACATGATCAAGTTCACCACGCTTGCACGGCCGAGACCAGCTCGTCGCGCAGCGCGCGGGCGCGCCGCCTGGCCGAGGGCAGGTCGTTGGTCGGCGCGCAGCGAATCTCCAAGTAGCACTTCAACTTCGGTTCGGTGCCCGACGGCCGCACCACCACCCGCGCCGACGTTTCGCCGTCGCCGCCGGTGAAGATCAGCGCGTCGGTGATGTCGGTGGTGCTCGCGGGGAAGCCGGCCAGCCGACCCGGCGCGGCCGCCCGCAGCCGCCGCATCAGTTCCGCGGCCTCGTCGGTGTCGGCCACGCGGCGCGACACCGCGGCGACGTCGTGCACGCCGTGGCGGCGGGCGAGGTCGTCGAGCGCGTCGGGCACCGAACGGCCCTGGGCCCGCAGCGCGGCCACCAGGTCGCACACCAGCACCGCGGCGCTGATGCCGTCCTTGTCGCGCACCGCCTCCGGGTCGACGCAGTGGCCGATCGCCTCCTCGTAGGCGTAGACCAGCCTGCCGCCCGGCACGCCGGAATCGGCGCGCGCCAGCCACTTGAAGCCGGTGAGGGTCTCGACGTGGGTGGCGCCGTGTTCGGCGGCGATCGCCGCCAGCATCCGCGACGACACCACGGTGCTGGCCACCACCGCCGTGCCGGATCTGTCGTGGGACAGGATGTAATCGCCCAGCAGCCAACCGGTTTCGTCACCGGACAGCATCCGCCAGCCGGCGGGGGTCGGGATGCCGACGGCGCAGCGGTCGGCGTCGGGATCCAGCGCGATCGCGACGTCGGCGCGGGTCTCCTCGGCCAGCGCGAGCAGCGCGTCGGCGGCCCCGGGTTCCTCCGGGTTGGGGAAGGCGACGGTGGGAAAGTCGGGGTCCGGCGCGAACTGGGCCCCGACGGTGTGGACCTGGTCGAATCCCGCGCGGTGCAGCGCCGCCACGGCCGGCGCGCCGCCCACGCCGTGCAGCGGCGTCAGCGCCACCCGCACCGACCCGGCGCCGCGGCGCACCGCGGCCGCGCGCTCGAGGTAACGCTCGACGAGGTCGGTCTCGGCGGGTGCGACGGGCGCCCTGGCGATCCGGTCGGCCGGGGGAGCGGCGGCCATCGCGGCCTCGATCCGGCGGTCGGTGGGGGAGACGATCTGGATGCCGCCCTGCCAGTACACCTTGTAGCCGTTGTCGGCCGGCGGGTTGTGCGACGCGGTGATCTGCACCCCCGCGGCCGCGCCGGCGTGGCGGACCGCGAACGCGACGACGGGTGTCGGGACCGGTCCCGGGAAGAGCAGAACCGAAAAGCCTTCGGCGGCAAGCACTTCGGCCGTCACGGTGGCGAACGCCGCCGAGCCGTGCCGGGCGTCGCGGCCGACGACCACCAGCCCCGGTTCGCCCAGCACCCGCGCCACCGCCCACGTCGCGCGCGACACCACCGCGACGTTCATCGCGTCGGGCCCGTCTCGCACCGGCCCGCGCAACCCCGCTGTGCCGAACCGCAGCGGGCGGGCCGGCGTCACGTCGTCACAGCCGGGCCACCACCTCGGCCAGCAGCGCGCCCATCCGGCTGGCCGACGCGGTCCCGGCGGCCAGCACCTCGGCGTGGCTCAACGGTTCTCCCGACATCCCGGCGGCCGGGTTGGTGACCAGCGACACCCCCAGCACCTCGGCGCCGGCCGCGCGGGCCGCGATGGTCTCGTGCACCGTCGACATGCCGACCAGGTCGGCGCCCAGCGCCCACAGCGCCCGGATCTCCGCGGGCGTCTCGTAGTTCGGCCCGGGCAGGCCGGCGTAGACGCCCTCGGTCAGCCCCGGGTCGGCAAGGCGGGCGAGCTCGCGCAGCCGCGGCGAGTAGGCGTCGGTCATGTCCACGAACTGAGGGCCGACCAGCGGCGAGCGCGCCGTGAGGTTCAGGTGGTCGCTGATCAGCACCGGCTCGCCGACCGCCAGCTCGGGGCGCAGCGCCCCGGCCGCGTTGGTGAGCACGACGGTGCGCACCCCCGCCGCGCAGGCCGCGCGCACCGCGTGCACGACGTGGCACAGGTCGTGCCCCTCGTAGGCGTGCACGCGACCGACCAGCACCAGCACCCGATGCGCGCCGATGCGCACCGACAACAGCTCACCGGTGTGCCCGACGGCGGTCGGCGGCGCGAACCCGGGCAGGTCGGCCTGCGCCAGCGTGACGGCCGGGGGGCCGAGCGCCGCCACCGCCGGCCGCCATCCCGAGCCGAGGACGATCGCGACGTCGTGCTCGGCGACCCCGGTGCGCTCGGCGATCGCTTGCGCCGCCCGCCGTGCGAGCTCCTCGGGATCGGGCAGGGGTGCGGCCACAGTCGGCGAGCTTAGCCCGGCATGTGTCAGGATCTGCCGTATGCGTCGTCCGGGGTGGTCGAATTTTCCTCTGGTAGTTGCCGTTGCGGTGTCGGTGGTCGCGATCGCGTTCGGCCCGGCGCCGCCGGCGGCGGCCGACCCGTGTCCCGATGTCCAGCTCATCTTCGCCCGGGGCACCGCCGAGCCGCCCGGCCTGGGCGCGGTGGGCGATGCGCTGTTCGCCGCGCTGCGGTCCGCGCTCGGGGCGCGCAACGTCGACGCCTACCCGGTGAACTATCCGGCCAGCTACAACTTCCTGACCACAGCCGACGCGGCCAACGACGCGCGCGAACACATCGCCGCGATGGTCGACCAGTGCCCGGCGACGCGGCTGGTACTCGGTGGCTTCTCGCAGGGCGCCTCGGCGGTGTCGATGCTGGCGGGTGTGCCGCCCATTGGGCAGCGCATCGGCAACTTCGGGTCGGCGCCCGCGCTGGATCCCGCGCTGGCCGACCGGGTGCGGGCGGTCGCGGTGTTCGGCAATCCCGGCAACCGGTTCAACACGCCCCTGTCCTCGACGGGCGCGTGGGCCGGTCGCGCCATCGACCTGTGCAGCGACGGCGATCCGGTCTGCGTCGTCGGGGGCCGCGACCGTGACGCGCACCACGTCTACGAGGTGCCGCCCTACCCCGGTCAGGCGGCGGCGTTCATCGCCGGACTGGTGTAGATCGCCGCTACAGGCCCGCGAGGATGCTGCGCAGGCCGTTGATGCCCGCGGCGAAGGCCGCCCCCGCCCCGTTCACACTGCCGGTGATGGCGCCCGCGTGGAAGAACCCGGAGACGTAGTCGCCGGTGTTGCCGATGCCGGAGGCGAAGTCGCCGGCGTTGTCGAACCCGGAGCTTCCCGTGCCGGAGTTGCCGAAGCCCGAGCTGGCACCGGACCCGGTGAACAGGTTGCCCACGCCGGTGTTCAGGTCGCCGGAGTTGAACAGACCCGTGTTGGTGCTGCCGGAGTTGAAGAAGCCGGTGTTGTAGTTGCCCGCGTTGAAACCGCCGGTGGCGTAGTCACCCGAGTTGAAGAATCCCGTGTCGCTCGATCCCGAGTTGAACAGGCCGGCGCTCAGGGCACCCGAATTGCCCAGGCCCCAGTTGAATTGGCCCGAGTTGCCGATGCCGATGTTGCCGTTGCCCGAGTTTAAGAAGCCGATGTTGTTGGTTCCGGAGTTGCCGAACCCGATGTTGCCGAGGCCGGAATTCAGGCCGCCGAAACCGATCTGGTGGTCGCCGGTGAGCCCGATGCCGATGTTTCCGGTGCCGGTGTTGCCGAAACCGAAGTTCAGCGAGCCCACGTTGCCGAGGCCGAAGTTGTTGCTGCCGTTGTTGCCGAAGCCCAGGTTGTAGCTGCCGAGGTTGCCGAAGCCCGCGTTGAAGCCGCCGGTGTTGCCGCTGCCCAGGTTGAAGCTGCCGAGGTTGCCGCTGCCCAGGTCCCAGTGGCCGAAGTTGCCGCTGCCCAGGTTGACGTTGCCGAGGTTGCCGCTGCCCAGGTTGAGCTCGCCCAGGTTGCCGCTGCCCAGGTTCCACGACTGCCCGTTCCCGATGCCCAGGGTCAGCAGGTGCGCGTTGCCGATGCCGGCGAAGTTGATGCCGGGCAAGGCTTCCAGCGGCGCGAAGATGTTTTGCTCGATGAACTGCAGCGGGCCGGACGTCGCCAGCTGGGTCGCCGCGGCGGACGCGCCGGCGTGATAGTCGACCATCGCGGCCACGTCCTGGGCCCACATCTGCTCGTACTCGGCCTCGGTGGCCGCGATCGCGGGGGCGTTCTGGCCGAACAGGTTCGAGATCACCAGGGACACCAGGTCGGTGCGGTTGGAGGCGACCATCGTGGGGTGCACGGTGGCCGCCAGCGAGGACTCGAACACCGCGGCGACGGCCTGGGCCTGCGCCGACGCGTTTTCGGCGTGGGCGGCGGCCGCGCTGAGGAAGCCGGCGTACGGGGTGGCCGCCGCCATCATCGCCGCCGACGCCGGGCCCTGCCACGCCTGTCCCGTCAGCCCGGAGGTCACGGACGCGAACGACGACGCCGCCGAGGCGAGCTCGGAGGCCAGGCCGTCCCAGGCCGCCGCGGCCTCTAGCATCGGCGCCGACCCCGCGCCGACGAACATTCGCAACGAGTTGATCTCAGGCGGCAAGACTAAAAAACTCATGTCACATAGATAGCAGAATTACATACTTTAAGTCCAGTTGAACGCGTAATCGCTAGTTATACGGTTTGGTAGCGGGGCGCGACCGCGGCGGTGAGATACTGCGAAGGTGCCCGCTCCCTCGTTGGACCACCCGCTAGGTCGCGTCGAGGCTGTCGTGCGGCGACACGGTGCCGACCTCGTCGAGTTGTCCCACGCAATTCATGCCGAGCCGGAGCTCGCGTTCGCCGAGCACCGCAGCTGCGCCAAGGCGCAGGCGCTGGTCGCCGAGCGCGGTTTCGAGATCACCGCGGCCGCGGGCGGCCTGGACACGGCCTTCCGCGCCGACTTCGGCAGCGGACCGCTGACCGTCGGGGTGTGCGCCGAGTACGACGCGCTGCCCGAGATCGGCCACGCGTGCGGGCACAACATCATCGCGGCGTCAGCGGTGGGCACCGCGCTGGCGCTGGCCGAGGTGGCCGACGACCTGGGCCTGCGGGTGGCGCTGATCGGCACGCCCGCCGAGGAGGCCGGCGGCGGCAAGGCGCTGCTGCTGCGGGCCGGGGTGTTCGACGACGTCGCCGCCGCGGTGATGCTGCATCCCGGGCCCGCCGACATCGCCGCGGCCCGCTCGCTGGCGCTGTCGGAAGCGACCGTGCACTACCGTGGCAAGGAATCCCATGCTGCCGTCGCGCCGCATCAGGGGGTCAACGCCGCCGACGCCGTGACCGTCGCGCAGGTGGCCGTCGGGCTGTTGCGTCAGCAACTGGCGCCGGGCCAGCTGGTGCACGGCATCGTCACCGACGGCGGGCAGGCGGTCAACGTCATCCCCGGGCACGCGGCGCTGCAGTATGCGATGCGGGCGGTCGAATCGGAATCGCTGAGGCAGCTGGAGGGCAGGATGTACGCGTGCTTCGCGGCGGGCGCGCTGGCCACCGGCTGCGAATACGAAATAGACAACCCGGCGCCCGCGTACGACGAACTCAAGCCCGACGAGTGGCTGGCCGACGTCTTCCGCGAGGAGATGCGCCGGCTCGGCCGCGAGCCGGTGGCCCGCGAGTTCGAGGCGTCGCTGCCCATGGGCAGCACGGACATGGGCAACGTGACGCAGGTCCTGCCGGGCATCCATCCGATCGTCGGGGTCGACGCGGGCGGCGCCACCGTCCACCAGCGCGCCTTCGCGGCCGCCGCCGCCGGCCCCAGCGCCGACCGCGCGGTCCTCGACGGCGCGATCATGTTGGCGCGCACGGTGGTTCACCTCGCCCAGGCCCCCGAGCAGCGCGACCGGGTGCTGGCCGCGCGGGAGCGCCGAACCGGCGGGGCGCGCGCATGAGCCTCGTCGACACCGCCGAATCGTGGTTGGCCGCCCACCACGACGAGCTGGTGGAGTGGCGCCGGCACATCCATCGCTACCCGGAGCTGGGCCGGCAGGAGTTCGCCACCACCCAGTTCGTCGCCGAGCGGCTGGCCGACGCGGGGCTGAAACCGAAGCTGCTGCCCGGGACCGGGCTGATCTGCGACATGGGTCCCGAGCACGAGCCGAGGATCGCGCTGCGGGCCGACATGGACGCGCTGCCGATGGCCGAGCTCACCGGCGCGCCGTACGCCTCGACGATGCCCAACGTCGCGCACGCCTGCGGACACGACGCGCACACCGCGATCCTGCTGGGCACGGCGCTGGCGCTGGGAACCGTGCCGGAGCTGCCCGTCGGGGTGCGGCTGATCTTTCAGGCCGCCGAGGAGTTGATGCCCGGCGGGGCGATCGACGCCATCGCCGCCGGGGCGCTGGCCGGGGTGTCGCGGATCTTCGCCCTGCACTGCGATCCCCGCCTGGAGGTCGGCAAGATCGCGGTCCGGCAGGGCCCGATCACCTCGGCGGCCGACCAGATGGAGATCACGCTGTATTCGCCCGGCGGGCACACGTCGCGCCCGCACTTGACCGCCGACCTGGTCTACGGGCTGGGCACGCTGATCACCGGGCTGCCGGGGGTGCTGTCGCGCCGCATCGACCCGCGCAACAGCACGGTGCTGGTGTGGGGCGCGGTCAACGCGGGCGTGGCCCCCAACGCGATTCCGCAGACCGGCGTGCTGGCCGGCACAGTGCGCACCGCGAGCCGCCAGACCTGGATCGCGCTCGAGGAGGTCATCCGCGAGACCGTGTCCGCGCTGCTGTCCCCGCTGGCGATCGAGCACACGCTGCAATACCGGCGCGGCGTGCCGCCGGTGGTCAACGAGGACGTCTCGACGCGGATCCTGACCCACGCGATCGAGGCCGTCGGCCCCGACGCGCTGGCCGACACCCGGCAGTCCGGCGGCGGTGAGGATTTCTCCTGGTATCTCGAGGAGATCCCCGGCGCGATGGCGCGATTGGGGGTGTGGTCGGGCCAGGGACTGCAGCTGGACCTGCACCAGCCGACCTTCGACCTCGACGAGCGGGCCCTGGCGATCGGGCTGCGCGTGATGGTCAACATCGTCGAGCAGGCCGCCCTGTTCTAGGTGCGCGAGCGCGCTCATTTGTACGCCGACACGCCGTCCAAGCCGGCATTTTGAGGACGCTCGGCAAGTGACTGGCGTGGTCCGCCTGAGGCGCCGAAGATGGCCGGCATGCATGCTGAGCTCGACCGGTTGCTGGTTGAACAAGGCGGAGTTGTTAGCACGAGCCAGGTGTTAACTTTCGTGACTCGTCGAGGCCTTGAGAGTCAACTGAAAAGCGGTGCATTGCAGAAGGTTTGGCATGGCATATACGGCCGCGGCGAAGTGACCGCTGCGTTGCGATTGCGGGGGCTGGACCTGCTGGCCGGCACGACGGTCGCGGCGTGCATGCACACTGCAGCGGCCGCTTATGGATTCGACACCGAAGACACCTCGAATCTGCATGTGCTTAACCCCGGCGGTCGGCGCTTGCGCTCGGCTCGCGGTCTGGTGGTGCACCGTCGAGAAGGGGCACCGCTGACTGTGATGCGGGGTCGGCCGGCCACGGCACCCTCATGGACGGCGATCGAAGTTGCCCGCAGCCTGCGGCGGCCTCGCGCACTCGCGACCCTCGATGCCGCGCTGCGCAGCAGGACGTGCAGCCGCGGCGAGCTGGCGCGGGCCATCGGGTTGCAGTCCGGTCGTCGGGGCGTCGTCAACGTCCGGGAACTCCTTTCCCTGGCTTCGCCGCTGGCCGAGTCGCCGATGGAGAGCGAGGCTCGACTGGTCATGATCGATGGAGGCCTACCGCGGCCAGTGCTGCAGTACGAGGTCATCGACCTGACCGGCCGCCTCTGGCGGCTCGACTTCGCCTGGCCCGAGTTTCGGGTGGCTGCCGAGTACGACGGAGTCGACTGGCACAGCGGGCGCGACGCATTTCGACGGGACCGCAAAAGGTCCGCGGCCTTGCAGGACCTGAGTTGGGTGGTAGTGCCGATCATCGCCGAGGATGTCAGGTATCAACCCGCACAACTTGTGCGTCGGCTCAACGCTCGATTAAGTCGGGCAGCGTGAGTGGCCCCAAAATGCCGGCCGCGACGGCGTGTCGGCGTGCATATGAGCGCGCTCGGCGGAAGGGGAGTCAGCCGCTGGTTCCCGGGCCGATGTTGTGTGCCGGGCGGGTTCGCAGATCGTGCACGTAATCCTCTGGCGCGCCGGCGATTTCGGCCGCGTCGGCCATCACGCCGAGGTAGCGCGCCGACGGCAGGCCGCCCTCCCAGGCGTCCAGCACGTACAGCCACGCCAGCGCGGGGTCGGTGGTGGTGTCCGACGAGATGCGCTCCACCCGGCAGCGGATCTTCTTGTGGACGCCGAACTCGGAGCCCTCCCACCGGTCGAGGTTGATCTCGTCGGCCGGCGTCATGTCGTAGAGCACGACGAACACCTTCGACTGCGGGTCCTCGACGATCGTCGCCAGGGCCCCTTCCCAGCCGATGTCCTCGCCGCCGAACGTCAGCCGCCACCCGTGTAACCAGCCAGTTCCGGCCATCGGCGAGTGCGGCGCGCGCTTGAGCATCTGCTCGGGATCCATGTTGGACCCGTACGCGGCGTAGATCGGCACGGGGAAAGCTTAGACGTCGCGTGCTCGCGCGGTATTCACCCGAGCGATTCGCGGGGTCCCGGCCGCCCCGGTCCGATGGCCCGGCTCCTCCTCGCGCCGCGCTGCGGCGCGCATCGTCTCCGGGATAGGTTAGGGGCCGTGGTGACCCGCATCGTCATCCTCGGGGGAGGTCCGGCCGGATACGAAGCCGCGCTCGTCGCCGCGACGTCCCATCCCGACACGACGCACGTCACCGTCATCGACTCCGACGGCATCGGCGGGGCGGCCGTGCTGGACGACTGCGTGCCGTCCAAGACGTTCATCGCCTCCACCGGGTTGCGCACCGAGCTGCGCCGGGCGCCGCGGCTGGGCTTCGACATCGACTTCGAGGACGCCAAGATCTCGTTGCCGCAGATCCACGCCCGGGTCAAACGGCTCGCCACCGAGCAGTCGGCGGACATCACCGCGCAGCTGCTGGCCGTGGGCGTCGAGGTGGTCGCGGGCCGCGGCGAGCTCGTCGACCCCACGCCCGGCCTGGCCAAGCACCGCATCAAGGCCACCCATTCCGACGGCACCACCAGCGAGCACGAGGCCGACGTCGTGCTGATCGCCACCGGCGCCAGCCCGCGGATCCTGCCGACCGCCCGGCCCGACGGCGAACGGATCCTGACCTGGCGGCAGCTCTACGACCTGGAGGCGCTGCCCGAGCACCTGGTCGTGGTGGGCTCGGGGGTGACCGGCGCCGAATTCGTGCACGCCTACACCGAGTTGGGCGTGCGCGTGTCGGTGGCGGCCAGCCGGGACCGGGTGCTGCCGTACGAGGACGCCGACGCCGCGTTGGTGCTGGAAGAGTCGTTCGCCGAACGCGGGGTGCAGCTGTTCAAGAACGCGCGCGCCGAGTCGGTCACGCGGACCGACGCCGGGGTGCTGGTCACGATGACGGACGGCCGCACCGTCGAGGGCAGCCACGCCCTGATGACCATCGGATCGGTTCCCAACACGAGCGGCCTGGGCCTGGAGCGGGTCGGCATCGAACTGGGGCGCGGCAATTACCTGACCGTGGACCGGGTTTCGCGCACCTCGGTGCCCGGCATCTATGCCGCCGGCGACTGCACCGGGCTGCTGCTGCTGGCGTCGGTCGCCGCCATGCAGGGCCGGATCGCGATGTATCACGCGCTGGGGGAGGGCGTCAGCCCGATCCGGTTGCGCACGGTCGCCGCGACGGTGTTCACCCGGCCCGAGATCGCCGCGGTCGGGGTGCCGCAATCGATGATCGACGACGGTTCGGTGTCGGCGCGGACCATCATGCTGCCGCTGCGCACCAACGCGCGGGCGAAGATGTCGGGCCTGCGGCAGGGCTTCGTCAAGGTCTTCTGCCGGCGGTCCACCGGCGTGGTGATCGGCGGTGTCGTGGTGGCGCCGATCGCCTCCGAGCTGATCCTGCCGATCGCCGTCGCGGTGCAGAACCGCATCACCGTCAACGAGTTGGCGCAGACACTGGCCGTCTACCCGTCGCTGTCCGGCTCGATCACCGAGGCCGCGCGCCGGCTGATGGCCCACGACGATCTGGACTAACGCAACTCTCGGAGGCCGGACCAACTAGCCTTGGTGGAGCACGGCTACCGACGAGTAACCGGACAGGAGTCCCCGCAGTGAGCAACCCGATTCAGGCACCGGATAGCGCCCAAACCTGGGCGGCTTCCTCGCTGGGGCCTCGGCAACGCGAGTTGGCCTGGGAGCGGCTCGGTGCCGAGCAGTTCGACGTGGTGGTGATCGGCGGCGGCGTGGTGGGCTGCGGCTGTGCGCTCGACGCCGCCACCCGCGGGCTCAAGGTGGCGCTGGTCGAGGCGCGCGATTTCGCCTCGGGCACGTCGAGCCGGTCGTCGAAGATGTTCCACGGCGGGCTGCGTTACCTCGAGCAGCTCGAGTTCGGTCTGGTCCGCGAGGCGCTTCACGAGCGTGAGCTGTCGCTGACCAAGCTGGCGCCGCACCTGGTCAAGCCGATGCCGTTTCTGTTTCCGCTGACCAAACGCGGCTGGGAGCGCCCTTACGTCGCCGCCGGCATTTTCCTTTACGATCGTCTCGGCGGTGCGAAATCGGTTCCGGCACAAAAGCATTTGACCCGCGCCGGTGCTCTGCGATTGAGCCCGGGCCTGAAGCGCACGTCGTTGATTGGTGGGATTCGGTACTACGACACCGTCGTCGACGACGCCCGCCACACCATGACGGTCGCGCGAACCGCCGCCCATTACGGCGCGGTCGTGCGGTCCTCCACCCAGGTGGTCGCGTTGCTGCGCGAGGGCGATCGGGTGACCGGCGTGCGGGTCCGCGACTCCGAGGCCGGCGCGATCACCGAGGTCCGTGGCCACGTCGTGGTCAATGCGACCGGGGTGTGGACCGATGAGATTCAGGCGTTGTCCAAGCAGCGCGGCCGGTTTAAGGTGCGCGCGTCCAAAGGCGTGCACGTGGTGGTGCCGCGGGACCGGATCGTCAGTGACGTCGCGATCATCCTGCGCACCGAGAAGTCGGTGATGTTCGTCATACCGTGGGGTGGCCACTGGATCATTGGAACCACCGACACCGACTGGGACCTCGACCTGGCCCATCCCGCCGCAACCAAGGTCGACATCGACTACATCCTCGGGACGGTCAACACGGTGCTGGCCACCCCGCTGACGCACGCCGACATCGACGGGGTGTACGCCGGGCTGCGGCCGCTGCTGGCCGGGGAGAGCGAGGAGACGTCCAAGCTGTCCCGGGAGCACGCCGTGGCGGTACCCGCGCCGGGGCTGATCGCGATCGCGGGGGGGAAGTACACCACCTACCGGGTGATGGCCGCCGACGCGATCGACGCCGCGGCTCAATTCGTTCCGGCCCGGGTGGCGCCGTCGATCACCGAGAAGGTGAGCCTGCTGGGCGCCGATGGGTACTTCGCGCTGGTCAACCAGGTCGAGCATGTGGCCGCGCTGCAGGGCCTGCACCCGTACCGGGTGCGCCATCTGCTCGACCGCTATGGCTCGCTGATCGGCGAGGTGCTGGGTTTGGCGGCCGAAACTCCCGGGCTGTTCACCCCGATCAAAGAGGCGCCCGGCTATCTAAGGGTTGAAGCCCGCTACGCCGCCACCGCCGAGGGGGCCCTGCACCTGGAGGACATCCTGGCCCGTCGCACGCGCATCTCCATCGAATATCCACACCGCGGCGTCGACTGCGCCCGCGAGGTGGCCGACGTGGTGGCGCCCGTGCTGGGGTGGTCCGCCGCCGACGTCGACCGCGAGGTCGCCAACTACACCGCACGGGTGGAGGCCGAGGTACTTTCGCAGGCCCAGCCCGACGACGTGTCGGCCGACGAGTTGCGGGCCAGCGCGCCCGAGGCGCGCGCCGAACTCCTCGAGCCGGTACCGCTCAGTTGAGGCCCGCGCCGCTTCCCGTGCGCGACGGGCTGGGCCCGGCACGGGTGCGGCTGCGCGGCGGCCCAGTGCTGGCCGAGCTGACGGCCCGGTTCGGGGCGCGGACCCGCGAGGTCGTCGACGCCGACGGCGCCCCGGTCGACGAGACGACGGTGCTGCCGGCGGGTTCGTTCGTCTACCTCTATCGCGAGTTGCGCGACGAGGTGCCGGTGCCCTTCGAGATCCCGGTGCTGCATCAAGACGACGACATCGTCGTCGTCGACAAGCCGCACTTTTTGGCCACCATGCCGCGCGGCCGGCACGTGGCGCAGACGGCGCTGGTGCGGCTGCGCCGCGAACTCGATCTGCCCGAGCTGAGTCCGGCGCATCGGCTCGACCGGCTGACGGCCGGGGTGCTGCTCTTCACCACCCGGCGGGAGGTGCGCGGCGCCTACCAGACGCTGTTCGCCCTGAGTTTGGTCAGCAAGACGTATCTGGCGCGCGCCGCCGTCGACCCCGCTCTGGTTTTTCCGCGGGTGGTGCGGAGCCGGATCATCAAGCGCCGCGGGGTTTTGCAGGCCTTTTGCGAGCCCGGTGTGCCGAACGCCGAGACGTTGGTGGAGCTGTTCGGCGACGGCGTGTACCGGCTGACGCCGCGCACCGGACGCACCCACCAGCTTAGGGTGCACATGGCCTCGCTCGGTTTGCCGATCGAGGGTGATCCCTTGTACCCCAACGTCATTGACGTGGCCCCCGACGACTTCAGCACGCCGCTGCGGTTGCTGGCGCAGCGCATCGCGTTCGACGACCCGCGGTCCGGGGTGCGCCGCGAATTCGTCAGCCGGCGGCCGGGGCCGTAAGCGCCTTAACCGCAAGAATTTCGCATGCGCTCGCCGTTAGCCTGCCGTCATGCATTCACTGAAGAAGGCCGTTGCCGGGACGCTGCTTTCGGGCGGGCTCGCGGTGGCCGGCGCCGGCCTCGCCGCGGGTAGCGCCCATGCCCTGCCCGCCCCGGCGCCGCTCAACCACTTCACCTGGTGCCCGGGCCACCCGGACCCGAACGACCATATGAACCCGGGTGGCCCGATCGCCGCCATGCAGCGGGAGGGGTGGGACCTGAACGTCTGCCACGACTATTGGTATCCCGCGGCCGGATTCCCGGATAGTCCCCAGCACAATGACATCGTCGAGGGTGATCACGTGCCGCGCGGGCCCGCCTGCGCGCCGCTTTGCGCTCCCTGGCCGTAACGGGGCGGGGAAACCACGGGGTTTTTAAGCCGTCGCGGTCGCCTTACACTGGGTGGGAAATGAGCGCCTATCAGACCATCGTGGTCGGCACCGATGGCTCTTACACGTCGATGATTGCGGTGGACCGCGCAGCGGCGATCGCTGCGGATCTCGGTGCGAAATTGGTTGTTGCCACGGCGCATGCCCCCGTCCGCGAGGAAAAAGGTCGCTACGCCATCCCGCCGGGGAGCGACCACGGCGCGGACTACCGGACGCAGCGCGAAACCCCCTTCCGCGAGATCCTGCGGGACGCGAGCGAGCGGGCGTCCAAAGCCGGGGCCGACAACGTAGTGACGGAGGCGATCGTCGGCCCCCCGGTCGACGCGCTGGTGCAGCTGGCCGAGAAGGTCCATGCCGACCTGCTGGTCGTCGGCAACGTCGGGCTCAGCAAGGTCGCCGGGCGGCTGCTGGGAGCAGTCCCATCCGAAGTCTCCCGCCGGGCCCGGACCGACGTGCTGATCGTCCACACCAGCGACTGACGCATCCATTCTGACCCCTGAACTATCGGTCGCAACCGGCGTAAACTTTTACCTCCCTCGATCGTCCGAAATCACCGGTATGTCAACGACGTGGCGGGAGGGTAGCGATGTCGTATGTGGTGGCGGCCCCCGACTTCTTGGCTTGGGCGGCAACGGATCTGGCAAACATCGGCTCGGCGGTGACCGCCGCGAACGTGGCGGCGGTGCCCCCGACCACCGCGCTCCTTGCCGCCGCCGATGACGAGGTGTCGGCGGCGATCGCGTCGCTGTTTTCCGGCCACGCCCGCGCCTATCAGTCCTTGAGCGCGCGGGCGGCGGCGCTTCACGACGAGTTCGTGCGCGCCTTGAGCGGTGCGGGGACCGCGTATTCGCTGACCGAGGCGGCCAACGCCTCGCCGTTGCAAACGATCGAGCAAAACGTGTTGGGCGCGATCAATGCGCCCACCGAGCTGCTGTTGAATCGTCCGCTGATCGGCGACGGCGCCAACGCGACCACGCCCGGGGGCAACGGCGGGGACGGCGGCATCCTGTTCGGCAGCGGCGGCAACGGCGCCAACGGTGCGACGGGGCAACCAGGCGGCAATGGCGGGTCGGCGGGCCTGTGGGGCCACGGCGGCAACGGCGGGGCCGGTGGTAACGCCCTCGCCGGCACCGGCGGGGCCGGCGGCAACGGTGGCAATGGCGGGGCCAACGGGCTGCTCGGCGGCGGTAGCGGCGGCGCCGGCGGCAGAGGCGGCAACGGCGGCTCCGCCGGCTTGGTGGTCGGCCCGACCGGCGCGACCGGCGGGACCGGCGGCAACGGTGGGGCGGGCGGCGCCAACATGCACCTGCTCGGCGGGCAGGCCGGCGCCGGCGGCGCCGGGGGCACGGGCGGCCTCGGCGGGGCCTCATCCGTGAACGGCGGGCACGGCGGGCTCGGCGGCAGCGGTGGGGACGGCGGCGCCAACCACGCGCTGCTGGTCGGCCACGCCGGGGCGGGGGGCACGGGCGGCACCGGCGGCACGGGCGGCGGCGCGGGCGCCTCGAGCGCCACCGGCACTGCCGGCACCGGCGGCAACGGCGGCACCGGCGGCAACAGCCCCGGCGGCATCGGCGGCACCGGCGGCCGGGGCGGCGACGGCGGCTTCAGCAACTTCACCGTCGGCAGCGGCGCCGCCGCGTTCAACGGCGGCGACGGCGGCACCGGCGGCCGTGGGGGCAGCGGGATCATCGGCGGCGACGGCGGCATCGGCGGGGCCGGCGGTGTCGCCATCGTCCACGCCACCGACGCCGGCGCGTCCGGTGGGGCCGGTGGTGGTGGCGGCGCCGGCGGCAACAGCACTGGCGGTGGTCCCGGCGGTACCGGCGGCCGCGGTGGCGCCGGCGGGAACGCCGATGCCGTGGGCGCCACCACCACCGCGTCGGCCGGTGGCGGTGGCGGGGGCGACGGCGGCGGCGCCGCCGGAGCCAGGGGCGGACCCGGTGGTGGCGGAGGAGGCGGCGCCGCCGCCGTCTTCGGCAACGAGGCGGCGGCTGGCGCCCTCGGCCAGACCGGCCAGGGCAACCCCACCGGCGGCGGTGGCGGGGGCGGCGGCGCCACGGTCATCGGCACGGCCGGCACGATCGCGTCCGGCGAGGGCGGCGGCGGCGGTGGCGGCGGCATCACCGGCGGCACCGGCGGTACGGGAGGCACCGGCGGCGGCGACAGCGGAGCCGGTCTCGGTGGCGCTGCAGGCCAGGCCGGCGGCACCGCCCAGCCCTCACCGCCCGGCGGAGTCGGCGGCACCGCCGGCATCGGCGGCGGTGGCGGCGGTGGCCTCGCCAGTACCTTCGGCACCCCCGGCACGGTCGTCGGCGGCCACGGCGGCACCGGCGGCGGCCCCTAGCGCCGGCCGAAACCGGTGGGCGTCGACAAGGCCCGTTAGCTGCCCGAAAAGGCCCACGCCTCGTGCGGCAAATTCTTCGCTGACCAGCGCCAGCGGTATTGTTCGTGTCATGCGGTACGCGAACGGGGCAGCACCCCGGCCGCGCGTTAAACGCGTCGACGTGCAATGTTTCCGCTTTGGTCGCGGCGCAGTCAGCGCAACTTTGCTGGATGGTTTCCCGAATAAGGGATGTGAGATGTCATGGACTTTTTAGCGCTGCCGCCCGAGGTCACCTCGGCGCTCGTGCATTCCGGTCCCGGGGCGGGTTCGCTGATCGAGGCGTCCGCCGCCTGGCAGCGCGTCGGCAACGAGCTGGACAGCTCGGTCAGCACCTATACGTCGGTGTTGTCTTCGCTGGTCGACTCGTGGGACGGCCCGTCGGCCGCGGCGATGGTTCAGGCCGTCCAGCCCTATCTCACCTGGCTGCGGGACACCGCCCAGCAGGCCCAGCAGCTGGCCTCCTCGACGCAGACCGCCGCGACCGCGTTCAGCGCCGCGCAGTCGGCGGTGGTCCCGCTCGCGACGGTGACCGCCAACCGGACGCGGCTGGCACAGCTGATAGCCACCAACGGGTTCGGTCGCAACCTGCCGGCCATCGCCGCGACCGAAGACCAGTACCAGACCATGTGGGCGAACAACTCGGCGGCGTTGACGCGCTACCAGGCGGCCGTGACGCAGGCGCTCGACCTGCAGCAGTTCACGACGCCGCCGGCGATCACCGACCCGGCGGGGACGGCCGCGCAGGCCACCGCCACGTCCGCCGCCGCGGCAACGCCGGCGGCATCGACCCCGATCGGGGACTTCCTGGAGTCGATCGTCGGCACCCCCTTCGGCTTCGACCCCAACGTGGGCTGGTTCGGCCTGGCGAACACCTACGCCAACCAGTTCATCTCGTCCGGGTTCCCCATCAACCTGCTCAGCTACCTCGCGCAGAGCACGTCGGCCCAGGCGCTGCAGAGCGTCGGCGGCGACATCGGCCAGGGCCTCTCCGAGGGCGAGTCGGCGCTGGGCGCGGCGGGGGCCAGCCTGTCCAGCGCGGTCCGGTCGCTCGGATCGGCGCCGACGGGGGCGATGGCGGTCGGCGTGTCGATGGGCAAGCTGACCGCGCCGCCCGCCGTGGTCGGGCTGCTGCCCGCCGCGCAGACGCCGGTCCAGCTCGCGTCGGCGGCATCGCCGCTCGACGGCGCCGACGCCGGGTTCGGCATGCTGCCGCCGCTGATGCCCCCGCCGGTCTCGGCGGGCAGCGGCTGGCGCAAGCGCAAGCAGACGAAGCTCGAAGACCTCCAGGTGGGCGCCGAAGTCAAGGGCAAAGTGATCCGCACACCGCCATCGGCCGGATGAAAGCATGGACTTCGGGACGCTGCCCCCAGAAATTAGCGCGGCGCTGATCCACTCGGGACCCGGTGCGGAGTCACTGATTGAGGCTGCCGCCGCGTGGGAGGCGTTGGGCGTCGAGCTGGAGGACTCCCTGCCGGGCTACGGCTCGGTGCTCTCGACGCTGGGCGAGGCCTGGGGCGGCCCGTCCGAGGCCGCGATGGCCACGGCCGTCGACCCCTTCCTCGCCTGGCTGGCCACCACCGCGCAGCAGTGCGAACGGGTCGGCTCGTCGATGCAGGCCGTGGCGGCGGCATTCGAATTGACCCGCCGCACAGTGGTTTTCCCGGTCCAGGTCGCGGCCAACCGGACCCGGCTGGCGCAGCTGATCGCCACCAACTGGCTCGGCACCAACTTCGCGGCGATCGCCGAGACTGACGCCGAGTACGAGGGCATGTGGGTGAACAACTCGGCGGCGATGTACCGCTACGCGGCGACGTCGGCGCAGGCCACCCGGCTGCCGCAGTTCTCGCCGCCGCCCGCGATCGTCAGCCCGACGGCGGCGGCCGCGCAGGCCACCGCCACGTCCGCCGCGGCCGCCACCCCGGCGGCGTCGACGCCCCTGGGGGACTTCCTGACGAACCTGCTGGGCACCCCCCTCGGCTTCAACCCGCAGACCGGCTGGTTCGGCCTGCTCAACACGTATGCGGACCAGTTCATCGCCGGCGGGATCCCGATCAACCTGCTCAGCTACCTGGCCCAGCTGAATTCCGCTCAGGCGCTGCAGAGCGTCGGCAGCGACGTGGGCCAGGGCCTGGCGGAGGGGGAGTCCGCGCTGGGCGGGGTCGAGGCCGGCCTCGCCGACGCGGTCCGGGCGGCCGGAACGGCGCCGACGGCGGCGGTGGGCGTCGGGGTTTCGCTGGGCAAGCTGAGCGCGCCGCCCGCCATGGTGGGGCTCCTGTCCGCCTCGAAGCCGGCGGTGCAGCTGGCGGCGGCGGTGTCGCCCCTGGCCGCCGACGAATCCGGGTTCCCCTTCATGCCGCCGCCGATGATGCCGCCGGTGGCGCCGCGCGACAAGGGCAAGCGCGGTGGCCGCGACTACGACGACCTCGAAATCGGGTTGGAGATCAAGGGCACCTTCATGACCCGCCCGCCCTCAGCCGGCTGAGGTCTCGTCGGTGGCCAGGGTGAAGTAGTTCTCCTCCTCCTGCACGAAGTGCAGGCGCAGCAGCGCGTACAGGCCGTACAGGCAGGCGAGCAGGTCGTCGACCTGGTCGGGCCCGATGGAGCCGTTGGCCGCGGCCAGCCCCACCTGCGCGCCGATCCGGTCCGACAGCCGTTGTATCTCGGCGTGGGTCCGGCTCATGGTCGCGGTGGCCTCGCCGGTGCCCAGGGGATGGGCCAACGCGGGGTAGAGCTCGGTTTCCTCGGCCCGCTCGTGCGGCAGGACGCGGTCGACCAGCAACCCGTGTGCGCGCGTAATCGCTTGCAGCGCAGCCTGATCGGGCGCTTCTGCCAGCCGGTCCGCCGCTTCGCGCAGTAGCTCGATGGCGTCGCGCAGTTCGTCGTGTTCGGCGTCGAAGCGGCGCAACATCCGTTCGGTGCCCTCGGGCAGGTCGACCTCGACCGCCGGGTTGCCGCGCAGGGCGCGCAGCGCGTTGAGGATGACGGCGACGTCGATGCCCTCCTGCAGCAGCGCACCCGCGGCGGGCGGCAGCCAGCCGACCGCGGCGACGGCCATCGCGACCAGGGACAGGCCCATGCCGACGACGGCGCTCTGCACCGCGATGCGCCGCGACCACCGCGCGATGTCCATCGCGTCGGCGAGCCGGTCCAGCCGGTCGGTGGTCAGCACCACGTCGGCGGCCTCCGAGGAGGCGGTGGCGCCGCGCGCGCCCATCGCGACCCCGACGCCGGCCGCGGCCAGCGCGGGGGCGTCGTTCACCCCGTCGCCGACCATCACGGTGACCGCGCGCTCCTGTTCGGCGCGCACCGCGGCGACCTTGTCCGCCGGGCTCTGTTCGGCGTAGACCTCGTCGAGTCCCAGCACGGCGCCGACCTCGCGGGCGGGCCCGGCGCGGTCCCCGGTGAGCATCACCAGCCGGCGCAGCCCGGCGGCGCGCAGCCGCCGCACGGTGCGCGGGGCGTGGCGGCGCAGCGGGTCGCGCAGCAGCACCGCACCGGCCGGCCGCCCGTCGACGCACACCCACGCGATCGCGGCGGTGTCCAGCAGGGCCCGGTTCGCGGCGGCCCGGGCCCATTCCGTGGAGGTGTCGCCGTCCAGCTTGCCGACCTGGACGCGCCGATCGCCGACGGTGGCGGTGACGCCGCGGCCGGGTTCCTCGACCACGTCGGTCGGCAGCTCGAGAGGCAGGCCGCGGGCCAGCGCCTCGGTGACGATCGCCTCGGCCAGCACGTGCGGGGACAGCTGGTCGACCGAGGCGGCCAACCGCAGGATCTCCATGGCGTCGCGCCCCGGTGCGGCCGCGACGTCGATGACGACCGGGCGCCCCATGGTCAGCGTGCCGGTCTTGTCCATCGCCAAAGTCGTTGCGTGCCCGAGGTTTTCCAAGGCCGCGCCGCTGCGGATCACCACGCCGTGCCGCGAGGCGCGCGACAGCCCGGACACGATCGCCACCGGCGCGGCCAGCAGCAGCGGGCATGGCGTCGCCACCACCAGCACCGCCACGGCCCGCACCGGGGACCCGCTGGCCAGCCATGCCGCGCCGGCCACCGCCAGCGCCACCGGCAGGAACCACGCGGCGTACCGGTCGGCCAGGCGCACCACCGGAGCGCTCTGCGCCCCCGCTTCCGCGGCCAGGCGCACGATCTGCGCGTACGTGCTCTCGTCGGCGGTGGCGGTGGCGCGCATCTCGAACGCGCCGCCCGCGTTCACCACCCCGCTGCGCACCGGTTCGCCGGCGCCGCGCTCCACCTGAAGCGGCTCGCCGGTCAGCACCGACTCGTCGAGCACCGCCGCCGGGCCGACGACGCGCCCGTCCACGGGTACCACCTCGCCGGGGCCGACGACCAGCAGGTCGTCGATCGCCACCTCGTCCAGCCCGATCGTGGCGACCGTGGATCCGGCGCGGCGGCGGGCGAACCGCGGCGCGTGCTCGAGCAGGGCCCGCAGATCGTGGGACGCGCGCCGCTCGGCCGCGGCCTCCAGCGCCCGCCCGCTGGCCAGCATCACCGCGATCAGCGCGCCGGCGAGGTACTCGCCGACCGCCAGCGTGCCGGCCAGGGACAGCACCGCGATCACGTCGACCCCGAACCGGCCGCGGCGCAGCCCGGCCACCACCCAGACCACCGCCGGGACGAGCGCCACCACCGTGCCCGCGATCCAGCAGCCGTCGGAGACGCGCCGCGCGCCGGCCAGCCAGGCGATGCCGCCCGAAGCCAGCGCGCCGACGCTCAGAGCGACCAAAATCGCAGATCCCCTACCGCCCACACCATTCCCTTCGGGAGACGGGTCTGCAGCCAGCCTGAACCGGCCTCGCCTCGTTAAATAGGGCCGGGTGTCCCTGAACTAGGGACTCAGGTCACTAGAAACCTCGGCCAAGTTCCGGTGAACATTGCTGGCGTGACTGGCTTTTCTGCACGGGGCTCGCTCCCGATCTCCACCATCACCGGCGACCCGGTGGCGCGCGTGGCCGCCGACGCCACCGTCGCCGACGTGGCCATGGCCATCGCGGACTGCGACGTCGGCGCCGTCGTGGTGGGCGACGACGATCGGCCCGCGGCGCTGGTGAGCGAGCGCGACGTCGTCCGCGTCGTCGCGGCCGGGAAGGATCCGGCGACCGTCCTCGCCTCCGACATCGCCAGCACCAAGCTGGTGTGGTGTGACGCCGAGGCGACGGTCGACGACGTGGCCGCCCGGATGATGGATCACTACATCCGCCACGTCCTGGTGGAGCGCGACGGCGCGCTGGCCGGGATCGTCTCGGCCCGCGACCTGCTCGGCGTCTACGGCGCCTACGGCGCGTGAAATCCCGGCTGGCCGGCCTCGTCGGCGGGAGCCTGGCCGGCCTGACGGCCTGGGACCTGCTGCAACGCCGCCACACCATCCTGCGCAACTACCCGATTGTCGGTCACCTGCGGTTCCTCCTCGAGGCCGTCGGCCCCGAGCTGCGCCAGTACATCGTCACCGACAACGACGCGGAACGGCCTTTCAGCCGCGACCAGCGGCGCTGGGTGTACACGTCGTCGAAGCTGACCAACCGCTACTTCGGCTTCGGCACCGACAACGACTTGGAACGGGTGCACAACTACCCGGTCATCAAGCACGCGGCCTTCCCGGTGCCCACCCCCGACGGCGAACCCGAGCACCCGGACCCGTCGGTGCCGCTGCCGGCCGGCAAGGTGCTCGGCGGTGCGCGCGGCCGGGCGAAGGCCTTCCGGCCGTCGTCCCTGGTCAACGTCTCGGCGATGAGCTTCGGCTCGCTTTCGGGCGCGGCCGTCACCGCGCTCAACAAGGGCGCGGCCCTGGCCGGCGCCCTGCACACCACCGGCGAGGGTGGGGTGTCGCCGTACCACCTGGGCGGGGGAGACCTGGTCTGGCAGATCGGCACCGGCTACTTCGGCTGCCGCGACGAAGACGGCACGTTCAGCCTGCCCCGCCTGATCGACCGGGTCGCCGCCACGCCGTCGATCCGGGCCATCGAGATCAAGCTGAGCCAGGGGGCCAAGCCCGGCCTCGGCGGCATGCTGCCCGGCGCCAAGGTCACCCCCGAAATCGCCGCCATCCGCGGCATTCCGGTGGGCGTCGACTGCAAGAGCCCCGCCGGCCACTCCGCGTTCCGCGACGTCGACGGGTTGCTCGACCTGGTGGAGACCATCGCCGCCGAGACGGGCCTGCCGGTCGGCATCAAGTCGGCGGTCGGGGAGGACGCGTTCTGGACCCAGCTGGCCGAGCGCATGGCGCGGACCGGCCGGGGCGTCGACTTCGTGACCGTCGACGGCGGCGAGGGCGGCACCGGCGCGGCCCCGCTGGTGTTCAGCGACCACGTCGCCCTGCCCTTCAAGTGGGCGCTGCCCCGCGTCTACCGGGCCTTCGCCGAGGCGGGCCTGCACCACGACGTGGTGTTCATCGGCTCGGGCAAGCTGGGCATCCCGGAGAACGCCCTGCTGGCGCTGGCCGCGGGCTGCGACATGATCAACGTCGCGCGAACCGCCATGTTCTCCATCGGGTGCATCCAGGCCCAGCGCTGCCACACCGGCCGCTGCCCCTCCGGCGTCGCCACCCAGTCCGCGTGGCTGCAACACGGCCTCGACCCGGCGCTGAAATCGGTGCGCTGCGCCAACTATCTGGCCACCCTGCGCTTCGAGCTGCTGTGCCTGGCGCGCGCCTGCGGTCACGTCCACCCGGCCCTGGTGCCGCTGGAGGCGATCGAGCTGCTCGACGTCGACCTCAAGACCGTGCGGGCCGACGAGCTGCTCGACTACCGGCCCGGCTGGGGCGTGCCCGGCTCCGCCGACGTCGCGGCGATCGCGGCCCTGATGGGCTAGCCGGTCGCCGCCGCGGACGCCGCCGCGCGGGACTCGATCATCCGGTTGCGGACGATGTGCTCGACGAGGATCGGGACGAAGGTCTGCACGGGCGCGTCGACGAACTGCTGGGCGGCCTGCTCGCACCAGTCCTTGATCTGCGACGTGCGGTGGCCGTCGCCGAGCCCCTCGTGGCGGGCCAGCTTGTCGGCGACCTCGGCCACCGACCGTGCGACGGCCGAAGCGCTGGCGGGCACGGCGTCGGCCTCGGCGGCCCCGGCCTGCTGCAGCGCCTCACGGGCGGCGTCCTCGCCGGTGTCCGGCCGGATGACGTGCAGCGTGAGGTGATGGCCGTCCTCGCCGAACAGGATGACGCTGGTGGGCTCGTCGCTGGTGAAGCCCAGCAATTCGACCGGCTGACCGGCGATGTCGACCAGTGTCGGCGTCTCGTGCCAGCCGTTGCGGCGGTAGCCCACCATCACGACGCGCCCCAGCCGGTCGGACACCGAGGCCACCAATTCCGGCAGCTCCTCGGCCAATTGAGTCGACCGCGGCCACCAGGCGCCGTCGACATGCTCCGACGCGGACCGATACGGCTTGAGCTGCAAGCGATTCTCGTGCTCCACGCGACCACGGTACGGCCAAAGCGACCCGCCCGCGACTCGAAGCCCGCAGGTAACCGCGGTGTGTACCCGACGTGAACGGCGGGTAGCGCCAACCGGTTTGGGGATCGACAAACTCGGCGAGACGACTTAAGCCCCTGTCGCATCGGCGCCGCCCTGGCGATGATTACCGCATGCGAACCGCCTACCACAAGCAGCTCGACGATTTGGCGACACACCTGGGCGAGATGTGCGGCCTGGCCGGGGTGGCGATGAAAAGCGCGACCCAGGCCCTGCTGGAGGCGGACCTCGACGCCGCCGAGCAGGTGATCCGCGGCCAGGAGCGGATCGTTTCGATGCGGGCGGCGGCCGAAAGGGAGGCGTTCGACCTGCTGGCCTTGCAGCAACCCGTCGCGGGCGAGCTGCGGGCGATCTTCAGCTCGATCCAGATCATCGCCGACACCGAGCGAATGGGTGCGCTGGCCGTGCACGTGGCCGACATCGCCCGGCGCGAGCACCCGCGGCACGTGCTTCCCGAGGAGGTCCGCGTCTGCTTCGCCGAAATGGGAAAGGTGGCAATCGCGTTGGGCGCCAGCGCAAAACAGGTACTCATCTCCCGCGACCCGCAGCGGGCCGCCCGGCTTCGCGAGGAAGACCGGGCGATGGACGACCTGTACAGCCGGCTGTTCTCCGTGCTGATGGATCACGAATGGAGGCACAGCGTCTCCGTCGGCGTGGAGGCGGCCCTGCTGGGCCGCTTCTACGAGCGCTTCGGTGATCATGCCGTGGAAATCGGCCGCCGGGTCATCTTCATGGAGACCGGCGCGCTGCCCGCGGAGGACGGCACCCGATGACCGTCACCGGTGTGCCGGACGCGGCGCCGCTGACCGCCAAACGGGTCGCCGAGGCCCCCGTCGAGGCGGTACTGGAATGGCTGGACAGCTCGGCTGCCGGGCTGTCGAGCACCGAGGCGGCCGCCCGGCTGGAGCGGCACGGCCCCAACGCCGTGCGGACCCATCACGTCAACGCGCTCGCGGTGCTGGGCCGCCAGCTGCGCAGCGCGGTGCTGATCCTGTTGGCCGGCACCGCGATCGTGTCGTACTTCCTGGGCGACAGCATGCAGGCGGTCATCATCGGGATAATCCTGGCGGCCAGTATCGGTTTGGGCTTCGTCAACGAGTATCGCGCCGAGCGAGCGGCCGCCGACTTGCACGGACGGGTGCACCACAACGCCCTGGCGCGTCGCGACTCGAAATTCGTCACGGTCAGCGTCACCGACCTGGTGCCCGGCGACGTGATCCGGCTGTCGCTGGGCGAGGCCGTGCCCGCCGATGTGCGGCTGATCGAGGTCACCGGGCTGGAATGCAACGAAGGCATCCTGACCGGGGAGTCGACGGGCTCGGAGAAGTCACCGCAGCCGGCGCCCCCCGGCGCCGCGCTGGCGGAATCGTCCGACCTGGCCTTCATGGGCACCATCGTCAGCGCCGGAGAGGGCGTCGGCGTGGTGTACGCCACCGGCCGCAATGCCGAATTCGGGCGCATCGCAGCGGGTTTGGACCAGCGCCAGCCCGAAACCGACTTCCAGGTGGGGCTGCGCAAGTTCTCCTACCTGCTGCTGCAGGTCGCGATCGCGCTGATGGTGATCATCCTGGCCAGCAACCTGCTGCTGGAGAAGCCGATCATCGATTCGGTGCTGTTCTCGCTGGCGATCGCGGTCGGCATCACGCCCCAGCTGCTGCCCGCCGTGGTCAGCACCAGCCTCGCGACGGGGTCGCGGCAACTGGCCAAGTCGAAGGTGCTCGTCAAACGGCTGGTGTGCATCGAGGACCTGGGCGACATCGACATCCTGATCACCGACAAGACCGGCACCCTGACGGAGGGCCAACTCCGCCTGGTCGACGCGATCGACCCGGCCGGCGCGCACGCCGAACCGGTGCGCCGGCTCGGGCTGCTGGCCACCGACGTCGACCCGGATTCCGGTGGCGGCAGCGCCAATCCGCTCGACGCCGCGCTGTGGGAGTCCGCGGGGGCGCAGGAGTTGGTCGGCGACGCGGTGCGCCGGGTCGCGATCCTGCCGTTCGACCACGAGCGCCGGGCGACGTCGGTGTTGGTCGACGACGACGGGAAACGCGTCCTGGTGGTCAAGGGCGCGCCCGAACAGGTGCTGGCCCGCTGCCGGGCGACGCCGGCGGCGGCGGAGGAGACCCTGGCGGGCCTGTTCGCCGCCGGTCGCCGGGTGGTGGCCGTGGCCGTCCGGCCCGCGGGCGAGCTGAGTGCCGTCACCGCCGACGACGAACGCGACCTCACCCTGGCGGGCTTCCTGGTCTTCGCCGACGAACCCAAACCCGCTGCGCGCCAATCCCTGTCGCAGCTGCGGGCCCTGGGCATCGAACTCAAGATCGCCACCGGCGACAATCCGCGGGTCGCCGAAAAGGTCTGCGCCGAGCTCGATTTGGCGTCCAAGGGCACGGTCACCGGCGGCGACCTCGAGGGTCTCGACGACGACGCCTTCGTCGAGGCCGCCCGGAACAACACGATCTTCGCGCGCATCTCCCCCGAGCAGAAGGCGCGGCTGATCGTCTCGCTGCGCCGAAACGGGCGATCCGTCGGCTTCCTCGGTGACGGCGTCAACGACGCGCTCGCCCTGCACGCCGCCGACGTCGGGATCTCCGTCGACAGCGCCACCGACGTCGCCAAGGACGCGGCCGACGTGGTGCTGCTGGAAAAGGACCTCGGCGTGCTGGCCACCGGCGTCGCCGAGGGCCGGCGGATCTTCGCCAACACCATCAAGTACGTGCTGATGGGCACCTCGAGCAACTTCGGCAACATGTTCAGCGCGGCCGCCGCGTCGGCGCTGTTGCCGTTCCTGCCGATGCTGCCCAGCCAGATCCTGCTGAACAACCTGCTCTACGACAGCTCCCAGCTCGCGATCCCCACCGACCGGGTCGACGAGGAACAGCTGCACGCGCCGTCGCACTGGAACGTCGCCTTCATCCGCCGGTTCATGCTGATCTTCGGGCCGATCAGCTCCCTGTTCGACTTCCTGACGTTCGGGTTGATGCTGGGCGTGCTGGACGCCGGCCCGGTCGAATTCCGCACCGGCTGGTTCGTGGAATCGCTTGCGACGCAGACGCTGATCATCTTCGCCATCCGCACCCGCAAGGTGCCGTTCTTCCGCAGCCGGGCCAGCGTCCCGCTGACCGTCACCAGCCTCACCGTCGTCGCGATCGGCGTCGCGCTGACCATCTCGCCGCTGGCGCACACCCTGGGATTCACGCCGCTGCCGTGGCAGTTCTTCGCCGTGCTGGGCGGGTTCGTCGGCGTCTACCTCGTCCTGGTCGAGCTCGCCAAGCTGATGTTCTACAGCGAGCCGATGAACCACAACGGGCAACCGCACCGCACCCGCGGGGACGCCCACCGAATCCGCCGCCGCGCCGCGCGCTTCCACTACGCTCCGAGGTCATGAGCGAAGATCAAGCGCTGGTCATTGTCGCCGGTTATCAGGACCTCGACGCGGCTCGCCGCGACTTCGAAACGCTGACCGAGCGAACCAAGGCCAAGGACGTCGCGCTGCGCGGCGCGGTGCTCGTCGGAAAGGACGCCGACGGCAATGCCGTGCTGCTCGACACGGGCAACCGGCTGGGCCGCCGCGGCGCCGCGTGGGGGGCCGGCGCGGGCCTGGCGGTCGGCCTGTTCTCGCCGGCGCTGCTGGCCACCGCGGCCATCGGTGCCGCGGCCGGCGCGCTGGCCGGCACGTTCGCCGACCACCGGATCAAGACGGGGCTGGGCGACAAGATCGGGCAGGCGCTGGCCGCGGGCAGCGGCCTGATAATCGCCGTGACGCCGGCGGAGGGTCGGCTGGGCGTGGAGCAGGCGTGTGCCGGCTCTCCGATGAAATCCGTTGCCGAGCTGAGCCGTTCGACGCTGCGCAGCCTGGGCGCGGCGCTGGATGAGGCGATGGGGAAGTTCAACCCCGACCGCACCCGGCTGCCGCTGCCGCAGCGCACCTTCGGCGGCACCATCGGCCGCACCATGGCGGACTCGGTCGGCGACTGGACGATCGTGCCCGGGGCCAAGGCGCCCGACGGCGCACCGAACGTGTTGATCGTGCTCATCGACGACGCGGGGTTCGGCGGCCCGGACACCTTCGGCGGCGCCATCCGGACCCCCACGCTGACTCGGGTGGCGCAGAATGGGTTGACCTACAACCGCTTTCACGTCACCGCGGTCTGCTCGCCGACCCGCGCGGCGCTGCTCACCGGGCGCAACCACCACCGGGTGGGGTTCGGGTCGGTCACCGAGTTCCCGGGTCCTTTCCCCGGCTATTCCTCGGTCAAGCCGCGCAGTTGCGCCGCGCTGCCGCGCATCCTGCGCGACAACGGTTACGTGACGGGCGGTTTCGGCAAATGGCACCTGACCCCGGACAACGTCCAGGGCGCGGCGGGCCCGTTCGACAACTGGCCGGTGGGCTGGGGCTTCGACCATTTCTGGGGCTTTCTGTCCGGCGCCGCCGGCCAGTACGACCCGATCATCACCCAGGACAACTCCGTCATCGGCGTGCCCGAGGGTAAGGACGGCCGGCCCTACTACTTCCCCGACGACCTCACCGACAAGGCCGTCGAGTGGCTGCACGGCGTGCGGGCGCAGGACGCCGAGAAGCCGTGGCTGATGTACTACTCGACGGGTGCCACCCACGCGCCGCACCACGTGTTCGCCGAATGGGCCGACAAATACCGCGGCCAATTCGACGAGGGCTGGGATGTGTACCGGCGCAAGACATTCGAACGCCAGAAGCAGATCGGCGTCATTCCGCCCGACGCCGAGCTCACCGAGCGGCCCGACCTGTTCCCGGCGTGGGACGGCCTGTCGGACAACCAGAAGAAGCTCTTTGCCCGCCAAATGGAGGTGTTCGCCGGGTTCTCCGAGAACGCCGACTGGAACGTGGGCCGGCTGCTCGACGCGATCGAGGATCTCGGCGAATCCGACAACACGCTGGTCTTCTACATCTGGGGCGACAACGGCGCCAGCATGGAGGGCACCGTCACCGGCTCGTTCAACGAGATGACGTTCCTGAACGGGGTGCTGCTCGACGCCGACCGTCAACTGGAGCTCATCGAGCAGTACGGCGGCATCGAGGCGCTCGGAAACGAGTTCACCGCACCGCATTTCGCGAGCGCCTGGGCGCACGCCAACAACACCCCGTTCCAGTGGGGCAAGCAGATGGCCAGCCACCTGGGCGGCACGCGCGACCCGATGGTGGTCGCCTGGCCGAGCCGGATCAAGCCCGACGCCGCGATTCGCGGCCAGTTCACCCACTGCATCGACATCGCGCCGACGGTCCTGGAGGCCATCGGTTTGCCGCAGCCGGTCAGCGTCGACGGCTTCGACCAGGAAGCCATGGACGGCACCAGCTTCGCGCACACCTTCGACGACGCGGCGGCCGAAGAGCGCCATACGGTGCAGTACTTCGAAATGTTCGGCAGCCGGGCCATTTACCAAGACGGCTGGTGGGCGTGCACCCGGCTGGACAAGGCGCCGTGGGACCTATCCCCGCAGACGCTGGCGCGGTTCGCGCCCGGCGCCTACGACCCGGACGCCGACGTCTGGGAGCTGTACTACCTGCCCGACGACTTCTCCCAGGCGCGCAACGTCGCCGCCGAGCATCCCGACAAGGTCGCCGAGCTCACGCGGCTGTGGTGGCAGGAGGCCGAACGAAACCGGGTGCTGCCCCTGCTCGGTGGGCTCGCGGTGATGTTCGGCAGCCTGCCGCCGCTGCCGACCACCACGCGGTTCACCTTCAAGGGGGACGTGCAGAACATCCAGCGCGGCATGGTGCCCCGGATCTTCGGTCGCTCGTATGCCATCGAGGCGCGGCTGGTCGTTCCCGAGGGCGGCGCGCAGGGCGTGATCGTCGCCGACGCCGACTTCATCGGCGGGTTCGCCCTCTGGGTCGACGAGGGCGGGCGGCTGCGCCACACGTATTCGTTCCTCGGCGTGGACACCTACAAGCAGGTTTCCACCGAGCCGATTCCCACCGGGGACGTGACGGTGCGCATGCTCTTCGAATCCGATCAGCCCGTACCGGGCTCGGGCGGGCGGGTGACGCTGTGGGCCGGCGACCGGCTGATCGGCGAGGGCGCGATGGCCAACACGGTGCCGCTGGCCTTCACGTCGTACGCGGGGATGGACATCGGGCGCGACAACGGCCTGGTCGTGGACCGCGACTACGAGGACCGCGCGCCGTACGCGTTCACCGGCACCGTCAAGGACGTCGTGTTCGACCTCAAACCCGTTCGCCCGGAAGCCGAGAAGGCGCTGCACGAGCACGCGGCGGTGCAGGCCGTCGGGCGCGGCGCCGCGGGCTGAAGGGCGCTACTGCTGGGCGCGCGCGACGTTCCCGCCGGCGAGGCCGGACTGGATGCCGCGGTTGATCTGGTCGGCGACGGAGGATCCGCCGTTGGAGACCGTCTGCGGACAGCTGCAGGACAGATCGTTGAACACGCTGGGGTCAGCGCTCGCCGGTGCCGCGATCGAAATCGCCATCCCGACTGCGAGGGCGGCGCCGGTCAAAATTCTCGATACCACGTAATCAGTTCTCCCGAGCTGGTAGGTGATAGCGGGAGTGTATGACCGGCAGATCTCGTGAGAGCGACCGTGCGCGTTGCCGTCAGGTTAAGAAAAAAGCACGTTCGCCGTGAGGTCAGGACGCGTACTTGGGGCAGTACGCCCGGATGCTCGCCCCGACGAAGTAGCCGGCGTGGTAACCGTCCAGGCTGCTGTTGCTCATGACGGTGGACGCGACCTGGTTCACCGTCCGGCCGGTGTCCAGCTCGTCGCAGACCTCGTGGCCCGCGATCAACGCCTTCTCCGGCGAACCGAAGTGGATGCCCTTCGCGCTCAGCGCCGCGAGGAAGGCGTCGTCGCTGGCGTCGGCGCGGGCGATCGCGGCCGTCGCCGCCACGGGGGCGAGCGCGGCCAGCACGATCAGCTGGGCGATCCGGGTGACCGTCATCTCGCCTCCTCCCTCGTCAGCGCCTTTGCCGGAGCCGGGAATTTCGCACCTTACAGCTTTGCACAATGCGGCGGTCAACCAATTCAAATCAGGGCGACACGAAAGGCATTCGCCCTTCCGGATTCCGCGATTTACCCCGGTGTTCTGCCGTTACGACGGCACGTCCGCATATTGCGGGCAGTACGCGCGTTCGGCCAGGGCGACAAAGTATCCGGCGTCGTCGCCGTCGATGCCGCTGCTGTTCATCACGTCGGTCGCGATCTGCTCCTGCGTCTTGCCCATATCGAGTTGGTGGCACACCAAATGGCCGGCCGCGATGGCGGATTTGGGCGACTCGTGCTCGATGCCGTGGTTGTGCAGCGCGGTGATGAAGGCGTCGTCGGTGCCGTCGGCGTAAGCCCGCGGGGCCGACGTCACCGGGCCGAGCAGCGCGACCGCCGGGATGAAGCCGGCGGCCAACAGCGGGAGCAGCCGACGAGGCTTGCGGGTACCGGTACTCGTCATTTCTAATACCCCCAAGGTTCTGAAGTTCCGTTGTTTGACGACTGAAGGTTCGGCCGCCAACGTTGCAAGCAGGTTACAGCTCGCCGTCATCTAATCATCGCGGATATTGCGAACAACGCAACATTGCATTGTTGTCGCTCGCCCTGCTGGCGGCATGCGCGATCTGCCTGGCGGGCTGTGACGTGCGCCACGTCTCGGCGGCCAGCGCCCGGGATCTGTCCGGCACCTTGCGTTCCGGCGGCATGGACCGCACGTACACGTTGCACGTGCCGCCCCGCGACCCCGTGGCGCTGGTGCTGAGCCTGCACGGCGGCGGCGGCACCGGAACCGGCCAGCAGGGCCTGACCGACTTCGACGCCGTCGCCGACGCCAACAACCTGCTGGTGGCCTATCCCGACGGGTACGACAAAAGCTGGGCCGACGGGCGGGGCGCGTCCCCGGCGGACCGCCACCACGTCGACGACGTCGGCTTTCTGGTCGCGCTGGCGGGCAAGCTGCAAACCGACTACAACATCGCCCCCGGGCGCGTCTTCGCCACCGGCATGTCCAACGGGGGCTTCATGTCCAACCGGCTCGGTTGCGACCGCGCCGACGTCTTCGCCGCGATCGCGCCGGTGGCCGGCACGCTGGGCGCGGGCGTGGCCTGCCACCCGTCGCGGCCGGTGTCCGTGCTGGCGGCCCACGGGACCGCCGACCCGCTGGTGCCGTTCAACGGCGGGGACGTGCGCGGCCGGGGCGGGGTCAGCCATTCCGTCTCGGCGACCAGCATGGTGGACACCTGGCGCTCGGCCGATGGGTGCCAAGGAGATCCGGCGACGCAGGTGCTGCCCGGCGTCGGCGACGGCACCGTGGTGCACCGCTTCGAGTCCGCGGCGTGCGCGGCGTCCACCGAGGTGATCTTCTACCGGATCGATAACGGCGGCCACACCTGGCCCGGGGGCAAGCAATACCTGCCCCAGGCGATCATCGGGCGCACCTCGCGCGCGCTGGACGCCTCGGAGGTCATCGCCCAGTTTTTCCTCGCGCACGGCCGGAACTAGCGGAAACGGTTACTATGCCTCATGGCCTTGACGAGGGCATCCCATTGAAGCTCAATCGATTTGGTGTGACGCTTGCCGTTCTGGCCACGGGCGCGGCGCTGCTGTCGGCGTGCGGCAGTGACAACCGTCCCGGTGGCGCGAGCGGCACGACGGGCCCGTCGCCGGCAAAGGTGGCGTGCGGCGGCACGCCGACGCTGCGGGCCAGCGGCTCCACCGCCCAGGCGAACGCGATGACCCGTTTCGTCAAGGCCTTCGAACAGGCCTGCGGGGGCCAGTCCCTGAATTACACCCCCAACGGCTCCGGCGCCGGGATCGGCGAATTCGTGGGCAATCAAACCGATTTCGCCGGATCGGACTCACCGCTGAGCAAGGACGAGTACGCCAAGGCACAGCAGCGCTGCGGCTCGCCCGCGTGGAACCTGCCGGTGGTGTTCGGCCCGATCGTCATCGGCTACAACGTCAACGGCGTGACCTCGCTGAACCTCGACGGCTCGACCGCGGCCCGGATCTTCAGCGGCGGCATCACCGGCTGGAACGATCCCGCCGTCGCGGCGCTCAACCCCGGCGTCACCCTGCCGGCCGAGCCGATTCACGTCGTGTTCCGCAACGACCAGTCCGGCACCACCGACAACTTCCAGCGGTACCTCGACAGCGCCTCCAACGGTGCGTGGGGCAAGGGCGCCGGCAAGACGTTCAACGGCGGCGTCGGGGAGGGCGCCAAGGGCAACGACGGCGCGGCCGCCGCCGTGAAGAGCACCGAGGGGGCGATCAGCTACGTCGAATGGTCGTTCGCCCAGGCGCAGCAACTGAACACGGCCAAGGTCCTGACGTCGGCCGGCCCGGACCCGGTGACGATCAGCGCGGAGTCCGTGGGCAAGACGATCGCCTCCGCCTGGTTCATCGGCAAGGGCAACGACCTCGCCCTCGACACCATCTCGTTCTACCGGCCCAATCAGCCCGACGCGTACCCGATCGTGCTGGCGACCTACGAGATCGTGTGCTCCAAATACCCCGATCCGCAGGTCGGTACGGCGGTAAAGGCCTTCCTGCGCAGCACCATCGGCGCCGGCCAGGACGGCCTCGCCGACAACGGATACGTCCCCATTCCGCAGGAGTTCAAGACGCGGTTGTCGGCCGCCGTCGACGCCATCTCATGAGCCGCGGTACCTGGGGCAGTACGCGGCGATGCTCGCGCCGATAAAGAACCCGGCGCGATAGCCGTCCAGGTTGCTGTTCGTCATCACCTCGGAGGCGATGTCGGACTTCTGCTTGCCGATGTCGAGTTCGTCGCAGACCTCGTGACCGGCGACGATAGCGGCCTGCGGCGAGGCGAATTCGATGCCCTTGTTCTTCACCGCCGTCACGAACAGGTTGTCGACGGCGTCGGCGTTCGCGGTCGGGGAGGCCGCCACCGCGAGGCTCAACAGGGTCAGGGCGAGACCGGCCGATAGGCGCGTTCGGGTGGTCGTCATCGCTGGGACCTCCCGCCGGGTAGTGATTGAGGGCCATCCGGGCCGCTTTTGCACTGAGATCATTGCATGCCGACCTGGCAGGACGGGCACCAATACCTGACGCGATCGCCGCCATCGTCGTAACGGATGGGGGTGCCGCAGCGACGGCAGGGCTGCCCGGCCCGCCCGTACACCCACAGCTGCCGGCCCGCGCGGGTGTCTCCGGTGGTGCAGCGGTTCCAGCGGAAGCGGTTGGCCCACAGCATGTCCCGGGCGCGGGAGACGAGCCGGCGCGGGTCGGTGATCGTGCGGACCGGCGCGGTCGGCAGGTGGCCGGTGACGAAACACAGCTCGTTGCAATACACGTTGCCGATGCCGGCCAGCACCCGCTGGTCCAGCAGCGCCTCGCCGATCGGCCGGTCCGGGCGCGCCGCCAGGTTGGCGGCGGCGCGGGCGGGGTCCCAGTCCGGGCCCAGCAGGTCGGGCCCCAGGTGCGCGACCACGTCGCCGTCGGCGTCCCGGTCCAGGATCTCCAGCACGCCCAGGTCGATGCCCACCGCGCGAATCTTGTTGGCTTCCAGGATGATCCGGGCGCGGTGATCCACCCGCACCGGCCGGTTGCCGACCCGCCAGCTGCCGTCCATCTTCAAATGCGAGTGAATGCTGGCCCGCCCGATCCGGATGAACAGGTGCTTGCCGCGGCTGAGCACCTCGTCGACGGTTTGCCCGGTCAGGTCGACGGTGGCGTAGCGGGGCACGCGGACGTCGCAGCGCGTCAGCGTCTGCCCGGCCAGGTGCTCGCGCAGCGTGGCCGCGGTGTGCCAGACGGTGTCGCCCTCGGGCATGGGTTATCGCAGCCGCATTCCGCGGGGGGTGCGGGCGAACCCCGCCCCGGCCAGCGCCTCGGAGACGGGGCCCGGTCCCCCGGCGTGGGGGTGCAGCGCCGGCGTGCCGTCGATGCGTTCGACGAGGATCGACGCGACGCGCCGGGCGGCGACCAGCTCGGCCAGCGCCGCGGCCGCGCCATGATGGGCCGCTGGGTCGTCGGTGAACGTCAGCAGCGACCGCCCGCCGCGCTCCAGGAACCAGGCCAGCTCGCCGTCCACCAGCACGACCAGCGCACCGCCCTTGCGGCCCGGCCGGGCCGCCGGGCCGTCGCCGTCCGCGCGGGAGGGGGGCCACGGCAGGGCGGCGCCGTAGGGGTTGGCGGGATCGGCGGCGGCCAGCGCGACCGCCCGGTATTCCGGCCGTTCCCGGTCGACGTCGTCGGAGTAGCTGCGCAGCCGGTCGACGGTGGAGGCCACCGCGAACTGCGCGCCGCCCAGCGACTCGACGAAATAGCCGCGCTGGCACCGGCCGGCCTCCTCGAACGTGCTCAGCACCTTGTAGAGGGTCGCGAACCCGCCCGGCACCGATTCGGCCGCCACCGCGCCCCGGGTCAGCACGCCGTGCCGGTTCAGCAGCAGCTCGGCCTGGTAGTGGGCCCGCAGCGTGGAATCCGGCTCGGGGGCCGGCAGGGCCGACCATCTGCCGGCCACGGCCGGGTCGGCGCTGCGGTGCGCGGCTTGCGCGACGCTGTAGCGGCTCAGCCGCGGCGCGCGCCGGGTGCGGTGCGCGGGAGCAGAGCGCTTGCGGGCTCCGGCGCCGGTCAGCATCGCGCGCACCGGGGCGAACGTGTCGCCGGTGATCCAGCCGGCCCAGATCAGTTCCCACAGAGCGGTTTTCAGCTCCGGCTCGGCGACGGGGCCCTGGGCCAGCTGGCGGAAGAAGTACGCGCCGCCCCCGGCCAGGATGTCCAGGATCGCGCGGTGGGCGTCGGCGAGGTCGAGCGCGGCGGGCCCGGGCAGGGTCAGCGGGGCGGAATCGCTGGCGTGCAGCGCGATCCAGCCGTCGCCGGCCGAGATCGACCCGCCGCCCGACCAGGTGACCTCGCCGGTGGCGAGCAGTTCGTCGAGCATCGCGGGGGAGTAGTCGCGCACCCGCGGGGCCAGGACGAGCGGTTCGAGCGCCGAGGCCGGCAGCCGGACGCCGGCCAGCTGATCGATCACGGAGACCAGGCCGTCGATGCCCGAGTGGGGCGACGACACGTGGTGCCAGGCCGGCAGGAACCGCCCGTAGGCGGCGGTGCTCACCGGCTCGACCTGCGCGCGCAGCGCCGCGAGCGACCGGCGCCGCAGGATGCGCAGCACGTCGGCGTCGCACCACTGCTCGCCGCCGGCGCCGGCGGCCAGGTCGGCGGCGACGAACTCGCCCCGCACCAGCCGCCCGTCGGCGGCCAACCGACCCAGGACGTCGGCCGTGACGCGCAACCCCAGGCCGAACCTGGCGGCGGCCTCGGCCGTGGTGAACGGGGTGTTGGTGCGCGCGTAGCGGCCCAGCAGCTCGCCCAGCGGGTCGGCCACCGCCTCGGTGAACGCGGCCGGGACGCCCAGCGGGACCGCCGCTCCGACCCCGTCACGCAACCGGCCGATGTCCTCGACGGCCACCCACCAGCCGCGGCCGGCGAACGGCACGGTCAGCGCCCGCCGGGCGGCCCGCAGCCCCTCCAGCCACCCCCCGACGTCGGCGCCGCCGGCCCGGGCCGCGACCTCCTCCTCGGTCAGGGGGCCCAGCAGCCGCAACAGGTCCGCGACCCCTTCGGCGTCGCGGGCGGCCCGGTCGGCCGACAGGTGCTGCAGCTGCCGGCCGGTCGCGGCGACGACGTCGGCGTCGAGCAGTTCGCGCAGCTCCACGTGCCCCAGCAGCTCGGCCAGCAGAGTGCTGTCCAGCGACAGCGCCGCGGCGCGGCGCTCGGCCAGCGGGGTGTCGCCCTCGTACATGAACGCGCCGACGTAACCGAACAACAGCGAGGCGGCGAACGGCGACGGCCGCTGCGTCTCCGTCTCGAGCACCCGGACCTTGCGCTGGGCGATGCCCGCCATCAGCGCGGTCAGGGCCGGGACGTCGTAGACGTCCTGCAGGCATTCGCGGATGGCCTCCAGCACCACCGGGAAGTCGGGGTACTTGCGGGCCACGTCCAGCAGCTGGGCGGCGCGCTGGCGCTGGTGCCACAGCGGCGATCGCTTGCCGGGGTGCCGGCGGGGCAGCAGCAGGGCGCGCGCCGCGCACTCCCGGAACCGCGACGCGAACAGCGCCGAGCCGCCCACCTCGGCGGTGACGATCGGGTCGATCTCGTCGGCGTCGAAGACGAACAGTTCCGCCCCGGGCGGGGTACCGTCTTCGGCGGAAAACTCAGTGTCGGGCAGGCGCACCACGATGCCGTCGTCGGAGGCGGTCGGCTTCTCGTCCAGGCCGTAGCGCTCGCGCAGCCGCCGGCCCACGGCCAGCGCGAGCGGCCCGTGCACCCGCAGCCCGTACGGCGAGTGCAGGATCACCCGCCAGTCGCCCAGCTCGTCGCGGAACCGCTCGACCAGCAGCGTGGCGTCGGTGGGCACTACCCCGGCGGTGGTGCGCTGCTCGTCCAGCAGCCCCCACAGGTTGTCGGTCGCGTAGGCGTCGAAACCCAAAGCGGCGCACCGCTTGTCGAATGCGCCGCGGTCGAGGCCGGCCAGCTCCCCGGTGAACGCGCCGAGCGCGGCGCCCAGCTCGGCCGGGCGGCCCACGTCGTCGCCGCGCCAGAACGGCAACCGGGCCGGCTGGCCCGGCGCGGGGATCACCAGCACCCGGTCGTGGGTGATCTCGGTGATCCGCCAGCTGGTCGCCCCCAGCGAGATCACGTCGCCGGGACGCGACTCGTACACCATTTCCTCGTCCAGTTCGCCGACCCGCGACGGCTTTTCGGCCTCGGAGGCCAGGTACACGGTGAACAGCCCGCGGTCGGGGATGGCGCCGCCGGAGGTGACGGCCAGCCGCTGGGCGCCGGGCCGCGCGGTCAGCGTGCCGGTGTCGCGGTCGTAGACCAGGCGCGGGCGCAGCTCGGCGAACTCGGTGGACGGGTACTTGCCGGCCAGCAGGTCCAGGGTGGCCTCGAACACGCTGCGCGGCAGGGTCGCGAACGGGGCGGCCCGCCGCACGGTGTCGAACCACCGGTCGGCGTCCAGCGGCTCCAGCGCGGCGGCCGCCACGGTCTGCTGCGCCAGGATGTCCAGCGGGTTGGCGGGCACCCGCATCGTCTCGATCTGTCCGCCGAGCATGCGCTGCACGGTCACCGCGCACCCGATCAAATCGGTGCGGTGCTTGGGGAACAGCACGCCCCGCGAGACCTCGCCGACCTGGTGACCGGCCCGCCCGATGCGCTGCAGGCCGCTGGCCACCGAGGGCGGCGCCTCCACCTGGATCACCAGGTCGACGGCGCCCATGTCGATGCCCAGCTCCAGGCTGGAGGTTGCCACCACCGCCTTGAGCAGCCCGCGTTTGAGGTCCTCCTCGACCAGGGCGCGCTGCTCCTTCGAGACCGAACCGTGGTGGGCGCGCGCCAGCAGCGGCGGCGCGCCGAAACTCTGGCCGCTTCCCATCAGGTGCGCCGGGGCGCCGCCCGCCACCTTGGGGTTGAGGTCCGCGTCGAGCGAGATGCCGGCGCGTTCGGCGTGGATCTCGTTGAGCCGGGAGGTCAGCCGCTCGGCCAGCCGCCGCGAGTTCGCGAACACGATGGTCGAGCCGTGCGACTCGATCAGGTCCACCAGGCGCGCCTCGACGTCGGGCCAGATCGTGTTGTTGGCCAGGTTGGCCATGTCGGGCACGGGCACCTGCACCGTGAGCTCGATGGTCTTGGCCGACGGCGGCGCCACGATCCTCGTCCGCGCGGCCGGGCCCGCTCCGGACAGGAAGCGCGCCAGCTCCTCGGGCGGGCGCACGGTCGCCGACAGCCCGATGCGCTGGGCGGGCCGCCCCTGGGCAAACGCGTGGCGCAGGTCGTCCAGGCGTTCCAGGGACAGGGCCAGGTGGGCGCCGCGCTTGCCGCCGGCGATGGCGTGGATCTCGTCGACGATCACCGTCTGAACGCCGGCGAGGGTTTCGCGCGCCGCCGAGGTCAGCATCAAGAACAGCGACTCCGGGGTGGTGATCAGCACGTCGGGCGGGTGCGTGATGAGCGCGCGGCGCGTGGCGGGCGGGGTGTCGCCGGAGCGGACCCCGACGCTGATGGCGGGCGGGGGCAGGCCGCGCCGCTCGGCGATGCGGGTGAGCCCCGCCAGCGGGGTGCGCAGGTTGCGTTCGACGTCGACGGCCAGCGCCTTGAGCGGGGACACGTAGAGCACGCGGGTGCCGGCCGGCCGGTCGGCCGACCCGGCGGAGTTGGCCAGGGAATCCAGGGCCCACAGGAACGCCGCGAGCGTCTTACCCGACCCGGTCGGCGCGATGACCAGGGTGTCGTCGCCGTCGGCGATGGCGTCCCAGGCCTGCGCCTGCGCGGTGGTCGGGGCGGCGAAGGTGCCGGCGAACCACTCGCGGGTGACCGCGCTGAACCGGCCCAACGGGTCGGGTGCCCTGGAGTCGGCGCGGGTGCTCACCCAACCATGGTGCCAACCGGCACCGACATCGGCTTGGGTGAGCGGCTTGTCACAGCCTCGCGGTGGCCATGGCGTGTGCCAGCTCGTCCGGGATCTCCGGGACCCGGCCGATGGAGTCGAGCAGGGTGTGCGCGCAGGCGTCGGCGAGCCGGTCGGCGTCGGTTGTGGGGTCCATGATGCGCTGGCGGCAGATCTCGAAGGTGAACGCGAGCCAGCCCTGGATGATCACCCGCAGGTCCCGCTCGACGTCCGCTGCCAGCGCGCTGGTATCCGGCATCCCGCTGACGACCTCGCCGATGCGGGACATGATGTGTTCCATCTGGCGGTTCTTGGCCTCGTCGTCGATGCCGAGCAGGACCGGGTCGGACCGGCCCAGGCCGACGTACGCGGCCCAGGCGGCCTCCGGGTTGGACTGGTGATAGGCCATGTAGGCCAACACACCCATCCGGATCTCCTCGAACATCGTCAGGCCGGGGGGCGGCGGGTTGTTGGTCGCCTCGTAGAGCCGGTCGGCCTCGTCCTTGACGACGGCGGCGAAGAACGCCCGCTTGTCCGGGAAGTAGTGGTACATCAATGCGCGGGACACGCCCGCGCGCTCGGCTATCTCGTCGATGCGGACCTCGTCATAGGGTCGCTTCCCAAAGACTTCTGCCCCCAAAGCGAGCAGCTCGGCGCGTCTATCCTCGGGGGATAACCGCCTTCTGGCTGTCGGCATGTGTCAGATAGTACTCATACGGTATGAGACCCCCGCCACATTGGCTCAACCAACCGCACGCCCCGGGCCAGCGGTAACGCACCGGAACAATTGACGCCATTGGCAGTTCGGCCTCCCACTGTCGGCGTTGGCGATGCCGTGGCAACGCCGGGTGATCGCGCCTCGGCGCGTCGGACACCGGGCGGAAACCGCCACGCCGGTGTGCGACCCGCGCGACGCTTTGACGGCCGTGAGCCGCGCCGACGGCGGTTTACCGGGGTGCCGCACAGGGTATTTGTCGTGACGGGCTCTCATCATCGTCGGCGCGTAACCAATGCGACGCAGCGAACGATGGACTAATAGCGATCAAACTCACGACACGAGGGACAACCATGCATACAGCAGATCAGCGGTCGCCCGGTGACCGCTTGGGGCAGGAGGACCGCGAGGTGCACGCCGCCGTCCGGTTCGCCGCCCTGGCCGCTGCCGCGGGCATCGGCTTCGTGGTCCTCGCCGCGCTGTGGGTCAGCACCTGCCCCGGGACGGGCGTCGACACGGTGGCGTGCGGCACCCCGCAGCGCACCATGCTGGCGCTGGGCGGCCCGCTGATCCTGCTGGCCGGGGGGCTTTGGGCGTTTTTACGCACCTACCGGGTATGGAAGGCCCACGGCACGTGGTGGGGCTGGCACGGCGCGGGCTGGTTCCTGCTCACGCTGATGGTGGTGACGCTGGGCCTGGCCGTCTCGCCGATCGCCGGGCCGGTGCTGGCCCTCTGACCTATCGACTCGACGCGGGAGTCCCGGGTCTCTCGGTGCGTGGGGTGGGGTGCCACTGCTCGTCGATGCGGGTCACGCGGCGATGCTCTATGACGAACCACAGCGCCCCGGCGATCGTCCCGAGCACGGCGACGAGCACCGTCGTGGCGATCCACTCGTAGTGGCCGTAGGCCGCGGCGGCCGTGGTGCTGATCATTCCTCCGATGGCCACGAGGAGCAGGATGAACCCGGGCCAGTAGAGGTTGTCCTTCATCGTGAACCCGGCGTGCGGTTGCGTCGTCCGGAAGTGGTCCGTCGGATCGCGATGCCGGTCGCCCATCACCCCTCCTTCGGTCGCCTTAGGTTGCCGAGCCCGCCGGCTCGCGCACGCGCGCCTCGGGCAGCGAAATCGCCCCGATCGTGGTCACCAGCCATACCACGATCGTGGCGGCGAGCCAGGAGGCGGCGCCGCGAATGATGAGTCCGTGGGTGAACGCTGCGGCGAGGCTCAACGCGACCAGGGTCAGCACCAGTCCGCTGCCCCCGAGGAGCAGCGACGCATAGGCCCGCGGCAACTTCACGATCAGCAATGAGAGGGCCGCCTGCGCCGCGGCGAACAACACCACGGCGACCATGAACCCCGACGCCGATACTGAAACGCCCGGCACGACCCAGGCCGCCGCCAGCAGGCCGACGGCCCACGACGTCAGAAGAACAAACGCCCGAAGCAGAGACTGCTTCATGCCAATAAGTGTAGGTCGCGGGGTAGACGGTGTTAAGGGTCTGCTGACGGGGTTATCCGCCGCCGCAAATGGGTATCAGCTTTAAACCATGATGAGTGCCGGAAGGGTTGCGTCAGCGACACCGACATCGATGCCCACTGCCATAACCATCGACATGACCAGCGGCGGCGATTGTGACTAATCGGTTGGAGCCCACGGTCGACGGCGGGCTGCGCGGCAATAGTAGTGTCAAGCAGACATTGCCGGGAGACCAGATGACCGATGCGGGATTTCGCGCGAACAAGCGTCAACGCGGCCAGCGGGCCGTCGAATTGCACGTTGCGGCACGCCTCGAGAACCTGGCGATGCTGCGCACGCTGGTCGGTGCGATCGGCACCTTCGAGGACTTGGATTTCGATGCGGTCGCCGACCTGCGGCTCGCGGTCGACGAGGTGTGCACCCGCCTGATTCGCTCGGCCACGCCGGACGCGACGCTGGTGGTCGTCGTCGACCCGCACGACGACGAGCTGGTGGTGGAGGCCTCCGCCGCGTGCGACACCCACGACGTGGTGGCGCCCGGCAGCTTCAGCTGGCATGTGCTGACCTCCCTGGCCGACGATGTCCAGACCTTCCACGACGGTCGCGAGCCCGATGAAACCGGCAGTGTCTTCGGGATCACGCTGACCGCGCGACGGGCGGCCTCTAGCAGGTGACAGCGCGAGCTGCCGGCGGTTCGGTTTCGCGACCGAACGAGTATGCGGACGTCCCGGACATGTTCCGGGAGTTGGCCGGCGTTGCCGCCGACTCGATGGAATTCCAGCGCCAGCGGGACAAGATCGTGGAGCGCTGCCTGCCGCTGGCCGACCACATCGCCCGCCGGTTCGAGGGCCGCGGCGAACCGCGCGACGACCTGGTTCAGGTGGCGCGCGTGGGCCTGGTCAACGCGGTCGTCCGCTTCGACGTCGAGACCGGCTCGGACTTCGTCTCTTTCGCGGTGCCCACGATCATGGGCGAGGTCCGCCGGCACTTCCGCGACAACAGCTGGTCGGTCAAGGTTCCGCGGCGCCTGAAGGAACTGCACCTGCGGCTGGGCACCGCCACCGCCGACCTGTCCCAGCGGCTCGGCCGGGCGCCGACCGCCACCGAACTCGCCGCCGAACTCGGCATGGAGCGCGACGAGGTGGTCGAGGGCCTGGTGGCGGGCAGCTCCTACAACACGCTGTCCATCGACACCGGCGGCGGTAGCGACGACGACGACGCCCGCGCCATCGCCGACACCCTGGGCGACGTGGACGCCGGCCTCGACCGCATCGAGGACCGCGAGGCGCTGCGCCCCCTGCTCGAGGCGTTGCCCGAGCGGGAACGAATGGTGTTGGTGCTCAGGTTCTTTGAGTCGATGACGCAGACGCAGATCGCCGAGCGGGTCGGCATCTCACAGATGCACGTGTCGCGGCTGTTGGCCAAGTCGCTAACGCGGCTGCGGGACCAGCTGAAGTAGCGGCCGGGACCCGTCGCGGTCGGCCCGCGCGGACCTCAGCAGCGGCTCGGCCTGCGGCGTCGTCACCGGCAGGGTGCCGTCGGGATCACAGATTCGCAGCAACCGCGAAACGGCCGGGCTCGGCACCATGGCCCAGTGCACCTGGGCGCCCGAGCACGCGACGTTGATTCGGTGTAGCGCCGAAAAGCCCGCGGTGCCAATGAATTCCAGGCCGCGCAGATCGACGATGATCCGGCGGGCGCGCCGGACGCTGCGTTGCGCGTAGACGGCGAGCTGGTCGGCGTTGGCGGCGTCGAGCTCACCGTCGACCGTGAGCAGCGCCCCCAGCGCGCTACAGCGCGAGGTGAATTGAGCGGTGCGGCTTTGTTGCCACGATTGGGCCACAGACATGCTTGTCTCCGTCATTAGGAGGGTCTTGCTGTGGATGACGGCAGGTGGTCGGTGATAGTTCACGACCGGGAGTTCGCACCCCGCGTGCCTGGCGTGATCCGGGTGGCTGTGAACTCAACCTGACCCGACCCTACCCGCGGCGGGCAGGGTCGGACAACATTTAGTTGATCTGGGATTTAATTGATCCCGGATTTATTTGATCTCGGCGAGGACCGTGCCCTGGGTGATGGCCGCGCCGGCCTCGACGGCAAGCCCGGTGATGGTGCCGTCCTTGTGCGCGGTGACCGGGTTTTCCATCTTCATCGCCTCGAGCACCACGACCAGGTCACCGGCGGCGACCTCCTGGCCCTCCTCGACCGCGACCTTGACCACGGTGCCCTGCATGGGCGCCGTCACCGCGTCGCCGGAGGCGGAAACGCCCGCGTGCGATCCGCGCTTGCGCGGCTTGGGCTTCTTGCGGATCACCCCGGCTTGGCCGGCGTAGCCGGCTGAACCATCAGCCAGCGCCAGGTCGCCGGGCAGCGACACCTCGAGACGGCGCCCGCCGACCTCGACGACCACCGTCTGGCGGGGCCGGGCGTCCTCTTCGTCGATCGGTTCGCCACCGGTGAACGGCTCGATGGTGTTGTCCCACTCGGTCTCGATCCAGCGGGTGTGCACCGAGAAGCCCTTGTCGTCGCCGATGAACGCCGGGTCACTCACCACGGCGCGGTGGAACGGGATGACGGTGGCCAGGCCCTCGACCTCGAACTCGGCCAGGGCGCGGCGCGCGCGGGCCAGCGCCTCGTGCCGGTCGGCGCCGTACACGATCAGCTTGGCCAGCATCGAGTCGAACTGGCCGCCGATCACCGAGCCGGTCTCCACGCCCGAGTCCATCCGCACACCGGGGCCGGCGGGCGGGTGGAACTTGGTCACCGGGCCCGGGGCGGGCAGGAAGCCGCGGCCGGCGTCCTCGCCGTTGATCCGGAACTCGATGGCGTGCCCGCGCGGGGTGGGGTCCTCGGTGATGTCCAGCTTCTCGCCGTTGGCGATCTTGAACTGCTGCAACACCAGGTCGATGCCCGCGGTCTCCTCGGTGACCGGGTGCTCGACCTGCAGGCGGGTGTTGACCTCGAGGAAGGAGATCAGGCCGTCCTGGCCGACCAGGTACTCGACGGTTCCGGCGCCGTAGTAGTGCGCCTCCTTGCAGATCCGCTTGGCCGACTCGTGGATCTCCTTGCGCTGCGCGTCGGTCAAAAACGGCGCCGGCGCCTCCTCGACCAGCTTCTGGAAGCGGCGCTGCAGCGAGCAGTCGCGGGTGCCGGCGACGACGACGTTGCCGTGCTGGTCGGCGATCACCTGGGCCTCGACGTGGCGGGGCTTGTCCAGGTAGCGCTCGACGAAGCATTCGCCGCGGCCGAACGCCGCGACGGCCTCGCGGGTGGCCGACTCGAACAGCTCGGGGATCTCCTCGAGGGTGCGGGCGACCTTCATGCCGCGGCCGCCGCCGCCGAAGGCGGCCTTGATCGCGATCGGCACGCCGTACTCCTTGGCGAAGGCCACCACCTCGTCGGCGTCCTTGACCGGGTCGGGGGTGCCGGGCACCAGCGGCGCCTGCGCGCGGGCGGCGATGTGGCGGGCGGTGACCTTGTCGCCGAGGTCGCGGATCGACTGCGGGCTCGGGCCGATCCAGATCAGGCCGGCGTCGATGACCGCCTGCGCGAAGTCGGCGTTCTCGCTCAAGAATCCGTAGCCGGGGTGGACGGCGTTGGCGCCGGACTTCGCCGCCGCGTCGAGGAGCTTGCCGAAGTCGAGGTAGGACTCCGCGGACGTCTGACCGCCGAGCGCGAACGCCTCGTCGGCCAGCCGTACGTGCGGCGCGTCGGCGTCGGGCTCGGCGTACACCGCCACGCTGGGCAGGCCCGCGTCGCGGGCCGCACGGATCACCCGGACGGCGATCTCACCGCGATTGGCGACGAGCACCTTGGCGATCCTCGAGCTGGCGTGACTAGCCACTTCGCCTCCTGTTCGGCTGGACGTCTCTACGTCTCGTGAGTCTCTAAGAGAATTTCTTACAAGTCTTGTCCGGGGAAGTTTATGCGCCGCGCCGCGCGGGCTGATACCCGGTCTCCAAATCCGTTCCTGATCAGGCCGTCTCGCGCAATCGCCGCTTGATGCGGGCCAGCATCGCCGACATGCCGCGCAGCCGCAGCGGGCTGATCAGAGCGGCCAGGCCCAGCTCGGTGTAGAAGTCCTCGGGCACCGCGAGGATGTCGGCGGCGGGTTGCTCGTCGAGCCCGGCGGCCAGGATCGACGCGAACCCCCTGGTGGTGGGCGCCTCGGCGGGGGCACTGAAGTGCAGCCGCACCCGGTTGGGATCGCTGGCGTCGACGTGCAGGAACAGCGGCGACTGGCACTCGGGCACCGGCTCCATCGCCGCCTCTTCGAGGTCGGGCGGCAGCGCGGGCAGGTCGTTGGCGAACTCCAGCAGCAGCGTCAGTTTGTCCTGGCCCTGGACTTCGGCGAAGTCGGACACCACCTCGGCCAGCGGGGCGGGCATGCTCATCAGACCGGAACGGCTCCCGGCTGCTCGCCCGCGACGATCGGCACCCGCACGGTGTTGCCCCACTCGGTCCACGATCCGTCGTAGTTGCGGACCCCGGGCTTGCCCAGCAGGTGTGTGAGCACGAACCAGGTGTGGCTGGACCGCTCGCCGATGCGGCAGTAGACGACGGTCTTGTCGTCCGGCCGCAGGAAGCCGTAGAGCTCCTCGAGCTCCGCGCGGGGACGGAAGCGGCCGCTCTCGTCGACCGCCTTGCCCCACGGGATGGACACGGCGGTGGGGATGTGCCCGGCCCGCAGCGCGCCCTCCTCTGGGTAGTCGGGCATGTGGGTGCGCTTGCCGGTGTATTCGTCGGGCGAGCGCACGTCGATGAGCGGCTCGGCGCCGAGGATGGCCAGCACGTCGTCCTTGTACGCGCGGATGGGCGCGTCGTTGCGCTGCACGACCGGGTAGCCGCTCGACGTCTCGGTCGGGACGTCCAGGGTGGTGTCGCGGCGCTCGGCCAGCCACAGGTCGCGCCCGCCGTTGAGCAGGCGCACGTCGGGATGGCCGAACAGCGTGAAGACCCACAGCGCGTACGCCGCCCACCAGTTGCTCTTGTCGCCGTAGATCACCACGGTGTCGTCGCGGGCGATGCCCTTGCGGTCCATCAACTCGGCGAACTGCTCGCCGTTGATGTAGTCGCGGACCCGCGGGTCGTTGAGGTCGGTGTGCCAGTCGATCTTGACCGCGCCGGGAATGTGGCCGACGTCGTAGAGCAACACGTCCTCGTCGGATTCGACGATCGCCAGGCCCGTGGCGCCCATGTTGGCGGACAGCCAGTCGGCGGTGACCAGTCGTTCGGGGTGGGCGTATTCGGTCAGGGACGGGTGTGGGTCGGGGGGTAATGACACGACTTCGAGCCTACCGCTGGGCTTAAAACCCCCGCCCGTGACGCGACACTTAAACGTTTGCGACGAAACGCCGCCGCGCGTCGCAGACGATTAAGCCTGGGTCCACAGTGCGGCCACCGAGAGCCCCGCCCGGCCCAGCAGCGCGCGCAGCAGCGGCAGGCTCACGCCGATCACGTTCGACGGGTCGCCCTCGATCCCGTCGACGAACCAGCCGCCCAGCCCGTCCAGGGTGAAGCCGCCCGCCACCCCCAGCGGTTCGCCGTGGGCGACGTAGGCCCGCAGATCCGCCTCGGCCGGCGCGGCGAAATGCACTGTGGTGCATGCGGATTGGACCTCGCGGTGGACGACGGCGCCGTCGCGCAGCCGCAGCAGGCAGTGCCCGGTGTGCAGCCGTCCCGACCGCCCGCCCATCAGCCGCCACTGGTCCACGGCGGCATCGGCCGACCCGGGCTTGCCGCACAGCCGGCCGTCGATGGCCAGCATCGAATCACAGCCCAGCACAACGCAATCCGCCGCGGTGGCGCCGTCGAGCCGGCCGGCGACGTCGTCGGCCTTGGCCGCGGCCAGCCCGCAGACCACCTCGTCCGGCGAGGCGTCGGACCCCAGTCCCGCGGCGATCAGATCCTCGTCGACGCCGGAGACCACGACGGCCGGTTCGAGGCCGGCCTGGCGCAGCACCTTGAGCCGGCCGGGCGAGGCCGACCCCAGCACCAGCCGGGTCAATGCCTCATGTGCGTCATTTGCTGCATGGTCAGCCGCTGGTAGTTCGACATCGCGTAGCGCAGCCGGTCGACCGCGAGCCCCCAGCGGGTGCTCTCGGGCTGGGTGGGCTCGGGGGAGGCGGCGCTTACGCCGCCGAGCACGGCCACCAGCGCGGCCAGCTCCGCGTCGGTGGGATTCCCCTTGAGTACGTGGATGTGCGGCTCGTGCTCGCTCACAGCCTGATGGTTCGTCTCGTTCCCGTCACTCACTGCGTTCGTTCCGCTCGCTCGACTCACAGCGGAATGTTCCCGTGCTTCTTGGGCGGCAGGTGGCTGATCTTGCGTTCCAGCAGGCGCAGCGCGGTGCCGATGTAGCCGCGGGTGTACGACGGCGGGATCACCGCGTCGACGTAGCCGCGCTCGGCCGCGACGTAGGGGTTGACGAGCGTGTCCTCGTACTCCTGCTGCAGCTGCAGCCGCAGCGCGTCGACATCCTGGCCGGCCTCGCCCGCCTCCTTCAGCTGCTGGCGGTAGACGAAGCCGACCGCGCCGGAGGCGCCCATCACCGCGATCTGGGCCGTGGGCCAGGCCAGGTTGACGTCGCAGCCCATGTCCTTCGACCCCATGACGCAGTACGCGCCGCCGTAGGCCTTGCGGGTGATCACCGTGATCTTCGGCACCGTCGCCTCGCCGTAGGCGAACAGCAGCTTGGCGCCGCGCCGGATGATGCCGTTGTACTCCTGGCCGGTGCCGGGCAGGAAGCCCGGCACGTCGACCAGCATGACGATCGGGATGTTGAAGCAGTCGCAGGTCCGCACGAAGCGGGCCGCCTTCTCCGAGGCGTTGATGTCCAGGCAGCCGGCGAACTGGGTCGGCTGGTTGGCCACGATCCCGACCGGCCGGCCGTCGATGCGGCCGAACCCGACGACGATGTTCTGCGCGTAACCGCCCTGGATTTCCAGGAACTCGTCGTCGTCGAGGATGCGGGTGATCACCTCGTGCATGTCGTAGGGCTGGTTGGGCGAGTCCGGGATCAGGGTGTCCAGCTCGAGGTCCTCCTCGGTGAGGTTCTCCTCGATGGGCCCCGCGGGGGCGGGCTCGGCGTAGCGCGGCGGGTCGGTCGCGTTGTTCGGCGGCAGGTAGCTCAGCAGGTCGCGGACCCAGTCGAAGGCGTCCTGCTCGCCCGAGGCGACGTAGTGCAGGGTGCCCGACTTGGCCATGTGGGTGTGGGCGCCGCCGAGCTCCTCCATGGTGACGTCCTCGCCGGTGACCGTCTTGATGACGTCGGGACCGGTGATGAACATCTGGCTGGTCTGGTCGACCATGACCACGAAGTCGGTCAGGGCGGGGGAGTAGACGTGGCCTCCCGCGGCGGCGCCCATGATCAGCGAGATCTGCGGGATGACCCCGGACGCGAGGATGTTGTTGCGGAAGATCCGGCTGTACAGGCCCAGCGAGACGACGCCCTCCTGAATGCGCGCGCCGGCGCCGTCGTTGATGCCGATGAGCGGGCGGCCGGTCTTGATCGCCAGCTCCTGCACCTTGACGATCTTCTCGCCGTACACCTCGCCGAGGCTGCCGCCGAAAACCGTGGCGTCCTGGCTGAAGATGCACACGTCGCGGCCGTCGATCGTGCCGTAGCCGGTGATCACGCCGTCGCCGAGCGGGCGGTTGTTCTCCAGCCCGAAGTTGGTGCTGCGGTGCTTGGCCAGCGCGTCGAGCTCGACGAACGAGTCCTCGTCGAGCAGGGCCAGGATGCGCTCGCGGGCGGTCAGCTTGCCCTTGGCGTGCACCTTCTCGACGGCCTCTTCACCGACCGGGTGCAGCGACTCCTCCCGCCGCTTGTGCAGCTCGGCCAGCTTGCCCGCGGTGGTGTGGATGTCGATGGTGTGCTCGGCGGCCGGCTCGGCCGTGTGGTCGGTAACGCTTGTCATGGGAGTCGATGTTATCGGCAGACCGGCTCGACCCGTCGGAGGCCCTTAATAGCTCCTTAAGTAGTCGCCGGACAAGTAATCTCCGGACATGCGCGGCGCGGGAGTCGACTGGGTCGAAGAACATGACGTGCTCGTCGCCGGATCCGGCGGCGGGGGTGTCACCGGCGCCTACACCGCGGCCCGCGAAGGCCTCGACGTCCTGCTCGTCGAGGCGACCGACAAATTCGGCGGCACCACCGCCTACTCAGGTGGCGGCGGGGTCTGGTTTCCGTGCAATCCGGTGCTGGTCCGGGCCGGCACCGATGACACCATCGAGGACGCCCTCACCTACTACCACGCGGTCGTCGGCGACCGCACGCCCCGCGAACTGCAGGAGACCTTCGTCCGGGGCGGCGCGCCGCTGATCGAGTACCTCGAGCAGGATCCGGACATCAAGTTCGTGCCGTTGCCCTGGCCCGACTACTACGGCAAGGCGCCGAAAGCCCGTCTCGACGGCCAGCGTCACATCGCTGCGAAGCCGTTGAAGGTCGCCGCCGCGCCGGAATTGCGTGACGCGATCCGCGGACCTTTGGACACCGACAGGCTCGGCGCCGAGACCCCGCCCGACTACTACTTGGGTGGCCGCGCGCTGATCGCCCGCTTTCTCAAGGCCATCGGGCAGTACCCGACCGCGGCGCTGCAACGCGACACCGCCCTCGTCGAGCTGGTGCGCTCGGACGGCCCCGAAAGGCGCGTCGAGGGTGCGATCGTGGAGAGCGGCGGCCTGCGCCGCGCGATCCGCACCCGCCTCGGGGTGCTGCTCGCCGCCGGCGGATTCGAAAACAACGACGCCCTGCGCCGTCAATACGGCGTCCTGGGCGAGGCGCGAGACACCATGGGCGGCCCGGGAAGTCGTGGCCAGGCGCTGCAGGCCGGCATCGCCGCGGGCGCGGACACCGACCTGCTGGATCAGGCCTGGTGGTCGCCGGGCATGACTCATCCCGATGGACGCTCGGCGTTCGCGCTGTGGTTCACCGGCGGCATCTTCGTGAACCAGTCCGGTGAGCGATTCGTCAACGAATCCCGCGCGTACGACCGCGCCGGACGCGAGATCCTCGCTCAGCTCCAGGACGGCTCGATCACGTTGCCGTATTGGATGATCTACGACGACAAGGAGGGCGAGGTGCCACCCGTCAAGGCGACCAACGTCTCGATTGTGGGGACCGAGAAATACGTCGCCGCCGGCTTGTGGCACTCCGCTGACACACTCCAGGAGCTGGCGGCCAAGATCGGGGTGCCATCGGACGGGTTGGCGGCGACGGTGGCCCGGTTCAATGCCTTCGTCGCCACCGGCGTCGACGAGGACTTCGGCCGCGGCGATGAGGCGTTCGACCGCGCGTTCTCCGCGGGCGCGTCGCCGTTGGTGTCCATCGACAAGCCGCCGTTTCACGCAGCCGCGTTCGGCCTGTCCGATCTGGGCACCAAGGGCGGCCTGCGCACCGACACGGCGGCGCGGGTGCTCGACAGGTCGGGCAACCCGATCCCCGGCCTGTACGCGGCCGGCAACACGATGGCCGCGCCTAGCGGCACCGCGTATCCCGGCGGCGGCAACCCGATCGGCACCAGCATGCTCTTCAGTCATCTGGCCGTGATGGACATGAGAAACCGGCCCCACTGACTCCAAGTCCGAGTCGACTGACATCCGGGTTGCTCGCCGCGTCCGGTGAGCCCACGGGCTGAGATCTACGCTGGGTGGAGTGACGGACCGCGAATCGCTTCGGCAACCGCTGGATCAGGCCGCGCTGCGCGCCGAGCTGATCGGGACCGGGCTGGGCTGGCGCCGGCTCGACGTCGTCGAGCAGACCGGATCCACCAACGCCGACCTGCTGGCGCGCGCGGCGGCCGGGGACGACGTCGCCGGGGCGGTCCTGATCGCCGAGCACCAGACCGCCGGCCGGGGCCGCCACGGACGCGGCTGGACGGCCAGCCCGCGGGCCCAGATCACGATGTCGGTGGGCGTCAGCGTCGTCGACGTGCCGACCGAGGGATGGGGCTGGCTGTCGCTGGCCACCGGGGTCGCGATCGTCGACGCGGTGCTGGCCGTGACCGGGGTGCAGGCGGGTCTCAAGTGGCCCAACGACGTGCTGGCCGGCCCGCCGGAGTCCCCGGGCAAGCTGGCCGGCATCCTCGCCGAGGTGTCCCGGCCCGTCGTGGTAATTGGCTTGGGCCTCAACGTGACTCAGGCCCCCGAGGAGGTGGACGGGCCCGGCGCCACCTCGCTGTTCGACCTCGGCGTGACCGATCTCGACCGCGGCCGGCTGGTGGGCGCCGTGCTGACCGAACTGGGCCGGCGGATCGTGGCCTGGCGGGCCGCGCGGGGCGCGGACTGGGCGCTGGCGGCCGACTACCGGGCGCGCAGCCTGACCATCGGGCGCGCCGTGCGCGCCCAGCTGCCCGGCGGCAAGGAAGTCGTGGGCACCGCGACCGCCGTCGACGACCAGGGCCGCCTGTGCCTCGAGGCCGGCGGCCAAACCGTCACGGTTTCCGCCGGCGACGTGGTGCATCTGCGTTAGGAAGCGGTAGCTTTCCCACGTGAGCTATCCGGACAACGCCCTTGCCGCCGGCGAGCAGGTCGTCCTGCACCGCCACCCGCACTGGAAGACCCTGATCTGGCCCGTCGCGGTTCTCGTGCTGGCGACCGCGCTGGCCGCGTTCGGCTCCGGCTACCTCAACTCGACGCACTGGGAGCAGCTCGCCAAGAACATCCTCTACGGGGTCATTTGGGGGATCTGGCTGGTGGTCGTCGGCTGGCTCACACTCTGGCCGTTCCTGGGCTGGCTGACCACACATTTCGTCGTCACCAACCGCCGGGTGATGTTTCGGCACGGGGTGCTCACGCGCAGCGGCATCGACATCCCGCTGGCGCGGATCAACAGCGTGGAGTTCCGGGACCGCTTGTCCGAGCGCATGTTTCGCACCGGGACGCTGATTATCGAGTCGGCGTCACAAGATCCGTTGGAGTTCTACGACATTCCGCGGCTGCGCGAGGTGCACGCGCTGCTGTATCACGAAGTCTTCGACACCCTGGGTTCCGAGGAGTCGCCGAGCTGAGGAGACCGGCTCGCCTTTTTGCGCCACGACCGCAGCAAAGTGACGTTGCCGACCTCGAGCTCGTCTTCCAGCACCTCGGCGAAACCGCCTGCGGTAAGCGCGGATTCGATCGCCTTGTCGGGGTTGCGGGCGAACTCCTGGGGGAACACCCAGCGCCGGAACGCCCAGAAGCGGAACGCCATCTGCAGCAGGTTGCCGATGATGTAGGCCGAGATGAAGTCGGTGATGTTCTCCAGCGTCAGCGACACCTCGGGTACCCGCAGCTGCAGCACGTAGTGGGAGAACCACAGCGGCGCCATGGACAGCAGCACCCCCACGCCGCTGAAGGCGAAGAACAGCAACGCCTCGTGGTGGCGCTCGCGGCCCCCGCGGTCGCGGAAGCTCCATTCCCGGTTCAGCACGTAGGAGGCGATCACCGCGACGATGCCCGCGATCACCTTGGCCGTCACCGGCTTGGGTTCGAGGACGGTCAGCTTGAGGGTGTAGAAAATCGCCGAGTCGATGACGAATGTGGTGCCGCCGACGATCGCGAATTTGATCAGCTCGTGATGGCGCAGCAAATGAGGCTGAACGGCCTCTGGCAGGCGCGAAATTACGGCATCGGCGAAGGACACAACACGTCAGTGTACGGACGGACGCGAAAACGACGCAAAATGTGTCTCGCCGGGGGCCGTGACACCATGAGGCCGTGCCCAACACGCGCTCCCCGAAGGCCGCCCCCGTGGTTGCGATGGTCGGCGGCGGTCAGCTCGCCCGCATGACCCACCAGGCCGCGATCGCGCTGGGCCAGACGCTGCGGGTGCTGGCGACCGCCCCCGACGAGCCGGCCGCCCAGGTCAGCCCCGACGTGGTGATCGGCTCGCACACCGAGCTCGACGACGTGCGCCGGGTCGCGGCCGGGGCCGACGTGCTGACCTTCGACCACGAGCACGTCCCGTCCGAGCTCCTGGAAAAGCTCGTCGCCGAGGGCGTCAACGTGGCGCCGCCCCCGCACGCCCTGGTGCACGCGCAGGACAAGCTGGTGATGCGGCGCCGGTTGGAGGCCCTGGGCGCACCGGTGCCGCGCTACGCCGGGATAGACAACCTCGACGAGCTCGATGCGTTCGCCGTCCGGGTGGGCGGGCCGGTGGTGGTGAAGGCGGTCCGCGGGGGCTACGACGGGCGCGGGGTGCGGATGGCCCGCGACCCCTCGCACGCCCGCGAAATCGCGGAAAGTTTCCTGGCCGACGGCGTGCCGGTGATGGCCGAGGAGCAGGTGGACCTGCGCCGCGAACTGTCGGCGCTGGTGGCGCGCTCGCCCTTCGGGCAGGGGGCCGCCTGGCCGGTCGTGGAGACGGTGCAGCGCGACGGGATCTGCGTGCAGGTGATCGCGCCCGCGCCGGACCTGGGCGCCGACGTCGCCGCCGGCGCCCAGCAGCTGGCGCTGCGGTTGGGCGCCGAGCTCGGTGTCGTCGGCGTGCTGGCGGTCGAGCTGTTCGAAACCACCGACGGCGCGCTGCTGGTCAACGAGCTCGCGATGCGCCCGCACAACTCCGGGCACTGGACTATGGACGGGGCGCGCACCAGCCAGTTCGAACAGCACCTGCGCGCGGTGCTGGACTATCCGCTCGGCGACACCGACGCCATCGCGCCACTGACCGTGATGGCCAACGTGCTGGGCGCCCCGCAGACCCCGGTGATGAGCATGGACGAGCGGCTGCACCACCTGTTCGCGCGGATGCCCGACGCCCGGGTTCACCTGTACGGCAAGGAGGAACGGCCCGGCCGCAAGATCGGGCACGTCAACTTCCTGGGCGCCGACCCGGGGCGGCTGGTCCAGCTGCGGGAGCGCGCCGAGTTGGCGGCACACTGGTTGTCACACGGGCAGTGGACGGACGGATGGGATCCACATGGGTGAGCGGGCGCGCGTCGGGGTCATCATGGGCAGCGACAGCGACTGGTCGGTGATGGCCGAGGCCGCCGAGGCGCTGGCCGAGTTCGACGTCCCGGCCGAGGTCCGGGTGGTCTCGGCGCACCGCACGCCGCAGGTGATGTTCGACTACGCCCGCACGGCGGCCGGCCGCGGGTTGCAGGTGATCATCGCCGGCGCCGGCGGCGCCGCGCACCTGCCCGGCATGGTCGCCTCGGCCACGCCGCTGCCGGTGATCGGGGTGCCGGTGCCGCTGGCCCGCCTCGACGGGCTGGACTCCCTGCTGTCGATCGTCCAGATGCCGGCGGGCGTCCCGGTCGCCACGGTCTCCATCGGCGGCGCGCGCAACGCGGGCCTGCTCGCGGTGCGCATCCTGGCCTCGTCAGACGCGGCGCTGCGGGCGCGGCTCGTCGCCTTCCAAGAGCAGCTGGCCGAGAGCGTGAAGGCCAAGGATGCGGCGCTGCAACAGCGCCAGGGTAAAGTTACCGGCCAGTGACCGGAAGAGTGCTAGGAGGCCGACCATGGCTGGATGGGCCGGAAACCCGTCGTTCGATCTGTTCCAACTGCCCGAGGAACACCGGGAGCTGCGCGCGGCGATCCGCGCGCTGGCGGAGAAGGAGATCGCGCCCCACGCGGCCGACGTGGACGAGAACGCGCGGTTCCCGCAGGAGGCGCTGGAGGCGCTGAACGCGTCGGGCTTCAACGCCGTGCACGTGCCGGAGGAGTACGGCGGGCAGGGCGCGGACTCGGTCGCGGCCTGCATCGTCATCGAGGAGGTGGCCCGCGTCGACGCCTCCGCCTCGCTGATCCCGGCCGTGAACAAGCTGGGCACCATGGGCCTGATCCTGCGCGGCTCGGAGGAGCTGAAGAAGCAGGTGCTGCCCTCACTCGCGGAGGGCGGGCTGCTGGCGTCCTACGCGCTGAGTGAGCGGGAGGCCGGCAGCGACGCGGCGTCGATGCGCACCCGCGCCAAGGCCGACGGCGACGACTGGATCCTCAACGGCGCCAAGGCCTGGATCACCAACGGCGGCAAGTCGACCTGGTACACGGTGATGGCCGTCACCGATCCGGACAAGGGCGCCAACGGCATCTCGGCGTTCATCGTGAACATCGACGACGAGGGGTTCACCGTCGGTCCCAAGGAGAAGAAGCTGGGCATCAAGGGATCGCCGACCACCGAGCTGTACTTCGAGAACTGCCGCATCCCGGGCGACCGGATCATCGGCGAGCCGGGCACCGGCTTCAAGACCGCGCTGGCCACGCTGGACCACACCCGTCCCACGATCGGGGCCCAGGCCGTCGGCATCGCGCAGGGCGCGCTGGACGCCGCGATCGCCTACACCAAGGACCGCAAGCAGTTCGGGGAATCGATCAGCAGCTTCCAGGCGGTGCAGTTCATGCTGGCCGACATGGCGATGAAGGTCGAGGCCGCGCGGTTGCTGGTCTATCAGGCCGCCGCCCGCGCCGAGCGCGGCGAACCCGACCTCGGCTTCATCTCGGCGGCGTCCAAGTGCTTCGCCTCCGACGTGGCGATGGAGGTGACCACCGACGCGGTGCAGTTGTTCGGCGGCGCCGGCTACACCACCGACTTCCCGGTCGAGCGGATGATGCGCGACGCCAAGATCACCCAGATCTACGAGGGCACCAACCAGATCCAGCGCGTGGTGATGTCGCGGGCGTTGCTGCGCTGATTGCGGGACACCGTTTGGGAACGCGTCGGCGCACCGAATAGGATCTCCGACGGCAACGAGATGGGCCGGCAAGTCCGGCCCCGGCGTCGGTAAACAGGCACCGGCGATTTACTCCGACGGTCGTCCCAGAGCAAATGTCTTTTCGCGGCCAGGGGAGCGTCCAATGCTTAACATGGCTTCCCGTGGGCTTCCATGGCTGACCGGGAATTGATGCCCGTGCGCTCGCCACTGTCGCTGCTGTTGGTCGAGGACGACCGGGCCGACGCGCTGCTCGTGGAAGAGCTGATCGCCGACGCGCTCGCCGACGTCCCGGTGACCTGGGCGCAGTCGATCGCGCAGGCGGAAGAGGAGCTTGCGTCGACGCGGCCCGACTGCGTGCTGCTGGACCTGAACCTGCCCGACGCCAGCGGGATGGACGCGCTGGACCGCATCGCCAAGCGCGACGCGACGGTCCCCATCGTCGTGCTGACGGGGTTGAACGACGAATACTTCGGGGCCTCCGCGGTCGCGGCGGGCGCGCAGGACTACCTCGTCAAGGGGCGCGTCGAACCCGAGATGCTGCGGCGCGCGCTGCTCTACGCGATCGAGCGCAAACGCGCCGAGCTCATCGCCGCCGACCTGCACGCGAGCCGGCTCCGGGCCCGGGAGAACGCGCTGCTGGAACGCGGCCTACTGCCGTCGCCGCTGCTGCTCGACGAGCCCGGCATCGACATCGTGGCCCGGTACCGGCCGAGCCGCGAGGACGCGCTGTTGTGCGGGGACTTCTATGACGTCGTGCAGACGCCCGACCGGGTCGTGCACGTCCTGATCGGCGACGTCGCCGGGCACGGGCCGGACGAGGCGGCGCTGGGGGCGGCCCTGCGCATCGCGTTCCGCGCGCTCACCTTCGCCGGGGTCCACGGCATCGAGCTGATGCCGAAGCTCGAGCGGGTGCTGCAGTCCGAACGCACCGGCAGGGGGATCTTCGCGACGGTGCTCAGCCTGGAGATCCAGCCCGACGGCACCGGCGTCACCGCCGTCCGGGCCGGCCATCCGGGGATGCTGCTGCAAGACGGCGAGGGCGTCGAATGGGTCGAGCCGCCGGGCGGCCCGGCGCTGGGCCTGGGCGGCGACCGTTGGCCGCGGCATGAGCTGCGCCTGCCCGCGGGGCAGGGACTGCTGCTGCTGACCGACGGGCTCTTCGAGGGGTATTCCGGGCAGGGCAACCGGCGCCTGGGTGAGGACGGGCTGCTCGCGCTGGCCCGCAAGCACGCGCTGCTGCCCGGACCGGCGTTCGTCGACGCCCTCATCGACGGCGCCGAGGAACTCGCCCGCCCGCGCGGCGGGCTCAGCGACGACATCGCGGTGGTGCGCGTCGAGCGGACGACAAGGTGAGCCCCGCCCTGCGAGTGCCGCGCCTGACGCAGTTGACCGTCCGCGGCTGGCAGTTCCTGGTCCTGTCCAGCATGGGCGTGATGGTGCTCGCCGGCGCGGTGGTCGGGGCGGTGCTGCTGCAGCGCTCCGACGACATGCTGCGCGGGCTGGTCGACGGGATCCAGCCATCGCGGGTGGCGGCCTACCAGCTGCAGTCCGCGGTGCGCGACCAGGAAACCGGCGTGCGCGGGTACCTGATCGCGGCCGATCGCCAGTTCCTCACGCCGTACTACGACGGGCAGCACACGGAACGCGAGGCGGCCGACGACATGCGGCGACTGTTGGCCCAGCGCCCGGACCTGCTTGCCGACCTGGACGCGATCGAGCAGGCGGCCGCCAACTGGCGCGCCAACTACGCCGAGCCCGCTATCGCGAGCGTGGCCCCCGACGCCCGGAACGTCACGAACCGGCCCGCGGCCGAACGCGGCAAGGCCCAATTCGACCACCTGCGTGCCCTTTTCGACAGGCAGAACGCGAACCTGACCGCGGCGCGCAACCAGGCGGCCGACGACCTCAAACGCACCGACGCCTGGCGCGACCGGGTGCTCATCACCATGGTGCTGCTGTTCTTCGGCACCGCGGCCGCGTTGGGGATCCTGGTACGGGACGCGGTCACCCGCCCGATCGCGATGCTGGCCGCGGCCTGCCGGCGGATCACGCGCGGCGACTTCGGCGAGAGCATCTCACCGCCCAAGCGTCCCAAGGACATTCGCGGCATGGCGATCGACGTGGAGAACATGCGGGAGCGCCTCGTCGAAGAGCTCGAGGTATCCCGTTCGGCCCGTGCGCTTTTGGACGAGCAGGCCGTCGAATTGCGGCGGTCCAACGCAGAGCTCGAGCAGTTCGCCTACGTCGCGTCGCACGATCTGCAGGAACCGCTGCGCAAGGTCGCCTCGTTCTGTCAGCTGCTCGAGAAGCGATACGGCGACCAACTCGACGAGCGCGGGATCGAATACATCGGCTACGCCGTCGACGGGGCCAAGCGCATGCAGGTGCTGATCAACGACCTGCTCACCTTCTCCCGCGTGGGCCGCCTGGCGACCATGCAAACCGAGGTCGACCTCGGCACGGCGCTGGACGACGGCCTGGCCAACCTCGCCGCCGCCATCGAGGAGACCGACGCCGATATCGTGCGCCCCGCGCAGCCGCTGCCGGTCATCATCGGGGATCCCACGCTGCTGACCATGCTGTGGCAGAACCTGATCGGCAACGCGGTGAAGTTCCGGCACAAGGACCGCCGGCCCCGCGTGGTCATCGAGTGCGAACGGCGCACCGACGAGTGGCTATTGTGCGTGTCGGACAACGGCATTGGCATCGCCGAAGAGTTCACCGAGAAGGTCTTCGTCATTTTCCAGCGGCTGCACGGCCGGGAGGTGTACTCCGGGACCGGGGTCGGCCTGGCGCTGTGCAAGAAGATCGTCGAGCAGCACGGCGGCACCATCTGGATCGACACGACCTACACCGACGGAACGCGGCTTCAGTTCACGCTGCCCATCGCGACGAAAGAAGGACATGATGACATCGCCATCATCGGCCGGTAGAGCGATCGAGATCCTGCTCGTCGAGGACGATCCAGGTGACGAGCTGATCACGCGAGAAGCGTTCGAGCACAACAAGCTCAAGAACAACCTGCACGTCGCGCACGACGGCGAGGAGGGCCTGGACTTCCTGTACCGGCGCGGTCCGTACGCGGGCGCGCCGCGACCGGACCTCATCCTGCTCGACCTGAACCTGCCGAAATACGACGGCCGCCAGCTGCTGGAGAAGGTCAAGTCCGACCCGGACCTGGCGCGCATACCGGTCGTCGTGCTCACCACGTCCTCGGCGGAGGAGGACATCCTGCGCAGCTACCAGCTGCACGCCAACGCCTACGTCACCAAGCCCGTCGACCTCGACCAGTTCATCAACGCGGTTCGACAGATCGACGAGTTCTTCATTCAGGTGGTGCGGCTGCCGGGACTCTAACCGGTGAGGAACTCCGCGTTGTGCTGCCCCGGCGCGGGCGGGGGATCGGTGGCCGCGGCGTCGAAGCTGGCGTAGCGCGCCGGCATGCGGACGACGGTGATGGCGTCCTCGCCGCCGCCGACCCGCAGGGCGAGCTCGTTCTCGGCGAACAGCGGGGTGCCGACCACCTGCTTCCAGGTGTAGGCGTGGCAGGCCATCAGGCCGCCCTCCTGCAGCAGCTGGACCCATTCGGCCGCGGTCTTTGCCGCCAGTGCCGATTCCAGCTCCTCGGTCAGCTCGTGGTAATTCATTGCGCGGGAACGCTGGTCGATGAACCGCTCGTCGGTCAACAGCTCGGGGCGGCCGATGATCTCGCACAGCTTCGCCCAGTGCTTGGGCACGTACGCGCTGATCACCAGGTAGCCGTCGGCCGCCTTGAACGCGTCCGACGGCTGGGTGGCGAAGCCAACCCCCTTGCGCTTCTTGGCTTTCGGCTCGCTCGGCTTGTGCTCGCTTGGCTTGTTGAGGTGGATGGTGAGCTGGCTGGCCTGCAGATTGACCGCGACGTCGTACATCGCGACCCGCACGACGTCGGCCACCCCGTGACGCTCCCGGTTGAGCAGCGCGGCCAGCACCGCCTGGGCCAGCACGTGACCGCTCGCGGCGTCCACGAGCTGGAACGGGATGATCTGCGGCTTACCGGTCGGGGTGGGCATCCCGGTGCTCATGCCCGACTCGGCGGCGACCATCAGGTCGACGCCCGGCCGGCTGCCCTGCGGGCCGTTGCCGCCGTAGGCCGACAGCCGCGCGTAGATCAGCCTGGGGTTGCGGGCCCGCAGCTCGTCAGGGCCCAGGCCCATCCGTTCCATCACCCCGGGCCGAAACCCTTCCAGCACAACGTCGGCGGTGTCGACGAGCCGCAGGATCTGCTGCTTGTTCGCGTCGTCGGTGAGGTCCACCGCCACCGACTTCTTGCCGCGGTTATGCGGCAGGAACAGGGTGGGCAGCGGCGGCCGCCCGGGCAGGACCGCGGTGATCTGCCGGGCCGCCTCGCCGCCGGGGGCCTCCACCTTGATCACCTCGGCGCCCAGGTCGGCCAGCACCTGCCCGGCCAGCGGCCCGGCGATGTTCTGGGTGAAATCGAGTACCCGGTACCCGTCAAGTGGCCTGGCGGGCTTGCTGTTTGGCATGTGCGGCCTTCCTCTAGGCTGCCCGGTGCAGCACAGCGGTGCAGTAGTGGTTGCGTGCGAAGGGCGCGTCGGGGCCGTCGGGTTGCAACGGCAATGCCGCGTCGGCCAACAGCCGATTCAGCGGCGTGCGCGACGGCCGCCAGCCGCGCTCGGTCAGGTAGGTCGCCACGTCGCTGCGCTCGCCGGGGAAACCCAGGTCGCCCAGCGCGATATCGAGGCCGTTCTCCCGCCACTTCCCGCTCGCCGCGTTGAGCGCGTCCCCGCTGACGCCCGTGTTGAAGAAGACCTCGGCCATCAGCCGGCTGCCGTCGGCGGACAGCTCGGTGACGTGGTCCAGCAACCGGTCCTGGGCGTCGCCCGGCAGGAAGCCGAGCAGGCCCTCGGCGACCCACGCCGCCGGGCGGGCGGTGTCGAATCCGGCCTGCCGCAGCGCCTCCGGCCAGTCGTCGCGCAGGTCGATCGGCACGTTGCGCACCTCGGCGGTGGGCTCGGCGCCGAGCTCGGCGAGGGTGGCGGTCTTGAACTCGATGACCCGCGGCTGGTCGATCTCGAACAGCGTCGTGCCCGGCGCCCACGCCAGCCGGTACGCGCGCGCGTCCAGGCCGGAGGCCAGGATCACCACCTGGCGGATGCCCGCGCTTTGCGCCTCGGCGAGGAACGCGTCGATGTGGCGGGTGCGGGCGGCCATCATGTCGGTCATGCGCCGCATGCCCCACGGGGCGCCGGGCATGTCGACGTCCTCGGTGCTCAATTCGCCCGCGGCCCACCGGGTCATGAAGTCGACTCCGACGGCGCGCACCAGCGGCTCGGCGAAGGGGTCGTCGATCAGCGCGTCCCGGGTCGCGCGGGCGCGTCCGGCGGCCACCATGGTGGCGGTGGCCCCCACGCTGGTCGCCAGGTCCCAGGTGTCGTTCTCGGTGCGCGCCATGCCGTCCCTTCTCGCCGCTACTGGTTAGCCACAATAACGACGGCGCCCGGACGCCGGCCGGGGGTGCGGTGTGTAAGAGGCGGGACACGGTTGTGTTACGTCCGCGTGTGCGGGCCCGCACGCCCACCCCGCCGTCGCTAGCCTCGCGCAATGACCACTTCGCCCGCCGTCGTCGGCGAATGCCACGTCGCCGGGGGCCGGGGTGCGGGCTGGCGGGCCGACGCCCGGTGGGCGCGCCAGTTGGCCTGGGTCAGCATGGTCGTGGTGCTGGTCGAGGGCGGCGTCGGGTTATGGCAGGGGCTGGCGGTCGGGTCGATCGCGCTGACCGGGTGGGCGCTCGGCGGCGGGGCCGAGGCGCTGGCCAGCGCGATGGTGATCTGGAGGTTCAGCGGCGCGCGGGCGCTGTCCGAGACGGCCGAGCGGCGCGCGCAACGCGGTGTGGCGGTGTCGTTCTGGCTGACCGCCCCCTACATCGCCGCCGAGTCCGTCCGGGACCTGACCGAGGGGCACCACGCCGAGACGTCGGTGATCGGCATCGCGCTGGCCGCCCTCGGCCTGGTGCTGATGCCGATCCTCGGCCGGGCCAACCACCGACTGGGCGCGCGGCTCGGTTCGGAGGCCACCGAGGGCGAAGGCACGCAGAACTACCTGTGCGGCGTCCAGGCCGCCGGGGTGCTGATCACGCTCGCGCTGACGGGACTGTGGTCGGGCGCGTGGTGGGTCGACCCCGCGGTGGGGCTCGGGGTCGCCGGGGCCGCCGCGTGGCAGGGCGTCCGGACGTGGCGCGGCCACTCCTGCAGCTGCTGAGCGGTCACCGGGGTTCCCACGTTTGGGGGAGCATCGGCAGGCGCGGTGCCTCGGACTCGGGATCCATGTATTCGTAGCCGCGGCCCGGCCGCGTCGCCTTGGGCCGGCGACGGCGCCGCGGCGATCCGGCTTGCTCGGGCGTCGCCGCGACCGCCGGGGCCTCGGCGTTGTCCGGCTCCGGCGCCTCCTTCCGCGCGGCGGCGCCCGCCGTCCGACGGGTGTTCGCGCTGAGGTGACCGACCAGATAGGCGGAGCCGTCCATGCCGGCGCCCATGGCCGCCCCGGTCAGCGTCGGTGGCGCGCCGGCCGGTGGCGGGGGCCCGGCCATCGGCGCCGCCGCGGTGGCGGCGGCCGGAGCCGGCGCCGGGACCGGAGCGGGCGGGGGCGGGCTCGGGGCCGGGATGCCCGGGGCAAGCGCGACCACCGGCGGCATGGCGGCGGGCACCGCGGGCGGCACCACGACGATCAGGCCCTTGATGCCGGCCAGGCCGGACAGGCCGCCCAGCGTGGCGGGGACGGCGGCCAGCGGCGCCAAGGAGGCGGTGATCAGCGGCAGGAAAACCGTGAGCAGCACGATGTTCTGCTCCAGCAGGGTCTTGAGCAACGCGATGGTGTCGGTGATGACCGTGCCGACGGCTTCGACGGTGACGAAAACCAGGGTCCAGCCGATGGTCGTGGGATTGCCCGAGGCGAAAGCCGCGGTGACATCCAGCCCGATGAACGCGAACGTCTCCGCCAAAAAGGCGGAGTAGGAACCGAAATCCATCGGGTAGCCGAGGGCGAACGCGATGTTGAACGGGCTGAGGAAGCTCAGTGGATTGCCCAGCACGGGCAGCCACGGATCGAAGCCGGAGAACATCGACTGGAAAAATGGGTCCAGCATCAGCGAGTCGATCAACGGCTGCAGGTGGGTGTAGTAAAAGTCGGTAAACCCGTTGCGCTGCAACCATTGCAGGACGTCGTCCTGCCGGTCGGGGGGTAATGGCGCGGCGGCCGCGGCCACCAGCGCATCGGCCGTCACGATCTGCGGCGCCGCGGTGGCCCGGGGTGCCGCCGCCACCGCCGCCGTCGTCGCGGCCTGATACCCGCTCATCACGGTGGCGGCCTGGATCCACATCCGCGCGTAGTCGGCTTCGTTCAGCGCGATCGGGATCGTGTTGATGCCAAAGAAATTCGTCGCCACCAACCCCGCGTGGGCCGCGTGGTTGGCGGCCAGCTCGGCCAGGGTCGGCATCGCCGCCAGCGCGGCGGTGTAGGCGGCCGCCGCGATCTCATGCTGGGCGGCCGTCGCGGCGCTGTCCGCGCCGGCCCGCTCCAGCCACGCCAGATACGGGGCGTGGGCGGCCGCATGGGATTCGGCGGCCGGGCCGGCCCACGACCCCGCCCGCACCGCCGCCAGTAGCGATTCGAGTTCCTGTGCCGCCGAGGCGTATTCGGCGCTGAGAGCGCTCCAGGCCGCGGCGGCCGCGAGCAACGCGCCCGGCCCGGGGCCGCTGCTGATCAACGCTGAGTGCACTTCCGGCGGGGACGCCATCCAGATCGGGGCGCGCTGCCATGACGAATGTGGCATGAGGGATTGCCAGCTCTCTCGGGGTACACCGCCCCGGGTCGCAGGATGCGACGACGCGAGTGTCCTGGCTCTCGGATCGCTGCTCGCCTCGCCTTCCAGCTCACGCCGTGGCTGATGAGGGTCGCTCCCCGATGACAGTGGCGGGACCGCGCCGGATTCGCACCGGCTTCCTGCATCGTCATCGCCTTACGCGCAGTATTGTCGCACGCCCGCGGTCGGCGCGCCGTGACCAAAGTCCCGGCCGGTGGTGGCGTTGCGCCCTTAGCGACGCCGCGATCGATGGGCAGAGTCAAAGCAATGACCGCGAAAGTGCTCAGGCGTCTCGGGTTGGAAACCTCGTCGCTGCTGATGTATGCCCGGTCCGGGGGGTTGCGAACGATGCCGCCCGGCCGGATCGTGCCGGTGCTCCGGGCGCTCGACCGCTACGGCCTGATGGGTGCGGCGACGGCGATCGCGGCCGCGCGGGATCGCGACGGGCTGGCGCTGATCGACGAGCGTGGGCCGCTGACTTTCGGGGAGCTGGACGAGCGGACCAACGCGCTGGCCAACGAGTGGCGCCGGCGCGGCCTCGGCCCCGGCGCCAGCGTTGCCATCCTGACGGGCAATCACCGCGGCTTCCTGGAGGCGGTCTACGCCACCGCCAAGTCGGGCGCCGGTGTGCTGCTGCTCAACACCGGCTTCGGCCGCAGCCAGCTCGCCGGGGTGCTGGCCCGCGAGGGTGTCGACCTCCTGGTCTATGACGAGGAGTACGCCGGCGTGGTCGCCGACGCCCATCCGCGGTTGGGCCGCCTTCGGGCGTGGGCGGACACGCCCGGGCCCGACACCCTCGACGCGCTGATCGAGCGCGGCGACCCCGGCCCGCCGCCGAGCTCCGGCGGCCGGCCCAAGATCGTCATCTCGACCAGCGGGACGACCGGCGTCCCCAAGGGCGCCCTGCGCTCCGAGCCCTACTCGCTGATCCCGGTCGGCGGGCTGCTCGGCAAGGTGCCGTTCCGCGGCCGCGAAGTCACCGAATGCTGTGTGCCGCTGTTTCATTCGATGGGTTTCAGCCATGCGATGTACGCGATGGTGCTGGGCTCGACGCTGGTCTTGCGCCGCCACTTCGACGCCGAGCAGGCGCTGGACAGCGTCGCCGCCCACGGGGCCAGCGCCATGATCGTCGTGCCCGTCATGCTGCGGCGCATTCTCGACCTGGGCTGGTCGGCCCTCGCCGAGCGCGACCTGACCTCGTTGCGCATCGTGTTCGTCGGCGGATCCCAGCTCGGTGCCGCGCTCGCCGCCCGAGCCCTGCGCGACCTGGGGCCCGTCGTCTACAACATGTACGGCTCCACCGAGGTGGCCTACGCCACCATCGCCACGCCCGCCGACCTGGCCGTCGCGCCGGGGTGCGTCGGTGGGGTGGTGCCCGGGTCGGTTGTCAAGGTGTTCACCGGCGAGGGGCGCGAGGCGCCACCCGGGACGCCGGGACGGATCTTCGTCGGCAACGTGCTCGCCTTCGAGGGGTACACGGGCGGCGGCACCAAGGAGTCGATCCGGGGCCTGATGTCCACCGGCGACGTCGGCCATTTCGACGCCGCCGGCCGGCTGTTCATCGACGGGCGCGACGACGAGATGATCGTGTCCGGCGGGGAGAACGTGTACCCGGGCGAGGTCGAGGATGCGCTCGCGCAGCACCCCGGCATCCTCGACGTCGCGGTCGTCGGCGTCGACGACGAGGAGTTCGGGCAGCGCCTGCGCGCCTACGTCGTGCCGCGGCCGGGCGCGTCGCTGACCGAGCGCGACGTCCAGGAGTATGTGCGGAACCGGTTGGCGCGCTTCAAGATTCCCCGTGACGTGCTGTTCGTCGACGCGCTGCCCCGCAACGCCGGCGGCAAGGTGCTCAAGCGGCTGCTGGGCGTGCGAGCGGGGCAATCAGTCCAGGCGGTACCAGATCAGCCGTGAGCTGTTGGCCGCGAGGGCGCTACGGCAACAGCCGGCTCAGGCTGAAGAACCCGGACAGGAGGGTGCCGAAGTTCAGCAGGCCGGAGATCTGGCCGCTGCTGCCGGCGCCCACCACGCTGCCCGGGATGCCGACGTTGAAGAAGCCGGAATTCTGCCCGTTCGCGATGGTCCCGCCGGTGGCCGAGTTGAAGAAGCCCGAGGTCTCGCCGTTGATGAATGACGGTCCGCTGGCCGAGTTGAAGAAGCCCGAGGCGAAGCCGTCGAAACCGAAAAGGGGGTCCGCGCCGCTGAAGTGGTTGCCAATGCCTGAGACGCTGCCGTCGGTCCCGGATCCGCCGGTGGTCGAGTTGAAGAAGCCCGAGACCCCGATCCCGGTGTTGCCGAAGCCCGAGTTCACCGCACCGCTGTCGGTGGCGAACCCGAAGCCCGTGTTGACGTTGCCCGAATTCCAGTAGCCGGTGTTGCTGTTGCCCGAATTGCCGTTGCCCGTGTTGAAGTTGCCCGCATTCCCGAAGCCCGTGTTGGCGAAGCCCGCGTTGCCGGCGCCCGTGTTCACCGGGCCCGCGTTCACAAAGCCGGTGTCCTGCGCGCCCGAGTTCCCGAAGCCGGTGTCGTAGCCGCCCGAGTTCCCGATGCCGGTGCTGACGGCGCCCGAGTTCCCGAAGCCGAAGTTGTTGGGAATGCCCGCGTTATAGGTGTTGCTGCCGGTGTTGAACATGCCGATGTTGCCGTCACCGGAGTTGAAGAACCCGATGTTGTTGTGGCCCGAGTTGAACAGGCCGATGTTGCCGCTGCCCGAGTTCAGCCCGCCGAAGCTGAACTGGTTGGTCGCGGTGTTGAAATAGGTGTTGCCGATGCCGATTTCGTTGCTGCCGGTCAGCCCGAAGCCGATGTTGTTGTTCCCGGTGTTGCCGGCACCCATGTTTCCGATGCCGGTGTTCCCGCCGCCGCGGTTGAAGGCGCCGGTGTTGCCGAAGCCGACGTTGTTGTTGCCGGTGTTGCCCATGCCGACGTTGTTGTCGGCGCCGTCGGTGAAGGTGAGAAAGCTGGTGCCGGTGTTGCCGAAGCCGAAGTTCGCGTTGCCGGCGTTGCCGCCGCCGACGTTGGAGTTGCCGAAGTTCCCGGGGCCGATGTTGCCGTTGCCGATGTTCCCGCCACCCACGTTCGAGTTGCCGGTGTTTCCGCTGCCGAAGTTCTGACTGCCGGTGTTTCCGCTGCCCACGTTCGAGTTGCCGTTGTTGCCCACCCCAAGGTTGGGCAGGGTCGCCAGAACATCCTGCAACGTCTGCGCGGGTGTTTGCAGCGGCGCCACGCTGGCCGCCTCGGCGCTCGCATATGCGCTTCCCGCCGCGGCCAGTGCCTGCACGAACTGATCGTGAAACGCCCCGGCTTGCCTGCCCAGCGCGGCGAACTGCTGGCCGTGAGCGGCAAACAGCCCGGCGACGGCAGCCGAGACTTCGTCGGCGGCCATCGCGGTCACCGTCGTCGTCGAGGATGCCGCCGCGGCGTGGGCCGCGGTGAGGGCCGATCTGATTCCGGCGACCTCGGTTGCCGTCTGGCCCAACAGGTCCGGAACTGCGATCAGGTAGGTCATGGCTGGCCTTTCACCGGATCGGTTCAGTGGCTTGACCGCGCCGTGGGCGTGGTTGAACCGCAGTTTATTTCGACGCTGCGCGGCGTGACATACGGCAAAGCGCGTATCTTTGCCGAGACAGGTCTGGTCGGACGAAAGGCCTCTCGGCGCACTATCTCATGAGATATCTTGCGCACCAACAGGTTCGGATAAGCCCAAGCGCTTTCAGGATCTCTGTCGCAGGGCCATCGCCACGGCTTCGGTCCGGGATCGCGTCCCGAGTCGGGTGTAGATGTTTTCGAGGTGTTTGCGGATCGTGGCGGGGCTGAGGTACAGCTGATCGGCAATCGTCTGGGTGCTGTTTCCGCTCGCGAGTAGGCGTAGCACCTCCGCTTGACGGTTCGTCAGTCCAAGGGCGACTAGTGATTCAACAGAGGGCAGGGGGTCGGCGGGCAGCTCATCCAGCAGCAGGGTGCGCCATCCCTCGGCGGTGCGGCGGGACAGGGCACGAATCCGCAGCCGCCCCCGCGGCCGGGTGACGCACATGCTGTTGAGGACGTCGCGGTTGCTGGTGTGCAGCCAGTTGGCCAACGATTCGGGCAGAATGCCGCCGATGTCGTGTTGCCCGGGGAAATATGTGTCGAGCAGCTGTTGGCTCAAACCCGATGCGTGTAATACGTGATCGCGGTCGTCGAGAAGGATCACCGCCGTGTCAGCCTCTTCCAAGCCCGCCTCCTGTGCCGCGATGACTGCCTTGGCCAGATCGCGTCGGTGTGCTTGAAGGTAGGCGCGGCGCAAATGTGGTTCCAGCAGCTCGACAATCGCGCGGTCACGCCCGGTGAAGCTACGCCGGGATCGGCCGATGGCGACGGTGGCCAAATCTGCTGACTCGGTGAGGTTGAAGTAAAACTGGTCTTCCACACCCAGCCGCCGGTATACCTCCTGGTAGAGCTCTAAGCGGTGCAACTCGCTGGTGGTCATTAGGTCCGAGAGAAAGTGTGGCCGAAAGTCGCCGCGTTGGCACAACTGCACTCCAGGATGCTGGTGCGCGGTCTCCACGAACGCCTCAACCATTCCGGGGGAGGTCACGTCGGGGGTGTCGGAAATGACAATTGTCTCTCCGGCCTTCAAGTCCATCTCGTTATAACCAAGCACGTCACCGGGAATCAGGCGTCGCACACAAGACAACAGCTCGCGGCGAAAGCTCTCCAGCCCGTCAAACGAGTAGGCCGTCAGCGCGACCTCCATGACGGCGGCGACGCTGGCGCTGTTCAGATCTGTCATCCTGCGAGTCCGATGCTCCGATGTGGCGCCTTTGGAGCAGAAGATACGTGGTTTGCCGTATTCCCCGCAGCGGTTCACTCAAGGCGGTACCGGATCAGCCGGGAGCTGTTAGCCACCACCGCGACCGACGACGCGTTGTGCAGGATCGCGGCCAGCACGGGGGACAGCGCGCCGCCCGCGCCGATGATGAGCCCGGCGGCGTTGACGGCGATGGACATGCCGTAGTTCTCGCGGATCACGTCGACGGCCCGGGCACCCAGGTCGCGCACGTCGAGCAGGCGATGCAGGTCGTCGTTGGCCAGCGCCACGTCGGCGGTCTCGACGGCCACGTCGGTTCCGGCCAGGCCCATGGCGATCCCGATGTCGGCGGCGGCCAGCGCCGGGGCGTCGTTGATGCCGTCGCCGACCATGCCGACGACGAAGCCGTCGTCCTGCAGCTCGCGCACCACCTCGAGCTTGTCCTCCGGCATCACCTCGGCGCGCCACTCGTCGATGCCGAGCTCGGCGGCGACCACCTCGGCGATCTCGGGATGATCGCCGGTGAGCATGACGATCCGGCGAATCCCGCTGGCGCGCAACTTCTTCAGCACCGTGGCGGCCTCGGGCCGCACCTCGTCGCGCAGGCTGATCAGCCCGACCAGGGTGCCGTCCACCGCGAGCAGCAACGGCGTCTCCGCCTGCCGCCGCAGCCGGTCGACCCACTCCTTCGCCTTCTTCGACACCCGGACCTTCTCGGACTGCAGCAGCGACGGGCTGCCCAGCAGCAGGGTCCGGCCGTCGGCCCAGGTGCGCATGCCCATGCCCACCAGCACCTCGCACTCCTCGTGCGGCGGGATGCTGATGTGGCGTTCCTCGGTCGAGCGGATCACCGCCTCGGCGAGCGGATGGCGGGAGTGGATCTCCGAGCTGGCCGCATACGCCAGCACCTGCTCGGGCTGCCAATCGGAGTGCATCGCAACGATGTTGGTGACGACGGGGCGCCCGACGGTCAGGGTGCCGGTCTTGTCGAACACGATCGCGTCGACCTGGCCCGCCTGTTCGAGGTGGGAGCCACCCTTGATCAGGATGCCGCGGCGCGCGCCGTTGCCGATGGCCGCGCTGATGGCGGTCGGGGTGGCCAGGCCGACCGCGCACGGGCACGCGATCAGCAGCATGGTCATCGCCCGGCGCACGTCCCCGGTGACGGCCAGGGTGATGGCCGAGACGATGAACGAGGTGGGAACGAAACGGCGGGAGAAGTTTTCGCCGACCGTCTGGATCGGCGCCCGGTCGTGCTGCGCCTCTTCGACCCGGGCGATGATGCGCCCGATGGTGGTCTGTTTGCCGACGGCGCGGGCGCGCACGACCAGCCGCCCGCGCACCACGACCGAGCCGGCGTGCACGTGCGCGCCGACCATGACGGAAACGGGCAGGTTCTCGCCGGTGATCGCCGACTGGTCGACGATCGCCTCGCCGTCGACCACCTCGCCGTCCACCGGTATCGCGACGTGGTCGTGCACGATCACCTCGTCGCCGATCTCGACGCTGTCGATCGGCACCTGAATCTCGCTGTCCGCCAGGCGGATCCACGCCGTGTCCTGGCTGCCGCGCAGCAACTCGGAGATGGCGCGCCGGGTCCGCCGCAGCGTCAGGTCCTGCAGGTACTCGCCGATGTTGAGCAGCCACAGCACGGTGAGGGCCACGACGTTCTCCCGCAGCACCAGGCTCGCCACGGTGGCCGCCGAGACCAGCGCGTCGGTGCCGGCCCGCCCGGAGCGCAGCGAGCGCAGCGCGCCGCGCAGGAAGGGGTAGCCGGTGAAGACGGTGACGCCGGTGGCGAACAGCCGGCCGCTCGGACCGAGCAGCGGCGGCCGCGCGAACACGTACCGGCGCACGCCCAGCAGGGCCAGCGCCGCGCCGCCGATGACCATGCGAAGCACGTCGGTGTTGCGGATCTCCGACGAGTGCGGCGCGCGCGCCGGGATCAGCTCCGCGGCGACGCGGGCGGCGCCGGCGATCGCGTCCAGCATCGCCGCGCGATCGGCGCGCCGGGGCGAATACCAGACGACCACCGAGCCGGTGCGCGGGTAGGCGTGCACCACGCGCACCCCCGCCACCTTGCCGACGGCCTCCTCGACCGCCACGGCGCGCCGCGAGTTGGCGCGCACCCAGGAGACCGAGACCCGCATGCGCCCGGCCGCGTCCGAAAGCACATGCAGGGCGGGGTCTTTCGCCTGCGTCACGCGATCAGTGATCGTGCTCGTGGGCCTCGGTGACGGATGGCGTGGGCGCTTCCTCGCCGATGCGTTCGCGGGCCTCGGCCATGACGTCGGCGAGCTTGAGGCGCGCCGACTCGGCGGCCTCCTCGGCCTTGCGGGTGCCGCGCAATCCCAGCTCCGCCGCCGACACGGCGGTCTCGTGCAGCGGCGCCTTGGCCATGGCCTTGCGCACCACCTCGTAGGCCGTCACGCCCACCAGCCCGGTGACCACCGTCCCCGCCGCTTTCGCCAGGAGCCCGTAGACCGCCATCACCGCACCCTTCCTGTCGTCACAGCGTCGGTTAATGCTTGGCACGACGTTAACATCGAAATATTGCGATATCAATATGAATCGTCGTCCCAGGTGTTGGGCAGCATCGGCGTCGTCGGGCCGCCGCCGAACCCGTCGCCGGCGAGCGCGGCCAGCCCCGTCGGGTGGGCGCTTCCTTTCGACACCGTTCCGGTGAAGCCGATGGTTCCGGCGGCACGATCCGAGGCCTCGGTTGGCGCGCCCCAGTCCGGGTCGACGTCGACGTCCATATCCATGAACTCGTCGTCGTGCCCACGCTGCTTGGCGCGCTGGCGCCGCCGGGCCCGTGCCCGTTCCCGCGCCGCCGCGGCGTTTACCGCCGCGGAGCTATCCGGTTGCGGGGCCCTGCTTTTGGCGGTGGAGCTCGCGCGGGTGCCGAGCCCCGATCCGGCGTCGAAGCCGGGGGGCGCCACCGCGTAGGGCGGGGCGAAACCCGCAACCCCCGCGGCCGGCGGCGGCGGAGCGACGTTGGCGACGGCGCTTGCGGTGGGCGCGGGCGCGGGGGCGGTTCCGGGGGCGACGGCGGAGGCGACCGTGGTCGGAGCCATCCCGACGACCGGTGACAAAGCGGGCGCGTGCGCCAGCGGTGCCGGCGCCAGCGCGACGGCGGGCGCGGGCAGGCCGGCCAGTTCGGGCGCCTGGATCAGACCCGCGAAGCCGCCCACGGCGCCGACGGGGGCGACCGCCAGGGCGGAGGGCGCGATGAACGGGGAGATCGCGCTGTAGCCGATGGAGGCGAAATCGTCGGGGCTGAGGAAAAGCAGGAACGGGTTGCTCAGATACAGCACCGGATCCGCCACGAACTTGTTGATGATGTTCTCCACGTATCCCACCGGGTTCGCGAGAAATTCAAAGACGTGGTCGCCGCCGAACCCGAAATAGAGGTCGGACAGCAGGGGGAACTGCCCCACGAACGACTCGACGACCTGCTGGGTGTACCCCACCGGGTCCGCCATGAACGCCGTGACACTGAAGTTCTGGATCGCGTTCAGGAACGCCGACTGCAGGTCGAACAGGTTCAGCGCGGACGCGTCCTGGCCGAGCTGCTCGACGGTATCGATAGCGCTGATCACGGAGTTGACCCACGTCGACACCGGGTTCACGATCACCGGTGCGGCGGTGGTTTGGGGCGTCGACGCGACCGCCGCGCCGGAGATCGCTTGATAGACGCTCATCGTCGTGGCGGCCTGGATCCACATCCGCGCGTAGTCGGCCTCGTTGAGCGCGATCGGGATGGTGTTGAGCCCGAAGAAGTTGGTCGCCACCAACACCCCGTGGACGACGTGGTTGGCGGCGAGCTCGGCCAGCGTCGGCATCGCGGCCAGCGCGGCGGTGTAGGCGGCGGCCGCGGTCTCGTGCAGCGCCGAAGTCGTCGCACTGTCGGCGCTGGCCTGCATCAACCACGCCAGGTACGGGACATGGGCCGCCGCAAAGGATTCCGCGCTCGGCCCCTCCCACCGCCCGGGACGCACGTCCGCCAAGATCGCGGTGAGTTCCGTTGCGACGGAGTCATATTCGGCGCTCAGCGTGTCCCACGCCCCGGCCGCCGCCAGCAACGACGCCGGACCGGGGCCGCTGCTGAGCGCGGCCGAATGCACCTCCGGCGGTGCGGCGATCCAAATGGGCGCGGTCATGGGCCGCGCGCCTCCCCGTGAGCCAAGCCTCTGCCCCCACCTGAGCTGAGTTAACCCCGTAAACTTAGCTCAGGGTAAGCTAACTTGTCGATAGGACCCGGGTGACCTTCTCGGTCGCGATCCTGCGCTCGAGCGCCGGCGGGTCGGGATTGGCGACCTGCACCAGCGACGCGCCGACGGCCAGGATCGCCAGCAGGCCGTCCACCAGTTCGTCGGGGCCGGACCAGGCGGCGGTGGAGAGCACCCGGTCGCCGGACGTCAATCCCCTTGCCGCGGAAGATCTTTCGCAATCTGCCAGCACCTGGTCGACCGATCGGCCCGCCAGCGCCGGGCCGGGATGGCGCTCGGGGACGATCTGGTCGCCGTGCACCCGCACCGCGGTGGCGTAGTCGGTGACGCCGATCGGCAGGTCGGGCCCCCCTAGTTTTGAAGGGCGGCCGAACGCGTCGAGCGAAAGGACCGCGACCTCGCCGCCCGCCACCGAAGCGTCGGCCTCCTCGAGCCGCTCGGCGGTGCACAGCGCCAGGTCGGCGGCCGCGCCCGGTTCGAGCACCGCCTCGGCGCCGATCCACCACACCCCGAACAGCACGGCCGCCGTTTGCCAGTGCGCCGGCAGCAGGACCGCGACTCGGCTGGCCGGCCCCGCGCCCAGCTCGTCGCGCAACAGGTTGCCGGTCTTGGCCGCCCAGTTGGCCAGGGTCACGGCGGACAATTCGATGCGCTCGCCGGTCGCGTCGTCGTAGTAGGTGATGCGCGGGCCGACCGGGTCGGCCCGCAGCATCGGATCCAGGATCGCGCCCGACAGCGTGCTCAGTTGATGCACTCGGGCTTGTCGGAGCCGGCGGTCAGGATCGGCGACGGCGGCGGGGTGTTGGGGCCGCCGGCGGTGCCCGCGTTGGACGCCCGGGCGGGCAGCACCTGGGCGTCCGGGCCGCCGGAGAGGCCCGAGCCCGGCCCGGTGTAGTCGTTGGCGAGCACCACCCGGACGGATCCGGGCGGCAACGACGGGTCGGCGACGACCGGCAACCCGCCCAGTTCCTTGCCGACCTGCTGCGCACCCAGGTCGTCGGTCTTGGCGGCGCGCACCTGGCTGCCCTTGACGTGGCCGCCGTCGTTGTTGCCCACGGTTCCCGAGCTGAACCCCTTGGCGCTCAACACGTTCGACACCGCGGCCGCCAGCCCGTTGATGTCGGTGTCGTTGACCACGTCGACGGTGGTCTTGGCCGGCGTGTAGGCCAGTTCCTCGGTCTTGCCCTGCGCCTGGTTTTCGAGCAGACCGGCCACCCAGTCCTGGACCTGATGCTGGTCCACCCGCACCACGCTCTGCATGCCGTCGTCGCTCCAGCCGGCCCCGTCGAGCACCGGGATGGTGGCGAAGGCGACCTTGCCGCCGGCCAGCTTTTGCATCTGCTGGACGAAATCCATGACGTCCCAACCCGAGGAGATCACCATCGAACGCTGGACGGCCGCCTCCAGGCGCTTCAGCGTCGCGGGGCTGGACAGCGTGTGGCCGGAGATGATCCGGTGCGCGAGCGAGGCCATCACCACCTGCTGGCGCACCACCCGGTCCAGGTCGCCGCGCGGCAGGTCGTGGCGCTGGCGGACGAAGCTCAGCGCCTGTGGGCCGTCGAGCTTCTGCCGGCCGGCCGGGAAGTCTGCGCCCGAAAGCGGTTCGTACACGGGCTCTTTGAGGCAGACCTCGACGCCGCCGAGCGCGTCGGTGATCAACGCGAAGCCCAGCAACCCGATCTCGGCGTAGTGGTCGACCGTGACGCCGGTCAGGTCGGCGACGGTCTTGATGAGGGCGTCGCGGCCGGCCTCGGTGCCCTGCGCCTCGGCCTCGGCGGCCGACGCGCCCGCCTTGACCAGGCTGGCCCGCTTCGCCTCCCGGGTCTGGCCGTAGACGCCGTTGATCTTCGTCTTGCCCAGGCCGGGGGCCGAGACGTAGGAGTCCCGCGGGATCGAGATCGCGGTGGCCGAGTTCCCGTTGTTCGGGATCCGGACCAGGATGATCGTGTCGGTGTTGGTGGCCTCCTCGTCGCCGGCCCGCAGCGTCGCCAGCTCCTCGGCCGACAGCGGGTTGCCGTGCGCGTCGGTGCGGCTGTCCAGGCCGACCAGCAGGATGTCGATCGCGCCGTCGTCGCCGCCCTTGCCCAGCGACGGTGCGGACATGTGGAAGATGCCGTCCTCGAAGGCGCGGACGTTGCTCCAGGCGATCCCCGTGCCGAAAACGACCGCGACGGTCAGCACAGTGGCAACCACACGAACCACACGTTGCACAGGCATCACAACAGATTACTTGTGACACAGCCGCTTCTCGGGTAGCTGAAAGCGGCGCGCCTGTGCCATGCCAGACTCAACACATGTCGGAAAGGCTTGTGATCAGCGGCGGGGGCGGGCAATTGGGCACTTCTCTGACGGCGCTGGCCGCCGATCGGGGCCGCGACGTGCTGGCGCTGACATCGGCGCAGTGGGACATCACCGACCCCGCCGCGGCGGAACGGATCATCCAGCGCGGCGACGTCGTCGTGAACTGCGCCGCGTACACCAACGTCGACGGCGCGGAAAGCGACGAGGCGAGGGCCTACGCGGTCAACGAGACCGGCCCGGAGCACCTGGCGCGGGCCTGCGCGAAGACCGGCGCCCGGCTCATCCACGTCTCCACCGACTACATGTTCACCGGCCCGCCGCCCGAGAGCGGGGCGCGCCCGTATGAGCCGAGCGACAAGACCGACGCGCGCGGCGTCTACGCGCTGTCCAAGCTGGCCGGCGAGGAGGCGGTGCTGGCGGCGCTGCCCGACGCGGTCGTGGTGCGCACCGCGTGGCTGTACACCGGCGGAACCGGCAAGGACTTCGTCGCCGTCATGCGCCGCCTGGCCGCCGGGGACGGCCCGGTCGACGTCGTCGACGACCAGGTCGGGTCGCCGACCTACGTCGCCGACTTGGCCGTCGCGCTGCTGCAGGTCGCCGACGAGCGGGTGCCCGGCCCCATCCTGCACGCCGCCAACGAGGGGGCCGTGTCGCGCTTCGAGCAGGCCCGCGCGGTGTTCGCCGAATGCGGCGCCGACCCGGACCGGGTGCGGCCGGTAAAGACCGACGGCTTCCCGCGCCCCGCGCCGCGCCCGTCCTATTCCGCGCTGGGCAGCCGCGAGTCCGCCGCGCTCGGCCTGACACCGTTAAGGCCCTGGCGCCCTGCGCTTGTCGCGGCGCTGGCCGCGTCCGCCGGCGATCGACCGTTACCCTCGACGCGTGACTGACGTTCTGCCGGTCGTGACGGTGACCTACTCACCGGGCCCGCACCTCGAGAGGTTCCTGGCCTCCCTGTCGATCGCCACCGAGCGCCCAGTCAGCGTGCTGCTGGCCGACAACGGGTCTACGGACGGGTCGCCGCAGGCGGCCGTCGAGCGCTTCCCGAACGTCCGGCTCTTCGACACCGGCGCCAACCTCGGCTACGGGACCGCGGTGAACCGCGCGGTCGCGCACCTGACCGAGGGCGGGGGCGTGGACGACGACTGGGTGATCGTGGCCAACCCCGACGTGCAGTGGGGCCCGGGCAGCATCGACGCCCTGCTGGACGCCGCCGCCCGCTGGCCGCACGCCGGCGCGCTGGGGCCGCTGATCCGCGACCCCGACGGGTCGGTGTATCCCTCGGCGCGGCACCTGCCCAGCCTCATCCGCGGCGGCATGCACGCGGTGATCGGGCCGTTCTGGAAGCGCAACCCGTGGACGGCGGCCTACCGCCAGGAACGGCTGGAGCCCAGCGAGCGGGCGGTCGGCTGGCTGTCGGGGTCGTGCCTGCTCGTGCGGCGGTCGGCGTTTCACCAGGTCGGCGGGTTCGACGAGCGCTACTTCATGTACATGGAGGACGTCGACCTCGGTGACCGGCTGGGCCGGGCCGGCTGGCTGAACGTCTACGTGCCGACGGCCGAGGTGCTGCACCACAAGGGCCACTCCACCGGCCACGACCCGGAACGCCACCTGGCCGCTCACCACAAAAGCACCTACTTGTTCCTCGCCGACCGGCATTCTGGTTGGTGGCGTGCGCCGCTGCGCTGGACGCTGCGGGCCTCGCTGGTGGTGCGTTCGCGGCTGATGGTGCGCAGCGCGCGTCGCCTGAGTAGAAGGAACGCGGCGGGAGGGCGGCACTGAAATGGGAACCTCACAGGTCGACGCGGTGGTCCTGGTCGGGGGCAAGGGCACCCGGCTGCGGCCGCTGACGCTGTCCGCGCCCAAGCCCATGCTGCCCACCGCCGGGCTGCCGTTCTTGACCCACCTGCTGTCGCGGATCGCCGCGGCCGGCATCGAGCACGTCATCCTGAGCACGTCGTATCAGGCCCAGGTCTTCGAGGCGGAGTTCGGCGACGGCTCCAAGCTGGGCCTGCAGCTGGAATACGTCACCGAGGAGCAGCCGCTGGGCACGGGCGGTGGGATCGCCAACGTCGCCGACCACCTGCGCCACGACACCGTGATGGTGTTCAACGGCGACGTCCTGTCCGGCGCGGACCTGGGCCAGCTGCTCGAATTCCACGAGAACGAGCACGCCGACGTCACCCTGCACCTGGTGCGCGTGGGTGACCCGCGCGCGTTCGGCTGCGTGCCCACCGAAAACGGTCGCGTCACAGCGTTTTTGGAGAAGACCCAGGATCCGCCGACCGACCAGATCAACGCCGGCTGCTACGTATTCCAGCGCGGCATCATCGACCGGATCCCTCGGGGCCGCGAGGTCTCGGTGGAGCGCGAGGTGTTCCCGGCCCTGCTGTCGGACCCCGGCGTCAAGGTCTGCGGCTACGTCGACGCCACCTACTGGCGGGACATGGGCACCCCGGAGGACTTCGTGCGCGGGTCGGCGGACCTGGTCCGCGGGATCGCCCCCTCGCCGGCCCTGCACGGTCACCGCGGCGAGCAGTTGGTGCACGACGGCGCGGCGGTGTCCCCGGGCGCGGTGCTGATCGGCGGCACGGTCGTCGGGCGCGGCGCCGAGATCGGCCCGGGTGTGCGGCTCGACGGGGCGGTGATCTTCGACGGCGTCAAGGTCGAGGCCGGCAGCGTGATCGAGCGCTCGATCATCGGCTTCGGTGCGCGCATCGGCCCGCGGGCGCTGATCCGCGACGGGGTGATCGGCGACGGCGCCGACATCGGTGCCCGCTGCGAGCTGCTGCGCGGCGCCCGGGTGTGGCCCGGGATCTCCATTCCCGACGGCGGGATCCGCTACTCGTCCGACGTGTAGGCGGTTGTTTGCGCCGAACGTGCGGCTGGCCGCACGCTCGGCGTCGAATGTGCGGCAGGCCGCAGGCTCGAGAAGCGGTGGTCGGTTCAGCTAGCCGCCGTTGCCGCCCTGACCGCCATTGGCGGTACCGCTACCGTTGAGAAATGGTGCGACGAAGGCGGCACCGCCGCCACCGCCGCCACCCAAGCCGGCGCCGGCGCCCGTGCCGAAGCCGCCGCCCGTGGTGCCGGGTCCGCTGGCAATGCCGCTGGAGCCGTTGCCGCCGTTCGTGCTGCCGAGGCCGCCGAGGGGGGAGCCCCCGCTGAAGCCCGAAACGATGTTGCCGCCGGCGCCCCCGGCGCCGCCGATGCCGCCGGAGATGCCGCCGCCGCCGCCACCACCACCGCCGGCCCCGCTGATAGCACCGGTGCCGGAACCGGTGCCGGCACCGCCGAGGCCGCCGAGGCCGCCGCCGGTGCCCGCACCGGCGGCTCCGTTGCCACCGGTTGCGCTAAAGACACCCTCGACGAATACAGCACCGCCACCACCAGCACCCCCGTAATTGCCGGTCACGCCAGGGCTGCCAGTGCCGCCGCCACCACCAGCGCCACCGAGGGCGCTGCTGTTGTTCACTTGACTGAAGGTCTGAGTGCTGACCACGGCCTGGCCTCCGGCGCCGCCATTGCCGCCATCTCCGCCGAAACCACCGCCGCTGCTATTGCCGCCGAGGCCGCCGCCACCACCGCCGCCGCCGGCGGCGGCTCCTGTCGCGTTGGGGTTTACGGAGTTGACGGTGGCGTTGCCGCCATGGCCGCCAGTGCCGCCGGTGCCGCCGGTGGGGCCGATGCCGCCGGTGCCGCCGTTGCCGCCGTTACCAGCGGCCAAATTTGCCCCGTTGAGACGGCTGGTGTTGACGGTGCCGCCGTTGCCGCCGGCGCCGCCGTGCCCGCCGGTGCCGGCGATGCTGATGCCGCCGTTGCCGCCGTTGCCACCGCTGCCGGAGCCGTGGGTGTCGCTGCCGTCGCCGCCATCACCGCCGGTACCGCCGGCCCCACCGGTCATGCCGTTGCCGCCGGTGCCGCCGTTGCCGCCGTGGCCGCCGACGCTGGTGGTGCCGGCGGTGCCGCCCACACCGCCGCCCCCGCCGGCGCCGGCGGTGTTGCCGTCGCCGCCGGTGCCGCCGTTGCCGCCGTTGCCCGCTGCGGTGCCGGCGGTGTTGTTGGCACCGGCACCGCCCAGGCCACCCTGGCCGCCGTCGCCGGCGACGCCGCTGCTGCCGTCGGCGTGGCCGAACAGGCCGACGCCCTGACCGCCGACCCCGCCGGCCCCGCCGCTACCACCCGTGCCACCGTTGGTGCCGTTCAGGGCGGCGGCGTTGCCGGCGACGCCGGTCCCGCCCGCCCCGCCGACTCCGCCGGTTCCGCCTGCCCCGCCTGCACCGCCGGTGCCGAAGAAGATCCCGCCGTTGCCGCCGGCGCCGCCGGCCCCGCCGTTGCCACCGATGCCGCCGGTGATCCCCCCGGTTGCGGAGCCCGTGGTGCCGGTGGTGCCAGTGCCGCCGGCGCCGCCCTGGCCGCCGTTGCCGAAGAACCACGCGTGACCGCCGCGCCCGCCGGCCTGACCGGGCCCGCCCGACCCGCCGTTACCGCCGTTGCCCCACAACAATCCGCCCGGTCCGCCTGGCTGCCCGGTCCCCGGCGCACCGTTGGTGCCGTTGCCGATCAACGGGGTCCCCAACAGCAAGTTGGTGGGCGTATTGATCACCGTCTTGACGTCGCTCCACGCGGTCTGCAGCGGCGAAGCGTTCGCCGCCTCGGCGGCCGCATACGCACCCCCGGCGGCATTCAACGCCTGCACGAACTGCTCGTGGAACGCTGCCGCCTGCGCGCTGAGCCCCTGAAAGGCCTGCGCGTGGCCTGAAAACAGCGACGCGATCGCCGCCGACACCTCGTCCTCGGCGGCGGCCAGCACCTGGGTGGTCGGGGCCGCCGCCGATGCGGTGGCCGCATTCAGCGATGAGCCGATGCCCGCCGCGTCCGACGCCGCCGACGTCAAAAATTCTGGGGCCGCGACCAGGTACGACATTCCATGCCTCCATCAGAGCGTTGAATGCTGATTGTCAGGCATCGGAGCGCCCGTTCGATCCGGGACGGCACTACTGCAATTTACGGGTGGGCCCGCGGGTGACTACTGCAAATACTGCAAGTCTCGCTTGTGCCGATGTGCGGCTGGCCGCACGCTCGAGCGTCACGCCAGCGCGACGCTCGACGCCGACAGCCGCGCTAGCGTGACGCTCGGCCAGTCGCGCGCGCGACCAAGTACGCCAGCGCGTGATCGGTGCCCTCGGGCAGGGCGTCGGCGGCCCACCACCGCAAATCGTCGGACTCGTCGCTGATGGCGATCCGCGCGCCGGCCGGGGCGTGCGCGACGAATTGCAGGTCCAGGTGGCGGGTGGGCACGCCCAGCGAGCAGGTGACCGGGTGCACGTGCACGGCGGCCAGCTCGGGCTCGATGCGCAGGCCGTCGATGCCGGATTCCTCCGTGGCCTCGCGCAGCGCGGCGGCGACGACGTCGGGGTCGTCCTCGTCGCAGTGTCCGCCCAGTTGCACCCAGCGGCCCAGGCGGGGGTGCAGCGTCAGCAGCACCCGGGCGCCGGCGTGGTCGAGGACCAGCGCCGACGCGGTGACGTGCCCGGGTACGCACTCGCGGCGGCAGGCGTCGGGACGGCCGTGCACGAAGGCCAGCACCGCGTGCCGCAACGAGTCCTGCGCCGGGTCGGGGGCGCGCCAGTCGCCGAGGATCGAGATCGCCGACTCCCGAAGGGTCAACGGGATCCCCGCCTCGTTCGGCGATCCCGCAGCGAGGCCCAGGCCGCGCGGCATCGCGTCACGGCGTCGGGGGACAGGCCGAGCCCGTCGATCAGCACGCGCCGGTCGACGAGGTCGAGCGCCTTGTCGACCTCGCCGGCCTTCAGCAACAGGTCGACGTCGCAGGCGAGTCCGTCGCCGGCATAGGCGGGCGGGGGAATGGGCAGCTGCTCGGCCTCTCTGGGTTCCAGCTCCAAGATGCCCCCACCGTAGCTGCGACCCACGATCTCGGCGAAGGCGAACGTCACGCTGTTGTGAAACACCGCGGCCAGCGCGGTCGCGTCGGCGCCGGGCGCGAGCCGGACCCGGTGCACGGTGTCGGTGCTCGTCGCGGCGGCGGCGTTGACGGTCAGCCGCGGAGACCGGTGGATCTGGCGCAGCAGGAAGAGATCGGGGACCCACAGCGACGGGGTCGTCCACCACGGCTTGCGGATCGAGCACTTGTAGCCGCGGTGCACGCCGGCCGACTCACCGGCTTCGATGTGGCCAAGCAGGGCGGCGTCGGTGGGTTCGGGCGGCGCGTTGAGCAGCCAGGTCCGGTGCGATGACGCGACATCGCTTGCGCGGCAATCGGTGTCGTAGATCAGGCCGCTCAGCTGCGCGCTGCGCGAGACGAGCGGGACGCAGTGCGGCCGCAGCGCCAATGCCCGGGCCTGCTCGTCGGTGAAGGTGAAGAAGCTGTTGCGGCCCGTCACGATGCCGACGTCCACATCGGCGACCGACCCGAGTCGGGTCATGGCCGGCGACGCCTTGAGCGCGCGCAGCAGCCGGATCGCATCGGGGTCCAGGAAGTACTTGGTCCACTTCTCCTTTTCGTGCAGCAGCGCGGGAGCCCACGCGGCATCGAGTTCCGCGCCCGCCAACGCGTCGGCGTCGGTGAGATGAACCGTGCGCATCCGCGCCGGGCCGGGCCCGGCCACGCCGCAGAACAACACGACCTCCTGCAGGACGCCGTCGAACACCAACCGCTCGAACGTCACCAGCGTGATCTCGCGGAACCGGCCCAGCAGGAACTCGCGCAGCGGCGCGGCGTAGCCGACCTGGAGCAGCTCGGCCGGAAGGACCAGGCCCACCCGTCCGTCGTCGCGCGCCAGGACCGCGCTCGCGACGACGAACGGGACCCAGGCGTTGGTCAGCCGGCTGGGCCGCAGCCCCTCGCGGCGCATCAGCTCCAGCGCCGGGTCGCGCTGCTCGGGCGCCCAGTTGCCGAAGCGGATGTAGGGCGGGTTGCCGGCGACGCCGTCCCAGCCGCCGGGCTCGGCGTGGGCCAGCCAGGTGAACAGGCTCTCGGCGTCGACGGGCGCGAACCGCCGGGCCCGGGCCGCTTCCCCGGGGATCAGCTCGACGCCGCGCACGGACTCGCTGAGCCCGGCCAGCTCCCGCAGGATGCGGCCGTCGCCGCAGGACGGATCGACGATGCGCGGCCCGGCCTCGCGAACCCAGCAGGCCAGGAACCGCGCCACCGGTTGCGGGGTGTAGTAGCCGCCGCGGACCTTGTCGGCCGACGCCGCCGCCTTGCCCGCGAAACGCATGGGCTCAAGTATCACTTGCGGAGCAGTAAATCCCCCGCATCGACGGGCTCGCGCGGCCCGGGCGGCACCCCGGCGGCGTCAGAGGCGTAGCCGATCGCGATGGCGCCCAAGGGCTCCCACTCGGCGGGCAGCTCGAGCTCGGCGCGGACGAGTTCGGCGGCGAAGATCGTCGAGCCGATCCAGCAGCTGCTCACACCGCGCACCGCGAGCGCCACCAGCAGCGCCTGCACGGCCGCCCCGACCGCGACCGTGAACATGGTGCGTTCGGCGGCGGTGCGGGCGGCGTCGGGATAGGCGTGGGCGCCCTCGGGCACCAGGAACGGGATGATGACCTCGGGCGCGTCGTAGAGGATCTGGCCGCGCGCCACCCGCCGCTCCACCGAGTCGGCGGGCCGGCCGTCCCCGGCGAGGTCGCTGCGCCACTTGTCCTTCATGCGGTCCAGCAGCCGGGTCCGGGTGGCCGGGGTTCGCAGCCACACGAACCGGACCGGCCGGGTGTGGTGGGGGGCCGGCGCGGTGAGCGCCTCCGCGACGGCGGCCTCGATCAGCTCGGGTGGCACCGGCTCGGCGCTGAACTGGCGCACCGACCGGCGCAACAGTTGGGCCTGGCGGCGGCCCAGGTCGATCGCCTCGGCGGTGCCGAGCCAGAACAGGTCTTCCTCGCCGGGCCGCAGCAGCTGCCGCGCGGTCGACCCGTCGTCGGAAACGGCGAGCCCGCGCACCACGGCCACCGGCATCGCCGTCAGCTTGCCCTTGACCAGATCGGCGGCGGCCGCGACCTCGTCGGCGATCGCGATCTCGGTGACCAGCAGCTCGTTCCCGTGCCGGTCGACGGCGCCCGAATAGCCGTGCAGCACACGAAGACCCGCCGCGCCGACGGCCGCGTCGGTCTGGCCGTTGCGCCAGGCGCGGCCCATCGTGTCGGTGATGACCACGGCCACGTCGACGCCGAGGCGCTCGCGCAGCCCGGCGCGCAGCGCGGCGGCGCTGGCGTCGGGGTCGACCGGCAGCAGCGCCAGCTCGTCGGTGCCGACGTTGGACCCGTCCACCCCGGCGGCGGCCTGCACCAGGCCGAGCCGGTTCTCGGTGATCAGCGTCTGGCCCTTGCGCGCCAGCACGCGCACGGCCTCGTCGTCGACCAGCTTGCGGCGCAGCCGGTCGCGTTCCTCGGCGTCCCGCGGCGCCGGCACCAGGCGGCCCTCGCATTTGGACACCACCTTGCTGGTCACCACCACGACGTCGCCGTCGCGCAGCCACGGCGCCGCGGCGGCGACGGCGGCGCCCAGGTCGTCGCCGGGCCGGAACTCGGGGAGCCCGGCGCCGGGGGGGGTCTCGATCGCTGCGCCGGTGCCGTGCTCGGTCGAACGGTCGGTCACGCCGTCACTCCCGCCAGCTCCAGCCCCGCGGCGACCATCTCGGCCGTCGCCTTGGGGTCGCGCATGATCAGCGGCACCGCGCGCACCGCCACCCCCTCGATGTCGGCCCCATCGCCCTCGTGGACCAGCCAGCAATCCAGTATCCCGGTGGACCGCCGCGCCCCGTAGTGCCGGCCGACCGCCTCCGCGGTGGACTCGACCCCGATCACCGAAAGGCACGCATCGGCCATGCCGCGCAACGGTTTTCCGCCGATGATCGGCGAGTAGCCGACGACCGGGGCCTTGGCCGCGCGCAGGGCCCCGCGGATGCCGGGGACCGCCAGGATGGCGCCGACGCTGACCACCGGGTTGGACGGCGCGAGCAGGATCACGTCGGCCTCGCCGATCGCCGCCACCGCTTCGGCTGTGGCGGTGGCCTTTTCGGCGCCGACGAACGCGAAGCTGTGCGTGGGCACCTGGGCCCGGTGGCGCACCCACCACTCCTGGAAGTGGATCGCCCGACGGCCGTCGTCGGCGGGATCGGTGATCACCACGTGCGTCTCGCAGCGGTCGTCGGTGGCCGGCAGCAGGCGCGCGCCCGGTTGCCAGCGGTCGCACAGCGCCGTGGTGATCTGCGACAGCGGGTAGCCCGCGTTGAGCATCTGGGTGCGCACCAGGTGGGTGCCCAGGTCGCGGTCGCCGAGTCCGAACCAGTCCGGCTGCACGCCGTAGCGCGCCAATTCCTCTTTGGCGTGCCAGGTTTCGTCGCGATGACCCCACCCTCGCTCCGGGTCGACACCTCCACCTAAGGTGTACATGCAGGTGTCCAAATCCGGACAGACGCGCACCCCGTGGATCCACGCATCGTCGCCGACGTTGACGACCGCGGCCAGTTCGTGTTCGCCGGCATCGGGGCCCTGTTGCGAAAACTGACCGAGCCCGAGCAGCTGTTGAACCCCCAGCAGGAACCGGGCGCCGCCCACGCCGCCGACCAAAACCGTGACCTTCACTTGACCTTCACAGGGCTCGACAGTACTGCCCGCGTGGGGACTGTGATCGACACGCCGAAGGCCGCAAAACAACGGAAACGCCGGAATTTGGTCACGAGATGATATGGAAATTCGCCATTACGCTTGACCAGGCAGGTCAACAAGTGTCTAATCACATCAGTGTCATTTCCCGGTTGGCCGGCCGATTCCGGTGTCGCAGACCGAGATTCGATCACATGTTCGAATTGTCTGTACATCAGAACAGTGGGAACTCACTCACTCTCTCAAATCAAACCTGAGGAGGCGGACGAAGCATGTCTTATGAGCACCTTCGGGGCGTTATGACAAGCACACCGCACAGCACCATCGGCGCGATGCCGGCGGCACCCGTCCGCCCGCACCTGACTGTGGTTCCCGACGCCCCAGTCGCTTTCGAGCCCGAGCCCGAGCCGCTGCCGACCCCGGATCAGTGGCAGGACCGCGCGCTCTGCGCGCAAACCGACCCCGAGGCCTTCTTCCCGGAGAAGGGCGGCTCCACCCGCGAGGCCAAGAAGATCTGCCTCGGTTGCGAGGTGCGCCACGAGTGCCTCGAGTACGCCCTGGCCCATGACGAGCGCTTCGGCATCTGGGGCGGCCTCTCCGAGCGCGAGCGCCGCCGCCTCAAGCGCGGCATCATCTGACCTTCTAGCGCGCCCGCAACGTCATTCGTCGTCGATCGAGGGATCGATGACCGAGGGCTCGACGTCCAGGTAGATGGCCACCTGGGCCACCAGGATTTCGTGCAGCAACTCGCCAAGTTCTTCCGTGTCCTTGGCCCGTCTCTCAATCGGCTTGCGGAACAAGACAATTCGTGCCCGCGTGGAGTTGCCGCGGACGTCGACGCCGGCCGGGATCAAGCGGGCGAGCGCGATCGGCCCGTCGGCGATCACCTCGGGCGGCCACTGCACGGCATCGGGGTCCTTGGCGGCGATGCGGGGGATCTCGTCGACCGCCACGTCGAGCTCGGACACCCGGTCTTGCCAGCGCCGCTCGATCGGTTCGTAGGCCTCCAGCACCGCCATGTCGAACCGCTCGGCCCGGCTGCGCCACCCCGGCACCGTCGGCGGCAGCAGCGGGCCCCGCATGTCGCGGCCCCGGCGCGACGCGCGGTAGGAAGCCGAACGGCGCCGCGACCGATCGCTTTGCGGGGAGCCGCGGGAATCACGGCCCGAATCACTCATCGCGCCGATGGTAACGGTTGGGAATCGCGGGTCGCGCGGATGCGCGTGTCCGGCGCTTCCACGGCGTTTGCGCACGATAGCCTTTCGATCGTGAACGTTCCCCGTCGCTGTTGCCGGCCCGGGTGTCCGCACTATGCCGTGGCGACCTTGACGTTCGTCTACTCGGACTCGACGGCAGTGGTTGGCCCCCTGGCCACCGCGCGGGAACCCCACTCGTGGGACCTGTGCGTCGGCCACGCCGGCCGGATCACCGCGCCCCGCGGGTGGGAGCTGGTGCGGCACGCCGGACCCCTCCTTTCCGAGCCCGCCCACCCCGACGAGGACGACCTGGTCGCCCTGGCCGACGCGGTGCGCGAGGGTCGCCCGGGCGACGCGGCCATGCCCTACGGGGCCACGCCGGTCAACGGCTTTGCCGATCCCCACATTCAGCACGCGGGGGCCCATGCCACCGCGCCGAGCAGCGGGCTGCTCGCGCCTCCCGAACACCGTTCCGGTCGGCGCCGGGGCCATCTGCGGGTGTTGCCCGACCCGGCTGACTAGCCGCGGCTAACGCACCCGGGGTTTTTCCCGGGCGGATAGGCTGGCGCCAAGGGTCCCATTCAGAAGCGTCAGGAGTTTCGCATGTCTCGGTCCGCCGCGACCGTTCGTCGTGTCGTCAAGGCGTACGACGTGCGCGGGCTGGTCGGCGAGGAGCTCGACGAGCCGCTGGTCACCGACCTGGGCGCCGCGTTCGCCAGGCTGATGCGCGCAGAGGGGGCCAGCCGGGTGGCCATCGGTCACGACATGCGGGACAGTTCGCCGGGGCTGGCCGCCGCGTTCGCGGGCGGGGTGACCGGCCAGGGCCTCGACGTGGTGCGCATCGGCCTGGCGTCCACCGACCAGCTCTATTTCGCCTCGGGGTTGCTGGACTGCCCCGGCGCGATGTTCACCGCGAGCCACAACCCGGCCGCCTACAACGGCATCAAGCTGTGCCGGGCCGGCGCCAAACCGGTGGGCGCCGACACCGGGCTGGGCGTCATCACCGAGGACGTGATCGCCGGGGTCGCGGCGTACGACGGGCAACCCGGGACGGTCACCGATCAGGACGTGCTCGCGGACTACGGGACGTTCCTGCGGTCGCTGGTGAACACCTCCGGGCTGCGCCCGCTGCGGGTGGCCGTGGACGCCGGCAACGGCATGGCCGGCCATACCGCCCCGGCGGTGCTCGGCGCGATCGACTCGATCACGCTGTTGCCGTTGTACTTCGAGCTCGACGGCTCCTTCCCCAACCACGAGGCCAACCCGCTCGACCCGGCCAACCTGGTGGACCTGCAGAAGTTCGTCCGCGACAGCGGCGCCGATATCGGGCTGGCCTTCGACGGCGACGCCGACCGGTGCTTCGTGGTCGACGAGGGCGGCCACCTGGTTTCGCCGTCGACGGTGACCAGCCTGGTGGCCGCGCGCGAACTGGGCCGCGAGATCGGCGCCACGATCATCCACAACGTGATCACCTCCCGCGCGGTGCCCGAGCTGGTCACCGAACGCGGCGGCACACCGCTGCGCTCGCGGGTCGGCCACTCCTATATCAAGGGCCTGATGGCCGACACCGGCGCGATCTTCGGCGGCGAGCATTCCGCGCACTACTACTTCCGCGACTTCTGGGGCGCCGACTCGGGGATGCTGGCGGCGCTGTACGTGCTGGCCGCGCTCGGCGAGCAGGACCGGCCGCTGTCGGAACTGACCGCCGACTACCAGCGCTACGAGTCCTCCGGCGAGATCAACTTCAAGGTGGCCGACGCGTCGTATTGTGTGGACGCGGTCCTGAAGTCGTTCGGCACCCGGATTCAGTCCATCGATCATCTGGACGGGGTGACGGTCGATTTGGGCGACGGCAGCTGGTTCAACCTGCGCAGCTCCAACACCGAGCCGCTGCTGCGGCTCAACGTGGAGGGCCGCACGACCGAGGACGTCGACGAGCTGGTCGCCGCGATCAGCACCCAGATCGCGGCCCAGGAGGCCGCCCCGTGAGCACCACCCGGTTGATCGACCTGGAGGACACCGGCGGCCTGCTGGAAGCCGACCGGGAGGGCCTGCTGCGGGCGGCGTCGTCGGCGGGCGCGCAGGTGCGCGCGATCGGCGCCGCGGCCGACGAAGGCGCGCTCGAGGGGCTGCGGGCCGACGACCGCGCGCGCAGCGTGATCTGGGTGGCCGGCCGCGGGACCGCCGAGACCGCCGGTGCCCTGCTGGCCGCGACGCTGGGCGGGTCGGCCTCCCAGCCGATCACCGTCGTCGGCGAGGTGCCGCCGTGGGTCGGCCCGCTGGACGTGCTGATCGTCGCCGGCGACGACCCCGGCGATCCCGCGCTGGTCAGCTCCGCCGCGACCGGGGTGCGCCGGGGCGCGCGGGTCGTCGTGGCGGCGCCGTACGAGGGTCCGCTGCGCGACTCGACGGCGGGGCGGGTCGCGGTGCTCGAGCCGCGGGTCTTGGTTCCCGCCGAGTTCGGGTTGTGCCGGTACCTGGCCGCCGGCCTGGCCGTGCTGCGAACCGTCGACCCGCGACCCGGTGTCGACCTCGGGTCGCTGGCCGACGAACTGGACGCCGAGGCGCTGCGCAACAGCGCCGGCCGTGAGCTGTTCACCAACCCGGCCAAGACGATCGCCGAGCGGCTGGTCAATCGCCGCGCCGCGCTGGCAGGCGACTGCGCCGCGACGCTCGCGCTGGCCCGGCACGGCAGTTCGGTGCTGCTGCGGGTCGCCCACGAGGTGGTCGCCGCCACCGGGCTAGCCGACGCGGTGGCGGCGCTGCGGGCGGCGGCCCAGTGGGGCTCCGGGGGCGCCGCGTCCTCGGTCGAGGACCTCTTCCACGACGAGGAGATCGACGGGCCGCGGCCCGACCTGCTCCGCGTGCTGGCGCTGACGCTGCGCGACGAGCAGACGGTGGTGGCCGCCCGCACCGCCGGGCTCGACAACGTCTACCTGCTCGCCGCCGAGGATGTGCCCGACGGGCCCGGCGGCGCGGCCGGCTCCACGGTCGCGCCGGCGTTGGGGGGCGCCATCAGCGCCGAGCAGCAACTGGCAGTATTGGCCGTTCGGCTGGAGATGGCCGCGGTTTATATGCGACTGGTACGGGGATAAAGAGACAAGTGGAACTGCTTCGCGGGGCCTTACGGACGTACGCGTGGGGATCGCGCACCGCCCTGGCGGAATTCACCGGGCGGGCGGTCCCGGCGGCCCACCCGGAGGCCGAGCTGTGGTTCGGCGCGCACCCGGGCGACCCGGCCTGGCTGGAGACGGGTAAGGGCGAGGTCTCGTTGCTGGAGGCGCTGGTCGCCGACCCGGAGGGGCAGCTCGGCCCGGGGTCGCGCGCCCGCTTCGGGGACGTGTTGCCGTTCCTGGTCAAGGTGCTGGCCGCCGATGAGCCGCTGTCCCTGCAGGCCCACCCGAGCGCCGAGCAGGCGGTCGAGGGTTACCTGCGCGAGGAGCGGCTGGGCATCCCGGTGACCTCGCCGGTCCGCAACTACCGCGACACCTCCCACAAGCCGGAGTTGTTGGTGGCGCTGCAGTCGTTCGAGGCGCTGGCCGGCTTTCGTCAGGCGTCGCGGACCGTCGAGCTGCTGCGCGCGCTGGCCGTCTCCGACCTCGACCCCTACATCGACCTGCTGAACGACCAGTCCGACGCCGACGGCCTGCGCGCGCTGTTCACCACCTGGATCACCGCACCCCAGCCCGACATCGACGTGCTGGTGCCCGCCGTGCTGGACGGCGCGATCCACTACGTCAGTTCCGGGGCAACGGAATTCGCGGCCGAGGCCAAGACGGTGCTGGAACTGGGCGAACGCTATCCCGGTGACGCCGGCGTGCTGGCGGCGTTGTTGCTCAACCGCATCATCCTGGCCCCGGGGGAGGCCATCTTCGTGGCGGCCGGCAACCTGCACACCTATCTGCGCGGTTTCGCCGTCGAGGTCATGGCCAACTCGGACAACGTCTTACGCGGCGGGCTCACCCCCAAGCACGTCGACGTGCCCGAGCTGCTGCGGGTGCTGGACTTCACGCCCACCACGGAGGCGCAGCTGCGCCCGCCCGTCCGCCGCGAGGGGTTCGGCCAGATCTACCAGACCCCGACCGACGAGTTCGCGGTCGCGCTGCTGGCGCTCGACGGCGAGTACCTCGGGCACGAGGTCGACGCGGGGTGCGCCCACGAGGGCCCGCAGATCCTGTTGGCCACCCAGGGCTGCACGACGGTGCACGCCAAGTCCGGATCGCTCACGCTCGAGCGGGGAATGGCGGCGTGGGTGGCGGCCGACGACGGGCCGATCCGCCTCGTCGCGCGCGAGCCCTCCAAGCTGTTCAGGGCGACCGTAGGGCTGTGAGCGGCCGGCGGTCTTTGGCCGCCGCCCGGCGCTCGCGCAGCCACAGCCGCATGTTGTGCGCCATCGTGCGGCCGACGATGCGCGGCGGCGGGACCATGTACAGGCTGTCCAGCAGCGAGAAGCGGCGCAAAAACCATTCGGCCAGAACGGGTTCCGTCTCGGCGGCCCCGAGGAACTGGTCGAACAGCGCGCCGGACGGTCGCCACCACCACGGCGCCGGCCCCTTGGGCCGGGCGTGGTGGAAGGTGACGTCGCCGATGGCGTTCATGATCCACACCGGGTAGGTCGTCTTAGCCGTCGCCCGATTCAGTTCGCGGGCAAGGTCATTCGATGCCAGCGCCCGCCGCAGGTGACCGGCCTGTAGCACCGTCATCGTCATGCCCTGCCCGAAGGTGGGGTTGAAGCTCGCGACGGCGTCACCGAGCGGGACGATGCCGGCCGGGAAGCGGTCCAGCTTGTGGTAGCGGCGCCACCGGCTGGCCGGAAACGCGTGATAGGCCGGCTCGCCGACCGGTTCGGCCTGCGCCAGTGCGGCATTGAAGTGCGCGGGCAGCAGCTTGCCGGCCAGCGCCAGCATCTCGGGGAACGTCGCGGGCGGCTTGACGCCGCCCACGCCGAACGTCGTCAGCACCCACACGCGGTCCTCGTAGTGCAGCATGCCCAGCCCGAGCGGCTCGTCGTGGGAGGCCCCGGCGACCACCACCTTCTCCGCGATCAGGCCCTCGGGCATGCGGAACTGCTGGGTGGCGTAGTTGATGCCGATGTCGATGGTGGCCTCGACCGGGCGCCGATATCCCCACTGCTCCAACCAAACCGGCAACCGGGTGCCCCGGCCGGCGGCGTCGACGACGAGATCGGCCGGCACGAACTCCGGCTCGCCGTCCCCCTGCGGGTCCAGCAGCACGCCGGTCACCCGCTGGCGGGCGCGGTCGAACCGCGGCTCGGCGACCGAGCGGCGGATGATCTCGACGTTCTCGATGTCGCGGACGCGCCGGCGCAGCTGCCACTCCAGGTGCGGGCGGCTGGGCACGTAGGCGGTGAACTCGTCGCGCAGCGTGTGCCCCGTCCCCAGGACGTGGCCCGCGGCGCCGAGGTGGATGCAGTCGGGCCGGTTCTCCAGCATGGGCACGCCCGCGTCGACCATGTCGTCCAGCAGGCCGGGGAACAGGCCCTCGAACTCCGCCGCGCCGCGGGCCATCAGCATGTGCAGGTGCCGGTCCTGGGGGACCGCCGCGCGGTGCGCCGGCGCGCTCGGCAGCTCGTCGCGCTCGTAGACGCTGACCCGCGAATAGCAGTCCGACAGCACCCTCGCGGCGCACAGGCCGGCGATGCTTCCCCCGATCACCACGGCGTGGTCCCTCATGTTTTCCCCCGCTTTCCGCTCTGTCCGCAGACTACCCAGTACTGTGCGGTCCAACGGGTCCCTAGGGGTCGGGAAGGCGGACGAATGGCAAATCGATGGCGCACGAAATCGGTCGAGCAATCGATCGCCGACACCGACGAGCCGGAGACCCGGCTGCGCAAGGAGTTGACCTGGTGGGACCTGGTCGTGTTCGGCGTCGCGGTGGTGATCGGCGCCGGCATCTTCACGGTCACGGCGTCGACCACCGGCGACATCACCGGGCCGGCCATCTGGATCTCGTTCGTGATCGCCGCGGCCACCTGCGCGCTGGCGGCCCTGTGCTACGCCGAATTCGCCTCCACGCTGCCGGTCGCGGGCAGCGCCTACACCTTTTCCTATGCCACCTTCGGTGAGTTCCTGGCCTGGATCATCGGCTGGAACCTGGTGCTGGAGTTGGCAATCGGGGCCGCCGTCGTGTCCAAGGGCTGGTCGAGCTACCTGGGCAACGTGTTCGGATTCGCCGGGGGCACAGTGCAACTCGGATCGGTCAACCTCGACTGGGGCGCGCTGCTGATCGTCGCGGTGGTCGCCACCCTGGTCGCCCTGGGCACCAAACTGTCGTCACGCTTCTCCGCCGTGATCACCGGCATCAAGGTGTCGGTGGTGATCTTCGTCGTGCTGGTGGGCGTCTTCTACATCAAGGGCTCGAACTACTCGCCGTTCATCCCGAAGCCGGAGGCCGGGCACGAGTCGTCGGGCATCAACCAGTCCGTGCTGTCGCTGCTGACCGGGGCGCACAGCAGCCACTACGGCTGGTACGGCGTGCTGGCGGGCGCGTCGATCGTGTTCTTCGCGTTCATCGGGTTCGACATCGTGGCCACCATGGCCGAGGAAACCAAGAAGCCGCAGCGCGACGTGCCCCGGGGCATCCTGGCGTCGCTGGCGATCGTGACCGTCCTCTACGTCGCGGTGTCGGTGGTGCTGTCCGGCATGGTCTCCTACACCCAGCTCAAGACCGTGCCCGGCGGCAAGCCGGCCAACCTCGCCACCGCCTTCGCGGCCAACGGGATCGACTGGGCCAGCAAGATCATCGCGATCGGCGCGCTGGCGGGCCTGACCACCGTGGTGATGGTGCTGGTGCTCGGGCAGTGCCGCGTGCTGTTCGCGATGGCCCGCGACGGGCTGCTGCCGCGGTCGCTGGCGAAGACCAGCGCGCGGGGGACCCCGGTTCGGATCACCGTGCTGGTCGCGATCGTGATCGCCTTGACGGCCTCGGTGTTTCCGATCGCCAAGCTCGAGGAGATGGTCAACGTCGGCACGCTGTTCGCGTTCGTGCTGGTGTCGGCGGGGGTATTGGTGCTGCGGCGCACCCGGCCCGACCTGGAGCGCGGGTTCCGGGCGCCGTGGGTGCCGCTGCTGCCCATCGCGTCCATCGCCGCCTGCGCGTGGCTGATGCTGAACCTCAGCGCGCTGACCTGGGTGCGCTTCGGCGTCTGGCTGGTGGTGGGGACCGCGATCTACGCCGGTTACGGGTACCGGCACTCCGTTCAGGGGCGCCGGCAATCCGGGGAGCTGTCCTCGGTGGCGCCGGCGGAAGTCGGTCCCACGGGCTGAGCCCGATGGTTTACAAAACGGCGCTGTGTGTCTAGACATGAGACGCAGACTGCCGTATTGTCCAACCTCAACGTGGCATGACACACAAGGAGGTTTGGCAGATGACCACACACAGCCCAGCGGAGGCGCCGGTCTGGCGGGACAAGAAGCGCCATCTGTGGCTGATGGGGCTGATCGCGCCCACTGCACTGTTCGTGATGCTGCCGATCGTCTGGGCGTTGAACCGGCTCGGCTGGCACGCCGCCGCGCAGGTGCCGCTGTGGATCGGGCCGATCCTGCTCTACGTCCTGCTGCCGATCCTCGACCTGCGGTTCGGGCCCGACGGGCAGAACCCGCCCGACGAGGTGATGGAACGGCTGGAGAACGACAAGTACTACCGCTACTGCACCTACGTCTACATCCCGTTCCAGTACCTCAGCGTGGTCCTGGGCGCCTACCTGTTCACCGCGTCGAACCTGAGCTGGCTCGGCTTCGGCGGGGGCCTGGGCTGGGCGGGCAAGCTGGGCGTGGCGCTGTCGGTCGGGGTCCTCGGCGGGGTGGGGATCAACACGGCCCACGAGATGGGGCACAAGAAGGACTCGCTCGAGCGGTGGCTGTCCAAGATCACGCTGGCCCAGTCCTGCTACGGCCACTTCTACATCGAGCACAACCGCGGCCACCACGTGCGCGTGTCCACTCCGGAGGACCCGGCGTCGGCCCGCTTCGGTGAGACGTTCTGGGAGTTCTTGCCGCGCAGCGTGTTCGGCAGCGTGCGCTCGGCGCTGGGCCTGGAGGCGCAGCGGCTGCGCCGGCTGGGCAAGAGCCCGTGGGACCCCCGGACCTATCCGTCCAACGACGTGCTCAACGCGTGGGCGATGTCGGTGGTGCTGTGGGGCGCGCTGATCGCGCTCTTCGGCCCGGCGCTGATCCCGTTTGTCGTCGTCCAGGCGGTCTTCGGATTCAGCCTGCTGGAGGCGGTCAACTACCTCGAGCACTACGGGCTGTTGCGGCAGCGGCTCGAGGCGCCGGCCGGGAAAGCGCGCTACGAGCGGTGCGCGCCGGTGCACAGCTGGAACTCCGACCACATCGTGACGAACCTGTTCCTGTATCACCTGCAGCGGCACAGCGATCACCACGCCAACCCGACCCGTCGCTACCAGACGCTGCGCAGCATCGAGGGCTCGCCCAACCTGCCGAGCGGGTACGCGTCGATGATCTCGCTCACCTACTTCCCGCCGCTGTGGCGCCGGGTGATGGACCACCGCGTGCTGGCGCACTACGACGGCGACATCACCCGGGTCAACGTACAGCCGCGGCTGCGCGAGAAGCTGCTCGCGAAGCACGGGGTGCCGGCGTGATCGCCTATCGATGCCCCGGTTGCGACTACGTTTATGACGAGGCGAAAGGCGCTCCGCGGGAAGGCTTTCCCGCGGGCACGCGGTGGGAGGATATCCCCGACGACTGGTGCTGCCCCGATTGCGCGGTGCGCGAGAAGGTGGACTTCGAGATACAAGGAGCTACGGCATGAGCGACTACAAGCTGTTCCGCTGCATCCAGTGCGGCTTCGAGTACGACGAGGCGCTGGGCTGGCCGGAGGACGGGATCGCGCCCGGCACCCGCTGGGACGACATCCCCGACGACTGGAGCTGCCCGGACTGCGGCGCCGCGAAATCGGACTTCGAAATGGTGGAAGTGGCCAGACCGTGAACGCCTCACCCACTACTGTCGCGCCTGTGAAGCGGATGCCCTACGCCGAGGCGTCACGCGTCCTGTTGCGCGACTCGGTGCTCGACGCGATGCGCGACCTGCTGCTGGCGCGGGACTGGTCGTCGATCACGCTGGCCGACGTGGCCCGCGCCGCGGGCATCAGCCGCCAGACCATCTACAACGAGTTCGGCTCGCGCCAGGGCCTGGCCCAGGGGTACGCGCTGCGCCTGGCCGATCGCCTTGTCGACGCCGTCGGGTCCGCGATCGACGTCAACGTCGGGCACATCCACGAGGCGTTCCTGCAGGGTTTCCGTTCCTTCTTCGCGGAGTCGGCCGCCGACCCGCTGGTGATCTCGCTGCTGACCGGCGTCGCCAAGCCCGACCTGCTGCAGATCATCACCACCGACAGCGGGCCCATCATCGCCCGGGCGTCGGCGCGCCTGACCACGGCGCTTACCCAGAGCTGGGTGGCGACCAGCGACGAGGACGCCGGGGTGCTGGCCCGCGCCATCGTGCGGCTGGCGCTGAGTTATGTGTCCATGCCGCCGGAGGCCGATCACGACGTGGCGGCGGACCTGGCCCGGCTGATGACGCCGTTCGCGGAGCGTCATGGGGTCGCGGCTACAGTGGCGGAAGAACATACCTAAGCTAAGTACCGCTTGGAACCCTTAAGCCACTGATAAAGGAAGCGCAAACGCTATGACGACGACCGAAAGTTCGTTAACCGCCGACGTCCGCAACGGCATCGATTTCAAGGTCGCCGACCTGTCGCTGGCGGACTACGGAAGGCGGGACATCGAGCTGTCCGAGCAGGAGATGCCGGGTCTGATGTCGCTGCGCCGCGAGTACGCCGACGTGCAACCGCTCAAGGGCGCACGGATCTCGGGCTCGCTGCACATGACCGTGCAGACCGCGGTGCTCATCGAGACCCTGGTCTCGCTCGGCGCGCAGGTCCGCTGGGCGTCGTGCAATATCTTCTCCACCCAGGACCACGCCGCCGCCGCGGTGGTCGTCGGCCCGTACGGCACCCCGGAGGAGCCCAAGGGCGTCCCGGTGTTCGCCTGGAAGGGTGAGACGCTGGAGGAGTACTGGTGGGCCGCCGAGCAGATGCTCACCTGGCCAGACGAGCCCGCGAACATGATCCTCGACGACGGCGGCGACGCCACCATGCTGGTGCTGCGCGGCGCGCAGTACGAGAAGGCCGGTGTGGTGCCCCCCGCCGAGGAGGACGACCCCACCGAGTGGAAGGTCTTCCTGGAGCTGCTGCGCAACCGCTTCGAGACCGACAAGGACAAGTGGAGCAAGATCTCCGAGTCGGTCAAGGGCGTCACCGAGGAGACCACGACCGGCGTGCTGCGGCTCTACCAGTTCGCCGCGGCCGGTGACCTGGCCTTCCCGGCCATCAACGTCAACGACTCGGTCACCAAGTCCAAGTTCGACAACAAGTACGGTTGCCGGCACTCCCTGATCGACGGCATCAACCGCGGCACCGACGTGCTGATCGGCGGCAAGAAGGTGCTGATCTGCGGCTACGGCGACGTCGGCAAGGGCTGCGCCGACTCGGTCAAGGGCCAGGGCGCGCGCGTCGTCGTCACCGAGATCGACCCGATCAACGCGCTGCAGGCGCTGATGGAGGGCTACGACGTCGAGACGGTCGAGGACGCGATCGGCACGGCCGACATCGTCATCACCGCCACGGGCAACAAGGACATCATCACGCTCGAGCACATGAAGGCGATGAAGGATTACGCCGTCCTGGGCAACATCGGGCACTTCGATAACGAGATCCAGGTCGCCCAGCTCGAGAAGTCCGGCGCCACCAAGGTGAACATCCGCCCGCAGGTCGACGTGTGGACGTTCGGCGACAGCGGCAAGTCGATCATCCTGCTGTCCGAGGGCCGGCTGCTGAACCTTGGCAACGCCACCGGGCACCCGTCGTTCGTGATGAGCAACAGCTTCTCCAACCAGGTGATCGCGCAGATCGAGCTGTGGACCAAGAACGACGAGTACGACAACGAGGTGTACCGGCTGCCCAAGCACCTCGACGAGAAGGTGGCGCGCATCCACGTCGAGGCGCTCGGCGGCCAGCTGACCAAGCTGACCAAGGAGCAGGCCGAGTACATCGGCGTCGACGTCGACGGTCCCTACAAGGCCGACCACTACCGCTACTGATTTCCTGCGCGAGCAGACGCAGAATCGCACCACCGAAGCCACTCGCGTGCGATTCTGCGTCTGCTCGGCATACCGGCGATAGGCTCGCGCCGTGCTGATCGCGATCGAAGGGGTCGACGGCTCCGGCAAGCGGACGCTGTCCGACGGCCTGCGCAAGGCGTTCGAAGGCGCCGGGAAGTCGGTCGCCACACTGGCTTTCCCGCGGTACGGGCAGTCGGTGACCGCCGACCTCGCGGCCGAGGCGCTGCACGGCGCGCACGGCGACCTGGCGTCGTCGGTCTACGCGATGGCCACGCTGTTCGCGCTCGACCGTGCCGGGGCGATCGGCGAGATCGCGGCGCTGGACCGTGACCACGACGTCGTGATCCTCGATCGTTACGTCGCCTCCAACGCGGCCTACAGCGCGGCGCGGCTGCACCAGGACGCGGCGGGCGAGGCGGCGGCCTGGGTGCACCGGCTGGAATACGAGCGGTTGCGGGTGCCCGCGCCCGACTGTCAGGTGCTGCTCGCGGTGCCCGCCGAGCTCGCCGCGCGGCGGGCCCGGCACCGCGCCGAGCACGAGCCGGGACGCGAGCGCGACAGCTACGAACGCGACGACGGGCTGCAGCAGCGCACCGGCGCGGTCTACGCCGAGCTGGCCGAAGCGGGCTGGGGCGGGCGCTGGCTGGTCGTCGACGCCGACGTCGATCCGGGGCGGCTGGCGGCGTCTTTGGCGGCCGAATAGCACAAAATTGTCACGATTTGCCCGTATCGAATACGAAACGCCCGTGTGGTGCGCCGAATTTGTCCCGATCTGGTGACACCATGGACTCCATGAGGCAAAGGATTTTGGTCGTCGACGACGACGCTTCGCTGGCCGAGATGCTCACCATCGTGCTGCGTGGGGAGGGCTTCGACACCGCGGTCATCGGCGACGGGACTCAGGCCCTGACGGCGGTGCGCGAGTTGCGGCCCGATTTGGTGCTGCTGGACCTGATGCTGCCGGGCATGAACGGCATCGACGTGTGCCGGGTGTTGCGCGCCGACTCCGGCGTGCCCATCGTGATGCTGACCGCCAAGACCGACACCGTGGACGTGGTGCTCGGCCTGGAGTCGGGCGCCGACGACTACATCATGAAGCCGTTCAAGCCCAAGGAGCTGGTCGCCCGGGTGCGCGCGCGGCTGCGGCGCAACGACGACGAGCCCGCCGAGATGCTTTCCATCGCCGACGTCGACATCGACGTGCCGGCGCACAAGGTCACCCGCAACGGCGAGCAGATCTCCCTCACACCGCTGGAGTTCGACCTTTTGGTCGCGCTGGCACGCAAACCGCGCCAGGTGTTTACTCGTGATGTGCTGCTCGAACAGGTGTGGGGATACCGGCACCCGGCGGACACCCGCCTGGTGAACGTGCACGTCCAGCGTCTGCGGGCCAAGGTCGAGAAGGACCCGGAGAACCCGACCGTGGTGTTGACCGTTCGAGGAGTGGGATACAAGGCCGGACCTCCGTGATCCGGGAGGTTCTTTGATCTGGGGGTCTCGGCAACGCACTAGGAGTCGCTGGGGTCGCTCCGGCCCCATGACGCGTGGCATGGGTGCGGTGAGTCGGGTCGTGGGCGCTGCCTGGCGCCGATCGCTGCAATTGCGGGTCGTCGCGCTGACCCTCGGCCTGTCGCTCGCCGTCATCCTGGCGCTGGGTTTCGTGCTGACCAGCCAGGTCACCAACCGCGTGCTGGACGTGAAGGTCCGGGCCGCGATGGAGCAGATCGAGCGGGCGCGCACGACCGTCGCGGGCATCGTCAACGGCGAGGAGACCCGCTCGCTGGACAGCAGCCTGCAGCTGGCCCGCAACACGTTGACCTCCAAGACCGACCCCGCCTCGGGCGCCGGCCTGGCCGGCGCGTTCGACGCGGTGCTGATGGTGCCGGGCGACGGCCCGCGCGCCGCCAGTGCGGCCGGGCCCGTCGACCAGGTGCCCAACGCGCTGCGCGGCTTCGTCAAGGCGGGACAGGCGGCCTATCAGTACGCCACCGTGCACACCGACGGCTTCTCCGGGCCGGCGCTGGTCATCGGCACGCCGACGTCGTCGCAGGTCGCCAACCTCGAGCTGTATCTGATCTTTCCGCTGAAGAATGAGCAGGCCACCATCCAGCTGGTGCGCGGCACGATGATCACCGGCGGCGCGGTGCTGCTGGTGCTGCTCGCCGGGATCGCGCTGCTGGTCTCGCGCCAGGTGGTGGTGCCGGTCCGGTCGGCGTCGCGGATCGCCGAGCGGTTCGCCGAGGGGCACCTGTCCGAGCGGATGCCGGTGCGCGGCGAGGACGACATGGCGCGGCTGGCCGTGTCGTTCAACGACATGGCCGAGAGCCTGTCGCGCCAGATCACCCAGCTCGAGGAGTTCGGCAACCTGCAGCGCCGGTTCACCTCCGACGTCAGCCACGAACTGCGCACCCCGCTGACCACGGTGCGCATGGCCGCCGACCTGATCTACGACCACAGCGCCGACCTCGATCCCACCCTGGCCCGGTCCACCGAGCTGATGGTCAACGAGCTGGACCGGTTCGAGACGCTGCTCAACGACCTGCTCGAGATCTCGCGGCACGACGCCGGTGTGGCCGAGCTGTCCGTCGAGGCGGTGGACCTGCGTGCCACCGTGCAAAGCGCCCTGGGCAACGTGGGCCACCTGGCCGAGGAGGCCGGGATCGAGCTGCTCGTCGAGCTGCCCGACGAAGAGGTGATCGCCGAGGTCGACGCGCGCCGGGTGGAGCGGATCCTGCGCAACCTGATCGCCAACGCCATCGACCACGCCGAGCACAAGCCGGTGCAGATCCGGATGGGCGTCGACGAGGACACCGTCGCGGTCACCGTCCGCGACTACGGGGTGGGGCTGCGGCCCGGCGAGGAGAAGCTGGTGTTCAGCCGGTTCTGGCGCTCGGACCCGTCGCGGGTGCGCCGCTCCGGCGGCACCGGGCTGGGCCTGGCGATCAGCATCGAGGACGCGCGGTTGCACCAGGGCCGGCTGGAGGCGTGGGGCGAGCCCGGCCAGGGCGCCTGCTTCCGGCTGACGCTGCCCCTGGTGCGCGGCCACAAGGTCACCACCAGCCCGCTGCCGTTGAAGCCGATCCCGGAGCCGCCCCCGCCGCCGCGCCCGGACGCGCCGCGCCCACGCGAGCACGCCGAGCGGAGCGTCTGATGCGGCGGTTGCTCGTGCTTCTCTCGCTCGCGTTCGTCCTCGCCGGCTGCGCGGGGGTGCCCAGCTCGTCGGCCCCGCAGGCCATCGGCACCGTCGAGCGGCCGGCCCCGTCGAACCTGCCCAAGCCGACCCCCGGCATGGACCCCGACGTGTTGCTGCGCGAATTCCTCAAGGCCACCGCCGATCCGGCGAACCGGCACCTGGCGGCCCGGCAATTTCTCACGCAGTCGGCGTCCAACTCGTGGGACGACGCCGGCAGCGCGCTGCTGATCGACCACGTGGTGTTCGTGGAAACCCGTGGCGCCGAACGGGTTTCGGCGACCATGCGGGCCGACATCCTGGGCTCGCTGTCCGACGTCGGGGTGTTCGAAACGGCCGAGGGCGTGCTGCCCGACCCCGGGCCGATCGAGTTGGTCAAGACGTCGGGCGGCTGGCGAATCGACCGCCTGCCCAACGGGGTCTTCCTGGACTGGCAGCAGTTCCAGTCCACCTACAAACGCAACACCCTGTACTTCGCCGACCCGACCGGCAAGACGGTGGTGCCCGACCCCCGCTACGTCGCGGTGTCCGATCACGACCAGCTGGCCACCGAGCTGGTGTCCAAGATGCTGGCCGGGCCGCGGCCCGAGATGGCCCACACCGTGCGCAACCTGCTCGCCCCGCCGCTGCGGCTGCGCGGGCCGGTGACGCGGGCCGACGGCGGCAAGAACGGCATCGGCAAGGGCTACGGCGGCGCCCGCATCGACCTGGAGAAGCTGTCCACCACCGACCCGCACAGCAGGGCATTGCTTGCGGCACAGATCATTTGGACGCTGGCCCGGGCCGACATCAGGGGCCCGTACGTGATCAACGCCGACGGCGCACCGCTGGACGACAGGTTCGCCGAGGGGTGGACCACCTCCGACGTCGCCGCCACCGACCCGGGCGTGGCCGACGGCGCCGGCGCGGGGCTGCACGCCCTGGTCAACGGGTCGCTGGTCGGGCTGGACGGACAGCACGCCAACACCGTGCCGGGGGCGTTCGGGCGGGTCGGCGACCAGACCGGCGCCGCGCTGTCCCGCAGCGGGCGGCAGGTGGCGTCCGTGGTGACGCTGCGCCGCGGCGCCCCGGACCAGGCGGCGTCGCTGTGGATCGGCGACCTGGGCGGCGAGGCGGTCCAGGCCGCCGACGGGCGCAACCTGACGCGGCCCAGCTGGTCGCTGGACGACGCCGTGTGGGTGGTGGTCGACAACAACAACGTGCTGCGCGCCATTCAGGAACCGGCGTCGGGTCAGCCCGCCCGCATCCCGGTGGATTCCGCCGTGGTGGCCTCCAGCTTCCCCGGGCCCATCACCGACCTGCAGCTGTCGCGCGACAGCACGCGCGCCGCGATGGTGATCAACGGCCAGGTCATCCTCGCCGGTGTGGAGCAGACGCAGGCCGGGCAGTACGCGCTGACCTACCCGCGGCGGCTGGGATTCGGCCTGGGCAACTCGGTGGTGTCGCTGTCGTGGCGCACCGGCGACGACATCGTCGTGACCCGCACCGACGCCAACCATCCGGTGTCCTACGTCAACCTCGACGGGGTGAACTCCGACGCGCCATCCCGCGGCCTGCAGATGCCCGTCACGACGGTCGCGGCCAACCCGTCGGCCGTCTACGTCGCGGCCCCGGACGGGGTGCTGCAGTATTCGGCGTCGGCCCCCGAAACCCAGCAGAGCTGGTCGGAGGTGTCCGGGTTGTCGACGCCCGGCGCGTTGCCGGTGCTGCCGGGCTAAGTGCTCGGCCTTCTTTCTGCGGGCTCGCCTCTCCGGCTACCCTCGCTGTGAGGAGGCGCGCCGATGTCCCCCAAAGTTCCCCGCCTGCGTTGGGATGATCCGTTGCGCGCCTTGGACATGCTGTCCTCGCTGTGGTCGTCGAGCGGGTTGCCGTCCGTCGGTGCGGGAGCCGCCCAGGCAGTCGCCGCGCCCTACCGGACCTTGTTCGCGAGCCTGCAACAACTGCTCGTCGACAAGGAGGTCACGGTGCGCCTGGGCGACCAGGATGTGGTGCTGACGGTGACCGAGTTGGACTCGGCGCTCGAGCCACAAGGGCTGGCCGTCGGTCAGCTCGGCGAGGTACGGGTGGCCGCACGCGACATCAGCTGGGGCGATCAGCGCCTGCAGCACGCCGTTGCCGTTCTGCACAACGTGCACATCCGTCCGGGCGTGCCGCCGGTGGTGGTGGCGGCGCCGGTGAAGTTGTCGTCGGCGCTGTCGGCCGGGATTTTCGATGAGGTGGTGCGCCACGCGACGCCGCGGCTGCGGGGCGAGTTGTGCGAGGACGGGGCGGCCCGCCTGCGCTGGCGACGCCAGCCGGGCTGGGGAGGTCTCGAGGTTGACCTCGACGTGGTGGGGAAGACGCTGTGGTTGCGGCCGCGCGCCCTGGTGGCAGGGCAACGACGATGGGTGCTGCCGTCGCGGACCCCCGCTTATCGGGTACCGCTGCCCGAGCTCCCACACGAGCTGCTGGTCACCGACGTCAGCCTCGGGCTGGATTCCTTCGAGGTTTCGGCGTTGCTGCCGGAATGGCGGATGGATCTGCCGTTGCGGAACCTGGAAGACCTCATCACCCGGTTGAGCCAGGGCGCACTCAGCTTCACCTGGCCCGCGCTGCTGAGGGGCTAGGACTGAACGCTCCGGTGAACGTGTCACCACCGGCCGAATTACGCAGGGCCGCCGGAGCTTCGCGGTCTTCGACCGATTCACCTTGGCGGACTTGACCGTTCCGGTCCTCGGCAGTCGGTTTTATCGATATCCGTTGAAAGGCCGAAGAATAACACTGGATGCTTAACGCCGGTAGTGCGCAAACAAGTGACATCATCCGTTGTATCCGGCTAATCCACACGGGTTCATCATCGGCCGGATCGTCGGCGGATATGAGTGAATTCGCTTGTAACAGAACGCAATTCCTGACCAAGTCCGACTTCTGTGAGTGGATGTTGATGCGTTTGCTACCGCGGGAAATCTCCGGGTAACACACGAAACTTACTGTTGGCGGCGCACATTGACGCCGCATCGATCGCATTCAAACCATCGCGGCCGTCGCCTAGGGCGAAGTCGAAACGGAGGACCATGGTGACTGCTCGCACGGACATACTGGACGGCGCGGCCCCGGCGATCGCGCCGACCATCGCGCGCAGCCGCTGGCTTCAGCTCGGCCTCGGTCTGGTGTGCATGATGACGATATCGAGTCCCCAGTACGTGTGGACGCTGATGACCAAGCCGCTCGCCGCCAAACTCGGGATCGGCCTGCCGGAATTGCAGGTGACCTTCTCGATTCTCGTCATGTTGCAGGCCTTTTTCTCACCCTTCCAGGGGGCGCTGGTCGATCGTTTCGGGCCCCGCCGGTTGATCTCGATCGGCACGTTGCTGGCGGGCGCGAGCTGGGTGCTCGCCTCCTACGCGCATACCGTCTCGGTGCTGTACCTCACCTATGGCGGTGTCGGCGGCATCGGCACCGGGATCGTCTACGTCGGCGTCGTCGGGCTGATGGTCCAGTGGTTTCCGGATCGACGCGGATTCGCCGCCGGCGTGGTGGCGGCCGGCTACGGAATGGGCGCGATCCTAACCACTTTCCCGATCGCCTCATCGCTGGTCGCGCGCGGCGTCGACTCCACGTTGTGGTTGTTCGGCATCGCGTTCGCCGCCGTGGGTTTCGTTGCGGCGCAGGGGTTGCACGCGCCGCCGCTGGACCCGGCGTGGAACGCGCCGAGCGACCGCGCGTCCACCGCCGTGCGCGATTATCGGCCGTCCGAAATGCTCAAGCGGCCGCTCTTCTGGTTGATGTTCGTGATGATGACGATGATGGCCACCTCGGGCCTGATGGTCACGTCGCAAATGGCGACGTTCGCCACGGAGTTCGGTGTGAGCAAGGTCTTGGTGTTCGGGCTCGCCGCCGTGCCGCTGGCCTTGACCATCGATCGCTTCACGAACGGGCTGACCCGCCCGTTGTTCGGTTGGGTATCGGATCGGCTGGGCCGCGAGAACACCATGGCGTTCGCGTTCGCGTTGGAGGGTGTCGCCATGACGCTGTGGTTGCTGACGCGACACGACGCCACGATGTTCGTCCTCCTTTCGGGTTTGGTGTTCTTCGGATGGGGCGAGATCTTCTCGCTGTTCCCCTCCACGTTGACCGACACCTTCGGGACCCGTCACGCCACGGCGAACTATGGCTGGCTCTACATCTCCTTCGGGATCGGCTCGGTGTTCGGCGGTCCGCTCGCGGCGCTGTTGCATCAGCAAGCCGGCAGCTGGATCCCCGTGTTCGAGTGCGCGATCGCGCTCGACCTGGGAACCGCGGCGCTGGCCGTGCTCGTGTTGAAGCCGGCGCGCAGGCGTTTCGTCGGCGCCGGGTGAGTTGTCGGACGAGCCCGCCACACTGGCGGGCGTGCTCGACCTGATCCTGCCGCTGGAGTGCGGCGGCTGCGGGGCGCCGTCGACGCGCTGGTGCGCCGCCTGCGCGGCCGAGCTCGGCGTCCGGCCCGACGAGCCGCACGTGGTCAACCCCCGCATCGACCCCGAGGCGCCGGTATTCGCGCTCGGTCGCTACGCCGGCGCCCGGCGCGCAGCGATCCTGGCGCTGAAGGAGAACGGTCGCGGCGACCTGGTGACACCGCTGGCCCGCAGCCTCGCCCTCGGGATCCACCGGCTGCTGACGTGGGGGATGGTCGAGACGCCGCTGACGATCGTGCCCGCGCCGACGAGGCGTTCGGCCGCGCGGGCGCGCGGGGGCGACCCCGTCACGCGGCTGGCGCGGGCCGCCGTGGCCGGGCACCCGGACATCGCCGTCGCGCCGGTGTTGCGGATGAAGGCGCTGGCCCGCGACTCGGTCGGCCTCGGCACGTCGGCCCGCGAGCGCAACATCGCGGGCCGGGTGGTGCTGCGCGGCCGGCGCCCGGGCGGCGAGGTCGTCATCGTCGACGACGTCGTCACCACCGGGGCGACGGCCCGCGAATCGGTGCGGACGCTGAGCGGCGCCGGGGTCCGCGTCGCCGCCGTGCTGGCGATCGCCGCCGCCTGAACCTGTGCGGCGGCCAAGCGGTTGTGAAGAACTCGCAACAGCTGTGCGAAATCAGTGGCATCCCAAGGCGAACACGAGCTAACGTCGAGAACAACCTTCAGGAACATCCTTGGCCCGGGCCACAACGCCGTCGTCGTTTTCCCGGGTAGCACGCCACACGCGAAGGGGGTGAGAATTCGGCACCTTGCATCGGCGGGCTGCCTGCGGCGGTGACCTGTGGAAACCGCTCCCAACCCCCGTCGGCGCATCTTGTAGAAGCCGGCACGCCCCGCGTGCGACGTGGAAAAGGAAACGAGTTGACACGTATGTCAAGGCTTACCGTGGATTCCGATCTGACTCTCGACCAACCGCCGGCAGAAAGCGGCGAGCCGGCCGAACTGACCCTCAACGCCGAAGTCGTGTTCAAGGGTCGCAACGTCGAGATCCCCGATCATTACCGCTTCTACGTCTCGCAAAAACTCGCCCGCCTCGAACGATTCGATCGCTCCATCTATCTCTTCGACGTCGAGCTCAAACACGCGCCCAACCGCCGCCAGCGCAAGTCCTGTCAGCGCGTCGAAATCACCGCCCGCGGTCGCGGGCCGGTCAGCCGCGCGGAGGCCTGTGCCGACAGCTTCTACGCCGCCTTCGAGTCGGCCGTGGACAAGCTGGAGAGCCGGCTGCGCCGCGTCAAGGACCGCCGCAAGGTGCACTACGGCGACAAGACGCCGGTGTCGCTGGCCGCCGCCACCGCGATGGCGCCCCTTCCCGCGAAGGCCTTCAACGCCGATCCGCTCGAGCCGCACCAACACGACGGCGCGGGCCTGAACCATGCCGACCACGGGGAACAAGACCACGAGCCGGGGCGGGTGGTGCGAACCAAGGAGCACCAGGCCACGCCGATGTCGGTCGACGAGGCGCTCTACGAGATGGAGCTGGTCGGGCACAACTTCTTCTTGTTCTACGACAAGGAGACCGAACGGCCGTCCGTCGTGTACCGCCGGCACGCCTACGACTACGGCCTGATCAGGCTCGCCTGACGATTCAAGGCCATCCGCGGCCCGTCACCTACGATGGGGGTCGGTTTAACGAAGAAGAAGACTCCTATCAACAGGGGACAACACCGTGCTGGATAAGTTGCTGCGCCTTGGCGAAGGTCGCATGGTCAAGCGCCTCAAGAAGGTGGCCGACTACGTCAACACGCTGTCCGACGACGTCGAGAAGCTGACCGACGCCGAACTGCGGGCAAAGACGGACGAGTTCAAGAAGCGCCTCGAAGAGGGCGAAGCCCTCGACGACCTGCTGCCCGAGGCGTTCGCCGTGGCGCGCGAGGCCGCCTGGCGGGTCCTGGACCAGCGCCCCTTCGACGTGCAGGTGATGGGCGCGGCCGCGCTGCACCTGGGCAACGTCGCCGAGATGAAGACCGGTGAGGGCAAGACCCTGACCTGTGTGTTGCCGGCCTACCTCAACGCGCTGGCCGGCAAGGGCGTGCACATCGTCACCGTCAACGACTACCTGGCCAAACGCGACAGCGAGTGGATGGGCCGGGTGCACCGCTTCCTGGGCCTGCAGGTCGGGGTGATCCTCGCGCAGATGACGCCCGACGAGCGGCGCGTCGCCTACAACGCCGACATCACCTACGGCACCAACAACGAGTTCGGCTTCGATTACCTGCGCGACAACATGGCGCACTCGCTCGACGACCTGGTGCAGCGCGGGCACTGCTACGCCATCGTCGACGAGGTCGACTCCATCCTGATCGACGAGGCCCGCACCCCGCTGATCATCTCCGGCCCGGCCGACGGCGCCTCCAACTGGTACCTCGAGTTCGCCCGTATCGCCCCGCTGATGCAAAAGGACGTCCACTACGAGGTCGACCTGCGCAAACGCACCGTCGGCGTGCACGAGAAGGGCGTGGAGTTCGTCGAGGACCAGCTGGGCATCGACAACCTCTACGAGGCGGCCAACTCGCCGCTGGTCAGCTACCTCAACAACGCGCTGAAGGCCAAGGAGCTGTTCAACCGCGACAAGGACTACATCGTCCGCGACGGCGAGGTGCTCATCGTCGACGAGTTCACCGGGCGCGTGCTGATCGGCCGGCGCTACAACGAGGGCATGCACCAGGCCATCGAGGCCAAGGAGCACGTCGAGATCAAGGCCGAGAACCAGACGCTGGCCACCATCACGCTGCAGAACTACTTCCGCCTCTACGACAAGCTGGCCGGCATGACCGGTACCGCCCAGACCGAGGCGGCGGAGCTGCACGAGATCTACAAGCTTGGCGTGGTCTCCATCCCGACCAACAAGCCGATGGTCCGCACCGACCAGTCCGACCTCATCTACAAGACCGAGGAAGCCAAGTACATCGCGGTGGTCGACGACGTCGAGGAGCGCTACGAGAAGGGCCAGCCGGTCCTGATCGGCACCACCAGCGTCGAGCGCTCGGAGTACCTGTCGCGCCAGTTCACCAAGCGCCGCATCCCGCACAACGTGCTCAACGCCAAGTACCACGAGCAGGAGGCGGGCATCATCGCCGTGGCGGGCCGGCGCGGCGGCATCACCGTCGCCACCAACATGGCCGGCCGCGGCACCGACATCGTGCTGGGCGGCAACGTCGACTTCCTCACCGACCAGCGGCTGCGCGAGCGCGGCCTGGATCCGGTGGAAACGCCCGAGGAGTACGAGACGGCGTGGCACGAGGAGCTGGCCCTGGTCAAACAGGAGGCCGGCAAGGAGGCCGAAGAGGTGATCGAGGCCGGCGGCCTGTACGTGCTGGGCACCGAGCGCCACGAGTCGCGGCGCATCGACAACCAGCTGCGCGGGCGGTCCGGCCGGCAGGGCGACCCGGGGGAGTCGCGCTTCTACCTGTCGCTGAGCGACGAGCTCATGCGCCGCTTCAACGGCGCCGCGCTCGAGGCGATGCTGAACCGGCTGAACCTGCCCGACGACGTGCCGATCGAGAACAAGATGGTGACCCGCGCCATCAAGAGCGCCCAGACCCAGGTCGAGCAGCAGAACTTCGAGGTCAGAAAGAACGTCCTCAAGTACGACGAGGTGATGAACCAGCAGCGCAAGGTGGTCTACGCCGAGCGCCGCCGCATCCTCGAGGGCGAGAACCTCAAGGAGCAGGCGCTGGACATGGTCCGCGACGTGATCACCGCCTACGTCGACGGCGCGACCGCCGAGGGCTACGCCGAGGACTGGGACCTGGACGCGCTGTGGACGGCGCTCAAGACGCTGTACCCGGTCGGCATCTCGCACGAGACGCTGACGCACCGCGACGCCGACTCCGACCGCGACGACCTGACCCGCGACGAGCTGCTCGAGGCGCTGGTAAACGACGCCGAAAAGGCTTACGCGGCAAGGGAAGCCGAGCTGGAGGAGATCGCCGGCGAGGGCGCGATGCGTCAGCTGGAGCGCAACGTGCTGCTCAACGTCATCGACCGCAAGTGGCGCGAGCACCTCTACGAGATGGACTACCTCAAGGAGGGCATCGGGCTGCGGGCGATGGCGCAGCGCGATCCGCTGGTGGAGTACCAGCGCGAAGGCTACGACATGTTCATGGCCATGCTCGACGGCATGAAGGAGGAGTCGGTCGGCTTCCTGTTCAACGTCACCGTGGAAGCGGTGCCCGCGCCCCAGGTCGCCCCGCAGGCGACGCCCGAGGGGCTGGCGGAATTGGGCAGCGGCTCGGCCGGGCAGCCCGACGGTGAAGGCGAAGCCCCCGCCGCGGCCCGCGAAGAGAGCCCAAGCGTGTTGCGCGCCAAGGGCATTGATGACGAGGCGCCCGCGCTGACGTATTCCGGGCCGTCCGAGGACGGCTCCGCGCAGGTGCAGCGCAACGGCGGTGGCGCGCAGAAGGCGCCGGCCGGTGTGGCGGGCGGCGGCAGCCGACGCGAGCGTCGCGCGGCCGCGCGACAGCAGGGGCGCGGCGCCAAGCCGCCGAAGTCGGTCAAGCGGCGCTAGTCATTGCGCTCGGGCCGGTGCCAGCCCGCGCAGGAGCACGTCGATGCCGGCCTCGAACTCGCGCTTGTAGTTGGTCCGCGCCATGACCTCCAGGAAGTGTGCCGCCAACGGCGCATCGCTGAACTCCGCTTGGGGGTCGTCGGAGCGGGCCAGCGGACCGCCGAGCCGATTCGCGGCGAGCTCGTTGTTGATCGCCCCGGTCGCATAGGTGAGGCAGAGGCACAGCGCCCGCGCCGCCTCGTCCTCGGACAAGCCGCCCTCGGTGAGCGCCTCCATGCCGGCCTGCAGCGCGGCGGCGCTGACCGCGGTCACGGCGCCCTGACTGACAAGGCCGAAGGCGGCGGGGTACTTGAGTGCTACCCGTCGCAGGTCACGGAGTAGGGCACGCAGCGCGGCGTCCCACCCGGTCGCGGCCCGGGGCACGCGGATCTCGGCGATGACCGCCTCGCCGACCAACCGCAACAGGTCGGCCTTGTTCGCGACGTGACGATAGAGCGACATCGCCTCGCAGCCGAGCCGCGCTCCGACCGCGCGCATCGTGACGGCGTCGACTCCGTCCTCCTCGATCAATTCCAGCGTCGCGCTGACGATGGCGTCGCGACCAAGGCGGGCTTGCATGCTTACAGTGTAAGCGATACTGTGCGCTTACAACGTAAGCAAAGGATGCCGATGCACGCACTTGCCGCTATGGCCACGGGAACGGTTCTTGCAAACGCGATTTGGGGTCGCCGCCGGCCAAAGCCGCGACCCGCCGGCCGGTTCGCCGATATCGCCGGCCGTCGCATCCACTACGTCGAACGCCCGGGCGCCGGCGTTCCCATGGTCTTGGTGCACGGCATGCCCGGCACTCATCTGGACTTCGAGCGGGTGGTCGACGAGCTCCCCGGTGCCCACACCATCGCCGTCGATCGGCCGGGCTATGGCTGGTCGGAAGGCGGCCCGCTGGACTTTCAAAGCCAGATCTACATGATCCCAGCGCTCTTCGACCACCTTGGCATCGAACGGGGCGTGCTGGTCGGCCACTCGTTCGGCGGGTTGTTGGCGCTCGGCGTCGCGGCGCGCTTTCCCGAAGTCGTCGCCGGCCTCGCCCTCATCGCGCCGTCGGGTGGTGGGCTGCGCTCCGGGCCGTTCCGGATGGGAGCGGCGTGGCTGGTTCGCGCCACCGCGCTGCCCGGTGTCCGGCAACTCAATGACCTGACGGTCGGCGGTCTGATTCGGCGTGTGGGCGCAATCATCGACGGGCGCTTCGCTTTTGCGCCCGATCCCGTTGACCCGGGGTATCGCAGTCGGCTCGGCGCGGTCACGTTGCACGACGACAACCTGCGGGCGATGGCCGAGGATCGCTTGGCCTACCACCGCAACATCGACTGGGTCGACCAGCGCCTCCCCGCGCTGAACGTGCCCGCCGTCGTCGTGTTGGCGCAGGGTGATCATCCGATTCCGATCAGGCACGGCAGGCGGCTGGCCGCGGCGCTTCGCGGCAGTGAACTCATCGAGGTGCCCGGCGGTCACATGCTGCCCATCGTCCAGCCGAGCGTTGTCGCGGGCGCCGTCAAAACCGCGGCGGCGGCGCGACTAGTCAAAAATAACTAGGGCGCCGCCGCGCAAAGATGAGGCAGATGAGCTATATACCCAGGTGCCGCCGCGGCCGACACTGGGGTCATGAAGCGTTACATGACTGTTGCTTACGGCGCGGCGGCCTACCTGCTGTTCCTCGTCGCCTTCCTGTATCTCGTTGCCTTCGTGGCGAACCTGTGGGTGCCGCGCACCGTCGACCACGGGCTCCCGGCGCCCCTCGGCGAGGCGATTGTCGTCAACGTGTTGCTGGTCGGGGCGTTCGGGCTGCAGCACAGCGTCATGGCGCGGCCGGCGTTCAAGGCGTGGTGGACCCGATTCGTGCCGGCCTCGATCGAGCGCAGCACCTACGTGGTGCTGTCGAGCGCCGTGCTGCTGCTGCTTTATTGGCAGTGGCGCACGATGCCCGACGTCGTCTGGGACGTGCGGCAGCCGGCGGCGCGGCTCGCAGTTTGGGCATTGTTCTGGCTGGGCTGGGTGATCGCGCTGGGCGCGACGTTCATGATCAACCACTTCGACCTGTTCGGGCTGCGGCAGGTGTATCTGGCCTGGCGCCAAAAGCCTTATACCGAGCTGCATTTCCGCACCCATTTGTTCTACCGGTTGGTGCGCCACCCGCTCATGCTGGGATTCCTCATCTCGTTCTGGGCGGCCCCCACCATGACGGCCGGGCATCTGCTCTTCTCGATCGCCATGACGGGTTACATCCTGACCGCGGTGCACATCGAAGAGCGCGGCCTCGTCGCGGCGCTGGGCAACGAATACCGCCAATACCGTCGCGAGGTGCCCATGCTGGTCCCGCTCAAGCACCGGCCGCGCCGGCGCTCGGCGGAAGCGGTTGGCCAGCACTAGCTCTCGACGCGGCGCCGAATGCTCTGCCCGGCGTTGGCCGATTGATCACGTGGCGGATACCTGGACATGGCACGGTACCCGTGTGCAAACCGGGTCGCGGGTCGGTCAAGCGCGCCGGGTGGACCGGTTCCACCAGTGGTGCGAGGCGGTCGTCGATCGGCTGCCGTTCGGGCTCGGGTCGGTCGTCGCACCCACGTTTGTCGGCTTCTGCCTGATCAACGGGCTCACCTTCGGCATCGACTTGGCGATCCTCACGGGCCTGCGCGGCGGGCTGGGCCTTCCGGTGCCGATCGCCGTCACGGTCGCCTACGGGTGCGCCTTCGCGCTCAGCTATGTGCTCAACCGCACCTTCAACTTTCAATCCCATGCGCCGGTCGGACGACAGGTCGCCGTCTACGTCGTGGTGGTCGTCGTCAACTACCTGGCGCTGATCCTCGGCGTCTCCAGCGCGCTGACGGCGATCGGGGTGCAATACCAGCTGTCGCGGGTGCTGGCGGGGGTCTGCGAAGCGGTGTACATGTACTGCGCGATGCGCTGGGTGGTCTTCCGCCGTTGACGGCCTTAGGATCGACCTCCCGCTAGCCGCCGGTGGAGGAACGCCCCCATGCCCACGCCCGTCAAGCCCGCGTCGCCCCTGCGCGCCGTCTTCGGCACCGAGAAAGCCCGCTCGTCGCTCGTGATCGGCGCGCTCGGCGTCGTGTTCGGAGACCTGGGGACCAGCCCGATCTACACGATCCAGACGATCTTCGACCCCCACGACCCGCATCCGATACCGATCACCACGGCCAACCTGTATGGCGTTGTCTCCCTGGTCTTTTGGTCGGTGATGATCATCGTCACCCTCACCTACGTCACCCTGGTGATGCGCGCCGACAACGACGGCGAGGGCGGCATCATGGCGCTCATCACGCTCGTGCGCCGGCTGGGCGGCCACGGGGGCCGGCGCACGGCGGCGATGCTGGCCGTGCTCGGCATCTTCGGCGCGTCGCTGTTCTTCGGTGACAGCATGATCACCCCGGCGATTTCGGTGGTGTCGTCGGTGGAGGGCCTCAAGGTGATACAGCCGCACCTGGGTGACTTCGTCGTGCCGATCACCGCGGTGATCATCGTGGCGCTGTTCGCCTTTCAGAACCGCGGCACCGCCGCCATCGGACGCTTCTTCGGGCCCGTGATGGTCGTGTGGTTCGTCGCGATCGGCGCGTGCGGTGTCGCCGGGATCACCGCCCACCCGGAAATCCTCGAGGCGCTGTCACCGACGTACGCGGTGACGTTCCTGGTCGGGCACTTCGACGTCGCGTTCTTTTCGCTGGCCGCGGTCGTGCTGGCGGTGACCGGCGCCGAGGCGCTGTACGCCGACATGGGCCACTTCGGCCGGCCGGCGATCACCCGGGCCTGGCTGTTCGTGGTCATGCCGGCATGCGTGCTCAGCTATTTCGGTCAGGCCGCGCTGCTGCTGGGCAACAAGAGCGTCGTCGCCGCGCCCTTCTTCCTGCTACCGCCGGCCTGGGCGCGCCTGCCGATGGTGTTGCTGGCGACCGCCGCGACGGTCATCGCCTCCCAGGCGGTGATCACCGGCGCCTTCTCGGTCGCGTCGCAGGCCGCGCAGCTCGGCTACCTGCCGCGGGTGCGGGTCGTGCACACGTCCGAGTCGACCATCGGCCAGATCTACGTGCCCTGGATCAACGGCATGCTGATGGTCGCGGTGCTGATCCTGGTCTTCGCGTTCCGCAGCTCGGCGGCGCTCGCGTTCGCGTTCGGCATGGCGGTGACCGGGACGATCACCATCACCACGTTGCTCTTCTTCTACATCGCCCGCATCCGCTGGGGCACGCCCGTGTGGCTGGTCGTGATCGGCGCCGGCGCCCTGTTGTCGGTGGACCTGCTGTTCGTGGCGGCGAACCTGACCAAGCTGGTGCACGGCGCGTGGGTGCCGCTGCTGATCGGCGCCGCGGCGTTCACCGTCATGACCACGTGGCAGCGGGGCCGCGAGCTGGTCACGCAGGCCCGGGCGCGGGCCGAGGGACCGCTGCGCGAGTTCGTCGATGAGCTGGCCGCCTGCCGGCCGCCGCTGCTGCGAACGCCCGGGACGGCCGTGTTCCTCAACCGCGGCAAAGAGACCGCGCCGCTGGCGATGCGGGCGAACGTCGAGCACAACCGCGTGCTGCACGAGCAGGCGGTGATCATGTCGATCGAGACGCTGCCCACGCCGCGCGTCGCCGACGCGGATCGGATGGAGGTCGACTCCCTGGGCTACGCCCAAGACGGGGTCGTCCACGTCACCGCGAAGTTCGGATACATGGAACGGCCCAACATTCCGGCCGCGCTGCGCCTGCTCGATCCCAAGCAAACCGAGGGCCAGATCGCCATCGACGAGGCCTCGTACTTCCTCTCGAAGCTGGAGCTGAGGGCCGGCTCCGCGCCGACCATGGCGCCGTGGCGCAAGCGCCTCTTCATCGCCACCGCCTACATCGCCGCCGACGCCGCCGAATACTTCGGCCTGCCCATCGACCGGACGGTGGTCATGGGCGCGCGCATTCAGGTGTAGTTCAGATGTAGCTCGGCCCGTCCGGCTGGGAGGATGGACGGCATGGACGTCAAGGAGGTGCTGCTGCCCGGGGTCGGCCTCCGGTACGAATTCACCAGCCACACCGGTGACCGGATCGGGATCATCGCGCGCCGCGGCGGCGATTTCGACGTCGTCCTCTACGGCCCCGACGATCCCGACCAGGCCAAGCCGGTGCTGCACCTGACCGACGCCGAGGCCGAGGCGGTGGCCCAGATCCTGGGCGCGCCGCGCATCGCCGAGCGGTTCACCGAGCTCTCCAAAGGGCTGCCGGGCATCGAAACCGGGCAGGTCCACATCGTGGCCGGCAGCCCGTTCGTGGACCACCCGCTGGGTGACACCCGCGCCCGGACCCGCACCGGGGCCTCGATCGTCGCCATCGTGCGCAACGAGGAAGTGCTCGCCTCGCCCGGCCCGGCCGAAATATTGCGCGCGCGAGACGTTCTGATCGTGATCGGCACCGAAGACGGCATCGCCGGTGTCGAGCGGATCATCGACAAGGGTTGAGCCGATGCAGGTTTCGGGGGCGCTACTGTTTCAACTCGGCGCCCTCCTGGCCACACTCGCCGTATTGGGCGCTGTCGCAAGGCGTTTCGCGCTGTCGCCCATCCCGGTCTACCTGTTGGCGGGGCTCTCGCTGGGCAAGGGCGGCCTGCTGCCCGTCGCCGCGGCCGGCGAGTTCATCGAGACGGCCGCGCCCATCGGCGTCGTGCTGTTGCTGCTGACCCTGGGCCTGGAATTCTCGGCGACCGAATTCGCCAGCAGCCTGCGGCACCACCTGCCGTCGGCCGCGGTCGACATCGTCCTCAACGCCACGCCCGGCGCGGTGGCCGGCTGGCTACTCGGGCTGGACGGCGTCGCCATCCTGGCCCTGGCCGGGGTCACCTACATCTCGTCGTCGGGCGTCATCGCGCGGGTGCTGGTCGACCTGGGCCGGCTCGGCAACCGGGAAACGCCGGCGGTGCTCTCGGTGCTGGTGCTCGAGGATTTCGCGATGGCGGCCTACCTGCCGCTGTTCGCGGTGCTGGCGTCCGGCGGGGGCTGGGTGCACGCCGTCGTCGGCATGGCCGCCGCGGTCGGCGCGCTGCTGGCCGCGTTCGCCGCCTCCTACCGCTGGGGGCACCATGTCGGCCGGCTGGTCGAACACCCCGATTCCGAGCAGCTGTTGCTGCGGGTCCTGGGCATCACCCTGATGGTGGCGGCGGTGGCGGAGGTCCTGCACGCGTCGGCCGCCGTCGGCGCCTTCCTGGTGGGCCTGACCCTGACGGGTGCGACGGCCGACCGGGCCCGCCAGGTGCTCGGCCCGCTGCGCGACCTGTTCGCCGCCATCTTCTTCCTGGCGATCGGCCTCTCGGTCGACCCGCACGAGCTCCTTCCGATGCTCCCGGTGGCGCTGGTGCTGGCCGCCGTCACCGCGGCGACCAAGGTGGCCACCGGGATGCTCGCCGCCCGCCGCGACGGCGTGGCGCGGCGCGGGCAGCTGCGCGCGGGCGCCGCGCTCATCGCCCGGGGCGAGTTCTCGCTGATCATCATCGGCCTGGTCGGCACCTCGATCCCGGTGGTCGCGGCGCTGGCGACGTCGTACGTGTTCGTCATGGCGATCATGGGCCCCGTGCTGGCCCGGTACACGGGCGGCCGCGCGGCCAACTAACCGATGTGCAGCGCCACCATCTGCCAGCGGCCGCTGGAGGGCGCCCGTTCCACGCGGCACGCGATGGCGTGGATCCGCTCGCCGCGGCTGTAGGACCCGAAGACCTCGGCCGCGGCCTCCGGGTCGCGGCGCCCGGCGGGTTGCAGCCGCAACCGGCGCAGCACCGCCGCCCCGTCCCGTCCGCGCGCGCGGGCGGCCGCCGAACCGCCGATCGCCACCACGGAGTCCACCAGGCCCGCCGCCAGCATCGGGCGCAGCTGCGCCGCGGGACGGCGGCGGTCGACGACCTCGAGCACCCGGCGCAGCGCGGCGTCGGCGAAGGCGGCCGCCTGGCGCATCGGCGCGGACGGTTTCGGCGGTCCGACCGGCTGCCCGGCGAGGGGCCGGCGGGGCGCACGCGCGCGGCGGCGCGGCGTCGCGTGGGGAGGCTGCCGGCACTGGGGGATGTCCCGCCTGGGCGGCTCGTAGTCGACGACGGGCGTCACGGCGAAAACGGTCAACGCGCACTCTCCATGGATCGGCCTGCTGGAGAGTGGCAGACGGGGGCTGGTAAGTGGTCATCATGGCACAGGTCGGGCCGGCGCGTATCCGCTCGATTACCGTGGCGGGTACATCCGTTCACCAAAGGAACCGAGGACGAATTGACCAGGAGGGACGCGCCGTAATGGTCACCCGGTTGTCCCCGACGGACGCGTCCTTCTATCGGCTGGAGAACACCACCACCCCCATGTACGTGGGGTCGCTGTCGATCCTGCAGCGTCCGCGCGCCGGGCTGAGCTACGAGACGCTGCTGGCCACCATCGAACAACGGCTGCCCCAGATACCGCGCTACCGGCAGAAGGTCCGGCAGGTGCGGATCGGCACGGCCCGGCCGGTGTGGCTCGACGACAGCGACTTCGACATCACCTATCACGTGCGGCGCTCGGCGCTGCCGTCCCCGGGCAGCGACGAGCAGCTGCACGAGCTGGTCGCGCGGCTGGCCGCGCGGCCGTTGGACAAGTCGCGGCCGCTGTGGGAGATGTACCTGGTCGAGGGCCTGGCCAAGAACCGGATCGCGCTGTACACGAAGTCCCATCAGGCGCTGATCAACGGCATGACGGCGGTGGAGATCGGCCACGTCATCGCCGACCGGACGCGCCGGCCGCCGCCGTTCCCCGAAGACATCTGGATACCGGAACGCGACCCCGGCAACACCCGGTTGGTGTTGGGCGCGATCGGCGAATGGGTGGCGGGCCCGGGCACGCAGCTGCAGGCCGTCGGGTCGGCGGTGGCCGGGTTGGTGACGAACTACGGTGAGCTGCTCGAAGCCGGCCGCCGCGCGGTCGACATCGCGCGCGCGGTGGCGCGGGGCACCGCGCCCAGCAGCCCGCTGAACGCGACGGTCTCGCGGCACCGCAGGTTCACGGTCGCGCGCGGCAACCTCGAGGACTACCGCACGGTGCGCGCGCGCTACGACTGCGACATCAACGACGTGGTGCTCGCCGTGGTGGCCGGCGCGCTGGGCAATTGGCTGCTGTCCCGCGGGGTGGCGGTGTCACCGACCGCGACGGTCCGCGCGATGGCGCCGCTGTCGGTCTACGCCGACGACGGCCTCGACTCGACCGGCCCGGGCCAGACGATCAGTCAGGTCACGCCGTTCCTGGTGGATCTGCCGGTGGGCGAGGCGAACCCGGTGGTGCGGCTGTCGCAGATCGCCCACGCCACCGAGTCCAACCCGACCGCCGGAAGCCTGGTCGACGCGCGGACCATCGTCACCCTGTCCGGCTTCGCGCCACCGACCCTGCACGCCATGGGCATCCGCGTCGCCACCGGCTTCCCGAGCTTTTCCAAGCGGACGTTCAACCTGCTGATCACCAATGCCCCGGGCGCCCAGTCGCAGATGTACATCGCCGGCACCAAGCTGCTGGAGACCTACGCCGTCCCACCGCTGCTGCACAATCAGGCGCTGGCGATCAGCGTGACGTCCTATAACGGAATGCTTTATTTCGGCATCAACGCCGACCGTGAGGCGATGAGCGACGTCGATCTGCTGCCCGGGCTGTTGAGCCAGTCCCTCGAGGAACTTCTCGAAGCTTCCCGCTGATTAGTCGGGGTGAAAATCGGTGCCGGGATCTATGATTCGTAATTGTGAGCACCGCGACAAATGACGGGGCGTCGGCGAAGGCGAGCGGGAAGAAATCGAGCACCGCGACCGCACGCAAAATTCCCGACGATGTCTACCGAACCGAAATATTCCGGCTGCAAACGGAATTCGTGAAATTGCAGGAGTGGGTGCGGCACGTCGGCGCGCGCGTCGTGATCATTTTCGAGGGCCGGGACGGGGCCGGCAAGGGCGGAACGATCAAGCGGATCACCGAATACCTGAACCCGCGCGTCGCCCGGATCGCGGCGTTGCCCGCGCCGAGCGACCGGGAAAAGGGCCAGTGGTACTACCAGCGCTACATCGCGCACCTGCCCGCGCGGGGCGAAATCGTGCTTTTCGACCGGTCCTGGTACAACCGCGCCGGCGTGGAAAGGGTGATGGGATTCTGCACGCCGCAGGAGTATGTGCTCTTTTTGCGGCAGACGCCCATCTTCGAGCAGATGCTGATCGACGACGGGGTCCTGTTGCGCAAGTACTGGTTCTCGGTCTCCGAGGCAGAGCAGTTGCACCGGTTCAAGGCGCGCCTGAATGACCCTGTCCGCCAATGGAAACTCAGCCCCATGGACATGGAATCGCTGTATCGGTGGGAGGACTATTCGCGCGCCAAGGACGAGATGATGGTCCACACCGACACCCCGGTAAGCCCTTGGTACATAGTGGAATCCGACATCAAGAAGCACGCGCGGCTGAACATGATGGCGCATCTGCTGTCGACGATCGAGTACTACGATGTGGGCCGGCCGAAGGTCAAGCTGCCCAAGGAGCCGGTGGCGGCCGAGAACTACCAGCGCCCGCCGCGTGAGCTGTCGAACTACGTCGACGACTACGCGGCCACGTTGGTCGGGAGCCAATGATCCAGGTCTACATCCCGGCCACGCTCGAGATGCTGCAGCGGCTTGTCGCCGACGGCTCCCTGTGGCCGGTCAACGGCACCGCGTTCGCGGTCACGCCCGCGCTGCGCGAGGCCTACGCGGAGGGCGACGACGACGAGCTCGCCGACGTGGCGCTGCGCGAGGCGGCGCTGGCGTCGCTGCGGCTGCTGGCGGCCCAGGACGCCGGCGGCGAGGGCACCGGTCTGCCGCCCCGGCGCGCGGTGCTGGCCGCCGAGGTCGAGGAGGCCAAGTACCGCCCCGATCTCGACGACGCCGTCGTCCGGCTCGGCGCGCCCGTCACCATGGATGAGGTGGTGGCCGCCTACGTCGACAACGCCGCCGCCGAGCCCGACGTCACCCGGGCCATCGAGATCATCGACGCGGCAGACCTGGGCGACGAGGATGCGGAGCTGATCGTGGGGGACGCGCTGGATCACGACCTGGCCTGGTACGCGAACCAGGAATTGCCGTTCGTGCTTGACCTGCTCTGACGTTCGAATGTGACGGATTCGCGCTAGCTACGACACCGTAGGTTACGGTACCGTAGGTTTCGTGGAGCACACCGAATCGGCGACAATGTTGGGCGTAAGCCAGACGCCGGCTAGTGAGCAGGAGCTTCCGCTGGGCAGACGTAACCCATCGATTCGGGGCAACGTCGTCGACACCAAGCGACCCGTTGTGGCCGGCGCCGAGCGGCACCCCGGCTGGCACGCGCTGCGCAAGCTCGCCGCGCGCATCACCACTCCGCTGCTGCCCGACGACTACCTGCATCTGGCCAACCCGCTGTGGTCCGCGCGGGAATTGCGGGGCCGCGTCCTCGAGGTCCGCCGCGAGACCGAAGACTCCGCGACGCTGGTGATCAAACCGGGCTGGGGGTTCAGCTTCGACTACCAGCCGGGCCAGTACATGGGGATCGGGCTGCTGGTCGACGGGCGCTGGCGGTGGCGGTCCTACTCGCTGACCTCGAGCCCGGCCGAGACCTCCGGCTCGCCGCGCACGGTGACCATCACGGTCAAGGCGATGCCCGAGGGGTTCCTGTCCACCCACCTGGTCGCCGGCGTCGAGCCCGGGACCATCGTGCGGCTGGCCGCGCCGCAGGGCAACTTCGTCCTGCCCGACCCGGCGCCGCCGTCGATCCTGTTTCTGACCGCCGGGTCCGGGATCACGCCGGTGATGTCGATGCTGCGGACGTTGGTGCGCCGCAACCAGATTGGTGACGTCACGCACCTGCATTCGGCGCCCACCGAATCCGACGTGATGTTTCGCGCCGAGCTGGCCGCCCTGGCCGCCAACCAGCCGGGCTACCGCTTGCAGGTCCGCGAAACGCGCACGCAGGGCCGGCTCGACCTCTCCTCGCTGGACCAACAGGTACCGGACTGGCGCGAGCGTCAGACCTGGGCATGCGGGCCGGAGGGCATGCTCACCCAGGCGCAGAAGGTGTGGTCGTCGGCGGGCATCGATGAGCGGCTGCACCTGGAGCGGTTCGCGGTGACCAAGGCCGCACCCGCCGGGGCAGGGGGAACCGTCACGTTCGCGCGCAGCGGGCGCGAGGTCGCGGCCGACGCCGCGACGTCGTTGATGGACGCCGGCGAGGGCGCCGGTGTGCAGATGCCCTTCGGCTGCAGGATGGGCATCTGCCAGTCCTGCGTGGTGAGCCTGGTGGAAGGCCACGTTCGCGATCTGCGAACCGGCGCCGAACACGATCCCGGAACCCGGATTCAGACCTGTGTGTCGGCCGCGTCCGGCGATTGTGTGCTCGACATCTAAAGGCTACTCACAGGTAACCTACGAATTCGTAGGTTACGATAGCGTAGGTACTGCACCGGAAAGACGACCGTAGGGAGATGACGACGAGTGGCAATCACAGACGTCGACGTATTCGCCCATCTGACGGACGCTGACATCGAAAACCTGGCCGTTGAGCTGGACGCTATCCGCCAGGACATCGAAGACTCTCGGGGGGCGCACGACGCCCGCTACATCCGCCGCACCATCGCCGCGCAGCGCGCGCTCGAGGTGACCGGCCGGCTGCTGTTGGCCGCCAGCTCGCGCCGCTCGGCGTGGTGGGCCGGCACCGTCACGCTGGGCGTGGCCAAGATCGTCGAGAACATGGAGATCGGCCACAACGTCATGCACGGCCAGTGGGACTGGATGAACGACCCGGAGATCCACTCCTCGACGTGGGAGTGGGACATGAGCGGGTCGTCCAAGCACTGGCGCTACACCCACAACTTCGTGCACCACAAGTACACCAACATCCTCGGGATGGACGACGACGTCGGCTACGGCCTGCTGCGCGTCACCCGCGATCAGCGCTGGAAGCGCTTTAACATCTTGAACCTGGTCTACAACACCCTGCTCGCGCTCCTCTTCGAGTGGGGCGTCGGCCTGCAGCACGTGGAACTCGGCAAGATCGCCAAGAAGCGGATGGATTCCGACGACGCCCGGCAGCGGGTCGACGAGTTCCTGGCCAAGGCGGGCCGGCAGGTGCTCAAGGACTACGTCGCGTTCCCGGCGCTGACCTCGCTGTCGCCCGGCGCGACGTACACGTCGACGTTGAAGGCCAACGTGGTGGCCAACGTGATCCGCAACGTGTGGGCCAACGCCGTCATCTTCTGCGGCCATTTCCCCGACGGTGCAGAGAAATTCACCAAGACCGACATGATCGGTGAGACCAAGGGGCAGTGGTACCTGCGGCAGATGCTGGGCAGCGCCAACTTCGAGGCCGGGCCGGCACTGCGGTTCATGAGCGGGAACCTGTGCCACCAGATCGAGCATCACCTGTTCCCGGACCTGCCGAGCAATCGATACGCTGAGATCTCGGTGCGGGTGCGCGAAGTGTGCGACAAGTACGACCTGCCCTACACCACCGGCTCGTTCCTGGTGCAGTACGGCAAGACGTGGCGCACGCTGGCCAAGCTGTCGCTGCCGAACAAGTACCTGCGCGACGACGCCGACAACGCGCCGGAAACTCGCAGCGAGCGCATGTTCGCCGAATTGGAGCCCGGTTTCGCGGGCACCGATCCGGCCACCGGGCGCCGGCGCGGCCTGAAGACCGCCATCGCCACCGTGCGGGATTGGCGGCGCGCGAAGAAGCAAGCGAAGCAGGGGCGCACGGACGGCCTGGCCGCGTAGAGTTTGGTTTCTCTCCGAGGAGGGATGGCCATGGCTGACGAGGACGTGCGGGTCGCCCTGCGGCGTCACTGGGCGGCCTCCGACGCCAACGACTTCGCGGCCGAGCACGAAATATACCGCGCCGACGCGGTTCTCGAGTATCCGCAATCGGGCGAACGGATCCGGGGGCGCTCCGGCATCCAGGCGTCGCGCGAGGCCCAGCCGAATGCGAAACGCTTCACTGTGCGACGCGTGCTTGGCGGCGGTGATCTGTGGATCAGCGAACTCGTCCTGACGTATGACGGGCAACCGAATTACGTTGTGAGCATCATGGAATTCGAGGGCGGCGAGGTGGTCCGCGAGACGCAGTACTTCGGCGAACCGTTCGAGCCGGGGCCGTCCCGGGCTCAGTGGGTCGAACGCATCGAATGACTGCGTCTACGCTCGAAGGGGCATAGGGAAAGGCACGCGATGCTCGCAGCGTTCGGATTCGAAAACCTGGGTGTCGTCGTCGGCGACATGTATTTCGTCGACCCGAAGCCGCTGGCCGGGCAGGAAACCCCGGAGCGGGGAGTCAGGCTGGAACTTCGCCTGATCGACAAGGACGAGCCGCAGGGGTCGATCTACGCCGGCGTCCCGATCGCCTTTGCCCGCCCGGTGTGGCGGGTGGACCTCTTCGGGTCCACCGAGAGCCCGCCCGGGACGCTGGACCGGGCCCATCACCATCCGCGTTTCGACGGCTGGGAGCCGGGCCGCCGGCACTTCGTCCCCGAGCTGTCGGCCGACCCGGTGGCCTGGCTGGCCGGCCAGCTGGCCGACCCGGCCACGGTGCTACAGCGGGCGGGTGTCGCCCCGGACGAGGTCAGCGAGGCCGATCTGGCCGGGCTCGTCGCGGCGGCCCCGGAGATCGTCGCCGCCGTGAAACGGATGCTCGACGGCGTGCGGGACGGGACGCTGGCCCCCGCCCCCGCCGAGCCGGTTGCCGCCGCCCGCACCGGCTGGCTCTGACTTCGATTTGCTAGCCCAGGGGATTCAGTTACTCTATTTGCTGCCGCGCAGGCATCAGGGGGGCTACACCAAGGAGTCGACAAATGAAGAAGGCCGCACGATTGACCGCCCCGCTCGCTGCCGTCCTGGGCGGTTTCGCAGTCTTCACCGCCGCGATCGCGAGCGCCGACTCAATGGATGACGCGTACCTGCAAACGCTGAAGGACAAGGGAATCACCTGGCCGAGCAGCGCGGACCAGACGATGGTCCAGATCGGGCACGCCGTTTGCACGGACTGGTCTCACGGGTTCACGTTCGAGCAGACCTTCGCCGATGCGAAACAGGGGCTCCCGCAGTTACAGGACACCTCGCTGGCCAAGATCATGGGCGCGGCGACCGGCGTTTACTGCCCGCAGTACTCCAGCAAGTTTGACTGAGCGAGCGCAGCGTCCGGCTGGCTGACCGGGTTTCGAGGGAGACGCACCCGTGACCTATATGGGCAAGCCCTATTACCCGGTATGGCTGGACAACCTCGCCGAGGACGTCACCTTGGAAGCCGCGGCAATGGATGGCAGCGCCCACGGCGCGGAAGACGTTCGCTCAATCGTGGTGACCGCCCGCGAAGTGTACGACGACCAGGAGTTCAATTTCGCCGGACCCGCTGGCGACTACGGCTTCGTCGAGGACTACACGACCGAGATCCGCGGCGTGCGAACCAACGTAATCGTCTGGGTCACCTTCAACGCCGCGGGGCAGACGCAGCAAGTCGTGGTGAACCACCGGCCTCGCAGTGCGTTGCTGTCCTTCTCCCGTCTGATGCTCGAAAAGTTTTCCGGCACCCCGCTTGCCAAACATTGGCAGGGCACTCCGTAAGGGGCGCAAGCGGTTTACGGTGACCTGGTGGCACAAAGACGCCTCGAAGCGGGTTGCGGTCCGCTACTCGTTGACGACGACGGGGTTCTCGTCAAGGCGCATGGCATTCCCTACGCGACGGCCGAACGATTCGCCGCGCCCGTTCCTGCTCCGAGGCATAGCGATGTACGCGATGCGACAACGCGCGGTCCGGTGTGTCCGCAGCTACCGTCTCGGTTGGATTTCGTGAATGGTCCTGTGGTCGATGGCCTCGCCAGCAGCGAGAAATGCCAGATACTAAGCGTCACAGCGCCTTGCGACGCTCAGGGGCTCCCGGTGATGGTGTGGTTCCATGGCGGGGCGTACCTGTCGGGCAGCGGAGAGGCACCTAAGTACGACCCCGACGCGCTGGTCAGGGAAGGCGGGGTCGTCGTCGTCACCGTCAGCTACCGACTCGGCATCTTCGGTTACCTCAACCCGCACGCGGGCGGGGAGGAGAACTTGGGGCTGCGGGACCAGATCATGGCGTTGCGGTGGGCCCAGCGGCACATCGCGGCGTTCGGCGGCGACCCATCGCAAGTGACGATCTTCGGTCAGTCGGCGGGCGGGGATTCGGTGATGTCGCTGATCCTCAGCGAGGAGGCAAGGGGCCTGTTCCACCGCGCCATCCTGCAAAGCGCCCCGCTCGGTCTGCGAAGCGGCCGAGAGGCGATGACCGCGGCGATGCGGGACGCCGTGACCGGCGCGCTCCTCGGCGTGGACCCCGGCGAGGCCAGCGTCGACCAACTGCTCAACGCTCAAACCGCTGCTGTGACAACGGCACAGCGATTCGGCCTGCGCGGCGGGTTCCCATTCGCACCGATCGCAGGCACGGACCCGTTACCTCCCATCGGCGACGAAAGTCACCAACTCGCCGACGTGGCATCCCGAGTCGAAATACTCGTCGGCTACACAAGCAACGATGCCGACGCGTTCGTCGCCATGGACCCGCGCGGAAAACGACTCCAACGTCTTGGCCCACCGGGTCGGGCCGCCGCCCGGCTGCTCGGCGACGTGGTGACCCGACGGGTATTTGGCCGGCCCGCGCTTGAACTCGCCAAATCCTGGACTTCAAATGGCGGTGGCGCCGCGACTTACCGGGTGGACTGGTCACCGCCGGGGGCGCCGTTTCGCGCGTGCCACTGCATCGACCTGCCGCTGCTGTTCGGCTCGCCAGAGTGCTGGGCCGACGCGCCCATGCTCGGCCCCGAGGCCAACCCCATCGACACCGAGGTGGCGCGCAGGGCGCGGGCCTACTGGGCTGCCTTCGCACGCGGCGGCACCGCCGCGCTAGGCGGCTCGCCGCTGAGAATCTGACAATCCTTTACGGGCGAGGGCTATTCGCCGGCGGCACTGTCGGCGGGCGGTACCGCATCGTCCGCACCGGGACCCGGTTGGGGGTGTACTCGTTCCCCGCCCAGGGCGTACCGCAGATGTGCAAATAGGCGTAGGGACTGGTCTTGTCGAAGGGTTCGGTGTTGCTGTGCTGCGTTGCGCCGCAGAACATGTAGATGATCGGCAGTTCCCGCGATGCGGGCCAGTCCGGCACGTCTTTTTCCTGTTCGGGGACGTGCAGGGCAGGTAATATCCGGGCGCATGGCGAACGATGTGGCCGCCACGCTTCCCAAGCCGACGATTCGTGTTTCGGCGATTCAGATGCTCGCAGAATTGGGGGATGTCGACGCCAACCTGGCGATGGCGCAACGCCTCGTCCGGGTCGCTTTCGACCGCGGCGCAAACTTGGTGATCCTGCCGGAGCTGTTTGCCTCCGGTAATGCGTTCTTCCCTCAAATGGCGTCGACGACTCGGGCGATCGACGGATCGCCGGCCCAGTTGCTCGTGGACTTGGCACGCGAAGGCAACGCCATTGTCGGCGGCTCGTTCCTGGCGTGGCGCGACGGCCACGTCTATAACACCTTTGTTCTGGCGCTACCCGACGGAAGCAGCCACCGGCACGACAAGGATGACCCGACGTTCTGGGAGAACTGCTATTACGTCGGAGGGGACGACGACGGCGTCCTGAACACGTCTCAAGGCGATATAGGCGCGGCGCTTTGTTGGGAGTTCATTCGATCCAGGACGGCCGCGCGGCTCAAAGGGAAAGTCGACATAGTGGTGGGCGGTTCGGGATGGTGGGGCGGAAAGGACAGCGGGCGGTCGGATGGCCCCGCAGCCGAGTTCGGCCTTGAAATTATGAAAGCCGCTCCGAGCCGATTCGCCAGAATGCTTGGGGTGCCGGTGGTTCACGCCGCGCACGCGGGACGGTTCGTGGGGGAGTCCTGGCCCGATGCGGGCGAGAGCTACCCGTCTCGCTACCTGGGCGAGGCTCAAATCGTCGACGGTAATGGCCGCATTCTCGCGCGGATGTCTCGCGAAGAAGGCGAAGGCGTCATCACCGCTGACGTCACGCTCGGTCCCGTAGCGGACGAGCCGGACGCGATACCGGACACCTTCTGGATCGCCGAGTTTCCCGACGCGGTCTATCGCCAATGGGAACGTGACCTGGAGATCGGCCACCAGTACTACTTGTCGACGACGCTGCCCTACGTTCGCGAGATGTTCACAGGTTGAACTGCGAGCCGCAGATTCATCGTCAGGCCGTTACCTTTTCGGCGAGCGCCGCCAGCTTGGCGTCGAGTGCTTCTGCGGCGCTGAGCAATTCGGGATTTTCCTCGACGACCATCAGCGACGACGGCTTGACGTAGGTCAGGCTGCTGCCGTCGCCCTCGTCGGTGAGCAGCAGTTCGACCGGGGCGAACAACCCCGCGCTCACGTCGTGGCGCAGCATCGTGATCGCGATCAGCGGGTTGCCGAGGATGACGCGTAACACCTTTCGGTCGATGCCGGCCTTTGCGATCCATGCGCCGTGGTCGAACAACCCGAACAGCATGAATCCGCTTGGTCCGACGTATTTTTCGACCCCTTGCCGATACGACTCCCAGTCGTCGCGCGTCTTGGCGATCTCGGCGATCGGCACCGGTTGCTCGCCGATGTCGGCGAGCAACGCGGCCACCAACTCCTCGTAGCTCTTGGCGCTGTCGTAGCGGACCCGCACACCGTCGAACTTGATTTCGGTCATCGCTCTACCCCAACCGCTCGATGATGGTGGCGTTGGCCATACCGCCGCCCTCGCACATCGTCTGCAGCCCGTACCGTCCGCCGCGCTGCTCGAGCGCGTTGACCAGGGTGGTCATCAGGCGAGCACCACTCGCACCGAGCGGGTGACCGATCGCGATGGCGCCGCCGTTGACGTTGGTCCTGGCCAGGTCCGCCCCGGTGTCGTGCGCCCAGGCCAGGACGACGGGCGCGAACGCCTCGTTCACCTCGAACAGGTCGATGTCGGCCAGCGTCAGGCCGGCGCGGGCCAGCACCTTCTCGGTGGCCGGGATGACCCCGGTCAGCATGTACAGCGGGTCGGAGCCGACCACCGTGGTGGTGTGGATCCGCGCCAGCGGGCGCAGGCCCAGCTTCCTGGCGACCTCGCTGCTGGTGATCAGCACCGCGGCGCTGCCGTCGGACAGCGGCGACGAGTTGCCGGGCGTGATCTCCCAATTGATCTGCGGGAAGCGCTCTTTCATGGCGTCGCTGTAGAACGCCGGCTGCAGGGCGGCCAGCGTCTCGACCGTGGTGCCGGGCCGGATGATCTCGTCGGTCGTCAGCCCGGCGATCGGGATGAGCTCGTTGTCGAAGAGCCCGTCCTTGGTGGCGCGGGCGGCCTTGTCGTGGCTGCCGGCGGAGAACTCGTCGAGCTGGGTGCGCGAGAAGCCCCACCTCGCGGCGATCAGTTCGGCGCTGATGCCCTGCGGGACGAGGCCGTCGGGGTAGCGCGCTTCCATGCCCGCGCCGAACGGGTTGCTGCCCGGCAGCACCTGGGTGCCCATCGGGACGCGGCCCATCGATTCCACCCCACCGGCGACGACGAGGTCATACGCGCCGGCGATCACGCCCTGGGCGGCGAAGCTGATGGCCTGCTGACTGCTGCCGCACTGGCGGTCGATGGTGACGCCCGGAACCGACTCCGGGAATCCGGCGCCCAGCAGCGCGTTGCGCGCGATGTTGACGGCCTGGTCGCCGACCTGGGTGACGGCGCCGGCGATGACGTCGTCGATGCGCTCCGGGTCGACGCCCGTGCGGGCCACCAGTTCGCGCAGGCTGTGCGCCAGCAGGTCGGCGGGCAGCACGTCGTGCAGCGCGCCGCTGGCCTTGCCCTTGCCGATCGGGGTGCGTACGGCACCGACGATGACGGCGTCGCGACCTTGAACCATGGCTCCTCCTCGAGTCCAAGCTGAGTATCACCAGCTGTACCCAGGTAAACATCTGGGTACACTAAAATCAACCCAGACCGGGAGGTGATCTGCGTGACATTCCTTCAAGGCGCGCTGGCGGACCGCGAGAAGTGGTCGCCCGTCGGTCAGTGCGCGATCGAGAAGACCATGGCGGTGGTCGGCACCAAGTCCGCGATGCTGATCATGCGCGAGGCCTACTACGGCACCACCCGGTTCGACGACTTCGCCCGCCGGGTCGGCATCACCAAGGCGGCCACGTCGGCGCGGCTGGCCGAACTCGTCGAACTCGGGCTGCTGGAGCGGCGGCCCTACCGCGAACCCGGGCAGCGCGGCCGCGAGGAGTACGTGCTGACCGACGCCGGCGTCGACTTCATGCCGGTGGTGTGGGCGATGTTCGAGTGGGGCCGGCGCCATCTGCCCGGCCGCAACCGGCTGCGGCTCACCCACGTCGGCTGCGGCGCCGAGGCGAGCGTCGAAATTCGCTGCACCGAGGGGCATCTGGTGCCGCCGGGCGAGCTGGGCATGCGGCTGGCCAAGTCCGGTTGACCCGGCCTGGTATCACTTTGGTATCATGCGGTCATGGGTATGACTCTGCGCACCAGCGACGAGCAGACGGAAGCATTGCGCAAGCAGGCCGCCGCCGAGGGACGGTCGATGCAGGCCGTCGCGTTGTCGGCCATCGACGAATACATCGCGCGGCGAACCCATAAGGCCGACGTTGCCGCGGCCTTGGAGCGAGTGGTCCGGGAGGAAGCCGGGGTGCTGGAGCGCCTTAAGGACGCGTGACCGAGTACCTGGACCTCGATGACCTGCTCGTCATCGCGCGCGCGGCTGTCGGTCAGGACGCCGCGGTCGGTGATTACGGGTTGCTCGAGTCGGCACTGGCGCGACCGCGCGCATCCGTGTTCGGCGAGGACGCCTATCCAGATCTGCACCACAAGGCGGCCGCGCTCCTGCACTCGCTGTCGCGGAATCACGCGCTGGTGGATGGAAACAAACGACTGGCGTGGACGGCCTGCCGGACGTTCCTCGCGATCAATGGCGAGTGGATTCGCGCGCCCGAGGATGACCGCTTTGATTTCGTCATCCAGGTCGCCACGGGTGCGCTTGCCAGTCTGGACAAGATCGCCGATCAACTACGCGCGTGGAGCTACACCGAGGGCTGAGACGGCCGAATATCGCGCAGCAGCGCCAGCAGCCGCCGGGCCGCGGCCACGCGGCGCAGCGCCGGTCCGGACAGGGTGTCCAGCGCGCATTCGGGGTCGGCCGGCGGGCCCATGTGTCCGCAGCCGCGGGGGCAGTCGTCGATCGCCTCGGCCAGGTCCGAGAACGCGTCCAGTACGTCGTCGGGCCGGATGTGGGCCAGGCCGAACGAGCGGATTCCCGGGGTGTCGATCACCCAGCCGGAGCCCTCCAGCGCAAGGGCGACCGACTGGGTCGAGGTGTGCCGGCCCCGGCCGATCTCGGTGACCTCGCCGACGGCCCGATCCGCTTCCGGCACAAGGCGATTCACCAGCGTCGACTTGCCGACGCCGGAATGCCCGAGCAGCACGGTGATCTTCCCGGCGATCAGCCCGGCCACCGCCAGCAGGGGATCGTCGACGCCGGCGGCGACCACCGTCAGGTCCAGGTCCATGAACTGCTCGGCGAACGGACCCGGCGGCGCGAGGTCGGTCTTGGTCAGGCACAGGATCGGCGTCAGGCCGCCGGCGTAGGCGGCGATCAGCGCCCGGTCGACCAGCCCGGTGCGCGGCGGGGGATCGGCCAGCGCGACGACGATCAGCAGCTGGTCGGCGTTGGCGACCACGACGCGTTCGGTGGGGTCGGTGTCATCGGCGGTGCGCCGCAACACCGTTCGCCGCTCGCCGCGGCGCACGATGCGGGCCAGGGTGTCGGTGCGCCCGGACAGGTCGCCGACCAGGTCGACGTCGTCGCCGACGACGATCGGGGTGCGGCCCAGCTCGCGCGCCCGCATGGCCGTGACCCGACGATCGGGCCGGCCGCCCAGCACGCAGCCCCAGCGCCCGCGGTCGACGCTGACCACCATGGCGGCCTCGGCGTCGGCGTGCTCCGGACGGGTCTTCGTTCGCGGTCGCGAGCCCCTGCCGGAGCGGACCTTGACGTCGGACTCGTCGTAGTCGCCGGGCTTCAAACGCCGGGCTCCAACATGTCGGCCCACAATTGCGGAAACTCCGGCAGCGTCTTGCCGGTGGAGCCGATGTCGTCCACCTCGACCCCGGGGACGCGCAGCCCGACGATCGCGCCGGCCATCGCCATCCGGTGGTCGGCGTAGGCGCGCCAGGTGCCGGCGTGCAGCGGTTTCGCGGTGATCACCAGGCCGTCGGGAGTCTCGGCGCAGTCGCCGCCCAGGCGGTTGATCTCGGCGCTCAGCGCGGCCAGCCGGTCGGTCTCGTGGCCGCGCAGGTGCGCGATCCCCGACAGCCGGGACACCGAGCCGGGGGTGGCCAGCGCGGCCAGCGCCGCCGCCGACGGCGTCAGCTCCCCGACCGCGCGCAGGTCGACGTCAAAGCCGGCGTACTCGGCCGGCCCGCTCACCTCGAGGTACGAATCGGTTTGTCTGACAACGGCATTGAGCTCGCCGAGGACGCTCAGGATGTTGTCGGCGGGTTGCACGCTGGTGGCAGGCCAGCCGGTGATGCGCACCGTTCCGCCGCTGACCACGGCCGCCGCCAGGAACGGGACGGCGTTGGTGAGGTCGGGTTCGACCTCCCAGTGCCGGGCCGCGACCGCGCCGGCGCGCACCCGCCAGCGGTTGGGGACGGAGTCGTCGACGTCGACCCCGGCCTGGCGCAGCATCACGATCGTCATCGCGATGTGCGGCGCGGACGGCACGGCGGACCCGGTGTGCTGGACGGTCAGGCCCTGCGTGAACGACGCCGCGGACAGCAGCAGGCCCGAAACGAACTGCGAGGACGCCGAGGCGTCGATGGCCACGGTGCCGCCCGGCACCGACCCGCCGCCGTGGACCCGGAACGGCAGACCGCTGCCGTCGATCTTCACGCCGAGGCCGCGCAGCGCGTCCAGCAGCGGCGCGATGGGCCGCGCCCGGGCCTGCTCGTCGCCGTCGAACTCGACAACCGAATCGGCCAGCGCCGCCAGCGGCGGCACGAACCGCAGGACCGTGCCCGCCAGGCCACAATCCACCGTGGCGCCGGGCGCCGGGGCGATGCCGCCGCCGACCGTCAGCTCGGAGCCGGGCCCGTCGACGCGCAGGCCCAGGGTGCGCAGCGCCCCGATCATCAGGTCGGTGTCGCGGCTGCGCAGCGCCCCGCTGAGGGTCGAGGCGCCTTGCCCTTGGGCGGCCGCCAGCCCCGCCAGCACCAGCGCCCGGTTGGTCTGCGACTTCGAGCCGGGGACCGTCACCGTCGCGTGCACCGGTGCGGTCGCCTGGGGGGCCGTCCACGTCGTCACCGGTACATCATCGCCTGTCGTCCGGCTCTGCCACCATGGAAGGCATGTGTGGGCGGTTTGCAGTCACTACTGATCCGGCCAAGCTGGCCGAGAAGATCAAGGCGATCGACGAGGCGACCGGTACGTCTGAACGCGCGAGCGAGCCCAACTACAACGTGGCCCCGACCGCGACCATCGCGGCGGTTGTCACCCGGCACACCGAGCCCGACGACGACCCCATTCGGCGGGTCCGGCTGATGCGGTGGGGCCTGATCCCGCCGTGGGTCAAGGCCGGTCCCGACGGGGCGCCGGAGGGCAAGGGCCCGCTGCTGATCAACGCGCGCGCCGACAAGGTCACCAATTCGCCCGCCTTCCGCTCGAGCGCGAAGTCGAAGCGTTGCCTGATCCCGATGGACGGCTACTACGAGTGGCGCGTGAATCCCGACCGCGACGGCAAGAAGTCGCGCAAGACGCCGTTCTTCATGTACCGCGAGGACGGCGAGCCGCTGTTCATGGCGGGCCTGTGGTCGGTGTGGAAGCCCAAGGACCAGCAGGACGCCTCACCGCTGCTGAGTTGCACGATCATCACCACCGACGCGCCCGGCGAGCTGGCCGAGATCCACGACCGGATGCCGCTGGCGCTGCCGGAACGCGACTGGGACCGCTGGCTCGACCCGGACGCCCCGGTGGACGAGGAGCTGCTCACCCGCGCACCCGACGTGCGCGACATCCGCATGCGCGAGGTGTCGACGCTGGTCAACAGCGTGCGCAACAACGGCCCGCAGCTGCTCGAGCCGATCGAAGAGCGATCGGAGCAAATGAAGCTCCTGTAGGCCGCGACCTGGCTAGCATCTTGAGCCTGGCGGTGCAGCAGATGGGAGCCACCGATGTCGTCGTACGTGATCGCCGCGCCCGTGGCGCTTGTCGAAGCGTCGCAGGACCTGACCGGGATCGCGGACGCGATCAAGGCGGCCGCCGCCGGGGCGGCACCGTCGACGACGGGAGTTGTCGCGGCGGCCGGCGATGAGGTTTCGGCCGCCGTCGCGAACGTTTTCGGCAGCTGCGCCACGGAATTTCAGACGCTGACCGCGCGGACCCTGGCGTTGCAAACCCAGTTCGTGCGGGCGCTGAGCGCGGCGGGCGCCGCGTATGCGGCGGCGGAGGCGGCGAACGTGCCGCCGCTGCAGGCGCTGGAGCAACAGGTCGAAAGCCTGGGGGTGTTGGCGCCCATCGAACGGCTGCTCGGGCACCCGCTGTTCGGTGGCACCACAGCCACCGGCACCAGTCAGCCCGGCACACTGCTTGCCGCGACCCCCACCGGCGGGGCGGTGACCACCGCGCCGATCACCAACGGGGTGACCGGGGTCAAGACGGGGTTCTCGTTCCTGCAGATTCCGCTCGGTGAAGCCTCGATCTTCGGGATTCCGCTTGGTCAGCTCAGCCTGCCCGCCCCCGCGCACTGGTACTTCCCGACCCAGGCCGACGGCTCGGTGCACGCCAACGGCGTCATCTATCTGCAGCACGGCTTCGGGGCGATCGGGTGGTTCTACGACCCGCTGGCCATGCAGCTGGCCCAGCAGACCGACAGCATCGTGGTGGTGCCCACCGTGCCGTCGCTTCCCTTGCCGTTCGGCGCCTGGCTGGGCGGCCCACAGCTGCAGCAGGGCGTGGCCTCGCTGTTCCTCGGCAGCGAGACGGCGCTGAACATCAGCGCGAACCACGCCGGCTACCAGGGCACGCTGCCGCAGAATTTCATCCTGGCCGGACACTCCGCCGGCGGCGGCCTGGCCACGATCGCCGCCGGCGATTACATCGCGGACCTCGGGACGAACACCGCCAACAACCACCTCCTCGGCGTGGTGATGTTCGACGGGGTCGCGATGGATTCCTCGGCGTTCGCGACGGCGGTGGCCAACCTGCAGGCGTTGCACATTCCCGACTACGTGGTGGCCGCGCCGCCCCAGCCGTGGAACGCATTCGGCGCCACCACGAATCAATTGGTCGCGCTGTACCCGGGGCAGTTCGTCGGGGTCGAGCTCGTCAACGGCTCGCATGTCGACTCGATGGTGGGCGGACACCCCCTCGTCGACTTCGTCGCCCAGCTGGTCACCAGGTTCTCCCCACCCGGCAACACCGCGGCCGTGTACACCCTTGCCGACGGCTGGATCAACGACATCTACGCCGGGGCGGGCCCGACCGACCCGATATACGGCGTCTACGGGCCCACCGGCGGCTACCTGCCCCCCGGCGGCCAGCAGATCATCCTCGGCAACGCCGCCGGGATCGTGCTGTGACCGGCGCCTATACCTACACGTTCGAGGACGTCCGCGACCGCCCGGTGGCGGTGGTAGGGGCCGGAACGCTGGGCCGGCGCATCGCGGTGATGTTCGCCAGCAGGGGTGGAACCGTGCGAATCCACGCGCGGCGCGCGGAGCAACTGGAAGCGGCCACCCAATTTGTGGACGAGACCCTGCCAAGGGTGTTGCAGCAGAGGGGCTTTGGCGAAGCCGGTGTGGCGAGGGGCACCGGATCGCTCGAGGAGGCGCTCGAGGACGCCTGGCTCGTCGTGGAATCCGTTCCGGAAAGGCTCGAGATCAAGATCCCGCTGTGGGGCGAGATCGACCGGGCGGCGCCGCCGGGCACGATCTTCGCGACCAACTCGTCGTCGTACCCGTCGCGCCTGATGGCCGAAAAGGTCCGCGACAAAACGCGTCTGTGCAACATGCACTTCTACATGCCGCCGGAGCTCAACGCGGTCGACCTGATGTCGGACGGCCAGACCGACCGCGGCCTGCTGGACACGCTGCTGGCCGTGCTGCCCGAGTTCGGCATCGCGCCCTTCGAGGCCCGCAAGGAGTCCACCGGCTTCATCTTCAACCGCATCTGGGCGGCCATCAAGCGCGAGTCGCTGGCCGTGGTCGCCGAGGGCGTGGCCCGCCCGGAGGACGTCGACGGGATGTTCAAGGCGAACTGGGGCGTGCCGGCCGGGCCGTTCCAGATGATGGATCTGGTGGGGCTCGACGTGGTGCTCGACATCGAAAATCATTACGCCGCAGAGTTTCCGCACCTACCGAAGAGCGTGCGCGACTTGCTGGCGTCCTACGTGGATGCCGGCAAGCTCGGCATCAAGACCGGCGAGGGTTTCTACACGTACGGTTCTGGCTCGCGAGCGTAACCGCACGGCGAGATGCGGCGCGATTTTTCGCCGTGCGGCTACGCTCGCGAAGCGGATTGCCCTGTGACGGCGCTCTTTAGTTGCTGAGCACCAGGCGCCACTGGCCGGCGGCCGTGCGGTCGGGGACGCACCAGAAGTTGTTCCAGCCGCCCGGTGTCGAGGCCTTCACGCCGGGCCCGGCGTCCTGGCAAGCTTCCCGGGTGGGATAGCTGCCCTCGGTCTGAATCGTGTCCGCCCTGCTAATGCCCACGCCGGTGGTCAGTAACCCGGCAATGGCCAGCACGACCGCTGCGACAATCTTGTTCACCGCATCCTCCTATCCCGCTTGATGCATCCGATGAGTGTAGTCATATGACTACCCTCGCACAAGGGCACGCAGCGCGAGCTGGGCGGCGTTGGCGCCGCACATGCCGTGCGCCCCGGGCCCCGGCGGTGTGGCCGCCGAGCAGATGTACATCCCGGGCACGCCAATGGTGTAGGGCGACAGCGTGATTCGGGGTCCGAACGTCAGCTGGCGGATGTCCTTGGCGCCGGTCATGATGTCGCCGCCGTCATAGTTGGGGTTGAAGGTCGCCATCTGGGCGGTCGAACGAACCGCCCGGCCGACGACGCGCTCGGTGAACCCGGGGGCGAATCGCTCGATCTGGGCGACGATCGCCTCGGTGGCGTCGCCGGCATAGCCGTTGGGGACGTGCGCGTAGGTCCACACCGGATGCGTATCGCCCACCGAGCGTTGCGGATCGGCGAGATACTGCTGACCGACCAGCACGAACGGCCGCTCGGGCATGCGGCCGGCGTGGATCTCCCGCTCGGTCGCGGCCAGCTCGGCGTAGGTGCCCGCCAGGTGAACCGTGCCGGCCCGGCGCGCGTCGGGGTTGGTCCAGGGCACGCCGCCCTCGACGGCGAAATCGACCTTGAACGCGCCGGGGCCGCGGCGAAACCTGCTGAAGGCGCGGGAAACCCGGCGGGGCAGGCGATCTCCCAGGATGCCGGCGACCGCGCCCGGCGCCAGATCGAACATGGTGATGTCCGCGGGCGGCAACTGCGCGGCCGCCTTGACCCGGACACCGGTCTCGATCTTGCCGCCCAGGTCGGTCAGCAGCGCGGCCAGCGCGTTGGCGATCGATTGCGATCCGCCCTCGGCCACCGCCCAGCCGTGCCGGTGGCCCGCCGCGATCAGCCCCAGGGCGATGGCGGACGTCATCGGGTAGTGCAGCGGCCGAAAGGTGTGCGCCGCAACGCCTCCGAACAGCGCGCGGCCCTCGTCGGTGCGGAACAGCCGCGCGAACGTCGATCCCGGGAGGAGCGTGGGCGCACCGAACCGGGCCAGCATCAGCGGGTGATGTGGGACTCGGAGCAGCGGCCCCATGATGTCCTCGCTCAGGGCGTCGAACCGGGCGGCGGAGTAACCGAACGCGAGCCGCCAGCGCGGCCCGTCGAGGCCCAGGCCGGCCGCGGTCTGGTCCACCGAGCGGTGCAGCACGCCCGCGCCGCCGCCGTCGAGGGGGTGCACGCAATCGATCTCGGGCCAGCGCCACGACAGGCCGTACCGCTGCATGTCGAAGCGGCCCAGGAAGCTGGAGCCGACGGCCATCGGGTGGATCGCGGAGCAGTGGTCGTGCAGCAGGCCCGGGACGATCGCCTCGCCGCTGCGGGTGCCGCCGCCCACCTCGTCGGCGGCCTCGAGCAGCGTGACCTGCACGCCCTCGGCGGCCAGGCAAACGGCGGCCGCCAGGCCGTTGGGCCCGGCGCCCACCACCAGCGCGGTTGTCATGCCTCCATACAACAGGAATTTCGGTTTGGCGTCGTTCGCGGTACCCGCGCGCGATACCGAATTGTGTCGCCGTAGACGTTCTCTTTGCGATTGTGGGGGCGAATAATATTTGCATGACAAATACCGATCAGACCGTATTTGAAGGTCCACTGAAGCAGCTTGCTCGCAGCGCGTGGCAGCTGCTGCTGCTCATCGGCCTCGCCGCCGTGGCGCTGGGCGTCATCGTGCTGGTCTGGCCAGGCAAGACACTGTTCGTTGCGGGTGTCTTGTTCGGCATCTACCTGGTGGTGTCCGGGATCGGATACATGTTTGCTGCCTTCGGCACCCACGCCGGGGTCGCAATGAGAGTTCTGACATTCATCACCGGAGTCGTCTCGCTGGTGCTGGGATTCTTCTGCTTCCGCGAAGAATTCGAGGCGGTCTGGCTGTTGGCCATCTGGATCGGCATCGGCTGGCTGTTCCGCGGGATGACGCTGCTCGCCGCGGCGTTGTCGTTCGATCACATGCCGGGCCGCGCCTGGCAGGCGCTGACCGGGCTGATCATCGTGATCGGCGGCGCCGTCATGATCGTCTCGCCGCTCCGGTCGATCGCGATCCTGACCCTGGTGGCCGGGTGGTGGTTGATCGTCATCGGCATCATGGACGTCATCACGGCGTTCCAGACCCGCAGCCGGGCGAAGAGCCTGGTCGGCTAGGGCAGTCGCCGCTCGACCTCGAACGCGAGGCATAGCTCGGCGAGATCCCTTGGCCGCGAGAGGGATCGGCTCGTCAGCTCCTCGATGCGGCGCAGCCGGTGCCGCACGGTGTTGGGGTGGCAGAAGATCCTGGCCGCGGTGTCGTTCGCCGAGCCGCCGGCCTCAACCCAGGCCCGGAACGTGTCGATCAGGATGGTGCGTTCCTCGCCGGGCAGTTCGTCGACGCGGGAGAGCACCAGCGCCTTGATCCGCGCCATCACCTCGGGCGCGCTGACCGCCGCGACGGCCAGTGGGGTGTCGTCGAACAGGGAGATCAGCGAGTCGCCGGAGGGCTTGCCGGTCAGCGCGACCCTGGCCAACCGCAACGCGTCGCTGGTCTCGGCGAGGTCGCGAAATGCCGGGCTGATGCCTACTCGCGCCGTCGCGGCCTCGCGGAGCACCTCGACAAGGGGCTCCACTGTCGTCGACGTCGCCGCGCCGCGAAGGTGGACGATGCCCACCTGCAGGTCGGGCAGGAGCCGCCACGCGGATCGGATGTCGCGGGCGGACAGCTTGTTCTCGATCGCCGGCAAGCCCAGCTTCCCGATCGCCGGCAGCTCGGCCGCCACCACGACGTAGGGCCCCGCGGTGGGCAGCCGCAGCAGATCGGCTGCCTCCCAGAGGCTTTGCTTGTCGGTGATCCGGTGCGCCAGCAGCGCTTCCACCAGAGCCGATCGTTCTTCCTCCCGCTCGACGATCTGCGAGGTCAGCTGTTGACGGTAGGCGTTGGCCATCGCCTGGGTGAAGGTGTCCTGCGCGAAGAAGATCCGGGCGGTGGCGTCCAGGACCGCGTCGGTCGGTATTCCCGCGGCACGGGCGACGGCAAGGGTCTCCTCCCACACGGACCGAAAACCGATCCGGTAGGCGGTCATCACCGCCGGCAGCGGCACCCCGGCCAGCGCGCGCTCGGTGCCGGTGCGTTCCGCGGGCGAGACATCGACGTCGGCGGCACCGGCGAGCGAGTCGAATATGAACGTCACGTTCGCCACGCAACTTTCGGCCACCTGCTCCTTCGTGACGACGGTGCCGTCCCGGTAGGCGTCGATGTCGCGGCACAGCACCTCCGCCATCGCCCGGCCCAGTTCCGGTGCCCGGGACAGCATCAGCCTGCCGAGCTCGACGACGTGGGGGTCCACGGTTGCGCCGTGCCGGATGCTGCGGCTTTTCGATGCCACGCCCATACCGCAAACCTTATGCCCGGGCGCCGGCGAATGTGACCGGTCACAGCCAACCGGCGCGGTTGTTGTTTTCGCGAACATTGTGGGCCGGGCGCGGCCGGATCACGCTTGAAGCACGCAGGATACCACGTCCCGGAGGCCCCCCATGACCGCGTTAAGCGCCAATCTCGTTGCGTCGAAAGATCGTCACCCTGACCGGGTGGCGCTGCGGTGTGACGACGCACAGCTCACCTACGCCGAGTTCGACGCCGCCGCGGCCCGGGTCGCCACGCTGCTGGAGCGGGCCGGGGTCGCACCCGGCGACCGGGTGGGCGTGATGCTGCCCAACACACCGGCGTTCGCCATCGTGTTCTTCGGCATCATGTACCGGGGCGCCGTCGCGGTCCCCATGAACCCATTGCTGAAGGCCCGCGAGGTCGCCTACTACCTGTCCAACACGGCCGCCTCGGTGTTGTTGGCGACGCCCGTCTTCGCCGAGGAGGCGACGGCCGGGGCCGCGCAGGCGGGAGCGCAATGCGTGCTTGTCGACGACGCCGCGCTGGCCGGCCTGATCGCCGACCTGCCCGCCCACGCCCCGGCGCACCGCGACGACGAGGACGTCGCCGTCATCCTGCACACATCGGGAACGACCGGAAAGCCCAAGGGCGCCATGCTCACTCACGGCAACCTGGGCCGCAACGCCGATGTCAGCGTGCGCACCCTGGTCGAGATCGGTCCCGACGACGTGGTGATGGGCTGCCTGCCGCTGTTTCACGTCTTCGGCCTGACCTGCGGGCTCAACGGCGCCGTCCTGGCCGGCGCGACGTTGACCCTCATTCCCCGATTCGACCCGCGCAAGGCGCTCGAGGTCATCGAGCGCGACGCGGTGACGGTGTTCGAGGGGGTGCCGACGATGTATTCGGCGCTGCTCAGCGTCGCCGGCGAGGCCCGACCCGACGCCACCCGGAGCCTGCGGACCTGCGTCTCCGGCGGCGCCGCGTTGCCGGTCCAAGTGCTCACCGACTTCGAGGAGGCTTTCGGCTGCTCCGTTCTCGAGGGGTACGGGCTATCCGAGAGCTCCCCGGCGGCCGCGTTCAATCACCCCAACCGGCCCCGCAAGCCGGGTTCGATCGGCACCCCGATCGAGGGCGTCGAAATGCGGGTGGTCGACCTGGACGGGGCCGAGGTTCCGCGCGGGGAGGCCGGCGAGATTCAGATCCGCGGCCACAACGTGATGAAGGGTTACTGGAACCTGCCGGACGCCACCAAGGCCACGATCACCGCCGACGGCTGGCTCAACACCGGCGACGTCGGGCGCGTCGACGAGGACGGCTATTTCTACATCGTCGACCGCACCAAGGACATGATCATTCGCGGCGGGTACAACGTCTATCCGCGCGAGGTCGAGGAGGTGCTCTACGAGCATCCGGCGGTGGCCGAGGCCGCCGTCATCGGGGTCCCACACGACTCCCTCGGCGAGGACGTCGGCGCCGCCGTCGCGCTCAAGAAGGGCGCGGCCGCAACGCCGGAAGAACTGCGCGAGTACGTCAAGGCGCGGGTCGCCGCGTACAAGTACCCGCGCCTGGTGTGGCTCGTCGACGCGCTGCCCAAGGGACCGACCGGAAAGGTCCTGAAACGCGAAATCACCCCTCCGACAACCGAAAGCACACGATAACCATGGCCAGCCAAATGACCAAACCCGACGAGCTCGCCGCGCCGCTCGACCTGCTGCTCACCAGCGCCACCAAACCGTTCGTCAGCCGGATGCTGCCCGATGCAACCTGGAGCCACTTCGGGGCGAGCCTCGCCCGTCGGCCCGGCGCGGTGGCCGACCGGATCGGCACCCTCACGCGCGAGCTCGGCGCCATCGCGGTGGGGGAGTCGCAGCGCGTCCCGGCGCGCGCCGACAAGCGCTTCAGTGACCCTGCCTGGCAGGAGAATCCGGTGCTGCACCGGATCATGCAGGCCTACCTCGCCGGCGCCGAGACCGCCGAGGGGCTGCTCGCCGACGCCCGGCTGGACTGGCGCGACCAGGAGAGGATGCGATTCGTCGTCGACAACCTCGTCGAGGGCCTGGCCCCCAGCAACAACCCGCTGATCAGCCCGCTGGGCTGGAAGGCAATGATCGACACCGGTGGGCTGAGCGCGGTCCGCGGCCTGAAAGCCTTTGCGCGGGACATGCTTTCGAAGCCCCGGGTGCCCGCGATGGTCGAGCCCGACGCGTTCGCCGTCGGCGAGACCCTGGCCGTCACCACGGGGGCGGTCGTGCTGCAGACCCCGATGTTCGAACTGATCCAGTACGCCCCGCAGACGGCCAAGGTGCGCGAGGTTCCGCTGCTGATGGTGCCGCCCGTGATCAACAAGTTCTACATCATGGACATCGCGCCCGGGCGCAGCATGATCGAGTACTTCGTCCAGCAGGGCCAACAGGTCTTCACTATCTCGTGGCGAAATCCGCAAAAGCGGCACCGGGATTGGGGATTCGATGCGTACGGCGCCGCGATCGTCGAGGCGATGGACGCGGTGCAGAAGATCGCCGGGACCGACAGCACTCACCTGCTGGCCACCTGCTCGGGAGGCATCCTGGCCGCGATGACGGCGGCCCACCTCGCCGACATCGGGCAGGGCGATCGCATTGCGGGCCTGAACCTGTCGGTGACCGTGCTCGACGAGACCCGGGCCGGCTTCGCGGCGGCGGCGATGAGCGACCGCGCGGCACAGGCGGCGATCCGGGTTTCGGGCCGCAAGGGATACCTGGACGGGCGCGACATGGCCGAGATGTTCGCCTGGCTGCGGCCCACCGACCTGGTGTGGCGGTACTGGGTGAACAACTATGTGCAGGGCCGCAAGCCGGCGGCGTTCGACGTGCTGTTCTGGAACGCCGACACCACCCGGATGGCCGCCGCGCTGCACCGCGACATGGTGTCGATGGCGATGCGCAACGCGCTGGTCACCCCAGGCGCCGTAAGCATGCTGGGCAGCCCCGTCGACCTGGGCAAGGTCACCTGCGACGCCTACGTCGTCGGCGGCGTCGCCGACCACATCTCCCCGTGGCAGGCCACCTATCGCAGCGCGCGACTGCTCGGCAGCAAGGACAACCGCTACGTGCTGTCCACCAGCGGCCACATCGCGGCGCTGGTCAACCCGCCGGGCAACCCGAAGGCGTCCTTCCGGACCGGTGCCGTCGACGCCGAAGAGCCCCAGCAGTGGCTGGAGTCGTCGCAGAAGTCCAGCGACTCCTGGTGGCCGGACTACGCCGATTGGCTCGCCGAGCGCAGCGGCCCCGAGCTCAGGGCGCCGAAACAGCTTGGCGGCGACGGCCTCCCGCCACTCGGGCCGGCCCCCGGCCGTTACGTGATGGAGAAGTGAGTGACGGCGCAACGGAGGCGGCTGCGGGTGGTTACGCCAAGCACGCTCGGCGAGGAACGCTATGTCAGCGCGGGCGGTCAGCGGATCCGGGTGAACGTGCGAGAGGGAACGGGCGTGCCGCTGGTGCTGTGCAACGGCATCGGCGCCAGCCTCGAGGTGCTCGATCCGCTGGTCGAACAGCTGCCGATGACCGTGATCAGGTTCGACGTGCCGGGCACCGGGGGATCGCCGACGTCGCCGCTGCCGTATGGGATTCCCTACCTCGCCTGGGTTTTGGGCCGGGTGCTGTCCCAACTCGGCATCGGCGTGGTCGACATCTTCGGGCTGTCCTGGGGCGGTGCCCTGGCGCAGCAGTTCGCCTTTCAGAACCCGCGTCGTTGCCGGCGCATGGTGTTGGTGGCGACCGGCACCGGCGTGCTCATGGTGCCCGCTCGCTTATCGGTGCTGTCCAAAATGATTACCCCGCGCAGGTTTTCGGATCCCGACTATGCCGCGTCGATCGCCGGTGACCTCTACGGCGGTACCGTGCGCGCCCACGGTGAAGACGTGGCGCGCCTGTTCGTGCGGCAGTTGCACGCCGGGTCGAAGATGGGCTACCTGCACCAACTGCTCGCCGGGTCGATTTGGACGAGCCTGTTCGCGCTGCCCGCCGTGCGGCAGGAGACGCTGATCGTCTCGGGCACCGACGACCCGATCATCCCGGTCGTCAACGCCCACATTCTGCACCGGCTGCTGCCCCGTTCGATTCTGCACCTGCATTCGGGCGGTCACATCGACGTCGTGCACAACGCGGCCGAACTCGCCCCCGTCATCGAGGGTTTCCTCAGCGAGTCGGGCGACCGTGCTTGAGCAGCAACACCTTTGGCTCCGCGAGCCTAACCTGGTTGCGAAATTCGGCGCGGATTTTCGCAGTGCGGTTAGGCTCGCGGAGCCAGAACGCCTAGGCCCGGATGTCCGCGATGACCGCCCCGGTCAGCCGGAGCAGATCCTGCGGCGAGACCGCGACGTCCCAGCCGCGCCGGCCCGCGCTGCAGTACACGCGTTCCCAGCCCAGCGCGCTCGCGTCGACGACGGCGGGCAGGCGCTTGCGCTGCCCGAACGGAGAAACCGCGCCGACCACGTAGCCCGTGGCCCGTTCGGCGGCAGCGGGTTCGGCCATGCCGGCCCTGGCCACCCCCAGCGCCGCGGCGGCGGCCCTGAGCGACAACTTCGACGCCGCCGGCACCATCGCGACGGCCAGCCCGTCGGGCACGGCGACGATCAGGGTCTTGTAGATCTGCTCGGGCGCCACCCCGGCCCGGCCCAGCGCCTGGACCGCCTCGACGCCGAACGACGATTCCCGGGGATCGTGACCGAACTTGACGATCTCATGCGGCACACCGGCTTTGGTCAGAGCGGCCAGCGCCGGCGTGGCAGCGCCCGCCACGACTAGGGACCCGTGTACCCCGGCGGGTTGACGCCGTCGACCCAGAAGTCGACGCCCAGCTTCGAACCCGGAATGCAGTCGTAGACCGACAGGTCGGTGACGCCGGATTCCACCAGCACGTCCTCGCACAGCAGCATGTTGCCGGTGTACTCGCGCGCGGGCTTGTTGAGGATGACGTAGGCCGCGTCGGAGTACACCTCGGGCTTGCGGGCCCGCCCCATCGCCTCGTCCCCGCCGAGCAGGTTCTGCACCGCGGCGGTCGCGACCAGCGTGCGCGGCCACAGCGTGTTGGAGGCGATGCCCTCGTCGCGCATCTCCTCGGCGATCCCCAGCGCGCACAGCGTCATGCCGAACTTGGCCATCATGTAGGCGGTCGGCTTCAGCCACTCCTTGCCGAGCAGCACCGGCGGCGACAGCGTCAGGATGTGCGGGTTCTCCCGGCCCTTCATGTGCGCCAGGCAGGCCTGCGAGACGGCGTACGTGCCGCGCACCTGGATGCCGTTCATCAGGTCGAACCGCTTCATCGGCACCTCGGTGATCGAGCCCAGGTTGATCGCCGACGCGTTGTTCACACAGATGTCGATGCCGCCGAACTGCTCGACGGTCTTGGCCACCGCGGCCTCGACCGAATCCGGGTCCCGGACGTCCCCGACGATCGGCAGGGCCTGCCCGCCCGCATCCTCGAGTTCCTTGGCGGCCGTGTACACCGTGCCCGGCAGCTTGGGGTGCGGCTCGGCGGTCTTGGCGATCAGCGCGACGTTGGCGCCGTCCTGCGCGGCCCGCTTGGCGATCGCGAGGCCGATTCCGCGACTGGCGCCGGAGATGAACATGGTTTTGCCGTTCAGGGACATGGCGTCACATTAACGCCACGCCCGAACCGCCCCGATTCCGCCCGGGAAATAGCCGGCTGCCGGATGCTGTTAAAACAGTCGGTTTCTGATGCAGATGCGCAGCCCGGACAGACACTGTCGGAGGCAGCCTTTAGATTGGGAGGAGCAGTCTGGTGCCAACCGCGACGTGCCTCTTGGAGGACGAGCAGTTGACCCGCTCGCTTGCGAGTTCGGCGGCGTATTCGGTGCCCACCGGCGTCACCGCTGCAGAAGGGACCGTGTTAATCGAGATGGCCGACACCGACGGGGAGACGGGCCTGGAGGCTGCCGAACCGGCAACCCCACGGGAGACCGACGAGGAGCTCACGGCGCGCTTCGAGCGCGACGCGATTCCGCTGCTGGACCAGCTCTACGGCGGCGCGCTGCGCATGACGCGCAACCCCGCCGACGCCGAGGATCTGCTGCAGGAAACGATGGTGAAGGCCTACGCCGGGTTCCGCTCGTTCCGGGCCGGCACCAACCTCAAGGCGTGGCTGTACCGCATCCTGACCAACACCTACATCAACAGCTACCGCAAGCGGCAGCGTCAGCCGGCGGAGTATCCGACCGAGGAGATCACCGACTGGCAACTGGCGTCCAACGCCGAGCATTCCTCGACCGGCCTGCGTTCGGCCGAGGTCGAGGCGCTCGAGGCGCTGCCCGACAACGAGATCAAAGAGGCGCTGCAGGCGTTGCCGGAGGAATTCCGGATGGCCGTCTACTACGCCGACGTCGAGGGTTTCCCTTACAAGGAAATCGCCGAGATCATGGACACGCCCATCGGGACGGTAATGTCTCGGCTGCACCGCGGCAGACGTCAGCTGCGCGGTCTCCTGGCCGACGTGGCCAAGGAGCGCGGCTTCACCCGCGGTCAACAGGCGCACGAGGAGGTGCCGTCATGAGCGAGTCTGCCGGCCCCGCCGAGCCGCGCGCCGACGACAGTCATTCCCACGGCCTGGGCTGCGCCGAGGTGATCGCCGAGGTATGGACCCTGCTCGACGGCGAGTGCACCCCCGAGGCGAAGGAGAGGCTGCGCCAGCACCTCGAGGCGTGCCCCGGGTGCTTCCAGCACTACGGGATCGAGGAGCGGCTCAAGGCGCTGATCGCCACCAAGTGCACGGGCGACAAGGCCCCCGAGGGCCTGAAGGAACGCCTCCGGCTGGAGATCCGCCGGACCACCATCATCCGCGGGATCGAGTAACTACCCCGCCAGGAATTTGGGCCCCTCAGGAATTGGGCCGCTTGCCGTGGTTGGCCTTGCTGTACTTGCGGTCGCGCTTCTTCCGGCCACGCTTGGCCATTCTTCTAACCTCCGTGATAGTGCATCGATCGGGCGCCGCGCACCCGTTAGCTTGTCTCACTAGCTTGTCTCACATTGTCTCACGACGGCTACGCCCCGCGTGCCGCGGTCCGCACCGGTCCTGTGGTTCGATATACATGAGCTTGATAGACCAGCAGCCAGCATGCGCCGATGGCCAGGATGAGTGGGGTGAAGATGGCGGAGGATGTTCGCGCCGAGATCGTGGCCAGCGTGCTCGAGGTTGTCGTCAACGAGGGCGACTCGATCGGCAAGGGCGACATCGTGGTGCTGCTGGAGTCCATGAAGATGGAGATCCCCGTCCTGGCCGAGGTCGACGGCACCGTCAGCAAGGTGAGCGTATCGGTGGGCGACGTCATCCAGGCCGGCGACCTCATCGCCGTGATCAGCTAGCCGCCGGGCTACCGAAACCCTCGTATCCGCATGTCCACGCTCGGTGATCTGCTTGCCGAACACACGATGCTGCCGGGCAACGCGGTGGACCACCTGCACGCGGTGGTAGGCGAGTGGCAGCTGCTGGCCGACCTGTCGTTCGCCGACTACCTGATGTGGGTTCGCCGCGACGACGGCGTGCTGGTGTGCGTGGCGCAGTGTCGCCCGAACACCGCGCCCACGGTGCTGCAAACCGATGCGGTGGGGACCGTCGTCGCCGCCGACCGGCTGCCGCTCGTCGCCGAGACTTTCGACAGCGGCGCCGTTGCGCCCGAAAGCGATGCGGGCCAACAACATTCGTGGGAGCTGCCCGGCACTCACGTCGCGGCCTCCCCGGTGCGGTACGGCGGTCACGTGGTCGCGGTGCTGACCCGGCACCAGACCGCGGACGCCGCGGACCGCGCGTCCGGCCAACTGGAGACCGCGTACCGCGAGTGCGCCGCGGACCTGGTGCACATGCTCGCCGAGGGCACCTTCCCCGACGTCGGCGACGTCGTCATGTCGCGCTCGACGCCGCGCGCGGGCGACGGCTTCATCCGGCTCGACGTCGACGGCGTCGTCGCGTACGCCAGCCCCAACGCGCTGTCGGCCTACCACCGGATGGGGCTGACGTCGGAGTTGGAGGGCCACCACCTCGTCGACGCGACGCGGCCGCTGATCTCCGACCCCTTCGAGGCGCAGGAGGTGGCCGAGCACGTGCGCGACCTGCTGGCCGGCGGCCGCAGCATGCGCATGGAGGTCGACGCCGGGGGCGCCACGGTGCTGCTGCGGACGCTGCCGCTGGTGGTTCACGGCGCCAGCGCCGGCGCCGCGGTGCTGATCCGCGACATCACCGAGGTCAAGCGCCGCGACCGGGCCCTGATTTCCAAGGACGCCACCATTCGCGAGATCCACCACCGGGTGAAGAACAACCTGCAAACGGTGGCAGCGCTGCTGCGCCTGCAGGCCCGGCGGACCGCGAACGCCGAGGGCCGGGAGGCGCTGATCGAGTCGGTGCGCCGGGTGTCATCGATCGCCCTGGTCCACGACGCGCTGTCGATGTCGGTGGACGAGCAGGTGAACCTCGACGAGGTCATCGACCGGATCCTGCCGATCATGAACGACGTGGCGTCGGTGGACCGGCCGATCCGGATCAACCGGGTCGGCGACCTGGGCGTGCTGGACTCCGACCGCGCGACGGCCCTGATCATGGTCATCACCGAGCTCGTCCAGAACGCGATCGAGCACGCCTTCGACCCGGCGGCCCAGGAAGGGTCCGTGACTATCAGGGCCGAGCGCTCGGCGCGCTGGCTCGACGTCGTCGTCCACGACGACGGGCGCGGACTGCCCGACGGGTTCAGCCTGGACAACTCCGACAGCCTGGGCCTGCAGATCGTGCGGACGCTGGTGTCGGCGGAGCTGGACGGAACGCTGGGGATGCGGCACGCCCCGGCCCGCGGCACCGACGTGGTGCTTAGGGTGCCGATCGGCCGGCGAACGCGGCTTTTGTTGTAAGTGCCTTACACAACGGTGCGGCCCCGACGATCCGTCGGGGCCGCACCGTATGCAAACTGCCGTCAGACTCCGCTGCGGGCCTTCGTCCGGGCGTTGCGACGCTTGAGTGCGCGCCGCTCATCTTCGCTCATGCCCCCCCAGACGCCCGAGTCCTGGCCGGTGTTCAGGGCCCAGGAGAGGCACTCCGTGGTCACCTGGCACCGATTGCAGACCAGTTTCGCGTCAGCGATCTGCGCGAGCGCGGGGCCGCTGTTCCCTACCGGGAAGAACAGCTCCGGGTCCTCGTCGCGACAGACCGCCTTGTGGCGCCAATCCATAAGTTGTTACTCCTCACTGAGTGCGCAGCAAGGCGCACGGTCTTTTTCTTCGGCTGTTAAAGCGTGCACAAGAAAAGGGTCCGCGCCCCTACATGAATTTCTGCATGCAACCTTTCGATCGTTTCACAGGCTCAACAGATGTCAATAGTCGTGCGCAGCCTCGTGGGCTATCTCACTTCACCGACTTCTTATTCGAGCCCTTAGTCCGTTGTACTACACTGACGCGCCGTTTCCGCTGTGATATTGCTCCCGAACGCCGGTCGCCGCAGGTCAGAGGCGGTTTTTGCCGGGCGGTGCGACCACGGGCAGCGCATCCGGAACCGACCTGAACGTCATGGTTTGGCGCAGCCCGAGGTAATCCCCGTCGAACTGGCTCGCCACCGGGCCCGCGGTCGAGGTCACCCGCAGGCAGGCGGCGTCGTCGTCGCGGACGAGCTGTGGCGGGTCGCCCTTCGGCCCGCTGCCCAGCAGCTGGCTCACCAGCCGCAGCGTGGGGAACACCTTCATCTCGGTCAGGGCGAACACCCCGAGGCCCGACTCGAAGCTGCAGCCGGGGTTGGTCACCAGCGGGCGGCTGTTGCTATACGTCCAGGGGCTGGTGTTGGACACCCAGGCGAAGTGCACGCCGGTGACGGGCTCGCGGCCGGCCAGCTCCACTGTGAGGAGCGGTTCGCGGCGGCGGAAGGCCAGCGTGACGGGTATCGCCACGCGCCAATACTGCAGCGGGGTGACCTTGACGCCCTTGTTGCGCTGCTTTTCCACCCCGGCGACCACCTCCGCGTCGACGCCCATCCCGGCGTTGATCACGGCCCACTGCTCGCCGCAGTCGATCAGGCTGATGCGCCGCCACGTCTGGTGGCGGCGGTAGTCGTCGAGCAGCTGGATGAGCTGGTTGGTCGCGGCGACCGGATCCGGGGAGATGCCCAACGACCGGGCCAGCACGTTGGCCGATCCGCCGGGCACCACCGCCAGGGCGGGCACGGGCCCCGTCGCGGCCGTGCCGGGGTGGCCCAGCAGGCCGTTGACCACGCCGCTCACCGTGCCGTCGCCGCCGTGCACGACGACCAGGTCGACTCCGTCCTGGACCGCCCGGTGCGCGAGTTCGGTGCCGTGGCCCCGGTGTGTGGTGTGTTCGACGGTCAGCTGCAGGCGGCTTTTGAGCGCGTGCGCGAGAAGGTCGCGACCGGCTGGAGTGGTGGATGTGGCTGTGGGATTCACGATCAGCACGGCGCGCATGATGCACGAGCTTATGCGCGGGGGTTAAGGCCCCGCTTTGGGGCAAGCGGCCCTGACTACGCTGGCGCTGTGACCCCGCGCGCCCCGTCCACCGTCCGTGCGGCGGGCGTGATCGTCGCGGTGCAGGGCGTGGTCGCGCTGGTCATGGCCATCGTGCTGGTGGTGCGTGGCATCGCGGGGGCCGACCAGCGCGTGGTCAACGGATTGGGCACGGCGGCGTGGTTCGTACTGGTCGGCGGCGTGGTGCTGGCCGCGGGGCGCGCGCTGTTGCTCGGCAAGCGGTGGGGCCGAGGGGTGGCGGTCTTCACGCAGCTGCTGTTGCTTCCCGTGGCGTGGTACGTCGCGGTCGGCTCGCACCGACCGGCCTTCGGCGTTCCGCTGGGGACCGTGGCGCTGTGCGTGTTGGTGCTGCTGTTCACCCCGGCGGCCGTGCGCTGGGCCGCCGCCGGCGATCAGGGCCGCCGCGCCAGCTCGCCCAACGGCGGGCCGGACAGCCGATAGGTGGTCCACTCGTGCTGCGGTGCGGCGCCGACGCCTTCGTAGAGCGCGATGGCGTCGACGTTCCAGTTCAGCACCGCCCACGACAACCGCGTGTAGCTCTTCTCGACGCATTCGCGGGCCAGCGCCGCCAGGAGCCTGCGGGCCAGGCCGCGGCGGCGAAAACCGGGCCGTACGAACAGGTCTTCGAGGTAGATGCCCGCGACACCGTCCCAGGTGGAGAAGTTGACGAACCACAACGCCATGGCGGCGATCTGGCCGTCGACTTCGGCAACATGCCCGTGCACGACGGGTGTATTACCGAAAAGCGCTGTGGAAATTTGTGTTTCGGTGACGGTGCATTGCTCGGCGGCGTGTTCGAATTCCGCGAGCGCGCGAATCATGTCGGCAATATCGCCGGCGTCCTGCGGGATGGCGCGGCGGATGTTTTCCGTCATTGCTCAACTTCCAGCGCGTTCAATATCGTGGCGAATTTCGTTGTGGTTTCCGCGACTTCGTCGTCGGGATCGGATTCGGCGACAATGCCCCCGCCGGCGCGCGCGAGCGCGGTGCGGCGGTCGGCCGACAGCTGCGCGCAGCGCAGCGACACCACCCAGTGGCCGTCGCCGCCGGCGTCGCACCAGCCGACGGCGCCGGCGTAGAAGCCGCGGTCACCCTCCAGCTCGGCGATGAGCTCGGTCGCGGCCTTCGTCGGAACGCCGCCGACCGCCGGGGTGGGGTGCAGCGCCAGAGCCAGATCGATTGCAGTGGTTGACTTCTCGCGCAGCCGGCCGCTGATCGGGGTGCACAGATGCCAGACCGCCGCGGTGCGGCTCAACTGCGGTTCTCCCGCGATGGTCAAATCGTCGCACAGCGGCTCCAGCGCGGCGCGCATGGTTTCGATCACCAGCCGATGCTCGTGGCGGTCCTTGGCGGAACGGGCCAACGCGGCCCCGTTGGCCGCGTCGAGCGCCGGGTCGGCGGCCCGCGGGGCCGAACCGGCGAACGGCTGGCACACCACGCGATCGCCGCTGCGCGCCACCAGAAGTTCGGGGCTGGCGCCCACCAGCGCCGCGCCGGCGTAGCCGTCGCCGGCCGCGGTCAGGTCGACGAGGTAGCCGTAGGCGGCGGGGTCGGCGGCGACCAGGCGGCGCAGGATCTCGCGGGCATCCAGCGGCGCGTCGGCGACCAGTCGCAGGGCGCGGGCCAGCACCACCTTGTGCAGCGGGTTGTCCGGCGCCGCGAGTGCGTCCCGCGCGCGAATGATCAGGGCGCGGTAGTCGGCCGGCGGCGGCACCGCGGCGGCGACGCGCACAGGCGCCAGCGGGCCCGCCGGCCAGTCCGGCGGCCCGTCGGTGGAGGTGAGCGTGCCGGGTACCAGCAGGGCCGCGGGCCGGCTCACGTCGAAAGGCAACGCGCCCAACACTATTGGGGCCGCGCCCGAGCGCAGCGCGGCCTGGGCCGCGCCCAGGTCGCGGTAGGTTGCGCGCACCCCTTCGGCGAGGAGCGTCCCCCGGGGACCGCACAGCGCGAACGGCGGTTCGGCGCTCACCCGGGTGCGATCGCCTGAGGGTTGCCCGTCAATCCGAGCGCGGCGAGCTGCCGCACGCCGTGCTCGAACCCGCACACGGCGATCGAGCCGGCGAGCATCCAGAACCGGCTGCCCTCGACGAGCGGCAACTCGACCCAGCGGGTGATCACCGAGCGGGAAAAGTGGCTGTGGCCGACGAACACCACGTCGCGCGTGCCCATGTGCCCCAACGCGAATTCGACCGCCTTGTCGGCGCGGTCGCTGACCTGCGCCACGCTCTCGCCGCCGGGGCATCCGTGCGTCCACACCAGCCAATCGGGGTCGGTCTCCCGGATCTGCGGGGTCGTCAGCCCCTCGTAGGAGCCGTAGTCCCATTCGGCGAGTAGGGGAGACACCTCGTCGACGGTGAGGCCGGCCAACTTGGCGGTGGTCAGCGCGCGGATGCGCGGGCTGCTGACCACGAGCGGGTCGGCGAGATTGAGTTCCGCCAGAACGCGGCCCGCGAGCTCGGCCTGGACCCGCCCGTGATCGGTGAGCTCGAGATCGGTGCGTCCGGTGTGCTGGCCGGACTTGGACCACGGGGTCTCGCCATGGCGGAGCAGCACCAGCCGGTGGTTGTAGATGCCCATGCCGACCGATTCTGCCGGACGGACATGCCGGGCCGTCGGCCGAAGCGCATGGCGGTCGAACATGCCAGGATGGGCAGTGTGACCGCGGCAACACAATGGAGGGGCGGGCGCTAGTGAGCGCGCGGTGACGATGCAGAGCGAAGCGATGAGGAGGAGCCGCGCTCATGACTAAGACCCGGGTATTGGCGGTGGCCAACCAGAAGGGCGGGGTTGCCAAGACGACCACGGTGGCCTCGCTGGGCGCGGCGATGGCGGACAAGGGCCAGCGGGTGCTGCTCGTGGATCTGGATCCGCAGGGTTGCCTGACGTTCTCGCTGGGCCAGGATCCCGACAAGTTGCCGGTGTCGGTGCACGAGGTCCTGCTCGGTGAGGTCGAGCCGAACGCCGCGCTCGTCACGACGATGGAGGGAATGACGCTGCTGCCGGCCAACATTGACCTCGCGGGCGCCGAGGCGATGCTGCTGATGCGGGCCGGGCGCGAATACGCGCTCAAACGCGCGCTGGCCAAGCTCGCCGACCAGTTCGACGTCGTCATCATCGACTGCCCGCCGTCGCTGGGCGTGCTCACCCTCAACGGGCTGACGGCCGCCGACGAGGTCATCGTGCCGCTGCAGTGCGAGACGTTGGCGCACCGCGGCGTCGGCCAATTCCTGCGCACCGTCGCCGATGTCCAGCAGATCACCAACCCGGACCTGCGGCTGCTGGGCGCCCTGCCGACGCTATACGACTCCCGCACCACCCACACCCGCGACGTCCTGGTCGACGTCGCCGACCGTTACGAAATGCCGGTGCTCGCCCCGCCGATCCCACGCACGGTGCGGTTCGCCGAGGCGAGCGCCTCGGGGTCGTCGGTGATGGCCGGGCGCAAGAACAAAGGCGCGGTGGCCTACGCCGAGTTGGCGAAGGCGTTGCTCAAGCACTGGAAGACGGGCAAACCGTTGCCGACGTTCGCCGTCGAGATCTAGCGGCGACGCCAACGGCGTTTAGTGTGAACTGACGGCTTTCAGTGTGAGCTGACGGCGCCGCCGCCCGGCGTGTCGCCGCCCAGGATTCACACGCAAAGCCCAGGACTCACGCAACCCCGCCGCTCAGCCCAGCGCGACGACGGTGTCGCCGCGCTGCTCGAAAACCCGGGACCCCGAAACGGCCGGGACCACCGCCGCATCGCCCGGCGCCCGGTTCACCGGGATGTAGCGCTCGTTGGCGCCGCTGAGCGGGTCGTAGACGCCGATCGCCCCGGTGACCGGCACCAGCAGCCGGCCGGCCATCATGACGCCCGGCCCCAGCGGCGCGGTCGTCTCGCCCGCCGCGATCGTGTAGCGCAGGGTCAGGTTGGTCGCCTCGAAGACCATCAGCGAATCGCCGGTCCACCAGGTCACCAGGTTGCCGGTCTGCGACACCGCCGCCGAGCGCGACGGCGGCTTGGCCAGCAGCGTGCTCGCCACCGTGGTGCCGGTGTCGTCGACGACGTCGACCCGGGGTTGCGGGGACGGCAGATACACCGCGGTGTTGTTCTCCCAGACCGCCAGCACCCGGGCGCCCGAATCCGCCCCGATCCCTGGTTCGGCCACGACGTGTTGCTGGGGTTCGTCGTCTTCCTTGCCCGGGCGCAACAGGACCAACCGCAGGTCGCCCTGCGGCGCGCAGCTCTCCAGCACCGACACCGCCGACGAGCTGGCCGCCGCCGAGATCAGCCGGCACCCCGAGTGCAGCCCGCGCGCCGACGGCTTCACTCGCGCGTCCGTCTCGCCGTACGCCAGCATCCGGACCATGTCGGAGCGCCACAGCTCGATCCGGGTGTCGCCGGCCGACAGCACCGTGGTGCCGTCGGAGGAAAGGCGCACGCGCGGGTCGGCGTAGCCGCTGCGCGCCGCGCCACGCCGGCCGGTGGCGCCGTCGAGGGTGCTGACCTGCCCGCAGCCGCGGTCGTCCTTATAGACGGCGACGGCGTAGTGGTAGACCCAGGACAGCCCGCACAGGTCGCTGTCGCGGGCGTAGCTCCAGTGGGACTGCCCCGTGCCGGGGTCGCGCCCGTCGACCTGGCGGCCGTCGGCGGTGGCGATCGTCCCGCTCACCACGATGGGCGCGGTGGTGGCGGGGCTGCGCGCGGTCCACAGCTGCTTCAGGGTGGCCGGGACGTCGCGGGCGGGGGTCGGCGCGGGCGCCGGAGTGGCGGCGGGCCGGCTGACGGTGGCCCGCGCGTCGCTGGTCCACCAGATCAGCGCCGCCGCGACGGCGACGACGACCGCGATCGCCGCGGCGGCCAAGATGTCGCCCTTCGTGCGGCGCTCCGGTTTGACCATGCGGCGGCGCGGGCCTCAGTTGGCTGCGGCGGGGGCTGTACTCGGTTGCGAGGCGGGCTTGCGGCGCCGGCGGCGGCGCTGGCCGCTGCTGGAGGTCCCGGCAGGCGCGCCCGACGGTGTCTCCGACGTCGTCGCGGCGGCTTCGCCGTTGGCGGTGGCGGGGTGGGCGGTGACGGGCTGGCCGCCGCGGGTGCGCCGACGCCGTGCGCCGGAGCGGGAACGGCTGGACTTCTCCGGCTTGTCCGCACCCTGGCGGCCGTCGCGGTCGGTGTCGCGGCGCTTGACCGGCGACTTGCGCGGCGAGCCGACCGTGCCGCTCGCCTCGGTGGGGATGCCCATCTCCTCGTAGAGGTGCGGCGAGTTCGAGTAGGTCTCGGCGGGCTCGGGGTTCTCCAGGCCGAGCGCCTTGTCGATCATCGACCACCGGGGCAGCTCGTCCCAGTCCACCAGGGTGACGGCGATACCGGTCTTGCCGGCGCGGCCGGTACGGCCGATCCGGTGCACGTAGGCCTGTTCGTCCTCGGGGATCTGGTAGTTGATGACATGGGTGATGTCGTCGATGTCGATGCCGCGGGCGGCGACGTCGGTGGCGACCAGCACGTCGATGTCGCCATTGCGGAACGCCTTCAGCGCCTTCTCGCGGGCGATCTGGCCCAGGTCGCCGTGCACGGCGCCGACCTTGAAGCCCCGCTCGGCCAGCTCGTCGGCGACCTTCTGCGCGGTGCGCTTGGTGCGGGTGAAGATCATCGTCGCGCCGCGGCCCTCGGCCTGCAGCACGCGGCTGACCAGCTCCACCTTGTCCAGCGCGTGGGCCCGGTAGACGAACTGCTCGGTGGTGTCGTGCGTGGCCGCCGAATGCGGCGCCTCCGCCCGGATGTGGGTGGGCTGGTTCATGAACGTGCGGGCCAGCGTGATGATCGGGCCCGGCATGGTCGCCGAGAACAGCATGGATTGCCGGTCCTCGGGGATCTGGCGCAGGATGCGCTCGATGTCGGGCAGGAAGCCCAGGTCGAGCATCTCGTCGGCCTCGTCGAGGACCAGCATGGACAGCCCGCCCAGCTGCAGGTGGCCCTGCTGGGCCAGGTCGAGCAGCCGGCCCGGGGTGCCGACCACGACGTCGACGCCGGCCTGCAGCGCCTCGATCTGTGGCTCGTAGGCCCGTCCGCCGTAAATCGACACGACGGACAGGCGGCGGCCCTCGTCGGCGACCAGGTACTTGGCCGCGGCGGCCAGGTCCTCGGTCACCTGCAGGCAGAGCTCGCGGGTGGGCACCACGACCAGGGCGCGGGGGGTGCCGTTGAGCTCGCGCACGCCGGTTCCGGACGTGATGCGGTTCAGCAGCGGCACGCCGAAGGCGAGGGTCTTGCCCATGCCGGTGCGGGCCTGGCCGATCACGTCGTCGCCGGCGAGCGCCAGCGGCATGGTCAGTTCTTGGATGGCAAAGGGCCGCTCGATGCCCTTTTCGGCGAGGGCGCGGACGATTTCGTCGCGAACGCCGAGGTTGGCAAAAGTCAGTTCAGTTGTGCTCATGCGGGGGTAGTAAGCCTTTCGGTGACATATCGGTTTGTGTCGGTGTTTCTCTGTCGCGGTCACGCGCGCACGAGTTCCGACTCCGAATACGTCGCCGAGGCGCGGCCCCATGATGCTGGGCCAGCTGTGCACGCACATTTCGCAGATACCGGCGGGCAATGAAAATTCAGCCAATACCTGCGTCCATGATAGCTGGTCGCAAGCTGGCACCCATTTGGCGCTAATCCCGCCGACTAGAGTGTTGCCATGACCCCGCCCCTTTCCGGGCCCTCCCATGCCGATCAGGTGGACGATCCGCCTGCCTCGCGGCTGTCGGCGGAGCACCCTGGCGTCAACGAGTTGTTCGCGGTGCTGGCCTACGGCGAGGTCGCGGCGTTCTACCGGCTCACCGACGAGGCGCGGATGGCGCCCGACCTGCGGGGACGGATCTCCATGGCGAGCATGGCCGCCGCCGAGATGCAGCACTACGAGCTGCTGCGCGACGCGTTGGAACGCCGCGGCGTCGACGTGGTGTCGGCGATGGCGAAGTACGTCTCGGCGCTGGAGAACTATCACCGGCTGACCATGCCGAGCACGTGGCTGGAAGCGCTGGTGAAGACCTACGTGGGCGACGCGCTGGCCGCCGACCTGTACCTGGAGATCGCCGACGGGCTGCCCGACGAGGTCGCCGACGTGGTGCGCGCGGCGCTTTCGGAGACCGGGCACTCGCAGTTCGTCATCGCCGAGGTGCGCGCTGCGGTGACGTCCAGCGGCAAGCAGCGCAGCCGGCTGGCGCTGTGGTCCCGCCGGCTGTTCGGGGAGGCGATCACCCAGGCCCAGTACGTGCTGGCCGAGCACGACGAGTTGGTCGACCTGGTGGTGTCCGGCCCCGGCGGCCTGGGCCAGCTCACCGCGTTCTTCGACCGCCTGCAGCAGACGCACGACCGGCGGATGCGTGAACTAGGCCTGAGCTGACGCCTCAGCGGGTGCAGGTCGCCACGACGCCGTTGTTGGCCGACATCACCACCGGCTGACCGGCGGCGTTGACGACCGAGCAGTTGAGCCGGCCCATGAAGCTGGTCGCGACCACCGACACCGTCTGGACCCCGGGGTTCAGGACGATCACCTTCGACCAGGGCAGCGACACGTTGAACTCGGTCTGCGGGTAGCCGCGGGCGTCGGTGTAGGCCACGTTCACCAGGTCCAGCAGTTGTTTCGTCCCGGTGACGGTGTAGACGACGGTGCGCGGGTTCAGCGCGACGGGCGGCGGAGCGGCCACCGGGGGCGGCAGGGCGGTCGGCGTCTGCGCCGGCGACGGCAATGGGCTGGCGCTGGGCGGCGGGGCAACGGTGGTCACCGTCTCGGGCGGCAGGGGTGTTTGGGAGGGGATAGCGGACGGGCTGGGCTGGGCGACAGGCGTTCTGGGTGCGGGCGGCGCGGAGGTCAGCGTCCGGGGCGGCGGCGCCCCGACGGTCGCCTTCGTCGACGCGCTGTCGCCGCTGTTGACGATCACGGCGGTCGCGATGGCGCCGATGGCCACCACCGCGCCGAGGATCGCGGCGGCCGGGCGCCAGCGCGTGTCGGCCGGCCACGCCAGGTCGCCGTAGCCGCCCAGCACGTCGGTGTCGGCTCCGTCATAGTCGTCGTCGGGGTAGTCGTAAACCGGGCCGAGACGATCGGTGAGCATGTTTCTGATGGTGCCGATGTTACCGATGTGACTATCGCGAACCGGGCGGCGAAGGCCATGTTGGCCGAGCTGGGAGCGAATCGTTATCTTCGGTCGGCCCCCGGTTCGCTTATCGCGAACCGGGGGGCCGGGGAGACATGCGGCCCAGGCGCGTCCACTAGCCTGCTGCTGACACGTCTGAGGAACTTCAACGCCTTTGATTACGAACGGAAGGGGCCACCGTGGAGGTCAAAATCGGTATCACGGACAGTCCGCGGGAGCTGGTCCTGTCCAGTACGCAGACGCAAGCCGAAGTCGAGGAGCTCGTCGCGGCCGCCCTGCGCGACGACTCGGGCCTGCTCAGCCTGAATGACGAGCGGGGCCGTCGCTTCCTGATTCAGAGCTCGAAGATCGCCTATGTCGAAATCGGTGTCGCCGACGCGCGCCGGGTCGGGTTCGGAATCGGGGCCGAGTCGGCCGGCAAGCACGCGGGAAAGGGCGCTAAGGGCGAGTAAGCGGCACGTGTGACAGCCCGCCCCAGGCGAACTGGACGGTGCCGTCGACGGCGTCGGCCTTGGAGATCGGGCGGTCGGAGTCCAGCCAGTACCGGGCGCAGTCGACGCTGATGCCGACCAGTCCCACCGCGATCATGCGGGCGCGGTGGGGGTCGAGCCCGGAATCGGCGCTGATCAGATCGAACACGGCGTCGGTGCAGGATTCGGTCGCGACCCGCACCTGCGCGGCGACCTCGGGCTCGGTGACGTAGTCGTTCTCGAAGATCAGCCGGTAGCCCTGGCTGTCGTGCTCGATGAAGTCGAAGAACGCCTGCACCGCCGCGTGCAGCCGGCGCCGGTTGTCGGTGGTGGTGCTCAGGGCCTGCTGCACACCGGTGACCAGGTTGTCGACGTGCCGGTGCAGCACCGCCAGGTAGAGCTCCAGCTTGCTCGAAAAGTGTTGGTACAGAACCGGTTTGCTGACGCCAGCCCGGTCGGCGATCTCGTCCATGCCCGCCGCGTGGTAGCCGCGGTTGACGAAGACGTCGCTGGCGACGATCAGCAGCTGGCCGCGCCGCTCGTCGCGGGGCAAGCGGTTGCCGCGCCGGTTGGCGGCCACGACGCCGTCTCCCGGCCGACCACGGTCGGCCGATTTGACGGCGCGTCGTGCCGCCGGCTTGGCGAGATCGCTCATCGAGTCCTCATCTGCTTGTCGCCGCCGCTCGCGGCTCGTCGCAAAGACATTACTACCCGTGGTCCGTTCGTGATCGTCATCGTCGGCGTCTGCGCTGGCAGACACGGTGTCGCGGGCGGCATTCGGGCGCGCCAAGGGCGGTCACCGGGCCGGCTGTGCAATCCTGGGGCAATGACGTCCCAGCGACCCGTGCGCGGCACCGGTCGGGTTCCCATGGTGCGCGACGAGTGGCGAGAACCGCTTCGCGCGCTGCGTGACCCGATCGGCCCGGGGGCTGGACGCACCCGCGCCGACCGGGAGCGGCAGCGCCAGTGGCGCAAGCAAACGTGGCTGGGACGGTTCGTCTCCACCTACGGCTGGCGCGCCTACGCGTTGCCGGTGCTGGCGGTGCTCACCGGGTTGGTGATCTATCAGACCGTCACCGGAACGAGCGCGCCGAAACCGACGGCGACGCAATCCATCCAGGGCACGCCGGACATCGGCGCGGTCGGCACGTCGATCATCGACGCGCCACCCCGCGGGCTCGCCGCCTTCGACGCCAACCTGCCCGCCGGCACGCTGCCGGACGGCGGCCCGTTCACCGAGGCGGGCGACAAGACGTGGCACATCGTGCCGGGCACCATGCCACAGGTCGGTCAGGGCACCGCCAAGGTGTTCCGCTACACCGTCGAGGTCGAAAACGGCATCGACCCAACGATGTTCGGCGGCGACGAGGCCTTCGCCGAGATGGTCGACCAGACGCTCGACAACCCCAAGGGCTGGACGCACAACCCGCAATTCGCTTTTATCCGGATCGATAACGGCAAGCCCGACTTCCGGATCTCGCTGGTGTCGCCGGTGACGGTGCGCGGCGGGTGCGGCTACGAATTTCGGCTGGAGACCTCCTGCTACAACCCGGTTTACGGGCCCGACCGGCAGGCGCGGGTCTTCATCAACGAGGCGCGCTGGGTGCGCGGGGCCGTGCCGTTCGAGGGCGACGTCGGCTCCTATCGGCAGTACGTGATCAACCACGAGGTGGGCCACGCCATCGGGTACGTGCGGCACGAGCCGTGCGAGCAGCAGGGCGGCCTGGCGCCGGTGATGATGCAGCAGACGTTCTCCACCTCCAACGACGACGCCGCCAAGTTCGACCCCGATTTCGTCAAGGCCGACGGCAAGACCTGCCGGTTCAACCCCTGGCCGTATCCGATCGCCTGACGCGCTGCGCGCGCCCGGCCTACGCCGAGACTGCGCTCAGCGCGTGGATTGGCGGGTAAACCGCGATCTGTGCGCAGTCTCGGCGCCTGCCGCCCGGGAAGCAACGGTGGTTGTTTGCCGTTGATCCGGGCAACTGCTGTGATGGATAGAGCTGACGAAAGCTACCGAGGAGTTGTTCGGTGTCGACATCCGAGACGTCACTGCCGCCACTGGTCGAGCCCGCAGCCCAGCTGAGTCGCGACGAGGTGGCCCGCTACAGCCGGCACCTGATCATCCCGGACCTGGGCGTCGACGGGCAGAAGCGGCTGAAGAACGCGCGGGTGCTGGTGATCGGCGCCGGCGGCCTCGGCGCCCCCGCGTTGCTCTACCTGGCCGCCGCGGGCGTCGGCACCATCGGCATCGTCGACTTCGACGTCGTCGATGAGTCCAACCTGCAGCGCCAGATCATCCACGGCGTCGCCGACGTCGGGCGGTCCAAGGCCTGCTCGGCGCGCGACTCGATCGCCGCCATCAACCCGTTGGTCGACGTGCGGCTGCACGAGTTCCGGCTCGAGCCGCACAACGCCGTCGACCTGTTCGCCCAGTACGACCTGATCGTGGACGGCACCGACAACTTCGCCACCCGGTATCTGGTCAACGACGCCGCGGTGCTGGCCGGCAAGCCCTACGTGTGGGGGTCGATCTACCGCTTCGAGGGCCAGGTGTCGGTGTTCTGGGAGGACGCCCCGGCCGGGCGCGGCCTGAACTACCGCGACCTCTACCCGGAGCCGCCGCCGCCCGGGCTGGTCCCGTCGTGCGCCGGGGGCGGGGTGCTGGGCATCATCTGCGCGTCCATCGCGTCGGTGATGGGCACCGAGGCGATCAAGCTGATCACCGGGATCGGCGAACCGCTGCTGGGCCGGTTGATGATCTACGACGCGCTTCAGATGAGCTACCGCACGATCCGCATCCGCAAGGACCCGTCGACGCCGAGGATCACCGGGCTGATCGACTACGAGGACTTCTGCGGCGCGGTGTCCGAAGATGGGGCCGCCGCGGCCGCCGATTCCACCATCACCCCGCGCGAGCTGCGCGAGTTGCTGGACTCCGGCAAGAAGCTGGCCCTGATCGACGTCCGCGAGCCGGTGGAGTGGGACATCAACCACATCGACGGCGCCCAGCTGATCCCGAAGTCGTTGCTCAGCTCCGGCGAGGGCCTGGCGCAGCTGCCCCACGACCGCAAGGCGGTGCTGTACTGCAAGACCGGCGTGCGCTCGGCGGAGGCGCTGGCCGCGGTGAAGAAGGCCGGCTTCTCCGACGCGGTGCATTTGCAGGGCGGCATCGTGGCTTGGGCCAAACAGATGCAGCCCGACATGGTGATGTACTGACCCGATCCGGCCGATCGGCTCCATTACGCTACCGGTGTGACAGTCGAGCCACCGCCGGAGCATGTGCTGGCGGCGTTTGGTTTGACCGGCGTGAAGCCCGTCCTGTTGGGGGCCAGCTGGGAGGGCGGCTGGCGTTGTGGCGAGGTGGTGCTGTCGGTCGTCGCCGACCACGCCCGCGCCGCCTGGTCGGCGCGGGTGCGCGAGACGTTGTTCGTGGACGGCGTCCGGCTGGCCCGACCGGTTCGCTCCACCGACGGGCGATACGTGGTGTCGGGGTGGCGGGCGGACACCTTCGTCGCGGGCACGCCGGAGCCCCGGCATGACGAGGTCGTCTCCGCGGCCGTGCGCCTGCACGAGGCGACCGGGAAGCTGGAGCGCCCCCGCTTCCTGACCCAGGGCCCGACCGCGCCGTGGGGGGATGTCGACGTGTTCATCGCCGCCGACCGGGCCGCGTGGGAAGAGCGGCCGCTGGCGTCCGTGCCGCCGGGCGCGCGCACGGCGCCGCCGTCGTCGGACGCCGAGAAGTCGGTCGAGCTGATCGGCCAGCTCGCCAGTCTGCGCAAGCCGACCAAGAGCCCCAACCAGCTGGTCCACGGGGACCTTTACGGCACAGTGCTTTTCATCGGCACCGCGGCGCCGGGAATCACCGACATCACCCCCTACTGGCGGCCCGCGTCGTGGGCGGCGGGTGTCGTCGTCGTCGACGCGCTGTCCTGGGGCGAGGCCGACGACGGGCTCATCGAACGCTGGAACGCGCTGCCCGAATGGCCGCAGATGTTGTTGCGGGCGTTGATGTTTCGGTTGGCCGTGCACGCGCTGCACCCCCGGTCGACGGCCGAGGCGTTCCCGGGTCTGGCCCGCACGGCGGCTCTGGTCCGGCTTGTTCTCTAGCCCGCGGGAAACTCGTAGCGGACTTCGTCCAGCGCGATCCTGCCGTCCTTCGCCAGGACACCTTCGGCGCGCAGCAGCTCCAGCTGCCGGGTGGTGAGGTGTCGCGCGGGGCGCCCGGACGCGGTGATCACCCGGTGCCAGGGCAGGTCCGAAGAGTCGGTCCGCATTATCCACCCGACGATGCGGGGGCTGGAAAGCCCTGCGACAGTGGCGATGTCGCCGTAGGTGGAGACCCGGCCCGACGGGATCGCGGCGACCAGGGCACGCACCCGCTCGACCTGCTCGTCGGTCACCGGCGCCACGGTCAGCGGGCTTCCGACAGCTCGCGGATCAGCGCCGCGACCTCGGTGGGCCTGGAGTGCGGCACCATGTGGTTGCAGTCGAAATCCAGCAGCCGGAAATCGGATCCGAGCCTGCCTTGCAGTCCCGCGATCAATTCGTCGCTGACGTAGGGCGGCGACGTCTGCTTGGCGCGCACCAGGGTCGTCGGGGTTCCGGCCCGCGGTAGCACGACGTTTCGGGCCAGCTCGCTCCAGTAGGACATCATGGCCGGCAGGCTGACGCGCCAGCCGTAGCGGCCGTTGGGCAGCTCGATCAGGTGCTCGTCGATCTCGGTGTCGAGCCAGGCGGGATCGACGTCCGCCCAGGAGCCGGCGGCCTTTTCCAGGCGCGCCTCGTCGGCGTCGGGGTAGTCGGGGGAGGCGAACATCGCCGCGGCGATGTCACGCATCCAGCCCCCGTCCAGCCCAGCCGCCGGGTCGAGCAGCAGCAGCGCCGCCACCCGCTCCGGGTGCGCCGCGGCCAGCTGCAGCGCCAGCGCGCCGCCGAACGAGTGCCCGACCACCAGCACCGGTGCGGCGGCGTCATCGTCGAGCAGCGCGGCCAGCGCCGAGACGTTGGCGTCGATGGTCCACGGCGCCGCCCACGACGACCTGCCATGGCCGAGCAAATCCGGTGCGGCGATGGCGATTTCGGGCAGGTAGCCGGCCAGGTGCTGCCAGCGCCCGCCGTAACCGGTCAGGCCGTGCAGGGCCAGCATCCGCACCGGACCGTCCGGGCCGTAGCGGCGCACGTGCAGGTCGGCGGTCACCCGGCGCTGTCATCCCAGTCGTCGTCGGCCGGGACGACGAACGCCTGCTCGATGACGTCCGCCTCGTTGGCCTCACGATCGGCGGCGTCCAGGTAGGCGGTGTCCAGGCCGGCGTCGTCCTCGGCGTCGAGGGCCTGACGCTGCTCCGCCGCGTCCGCCTCGGGCACTATGTCGTCGGGACCAATACCCATCCAATGTCTCCTTGCCTAGCGGGCGTGTCGGCTTCCTTCGGTCCAGTATTCCGGATGTTGTCGGACCCTCGTGGTTGCATGCAGCCATGCCATACACCTGGGACGACGAGGCGGGCGCGCTCCTGGCGCCCGGCCTGCGCGGTCGGGTGCGTGTCCTGGGCGGGCCGGGCACCGGCAAGAGCAGCCTGCTCATCGACGCCGCCGTCGCCCAGATCGGTGCGGGCGTCGACCCGGAATCGGTTCTGCTGCTTACCGGTTCCGGCCGGATGGGGCCGCGGGCGCGCAGCGCGTTGACGACGGCGCTGTTGGGCTCGCGTTCCGCCGGCGCGGCCCGGGCTGCGGTCCGCGAGCCGTTGGTGCGCACCGTGCACAGCTACGCGTATGCGGTGTTGCGCCGGGCCGCCGAGCGCGCCGGCGATGCGCCCCCGCGCCTGCTCACCAGCGCCGAACAGGACGCCATCATCCGGGAACTGCTGGCCGGTGACCTGGAGGACGGGGCGAGCGCGTGGCCGGCCCACCTGCGGCCCGCGCTGGCCACGGCCGGCTTCGCCACCGAGCTGCGAAACCTGTTGGCGCGCTGCGCCGAACGCGGTGTCGACTCGCTGGAATTGGAGCGGCTCGGCCGCCGCTGCGGCCGCCCGGAATGGAGCGCCGCCGGCCAATTCGCGCGGCAGTACGAGCAGGTGATGCTGCTGCGCGCGGCCGTCGGGACGGCGGCGCCGCAGGCGACGTCGCCGGCGCTCGGCGCCGCGGAGCTGGTCGGGGCCGCGCTGGAGGCCTTCGCCGTCGATCCGGAGCTGCTGGCCGCCGAGCGCGCCCGGGTGCGCGTCCTGCTGATCGACGACGCGCAACAGCTCGACCCGCAGGCTGCCCGCCTGGTTCGGGCGCTGGCCGCGGGCACGGAGGTGACGCTGGTCGCCGGTGACCCCAACCAGGCGGTGTTCGGCTTTAGGGGCGGCGAGGCGACGGGGCTGCTAACCGACGATTCGCCGTCGGTGACGCTCACGACATCCCATCGCTGTGCGCCTGCCGTCGCGCGCGCCGTCAGCGGCGTGGCGCGCCGGTTGCCCGGCGGCAGCGCCGGCAGGTGCATCGACGGCGTCGGGCCCGAGGTCGGATCCGTCCACGCGCGGCTTGCCGCGTCGGCGCACGCGGAGGCCGCCCTGATCGCCGACGCGCTGCGGCGCGCCCACCTGATCGACGGGATCGCCTGGTCGCAGATGGCCGTCATCGTCCGGTCGGTGCCGCGCGCGGGGGCGCGGCTGCCGCGCGCCCTGGCCGCCGCCGGCGTCCCGGTGGCCGCACCCGCGTCGAGCGCACCGCTGTCCGACGAGCCGGCGGCGCGCGCGCTGCTCACCGTGCTGGCGGCCACCGCGGACGGGCTCGACGGTGAGCAGGCGCTGGCGTTGCTGACCGGACCCATCGGCCGCGTCGACCCGGTGTCGCTGCGGCAGCTGCGCCGAACCCTGCAGCGCGCCAACGCCGATCGCGCGCCCGGCGACGTCGGCGACCTGCTGGTGGCGGCCCTGCGGGCCGACTCGCCGCCGCCCGGACCGCACGCCCGCGCGCTCGGCCGGGTGCGCGCGGTGCTGGACGCGGCCGCGCGCTGCCACGGCGCGGGCCAAGACCCGCGCTACACCCTGTGGGCCGCCTGGCACCGGTCGGGCCTGCAGCGCCGCTGGCTGTCGGCCAGCGAACGAGGCGGCCCGGCCGGCGCCCAGGCCACCCGGGACCTGGAGGCCGTGACCGCCCTGTTCGACGTCACCGATCAGTACGTGTCCCGCACGGCCGGCGCATCGCTACGCGGGCTCGTCGAGCACGTCGCCGCCCTGCAGCTGCCCGGCACCAACCCCGAGCCGGTGTCGCAGGCGGAGCAGGTCAGGGTGCTCAGCGCCCACGCCGCGCTGGGGCACGAATGGGACTTCGTGATCGTCGCCGGGCTGCAGGAAGGGCTGTGGCCCAACACGATTCCGCGCGGCGGCGTGCTGAACACGCAGCGGCTGCTCGACGCGCTCGACGGCGTCACCGCGGACGCCTCGGTGCGGGCACCGCTGCTGGCCGAGGAGCGTCGGCTGCTGGTCGCGGCGATGGGCCGCGCCCGGCGCCGGCTGCTGGTGACCGCCGTGGACAGCGACACGGACGGGGCCGACGGGGACGCCGCGCTGCCGTCGGCGTTCTTCTCCGAGATCGCGCAGTGGGCCGACGACGAGCCCGTTGACGCGGAACCGATCTCGGCGCCCCGCGTGTTGTCCGCGGCCGCGCTGGTGGGCCGGCTGCGCGGCGTCGTGTGCGCGCCCGACGGGGCCGTGGACGACGCCGTGCGCCGTTGCGCGGCACTGCAATTGGCCCGGTTGGCTAAAGCCGGCGTGCCCGGCGCCGACCCGGCCGGCTGGCACGGCCTGATCCCGGTCAGCACGACGGAACCGCTGCGGTCCACCGCGGCGCCCATCACGCTGACGCCCTCGACCCTGCAGACGCTCAACGACTGCCCGCTGCGCTGGCTGGCCGAGCGGCACGGGGGAACCGACGCGCGGGATCTGCGGTCCACTATCGGCTCGGTGCTGCACGCGCTGATCGCCGAACCGGGCAAAAGTGAGTCCGAACTGCTGGCCGAGCTGGACCGGGCCTGGACGCACCTGCCCTTCGACGCGCGGTGGCATTCGGCCAATGAGCTGGCCCGGCACCGCGCGATGGTCGCGGCCTTCGTGCAGTGGCGGGCGCAGACCCGGGGCGAGCTGACCGAGGTCGGCGTCGAGGTGGGCGTCGACGGAACACTGACGGCGCCGCGCGATGACGGCGGCGAGATCCGGCTGCGCGGGCGGGTCGACCGGCTGGAGCGCGACGCGGCTGGCCGGCTGGTGATCGTGGACATCAAGACCGGCAAGAGCCCCGTCAGCAAGGACGACGCCCAACAACACGCCCAGCTTGCGATGTATCAGCTCGCGGTGGCCGAGGGCTTGATCGACGCGGGCGCCGAGCCCGGCGGGGCCCGGCTGGTCTACGTCGGCAAGACGGGGGCCGGCGGCGCCACCGTGCGTGAGCAGGACCCGCTGACCGCGGCGGCCCGCGACGAGTGGCGCGACCTCGTCCGGCGCGCCGCCGACGCGACGGCCGGGCCGCAGTTCATCGCCCGGCGCAACGACGGCTGCACCCACTGCCCGATACGGCGGAGCTGCCCGGCCCACGTGGACGGGGCCACGCCGTGACGCCGCGCTACACCCCGGCCGAATTGGCTTGCGCGCTGGGGCTTTTCCCGCCCACCGACGAGCAGGCCGCTGTCATCGCCGCGCCGCCGGGCCCGCTGGTCGTCATCGCCGGCGCCGGCGCCGGCAAGACCGAGACGATGGCCGCGCGGGTGGTCTGGCTCGTCGCCAACGGCTACGCCGCGCCCGGCCAGGTGCTCGGGCTGACGTTCACCCGCAAGGCCTCCGGGCAGCTGCTGCGCCGGGTGCGGTCCCGGCTGGCCCGGCTGGCCGGCATCGGGCTCGGGGCGACCGGCGAAACGGACGCCACCCCCGCGGTCAGCACCTACCACGCCTTCGCCGGCTCGCTGCTGCGCGACCACGGCCTGCTGCTGCCCGTCGAGCCGGACACCCGGCTGCTCGGCGAGACCGAGCTGTGGCAGCTGGCCTTCGACGTGGTCAGCGGCTACCGCGGGGAGCTGCGCACCGACAAGACACCGGCCACGGTCACCTCGATGGTGCTGCGGCTGTGGGGGCAGCTGGCCGAGCACCTCGTCGACACCGGCCAGCTCCGCGATACCCACGTCGAGCTGGAACGGCTGATCCACGCGCTGCCGGCGGGCCCCTACCAGCGCGACCGCGGGCCCAGCCAGTGGCTGCTGCGGCTGCTGGCCACCCAGACCGAGCGCGCCGAGCTGGTGCCGCTGCTCGACGCGCTGAACGAGCGGATGCACGCCGCGAAGGCGATGGACTTCGGCATGCAGATGGCGTCGGCCGCGCGGCTGGCGGTGGCCTTCCCCCAGGTGGGCCAGGAGCTGCGGAACCGCTACCGCGTGGTGCTGCTCGACGAGTACCAGGACACCGGGCACGCCCAACGCATCGCGCTGTCGGCGCTGTTCGGCGGCGGTGTCGACGACGGGCTGGCGCTGACGGCCGTCGGCGACCCGATTCAGTCGATCTACGGCTGGCGCGGCGCCTCGGCGACCAACCTGCCGCGGTTCTCCACCGACTTCCCCCGCGCCGACGGCACCCCGGCGCCGGTCCTGGAGCTGCGGACCAGCTGGCGCAACCCGCCGCGCGCCCTGCGGGTGGCCAACGCGATCTCGGCGGAGGCGCGGCGCCGGTCGGTCGCCGTGCGCGCCCTGCGCCCCCGCCCGGACGCCGCGCCCGGCACCGTGCGCTGCGCGTTGCTCTCCGACGTGGCGGCCGAACGCGAATGGATCGCCGACCGGATCCACGAGCGGTACCGGCAGGCCGACGGCGCCGCCCCGCCGACCGCCGCGGTGCTGGTGCGCCGCAACGCCGACGCGGCGCCCATCGCCGACGCGCTTCGCGCGCGCGGAATCCCGGTCGAGGTGGTGGGTTTGGCCGGCCTGTTGGCTGTCCCCGAGGTCGCCGACGTGGTGGCGATGCTGCGGCTGGTGGCCGACCCGGCCGCCGGCGCGGCGGCCATGCGGGTGCTGACCGGGCCGCGCTGGCGCCTCGGCGGGCGCGACATCGCCGCGCTTTGGCAGCGCGCGGTGGCCCTGGCCGGGGAACGCCCGGGCGGGACGTCGCCCGAGTCGATCGCGATGGCGGCCTGGCCCGACCCCGACACGGGCTGCCTGGCCGACGCGATCAGCGACCCCGGCCCGGCCGGCGCGTACTCGGTCACCGGCTATCGGCGCATCGCCGCGCTGGCCGCCGAACTGCGCGCCCTGCGCGGCCACCTCGGTCACTCGCTGCCCGACCTGGTCGCCGAGGTCCGCCGCGCGCTGGGCGTCGACTGCGAAGTCCGCGCCGGCGCGGCGATCTCGGCCGGATGGACCGGCGCCGAACAACTCGACGCCTTCGCCGACGTCGTCGCCGGCTACGCCGAGCGCACCCGCGCCGCGGCGGACCAGCCGGTGACGGCGTCGGTCGCCGGCCTGCTGGCCTACCTCGACGCCGCCGAGGCGGTGGAGAACGGTCTGCCGCCCGCCCCGGCGGCGGTCGCGCGCGACCGGGTGCAGGTCCTCACGGTGCACTCGGCGAAGGGCCTGGAGTGGCAGGTTGTCGCGGTCGCGCACCTGTCGGGCGGCATCTTCCCGTCGACCGCGTCGCGCAGCACCTGGCTCACCGATCCCGCCGAGCTGCCGCCCCTGTTGCGCGGCGACCGCGCCTCGGCGGGCGCGCTGGGCATCCCGGTGCTGGACACTTCGGCTGTCACCAATCGAAAGCAGCTGTCGGACAAGATCTTCGAGCACCGCCGCCAACTCGAGCAGCGGCGCGTCGACGAGGAACGCCGGCTGCTGTACGTGGCGATCACCCGGGCCGAGGACACCCTGCTGGTTTCCGGCCACCAGTGGGGAGCCACCGGGGTCAAACCGCGCGGCCCGTCGGAGTTCCTGTGCGAGCTCAAGGACATCATCGACCGCTCGGCCGCCGACGGCGACCCGTGCGGGGTGGTGGAGCACTGGGCGGCCGACCCGGCCGACGGCGAGCGAAATCCCCTGCGCGACAACGTCGTCGAGGCGGTGTGGCCCGCCGACCCGTTGGCCGCGCGGCGCGGTCCCGTCGAAGCCGGGGCCGCGCTGGTGGCCGGGGCCATGGCCGGCGAGCTGGACGGAGCCGCCGCCGACGCCGACGGGTGGGCGGCCGACGTCGACGCGCTGTTGGCCGAGCGGGCGCGGTCGGCCGCCCCACCCGTCCGCGCCCTGCCCAGCCAGGTCTCGGTGAGCGGGCTGGTCGACCTGGCGCGCGACCCGGTGGCCGCGGCGCAGCGGTTGGTGCACCGGCTGCCCACGCGCCCCGACCCGCATGCGTTGCTCGGCAACGCCTTTCACGCGTGGGTGCAGCGGTTCTACGGCGCCGACTCGCTGTTCGATCTCGGCGACCTGCCCGGAGCGGCGGACTCCGAGGTCGGTGACACCCGGGAATTGGCCGCACTGCAGGCGGCGTTCGCCCAATCGCGGTGGGCGGCCCGCACACCGGTGGCCGTCGAGGTGCCGTTCGAGATGCCGATCGGCGAGACGGTCGTGCGCGGCCGCATCGACGCCGTCTTCGCCGACCCCGACGGCGGGGCGACCGTCGTGGACTGGAAGACCGGCGAGCCCCCGCGCGGGGCGGAAGCGATGCGGCAGGCCGCGGTCCAGCTCGCCGTCTACCGCCTGGCCTGGGCGGCGCTGGCGCAAGTCCCGGAGTCGTCGGTGCGCACCGCCTTCTACTACGTGCGCACCGGCGCCACCGTCGCCCCCGACGAACTGCCGGATCCCGCCGAGCTGGCCGCGTTGGTGCGCGACCCGATACCCGGTGGGCCGCCCGCCAGCGTGGTTACATAGGAGTCGTGGGCAACGGTAGGGCGCGCAAGCTCAGCGGCCTGGACGAAACCCTGACCGCCCAGCCCGGTCACCAGTTGGTCGGCGTGCTGCGCATCCCCGAGGACCCCGCCAGCCCCACCCGCGTCATCACCCGCCGGGTCGCGATCGCGCTGCTGGTGCTCTTGGCCGCCACCGTCGTCGTCTACCTCGATCGCGGCGGTTACCGCGATGTGCGGGGCGGGCGCCTGACGTTCCTGGACTGCCTGTACTTCTCGGCGGTGTCGCTGTCGACCACCGGCTACGGCGACATCACCGCGTACTCGGAAACCGCGCGCCTGGTCAACACGGTGGTCTTCACGCCGCTGCGGATCGCGTTCCTGGCGGTGCTGGTCGGCACCACGCTCGAGGTCCTCTCGGAGCGGTCCCGGCAGGCGTGGAAGATTCAGCGTTGGAGGAGCAAAGTGCGTAACCACACCATCGTGATCGGGTACGGCACCAAGGGAAAAACGGCGGTGGGCGCCATCCTCGGCGACGAGGCCTCCCAGGGCGAGGTCGTCGTCGTCGACATGGATCCGACCGCCCTCGAACACGCCGCGACGGCCGGGCTGGTGACCGTGCGCGGCGACGCCACCCGATCCGATGTGCTGCGGCTGGCCGGGGCGCAGCACGCGGCCTCCATCGTCGTCGCCACCAGCCGCGACGACACCGCCGTGCTGGTCACGCTGACGGCGCGGGAGATCGCGCCCAAAGCCAAGATCGTGGCGTCGATCCGCGAGGCCGAGAACCAGCACCTGCTGCAGCAATCGGGCGCCGACTCGGTGGTGGTCTCCTCGGAGACCGCCGGCCGGCTGCTCGGCCTGGCCACCAGCACGCCCAGCGTGGTGGAGATGATCGAGGACCTGCTGACGCCCGACGCCGGGCTGGCCATCGCCGAACGCGAGGTCGAGCAGACCGAAATCGGCGGATCCCCAAGGCATCTGCGCGACATCGTGCTCGGCGTGGTGCGCGATGGCCACCTGCTGCGCATCGGCGCCCCCGAGGTGGACGCGATCGAGGCCACCGACCGGCTGCTCTACATCAAGCACGCGGGGCACTAGGCGATCGTGGACTTCCAGCTGCAAGACGTCCCGCTGCTGTCGCGCGTCGGCGCCGACCGGGCCGACCAACTGCGCACCGACGTCGACGCGGCGACGGCCGGATGGGCGGATGCGGCGCTGCTGCGGGTGGATTCGCGCAACCAGGTGTTGGTCGCCGACGGCCGGGTGGTGCTCGGCGCCGCGTCCGCGCTGGCCGACAAACCGCCGCCCGACGCGGTGTTCCTGGGCCGCATCGAGGGCGGCCGCCACGTCTGGGCCGTCCGCGCCGCGCTGCAGGCGCCCGAGGACCCCGACGTGAAAACCGAAGTGCTGAACCTGCGCAGCCTCGGCCCGATCTTCGACGACACCAGCAGCCAGCTCGTCTCGTCGGCCATCGCGCTGCTGAATTGGCATGACAGCGCGCGGTTCAGCTCGGTGGACGGCTCACCGACGCGACCCGCCCGGGGCGGGTGGGCGCGAGTCAACCCGGTCACCGGCCACGAGGAGTTCCCGCGCATCGACCCGGCGGTGATCTGCCTGGTCCACGACGGCGGCGACCGCGCGGTGCTGGCCCGCCAGGCGGTGTGGCCCGAGCGGATGTTCTCGCTGCTGGCCGGGTTCGTCGAGGCCGGCGAATCGTTCGAGGTGTGCGTCGCCCGCGAGATCCGCGAGGAAATCGGCCTGACCGTGCGCGACGTGCGCTACCTGGGCAGCCAGCCGTGGCCGTTCCCGCGCTCGCTGATGGTCGGCTTCCACGCCGTGGGCGACCCGGGCGAGGAGTTCTCGTTCAACGACGGGGAGATCGCCGAGGCGCAATGGTTCACCCGCGACGAGGTGCGTGCCGCGCTGGCCGTCGGCGATTGGAGCAGCGCCTCGGACTCGAAACTCTTACTGCCCGGCTCGATTTCGATCGCCCGAGTGATCATCGAATCCTGGGCCGGGCTCGACTGAGGGCCGTCAGCCGGCCTCGGCCAGCTTCGCCTTGACCTGGGCCGCGCTGGGGTTGGTCAGCGTGGATCCGTCGACGAACTTCACCGTCGGGACGGTCCGGTTGCCGCCGTTGACCGAGCTGACGAATTGCGCGGCGGCCGGGTCCTGTTCGATGTCGACCTCGTCGTAGGAGATGCCGTCGGAGCGCAGCGCGGTCTTGAGCCGGTGACAATAACCACACCAGGAAGTCGAGTACACGGTCAGCGAGGACATGGTCCATTCAACGTAGCGGAGCGGGCCACGAATTCCGAAGCGACGCGTTTCACGCGTGGCGATGCGCCCGGTTTGTCGGACATCGCTGACAAGATGGACGCCATGCCGACGCTCGCCGATCCGTTGACCGCGGAGCTGGACGATGAGCAGCGCGAGGCCGTGCTGGCGCCCCGCGGGCCGGTGTGCGTGCTCGCCGGCGCCGGAACGGGCAAGACCCGCACCATCACGCACCGCATCGCCCAGCTCGTCGCCGACGGCCACGTCGCCGCCGGTCAGGTCCTCGCGGTCACGTTCACCCAGCGGGCGGCGGGGGAGATGCGCTCGCGGTTGCGGGCGCTGGCCAACGCCGGCCACGCGGGTCCCGGCGTCGGCGCCGTGCAGGCCCTGACCTTCCACGCGGCCGCGCACCGCCAGCTGCGGTACTTCTGGCCGCGGGTCGTCGGCGACACGGGCTGGCAGCTGCTCGACACCAAGTTCGCGGTCGTCGCCCGCGCGGCCAGCCGGTGCCGGATGAACGTCAGCACCGACGACGTGCGCGACCTCGCCGGGGAGATCGAGTGGGCCAAGGCGTCGCTGATCGGCCCCGAACAGTACGCGCCCGCCGTCGCCGACGCCGGCCGCGACGTCCCGATGGACGCCAAGCAGATCGCCGCCGTGTATACCGCCTACGAGGCGCTGAAGGTCCGCGACGAGTCGGTGACGCTGCTGGACTTCGACGACCTGCTGCTGCACACGGCCGCCGCCATCGAGAACGACGCGGCCGTGGCCGACGAGTTCCGCGGCCGTTACCGCTGCTTCGTCGTCGACGAGTACCAGGACGTCACCCCGCTGCAGCAGCGGGTGCTCGCGGCATGGCTCGGTGACCGCGACGACCTGACCGTCGTCGGCGACGCCAACCAGACCATCTACTCGTTCACCGGGGCCACCCCGCGGTTCCTGCTCGACTTCTCCCGGCGGTTCCCGGAAGCCACCGTGGTGCGCCTGGAACGCGACTACCGGTCCACCCCGCAGGTGGTGTCGCTGGCCAATCAGGTGATCGCCGCCGCGCGCGGCCGCGTCGCCGGCAGCAAGCTGCAGCTGTCCGGCCAGCGCCCGCCCGGCCCCGCGCCGACGTTTCACGAGCACCCCGACGAAACCGTCGAGGCCGCCGCGGTCGCCAAGTCGATCGCCCGGCTGATCGAATCCGGCACCGCGCCATCGGAAATCGCCGTGCTCTACCGGGTCAACGCGCAATCCGAGGTCTACGAGGAGGCCCTGACCGAGGCCGGCGTCACCTACCAGATCCGCGGTGGCGAGGGGTTTTTCAACCGCCAGGAGATCAAGCAGGCGCTGTTGGCGCTGCAGCGCGCGGCCGACCGGGGCGACGCGGACCCACAAGCCCCCTTGCCCGACGTCGTGCGCGCGGTCCTGGAGCCGCTCGGGCTGACCGCCGAGGAGCCGACCGGCGCCCGGGCCCGGGATCGCTGGGAGGCGCTGGCGGGGCTGGCCGAGCTGGTCGACGACGAGGTGGCGCAGCGCCCGCAGCTCGACCTGCCCGGGCTGCTGGCCGAGCTGCGGATGCGCGCCGACTCGCGCCACCCGCCGGTGGTCCAGGGCGTCACGCTGGCCTCGCTGCACGCCGCGAAGGGACTCGAGTGGGATGCGGTGTTCCTGGTCGGGCTGGCCGACGGCACGCTGCCCATCTCGCACGCGCTGGCGCACGGCCCCGAAAGCGAGGCCGTCGAGGAGGAGCGTCGGCTGCTCTACGTCGGAATCACCAGGGCGCGAATACATTTGGCGCTCAGCTGGGCGCTGGCCCGCAGCCCCGGCGGACGGCAGAGCCGCAAGCCGTCCCGGTTCCTCAACGGCATCGCGCCGCAGACGCGCGCCGACGCCGCGCCGGCCAGGTCCCGGCGCAGCCGGGGGGCCGCGACCCGCTGCCGGATCTGCAACAACGACCTGACCACCCCGGCGGCCATCATGCTGCGCCGCTGCACGACGTGCGCCGGCGACGTCAACGAGGACCTGTTGCTCAAGCTCAAGGCGTGGCGCCTCAACATCGCCACCGAACAGAAGATGCCGCCGTACATCGTCTTTTCCGACAACACCCTGATCGCGATCGCCGAGCTGCTGCCTGACGACGAGGCGGCGCTCATCGCGATCCCCGGGATCGGCGCGCGAAAGCTCGAACAGTACGGGCCCGACGTGTTGGAGCTGGTCCGCCAGGCCCGCTGACGGCCGGCACCCACTCTCGGCGCCGAAAACGCAGGTCAGAAAATAAGTTGTGGGCGGCTACCGCTAGCATTTAGCCTCGAAACCGCAGAATGCTGCCAGCCGAGAGGAGGTTCGCCACGATGATCACCAACGCGTTTGGTGTATGCGTGGCCGCCGCGGTGTCTCCCGCGGCTACCTCCCATGCCGCCCACGCCGCCGTGTCGGCGGCAGCGGCTAAGCACCGTATCGCCGCCGCGACCGACGCGTCCGTGTATCGGGGTCATACCTAACTAGCCCGGTTTTGCCCAGATGGCCACGGACCCGAAGTCAAAAGGATCCGTGGCCACAGTTATCTGGGAAGCCTCCCAGCCTGGTCCGGATCACCACGAAGGAAACCCGACCAGGAAGCAGGTGAGCAGGACATGTCGGCACTGCCAGTCCGAAGACCGACGCTGCCGGAATTGCCTTGTCACGTCGACGATCCCGACCTGTGGTTCGCCGAGGCCCCGGCCGACCTCGAGCGCGCCAAGACGCTGTGTGCGGGCTGCCCGGTTCGCCGCCAGTGCCTGACGGCGGCGCTGGAGCGGGCCGAGCCCTGGGGCGTGTGGGGCGGCGAGATCTTCGAGCGCGGCTCGATCGTCAACCGCAAACGTCCCCGCGGCCGGCCGCGCAAGGATGTCGTCGCGGCCTAGGAATAAAGCTTCAGACGACGGCGGTGTCGGGCTCGGCGAAGCCGGGGATCAGTTCCTCCGACAGCGCCTTGATCGGCACGTGCGCGTCCAGCTGGCACAGGATCGCGGCGACCGACGCGATGACGCGCATCGGTATCGCCAGCTTGGGCGGCAGGTCCATCTGCCGGGCCGTCTTGATCTGCGAAACCGACCGGTCCATCTGAACCAGGGTCATCTTTTGCAGCCACTTGCGCGTGTAGTGGAAGACGTCGACCTGGATGGGTTCGACGTACTGGCGCAGCATTTCGTCGATGTCGCGGACCGACACCTGCTGGCCCTTCTGGATAAAGCCGACCTTCTCCATGGTCGGCAACAGCAGGTCGTAGTTCTTGTCGCGCGCCAGCCGAATCGTCATGCCGAGCTCGACGGGAAAGCCCCCGGGCAGGGGGGCGACGGCACCGAAGTCGATGACGCCCATCCGGCCGTCGGGCATCAGCATGAAGTTCCCGGGGTGGGCGTCGCCGTGCAGCATCCCCAGCCGCCGCGGCGCGTCGAAGGTGAGCTCGAGCAGGCGGGTGCCGATCAGGTCGCGCTGCTCGGGAGTCCCGTGGCGGATGATCTCGGCCATGTGGACCCCCTCGATCCACTCCTGGACCACCACCTTGGGCGCGCTGGCCACGACATGCGGCACCAGGAAGTGCGGGCTGTCCTGATACGCCTTGGCGAACTTGCGCTGGTTGTCGGCCTCCAGCCGGTAGTCGAGCTCCATCTCGGTGCGCTCGATCAGCTCGTCGACCACGCCTTGGACGTCCGCGCCCGGCGTCAGCTGCTTGACCACGCTGACCATCCGCTGCATGGTCTTGAGGTCGGCGCGCAGCGCCTCGTCGGCGCCCGGGTACTGGATCTTGACCGCGACGTCACGGCCGTCGGACCACACCGCCCTGTGCACCTGGCCGATGCTGGCCGAGGCGATCGGGGTGTCGTCGAACGAGCTGAACCGGTCCCGCCACTTGGTGCCCAGCTGGGCGTCCAGCACCCGGTGCACCTTGGCGGCGGGCAGCGGCGGGGCGTCCTTCTGCAGCTTGGTCAGCGCCTCGCGGTAGGGCTCGCCGTACTCCTCGGGGATGGCGGCCTCCATCACCGAAAGGGCCTGGCCGACCTTCATCGCCCCGCCCTTGAGCTCACCCAGCACGGTGAACAATTGGTTGGCGGCCTTCTCCAGCATCTCGGCCTGGACTTCGTCCTTGGACTTGCCCGTCAGCCGCTTGCCGAAGCCGAGGGCCGCCCGGCCGGCGAAGCCGACGGGGATGCTGGCCAGCTTCGCGTTGCGCGCAGCGCGGCCGCGTTTGATGTCTGCCACGTATCCATCATCCACGACGGCCGGCGCGCGGGACCCGTGATCCGGACCATAGGTTGCTAGCACGAGCACAGCGGGTGCTTGGTCCACTGCCGCGCGACGATCGAGCCGGCGCCCAGGTCGAACTCCAACGTCGCATTCAGCGCGGGCGGCGGCGCCGGATCGGGCACCGCCTCCTGGCCGCGCACCGCCGCGATGACGCGGTTCACCTGGCCGAGCGCCAGGGCCGCGGTCGCCAGCACGGTGGCCCGGTCGGCCACGCCGACGGTGTCGCGCAGCTGGGCGGCGATGGCCGGCCACGCGGCGTCGCGGTCGCTGCGGTGCAGGTCGGCGCACCCCAGGCAGCTGGTCACGCCGGGAATGACCAGCGGGCCCACCAGGCCGGTGCCGTCGCGCACCCGAACGGGAAGGTGTGGCACGCCCCGGGCGTGCAGCTCGCGCACCATGCGCGGGTCGGCGACCAAATAGTCCGACAGCACCACCAGGTCGACGGCGTCGGGGGACACGGCGGCGTGCGGCTGGCTGCTCTGCGCGACGCGGGCCCCAGAGCAGCGCAGCGATTCCACGAGCAGCTCGGACAGCGGCCCGCGGCCGTGGATGCGGATCGACGCCGCGCGGCCCCGGGGGCGACGGCATTCGCTTGCGACGCCCGCCCCGACGAGCTGCGCGACGAGGTGGGTCAGGCCGTCACAATCGCGCAGGCCGCGGTCGACGGCCTGGCGCCGCAGCTCGGACAGCTGCGTCGGCGACCGCATGTACCGCAGCAGCGCGGCCAGGTCGGAGGCGGCCAGGCCGCACGGCGGACGGACCAGCACGGCCCGGCGCGGATCCCAGCCGACCTGCACCGCGCCGTCGGGCCGCAGCAGCACAGGCAGCGCCGGGTCCAGCGCGTACAGCGAAAGCGCGGCGGTCTGGGTCATGGGCTGAGACTGTGCCATGGCGCAAGCGAACGCTCCGCTCAGTTATCCACAGAACCGCCGTTGGGGTCGTCGCCGTCCCGCTCGAGTTCGGCGATATATGCGCAAGTTACATATCCGCGGAGATCGACCGCAAAGCGGATCGGCGAACGCGACGCCAAGCGCCGATAGCCAGAAGGTTTCCTTCAAGCGGTGTTTCCGGTTCTACGTACGAACCGGCTTAGGGACCGCCGGCGCCACCGCCACCACCGGTACCAGCGCCGTTGCCAGCGCCGCCGCCGCCGCCACCACCGCCGCCGGCGACGCCGACGCCGCCGGGACCGCCCGTACCGCCGTTGAAGCCGCCGCCGTTGGCGCCGGTGTTGCCGGCGGTGCCACCACCACCACCACCAATACCGCCTTGAATGTCGCCACCGCTGCCACCGGCGGCGCCGCCAGCGCCGCCGCCGCCACCGCCGCCTGCGCTGCCGAAGCTCACGCCGGTGACACTAGCGGCGGTGGCGCCCAAGCCGCCGGCGGAACCGCTACCGTTGCCGCCGAGGCCGCCACTCAGGCTGCCGATGCCACCGACAGTGGCCACGCCGCCGCCGCCGCCACCACCACCTGAACCGCCGAGGGCGCCCGCGGCGTTGCCGCCATTGCCGGCGGAGCCGCCGACGCCCCTGGTGAAGAAGCTCGTGTTGTTGGTTGCAAAGCCGGTGCCGCCGGTGCCGCCGTTGCCGCCGTGGCCGCCGGCGCCACCACCGGTGCTGTCGCCGCCGGCACCGCCGCCGCCACCACCACCGGCGCCAGCGGCAGTGTTGTTTCCATTGGTGACATTGGCAGAACCGCCGTTACCGCCGGCGCCGCCGTTGCCGCCGGTGTTACCGGTGCCGCCGTTGCCGCCCAGGCCGCCGTTCCCGGCGCTGAATGTGGCGTTGCCGGTGGTGTTGATGATGCCGCCGTCGCCGCCTTTGCCGCCGGTGCCGCCGGTGCCGGCGGTGCTTACGCCGCCGGTGCCGCCGTCGCCGCCGTTGGCGGCGTTGTGGCCGGCCGCGTGCCCGCCGTCGCCGCCAGCGCCGCCGTTGCCGCCGATGCCGCCGGCGCCCGCGGCGCCTCCGCTGGCAGCCACGCCGGCGGCCCCGCCGTTGCCGCCGTGGCCGCCGGTGCCGGCGATGGTGCTAACCGTGTCGCTGGCGCCGTGCCCGCCGTCGCCGCCCTGGCCGCCGGTGCCGCCGGCGCCGCCAACGCCGTCGACGCCGGCGTGGCCAAACAACGGCGAGCCGTAGCCGCCGGCCCCGCCGGCACCGCCGTTGCCGCCTTGGCCGCCGTCAGTGCCGGTGCCGCCGTTGGGAATGGCCGTGGTGCCGGGGGTACCGACGCCGCCGGCCCCGCCGAGCCCCCCGATGCCACCCGCACCGCCGGCACCGCCGTTGCCAAAGAACAGCCCGCCGTGGCCGCCTGCCCCGCCGGCACCGCCGTTGCCGCCAGTCCCGCCGTTGACAATGAGGACCGCGTTTCCCGGGGACCCGGTGATGCCAGCCCCGCCGGCGCCGCCCGCGCCGCCGTTGCCGAAAGCCCAGGCGTCACCGCCCTTGCCTCCGGGCGCCCCAGGAGCCCCAGATCCGCCGTCGCCGCCGTCGCCCCACAAAATCCCGCCCGGGCCGCCGTTTTGCCCGGTTCCCGGCGCCCCGTTGGTGCCCTTGCCTATCAACGGCCGACCCAACAGGTCCTCGGTCGGCTGATTGATAAAGTCCAAAATGGCCTGCAGCGGCGAGGCGTTAGCCGCCTCGGTGCCCAAATAGGCACCCGCGGCGGAGTTCAAGGCCTGCACGAACTGGGAATGAAACGTCGCCGCCTCAGCGCTGAGCTGCTGATAGCCCTGTCCGTACCCAGCGAACAGCGAAGCCATGGCCGCCGACACCTCATCACTTGCGGCGGGCAGCACCGCGGCGGTCGAGGCCGCCGCCGCTGCGTTGGCCGCACCTATCTTGGAGCCGATGCTCGACAAGTCCGATGCCGCCGAAGCCAAAAACTCTGGGGCCGCCACAAGATAGGACATCGCTACCGCCTAGGTGGTCAATTTGAATCTGCTATGGGTCGTAGCGATAATCTATGCAGATCCTGACCCCTAATGTCAGCCTTCGGCGAAGTTTTTCTCTCGCGTCAGGCGTCGTCGACCAGCTAATTTTTCGATCCGGGAATGGGGGCGCGCATCTCGACGCTGCGGGGCCGACGGGCAACGCCGCGCTCGGTTATCCACAGCACCGTCACCCGGTGACGACGATCGATTTCTGCCCGACCTTCCAGGCCGTCATGAATCGTTTGATGCTGACCTTCGTATTGGCGTGTTCGGCGTAGGGGTCGTTGAGGTGCACGGTCTCGTTGTTGGTGTCGATCCCGGTGACGACGAGCAAGTGGTCAGGCGCGCTGCGCTGGTCGTCGCTGTCCAGGATGGTTCCGCCGTTGACCCAGGCGATCACCTTGCGGCCGGCGCCGAGATACTGCTCCAGCGCCGGCAGCCCGGTCTTGTCGGGTTCGGTGTCGTAGATCATCTGCGATTTGATGCCGTAGTGCTCGAGCAGCACGACGGTGTCGGCCATGTCGATGCCGCCCTTTTCCGTCTCGTGCCCGGGGTCTCCGGTGGGAAGGTAGATCGGGCCGTCGCGGATCACCGAGGGTGTGTTCTGGGCCAGCTTGATGATCTGCGTCTCGGTCGGGGGGTTGCCGGTGACCTCACCGACCACGTCGGCCACCGACGCCAGCCCGCAGGTGTCCTCCAGCGATTGCTGCACCCAATACTTGGCCGCCGCATCCGGGTCGCCGTACACGCCGTCGGCGGCCGTCTTCGCCGTGGCCGTGGTGGCCGGCGGGGCCGACGCACGGATCGCTGGTGGCGCCGCGCCACAGGCCGATACCAGCAAAGCGCAGGCCATGCCGATGCAGGCAGCCGCCAGCGCAGCGCGCACCGAGGTCGCAATCCTGATCATGTTCGCTCGCAAAGGGTCGGCCCGACATTCGACTGGTGTGCAACGTAGCACCGCCAGCAAACGGCCGCGAGCTGATCAGTTATCGGTGGAGTCGGGGTCCTCGAGCTTGGCGATGGCCTCGTCGATGCCGCTGGTGTCACCGCCGATGATGCGGTCGATGAAGCCGGCCGGCTCGTCGAGGTCCTCGGCGCCGGGCAGCAGGTCGGGGTGTTGCCAGACGGCGTCGCGCGCGTCGGCCCCGGCCGCCTCCGTCAGCCGCTCCCACAGTGCGGCCGCCTCGCGCAGCTTGCGCGGCCGCAGTTCGAGGCCGACCAGCGTCGCGAACGTCTGCTCGGCCGGCCCGCCGCTGGCCCGGCGGCGGCGCAGCGTCTCGCTGAGCGCGGCCGTGCCCGGGATCCGGTCGCCCAGGGCCGCGGTGACCACCACCTGCACCCAGCCGTCGATCAACGCCAGCAGCGTCTCGAGCCGCTCCAGCGCCTGCTTCTGCGCCGGCGTCGCCTTCGGCTCGAAGACGCCCTGCCCGAGCAACTCCTCGATGGCCGCCGGATCGGACAGCGACGCGGGGTTGAAGTCGCGCGCCAGCTCCTCGATCCCGGACATGTCGATCTTCATGCCGCTGGCGTAGGACTCGACCGCGCCCAGCAACTGGCCGGACAGCCAGGGCACGTGGCTGAAAAGCCGGTGGTGGGCGGCCTCGCGGGCGGCCAGGAAGGTCAGGATCTCGCTGCGCGGCTGCTCGAGTCCGGAGGCGAAGGAGTCGACGGCGTCCGGCATGATCGCGGCCACCCCCTTGGGGCCGAGCGGCAGGCCGATGTCGGTCGAGGTCAGCACCTCGCGGGACAGCCGCCCCAGCGCCTGGCCGAGCTGCGACCCGAACGCCATGCCGCCCATCTGCGACATCATCGCCAGCAGGGGGCCGGCCATGCTCTTGGCCTCTTCGGGCAGGGACGACGCCCACACCGTGGCGATCTGCTCGGCCATCGGGTCGCACAGCCGCTTCCAGGTCTCCAGCGTGTTGTCGACCCAGTCGCCGGGGCTCCAGCCCACCGCCTTCGACGTGCCCGCGGGCAGCGCCGTCGCCCCGTCCAGCCAGGTCTCGGCGAGGTGGACCGCGTCGGCGATGGCCTTGGTCGTGGAGGCGGGAATGGGCGCGACGAACCCGATCGAGCTCGACGCGACCCGGCGCGCCAATTCGTAGTTCACCGGACCCGACGCCTTGCCGCCGGCCATCACGGTGCCCGCGCTGGAAAACATCTGGCCCAGCTGGGTGAAGATCTGCCCGAGGTCGCCCATGCCGAACTCGCCGCCCAGGCCGAAGGCGCCCAGCGGGTCGGATCCCCCCGAGCCGGAACCGGGGTCTTTCTTCTCGCGCTCCGGGTCGTCGCCGGAGGAGAAGCCGAATGGCAGGTCAGGCATAACGTCAACGGTACTCACCGCGGGCACCCGACGCGCCACCTGTGGTCACGCTCGTAGCTGAACGGGGCCGAGCGGGCGCCGGATAGGGTAGGCCCGTGAACAGGCGGATTCTCACGTTGATCGTCGCGCTGGTGCCGATCGTGGCCTTCGGTGTGCTGCTCGCGGTGGTGACGGTGCCGTTTGTGTCCCTGGGCCCGGGCCCGACGTTCGACACGCTCGGTGAGGTCGACGGCAAGCAGGTGGTCGCGATCGAGGGCACCCAGACGCACCCGACGACGGGCCACCTCAACATGACGACGGTCTCCCAGCGCGACGACCTGTCCCTCGGCGAGGCGCTGACGCTGTGGCTTTCCGGCCAGGAACAGCTGATCCCGCGCGACCTCGTCTACCCGCCCGGCAAGTCGCGCGAGGACGTCGACAAGGCCAACAACGCCGACTTCAAGAACTCCGAGGACAGCGCCGCCTACGCCGCGCTGGGGTTCTTGAAGTACCCGGTCGCGGTCACCGTCGCGACGGTCACCGACCCCGGTCCGTCGGCGGGCAAGCTGAAGTCCGGCGACGCGATCGACGCGGTCAACGGCACCCCGGTCGCCAGCGTCGAGCAGTTCACCGGGTTCTTGAAGGGCACCAAACCCGGTCAGGTGGTGACGATCGACTATCGCCGCAAGAACGACGCGTCCGGGCCCATTGGCACGGCGCAGATCACGTTGGGAACCAACAAGGATCGTGACTACGGCTTCCTGGGTGTCGCGGTCCTCGACGCGCCGTGGGCGCCGTTCACCGTCGACTTCAACCTCGCCAACGTGGGCGGCCCGTCGGCCGGGCTGATGTTCAGCCTGGCGGTGGTCGACAAGCTCACCACCGGTGACCTGGCCGGATCGACGTTCATCGCGGGAACCGGCACCATCTCCGTCGACGGCAAGGTGGGCCAGATCGGCGGCATCACGCACAAGATGGCCGCCGCCCACTCGGCCGGCGCCACGGTGTTCCTGGTGCCGGCGAAGAACTGCTACGAGGCGACCTCGGACAATCCGTCCGGCCTGCGCCTGGTGAAGGTCGAGACGCTCAGCCAGGCGGTGGACGCGCTGCACGCGATCAAGTCGGGCGGTCAGACCCCGAGCTGCTAGCCCGCTCAGAAGGTGTAGCCCCGCCGGTCGAAGCCGAGGCCCCCTCGTTCCGAAGCGGACAGCCGCTGGTGCGGGCTGCGAACCGGCGGGCGGCGCAGGTATTGGGTGAAACCGGTGGCGCACAGCGAGAGGGTGAACTCGTGGCCGACGAGGGTCCACCCGAACGCGCCGTGTTCGTCGGGGCCGGACCGTTGCAGCGTTTCGAGCGACAGCTCGAAGCTGAACCCCCGCAGGTTGACGTCGCCGACCAGGTCCCACGCCTCGTCGAACACGAGGGTGGCGGGGCAGATCCAGAAACTGAAGGCGCTTTCCGGCGGGGTCGGGCAGACCCATTCGACGATGTAGTCGAGGTCGACCAGCAGCCGGCCGGGGTGGGGCGGAGCGGGCTCGACCGCGACGGCGTGCACGGCACAGTCGTGCCAGCTCATCCGATCGAAGTCCGCGTCGGTCCACACCGCCTTGGCGATTGCCGGGCCGGCGCTTCCGCTCTGATCCGCCACTGCCCAAGCAGACCACACCCGGCGTCCAGCAATGCGTAGAGTTGTGACCGTTCTAGAAAATCTCTAGCAACCAGCAAGATCAGGGAGCGTAGCCAGTGGGGATGCGGCCCACCGCAAGAATGCCGAAGCTGACTCGGCGCAGCCGGATTCTGATCCTGATCGCACTGGGTGTGATCGTTTTGCTGCTCGCCGGTCCCCGGCTGATCGACGCCTACGTCGACTGGCTGTGGTTCGGTGAGCTCGGCTACCGCTCGGTGTTCACCACCGTGCTGGTCACCCGCATCGTCGTGTTCCTGGTCGCGGGTCTGCTGGTCGGCGGCATCGTGTTCACCGGGCTTGCGTTGCCCTACCGCGCCCGTCCCGTGTTCGTGCCGAGCAACACCAACGATCCCGTGGCCCGCTACCGCGCCGTCGTCGTTTCGCGCCTGCGGCTGGTGGGCATCGGAATCCCCGCGGCCGTCGGCCTGCTGGCGGGCATCATCGCGCAGAGCTACTGGGTGCGCGTCCAGCTCTTCATCCATGGCGGGACCTTCGGCATCAGGGATCCCCAGTTCGGCAAGGACCTCGGGTTCTATGCCTTCGAGCTGCCGTTCTACCGGCTGATGCTGTCCTACATGTTCGTGGCGGTGTTCCTGGCCTTCCTGGCGAACATCTTGGCGCACTACATCTTTGGCGGCATCCGGCTGTCGGGTCGCACCGGGGCGCTGAGCCGCTCGGCGCGCATCCAGCTGGTCAGCCTGGTCGGCGTGCTGGTGCTGCTCAAGGCCGTCGCGTATTGGCTGGACCGCTACGAGCTGCTGTCGCACACTCGGGGCGGCAAGCCGTTCACCGGTGCCGGTTACACCGACATCAACGCCGTGCTGCCGGCCAAGCTGATCCTGATGGCGATCGCCCTGATCTGCGCCGTCGCGGTGTTCTCGGCGATCGTGCTGCGCGACTTGCGGATTCCGGCCATCGGCCTGGTCCTGCTGCTGCTGTCGTCGCTGATCGTGGGGGCCGGATGGCCGTTGATCGTCGAACAGATCAGCGTCAGGCCCAATGCCGCGCAAAAGGAAAGCGAATACATCAGCCGCAGCATCACCGCGACGCGTCAAGCCTACGGCCTGACCTCGGAGCAGGTGAGCTACCGCAACTACACCGGTGACGGGCAGGCCACCGCCCAGCAGGTCGCGGCCGACCGCGCGACCACCTCGAACATCCGGCTGCTCGACCCCACGATCATCAGCCCGGCGTTCACCCAGTTCCAGCAGGGCAAGAACTTCTACTTCTTCCCCGACCAACTGTCCATCGACCGCTACCTCGACCGCAACGGGGCGTTGCGCGACTATGTCGTGGCGGCCCGAGAACTCAACCCGGACAGGCTGATCGACAACCAGCGCGACTGGATCAACCGGCACAGCGTCTACACCCACGGCAACGGATTCATCGCGTCGCCGGCCAACACGGTGCGCGGAATCGCCAACGACCCCAACCAAAACGGTGGATACCCCGAGTTCCTCGTCAACGTCGTCGGCGCCAACGGCAGCGTGGTGTCCGACGGGCCGGCGCCGCTGGACCAGCCGCGCATCTACTACGGGCCCGTCATCTCCAACACCTCCGCGGACTACGCGATCGTCGGACGCAACGGCAACGACCGGGAATACGACTACGAGACCAGCGCCGAAACCAAGAACTACACCTACAGCGGGCTCGGGGGAGTGCCGATCGGCAGCTGGATCTCGCGCAGCGTGTTCGCGGCCAAGTTCGCCGAGCGAAACTTCTTGTTCTCCAACGTGATCGGCTCCAACAGCAAGATCCTGTTCAACCGGGATCCCGCCCGCCGGGTGGAGGCGGTGGCGCCGTGGCTGACGACCGACAGCTCCGTGTACCCGGCGATCGTCAACAAACGGCTGGTGTGGATCATCGACGGCTACACCACCCTGGACAACTACCCGTACTCGGAACTGACTTCCCTGGAGTCCGCGACCGCCGACTCCACCGAGGTGGCGTTCAACCGCCTGGCGCCCGACAAGAAGGTCTCCTACATCCGAAACTCGGTGAAGGCCACCGTCGACGCCTATGACGGCACCGTCACGCTGTACCAGCAGGACGAATCCGATCCGGTCCTCAAGGCCTGGATGCAGGTGTTCCCCGGCACCGTCAAACCCAAGAGCGACATCACCCCCGAGCTTTCCGAGCACCTGCGTTACCCCGAGGACCTGTTCAAGGTGCAGCGGATGCTGCTGGCCAAGTACCACGTCAACGACCCGGTGACGTTCTTCTCCACGTCGGACTTCTGGGACGTGCCGCTGGACCCGAACCCCACCGCCAGCAGCTACCAGCCGCCGTACTACATCGTCGCGAAAAACATTGCCAAGAACGACAATTCGGCGTCGTACCAGTTGATCAGCGCGATGAACCGGTTCAAGCGCGACTACCTGGCCGCCTACATCAGCGCCAGCTCCGACCCGGCGACCTACGGCAGGATCACCGTGTTGACCATCCCGGGTCAGGTCAACGGCCCGAAGCTGGCCAACAACGCGATCACCACGGACCCGGCGGTGTCCCAGGACCTCGGCGTGATCGGCCGCGACAACCAGAACCGGATCCGGTGGGGCAACCTGCTCACGCTGCCGGTGGGCCAGGGTGGGCTGCTCTACGTCGAGCCCGTCTACGCCTCGCCGGGGGCCAGCGACGCGGCGTCGTCGTACCCGCGGTTGATCCGGGTGGCGATGATGTACAACGACAAGATCGGATACGGCCCGACGGTGGGTGACGCCCTCAACGGGTTGTTCGGCCCCGGCGCGGGCGCGACCGCGACCGGGATACAGCCCACCGAGCCCGGCGCAGCCCCGAACCCGACCCCGCCGGCCAGCCCGGCCGGGCCCGCCGGTCCGCCGGTGCCCGCCGCGCCACCCGGCCCGGCGCCGCCGACCGCCGTGCCGCCGTCTCCGGACGGCTCGACGACGCTGTCCCCGGCCAAGGCGGCCGCCCTGCAGGAGATCCAGTCGGCGATCGGCGCGGCGAAAGACGCCCAGAAGAAGGGCGATTTCGCCGCGTACGGTGCGGCCCTGCAGCGGCTGGACGACGCGATCAACAAGTACAACGCCACCAAGTAACCTCCCCGTCGCGAGCGTGCGCGTTTGTACGCCGACACGCCGTAAACCGCGGCATTCTGCGCACGCTCGCCGCGCTATGTGCCCTGCAACTGCCGGGCCACGTCGCCGTAGCGCTCGAAGCGCTCGTGGTTGCCCTGGGCTCCAAAAGCGTTGTAGAGCACCAACCGCGTGGCGATCCCGCCGTACTTCTCGGTGAGCGCGTCGGCCAGGCTGTCCCACGTCGACTCGGTGGCGAAGGCGGCGACGTGCTCGTCGCTGATCTGGGCCGCCATGCCGGCGAAGTCCCCGGCCTTCTGCTTCTCGCGGATGCGTGCCGTCGTCCCCTCGAACCCGGCCTCGTCCCAGATGAACGCATAGTTGGGGGTGCTGCCGTAGAAGGACATGCTGGCGCGCACCGACTCGCGTTCGTTGTCGCGCTCTTCGTCGGTGTCCCCGACGATGGTCATCACCGGCACGATCACCGCGATGTCCGACGGCGCGCGGCCCGCCTTCGCCGCCCCGTCCGCGATGTTGGGCACGACGTGACGGGCGAGGTAGCCCGGCTCGCCGAGCGGGTGGACGTGCACGCCGTCGGCCACTTCGCCCGCCATCCGGAGCATCCACGGATTCACCGCCGCCACATCGACTTTCGGGTCCGGCGCGTCGATGGGCCCGGCGCTCCACTGCGGGGTGATGAAGTCGAGATCGTAGAACTCGCCGTGGTGATCGAGGGTGCCCGTTCGGAAGGCGGTGAAGCACGACTTCACCGCGAGCACGTAGTCGCGCAGCCGCGGGCCGGGGCGCTCAAAGGCCATGCCGTAGCGCCGCACGACGTGCGTGCGCACCTGGGTGCCGAGACCGAGCCGGAACTTTCCGCCGGTCGCTTCCTGAAGCTCCCAGGCGGTGGCCGCGGTGATGAAGGGGCTGCGCGGGAAGGCGACCGCGACGCCCGTCGACAGCTCCAGGCCCGGCGCGGCCTGCGAGGCGACGGCGGCGTTGAGGTAGGGCGTGCGTCCCGTCTCGGTCAACAGCAGGCCGGAGAAGCCGGCGGCCTGGGTGCGGCGGGCCAGGTCACCGACCCGGTCCAACGGCTGCGGGACCGCCATCACATCGATGTGCATGGCCGAACAGTATGCCTCCGGCCGCTCAGCCGCGGGACGCGGTCCGGAATCTGTCCCGGTAGGCCTTCGGCGAGACGCCGAGGTGGTCGACGAACACGCGCCGGAGGGTTTCGGCGCTGCCGAACCCGGCGATGCGCGCCGTGTCGGCGACGCTGCGGCCGGCGTCGAGCGCGGCGCGGGCGGCGTCGATGCGCACCATCTCGACGTAGCGGGCCGGCGTCGTGCCGAGTTCGGACTGGAACAGCCGGGTCAGCTGCCGCGTGCTCAGGGAGGCCTGCGCGGCAAGCGTTTTCACGCTGTGGTTGGCCGCCGGGTCGGCCGCGATCGCCTCGGTGACCTTGCGCAGCGGGGATTGTGGCGGGGGCTCGGCCTCGACCAGTGTCGAGAATTGCGACTGGCCGCCCGCCCGCTTGAGGTAGACGACCAACCACCGGGCCACGTCGCGGACCAGTTCGGTGCCGTGATCCATTTCGACCAGCGCCAGCGCCAGGTCGATGCCCGACGACACCCCGGCCGAGGTGAAGACGTCGCCGTCGCGGACGAACAGCGCGTCCGGCTCGACGGCGACGTCGGGGAAGGCCCGGGCGAACAACCGGGCGTCATGCCAATGCGTGGTGGCGCGCCGGCCGTTGAGCAGGCCGGCCTGCGCGAGGATGAACGACCCGGTGCAGATCGAGGCCAGGCGCCGGGTGCGCTCCGCGGCCGACTTGACCGCGTCGACGAGCGCGGGATCGATCGCCCGTCGCGGCAGGTTGTCGCTGCCGGCGACCAGGATGATGTCGGCCGACTCGATCGACGAAAGGGCGTCCGTGACGCCCAGTCTGGTGCCGATTGAGGTCGTGACGTCCCGGCCGTCCACCGACGCGATCTTCAGCTCATAGTCGGCGCCGAATCGGTTGGCCTCGGCGAACACCTCGCCCGCCCCCGCAACGTCCAGCATCGTCACGTCGTCGAAGACGACGATGACCACAACCCGCGACCGCGCACTGGCTTCCGCCACCGACTCATTGTCGCAATCTGGGGTAAAGACGGCTCAATTGCCATGGGTCGACGGGTCCTCGCGCCAGCACACTGGTCGCATGTTTACTCAGCCGATGGAAACCATCGCCGACATCGTCATCCCGGACACCCCGCTCGTGCGCGAGGTCACCGAGTACATTCGCGACGTCGAAGACGATTTGCTCTTCGACCATTCCCGCCGCGTGTTCCTGTTCGGCGCGCTCCAGGGCCGCCGCCGGGGACTGCAACCGGACCTGGAACTCCTCTACGCCGGGGCGATGTTTCACGACATTGGCCTCACCGAGCGCTACCGCACCTCAACCCTGCGCTTCGAGGTGGACGGAGCCAACGCGGCGCGCGATTTCCTGCTGCAACACGGCGTAGACAAGGCCGACGCCAACAAGGTGTGGCTGGGCATCGCGCTGCACACGACGCCCGGCATCCCCGAGTTCCTCGAACCCGAAATCGCCTTGGTCACAGCGGGTGTCGAGACCGACGTGGTCGGCGTCGGCCTCGAGGCCCTGGACCCGGAGGCGATCGCCGCGGTGACCGCCGCCCACCCGCGTCCCGACTTCAAGAACCGCATCCTGGCGGCCTTCAACGACGGCATGAAGCATCGCCCCGACACGACCTTCGGGACGATGAACGCCGACGTGCTGGCGCACTTCGACCCGACGTTCAAGCCCGGGAACATGGTCGACCTCATCCTCAGCAACGGCTGGCCCGAATAACGGAAAGGAGCGGGCAAATGGAGATCCACGAGGCGCTGTACACGACCAGGATGATGCGGCGGTTGCGGCCGGACCCGATCCCGCTGGACGTGCAGGCCCGCATCCTCGACGCGGCCGTCCGCGCACCCAACGGCGGCAACACCCAACGCTGGCACTTTGTCGCGGTCGACGATCCCGAGCTCGTCCACGAGTTCGGCGAACTGTTCCGGCAGGCCCGCGCCCTCGAATACGAGAAGTTCCGCACGGGGCAGGGGCCGATGGTGGTGCCGGGGCCCGGCTCGGACCCGGCCGCGCACGCCGAGACGATGCGCCGAATCAAGGGCTCCGGCAACTACCTGGCCGACCACTTCGACGAAGTTCCCCTGTTGCTCTTCGTGTTCGCGATCGACGATCTCGGCGGCGCCAACATCTATCCCGCGATCTGGAGCGCACTGCTCGCCGCCCGGGCGGAGGGCGTCGGCGGCGTCATGACGATGGTGCTCAACAACTTCCGGGACAAGGTCAACGAGATGCTGGGCGTGCCCGTCGAGGAAGGCTGGAAGATGTCGGCCATGCTGACCCTCGGCTACCCACTGGGAAAGTGGGGCGTGGCGGCCAATCGCCGCCCCGTGCACGAGGTTTCGTCACGGAACCATTGGGACGCGCCGTTCGGTGTCGTGGTGCCGCAACCGCTATGGTCACCTCAAGACGACATGGCGACCGGCCTGGCCGCCGTGGGATGAAGCCGAAAACGGGAGGGTGAGCAGATGGACGAGGCGAATGGTATCCCGGTCACGGTGGTGCAGCCCGGAGAGGGCGATTCCGTAGCTCTGCCCGGTTTCGGTGCGGTGTTCAAGCTGTCCAGCCGCAACAACGGCGGCGAGGTGTCCATCGTCGAACACCCCTTCGCGGTCGGCGTCCTCACCGCCGCGCACCGGCACACCCGCGAAGACGAGCATTCGATCGTGCTGGCCGGCGAGATCGGATTCCGCTCCGACGACAGCGAGGTGGTTCTCGGTCCGGGTGGATACATCACCAAGCCGCGCGGGCAGATGCACGCGATGTGGAACGCCGGCAGCGAGCCCGGCCGCATCGTCGAGATCATCACCCCCGGCGGATTCGAAAACTACTTCCGCGAGCTCGGTGAGCTGCTCGTCGAACACGCGAACGACCCCGTCGGCAAGGTCCTGCACGACTTGCCCGAATTTGGTGAATTGGCAGCCAAATACGGTCTGACGTACGGGAACCCGGACTGGATGGACGACATCAGGCGGCGCTACGGACTGAACCCGCCGTCGCACTGAGCCCTACCCGGCGGCCTCCCTGTCGAACTCCGAGGCGATGTCGCGGGCGACGCGCTTCAGCAGGGGGGTGACCTCGGTGGCGGATTTCAGCGTGACGCGCGCCGCGGGGCCGGAGATCGAGATCGCCGTCAACGACGGCGCGTCGGGCACCGGCACGGCGAAACACCGCACGCCCACCTCCTGCTCGCCCTCGTCGACGGCGTAGCCGCGCGACCGGCACAGCTCGATGTCGGAGAGCAACTCCTTGGGGGTCGTGTGGGAGTTCTCGGTCGCGGCGGGCATCCCGGTTCGTGCCACCAGGGCGCGCACCGCGTCGTTGGGCAGCTGCATCAGCAGCGCCTTGCCGACGCCGGTGCAATGCGGGTAGACCCGGCGGCCCACCTCGGTGAACATCCGCATCGAGTGCGGCGAGGGCACCTGCGCGACGTAGACGGCCATGTCGTTGTCCATCAGCGCCATGTTCGCCGTCTCACCGGTGCGTTCCACCAGCTCGAGTAGGTGCGGCCGTGACCAGGTGCCGACGAGGTGCGCCGCGCTCTCGCCGAGCCGGATCAGCTTGGGCCCCAACGAATAATGCCGGTTGGGCAGCTGCCGCAGGTAACCCATGCCCAACAGGGTGCGCGCGAGCCGATGGATCGTCGGCGCCGGCAGGTCCGCCCGCGCCGCGAGGTCGCCGAGCGCGCCGGTCCCGCCCATGGTCGCCAGGATCTCCAGCAGCTCGAACGCCCGCTCTACCGACTGAACGCCGCCCGTACGTGCAGCTTCGCGAGCCATCACCGCTTCCGATCCAGCCCCGAGGGCCCGTCATCCCGCCTGCGCTTTTTCGTATCACGAAATTGGCGCCGGCAGCAAGCAGCCCGCCGGTCAGTCGGAGGGCAGCGTCGCGAGCTCGTCGTATTCGGTGATGTTGTCGATCTCGCTGCCCATCGCGATGTTGGTGACCCGCTCCAGGAACACCTCGACGACGACCGGGACCTTGTGTTCGCGCGCCAGTTGTTGCGCCCGGCTCAGCGCCGGGCCGATGTCGGACGGTTCGGTGACCTGAATGGCCTTGCAGCCCAACCCTTCCACGACGCTGCGGTGGTCGACGCCGTATCCCTTGGGCAGGTCGCTGTCCCCGGTTTCCTGGGCGTTGATGTTGTCGAAGGCCAGCGAGACGCAGTAGTCCATGTCGAAGTTCAGCTGGGCCTGCCGGATGAGCCCGAGGTAGGAGTTGTTCACCACCACATGGACATAGGGCAGGTTGAACTGCGCGCCGACGGCCAGTTCCTCGATCAGGAATTGGAAGTCGTAGTCGCCCGACAAACCCACAACAGTCGCGGTCGGGTCGGCGGCGACCACCCCCAGTGCGGCGGGCACGGTCCAGCCGAGCGGGCCGGCCTGGCCGCAGTTGATCCAATGCCGGGGCTTGAACACGTTGAGGAATTGGCCGCCGGCGATCTGCGAGAGCCCGATCGCCGTGACGTAGCGGACGTCGCGGCCGAAGGCGCGGTTCATCTCCTCGTACACGCGCTGCGGCTTGATCGGAACGTCGTCGAAGTGGGTCTTGCGGTGCAGGGTTTCCTTGCGATGCCGGCAGGCGGCGACCCAGCCGCTCCAGTCCGGCAGCGAGCCGGCGGCGGCTCGCGCCGCCCCGAGCGCCACCAGCAGCTCCAGCGCCGCCCTGGCGTCCGAGACGATACCGAGGTCGGGCGGAAACACGCGGCCGATCTGGGTGGGCTCGATGTCGATGTGCACGAAGCGGCGGCCGCGCCGGTAGGTGTCCAGCCCGCCGGTGTGGCGGTTGGCCCAGCGGTTTCCGATCCCGAGCACGAAATCGGACTCGAGCATGCTCGCGTTGCCGTAGCGATGCGCGGTCTGCAGCCCGACCATGCCGGCGGCCAGCGGATGGTCGTCGGGGATCGCGCCCCAGCCCATCAGCGTGGGCACGACGGGGACGTTGAGCACCTCAGCCAGCTCGACGAGCAGGTCGCACGCGTCGGCGTTGATGATGCCCCCGCCCGCGACGATGAGCGGGCGCCGCGCCGTCTGCAGCATGTCGAGCGCCTTGTTGATCTGCGCCGGGCCGGCACAGGGCTTGTAGACGGGCAGCGGGGCGTAAGCCGTTGGGTCGAAGTCGATCTCGGCGAGCTGCACGTCGATGGGCAGGTCGATCAGCACCGGCCCGGGCCGGCCCGACCGCATCAGGTGAAACGCCTGGGCGAACGCGCCGGGCACCTGTCCGGGCTCCAGCACCGTCATGGCCATCTTGGTCACCGGCGCCGCGATCGACGCGATGTCGACGGCCTGGAAGTCCTCCTTGTGCAGCCTGCTCACCGGCGCCTGCCCGGTGATCGCCAGGATCGGGATGGAATCCGCGCTGGCCGAATACAACCCGGTGATCATGTCGGTGCCCGCCGGGCCGGAGGTGCCGACGCAGACGCCGATGTTGCCGGGCGCGGCGCGGGTGTACCCCTCGGCCATGTGGCTGGCGGCCTCGACGTGGCGGGCCAGCACGTGCCTGATCCCGCCGTGGGCGCGCATCGCCGAATAGAAGGGGTTGATCGCCGCGCCCGGCAGGCCGAACGCCTGTGTGGCACCCTCGATCTCGAGAATCCTGACGGCCGCGTCGACCGTGCATATCCGCGTCATGGCGCTAGCTTTCCCCGCGTCCCGACAGGCGCTCGACGCCCAGCAGCAGGCCCGAGTGATCGAGCGCCCCGTCGCCGTTGGCGAGCGCGGACGCCATCAATTGGGCCACGACGGCGCCCAGCGGGATGACGACGTCGACCTCGCGGGCCGCGTCGGTCACGATGCCCATGTCCTTGTTGTGCAACTCGATCCGGAAGCCCGGGTCGAAGTCGCGGGCCAACATCTTCGCAGCCTTTTGATCGAGGACCGCCGAGCCGGCCAGGCCGCCGCCCAGCACCGTGACCGCCGCGTCGAGGTCCACCCCGTAGGCCCGCAGGAAGGTCATCGCCTCGGCGAGGAGTTCGATGTTGCCCGCGACGATCAGTTGATTGGCGGCCTTGACGGTCTGACCCGCCCCGCTCGGGCCGACGTGGACGATCGTCTTGCCGACGACCTCTAAAATTGGCTTGGCGGAGTCGAAGTCACGGTCGATGGCGCCGACCATGATCGACAGCGACGCGTTCCTGGCGCCGGCCTCCCCGCCGGAGACCGGCGCGTCGATCATGCGCAACCCCCGTCGCCGCGCCTCCTCCGCCAGCTCCCTGCTGACGTCGGGGCGGATCGAGGAGAAGTCGATCACCAGCGTGTCGGGCTGGGCGTGCGCGAAAACCCCGCCGTCCGAGGACAACACGTCGCGCACATCGGGGGAGTCGGGAACCATGACGGCCACCACGTCGGCGTCCTTCACCGCCTCCGCGATCGACTCCGCCGCGACCCCGCCGGCCTCGACCAGCGCGGCGGCGCGCTCCGGCGAACGGTTGTAGCCGACGACACGGTGGCCGGCCCGGGCCAAGTGGCACGCCATGGGGCTGCCCATGATGCCCAACCCGATGAAAGCGATGGTGCTCATTTGTTCCTCATTCCCGCTTGTGCCGCAAGGGATTCGATGTTGACGCCGCCGCGGCACCGCTCGGCCTTGGCCAGCCAGTCGAAAGTGTCGGGCCGGCTGGGCTTGTACTCCAGGCCGATATACCCGTCGTAGCCGCGGTCGAGCAGTATCCCGACGTATTTGTCGAGCGCGATCTCGCCGGTTCCCGGCTCGCCGCGACCGGGCGCGTCCGCGATCTGGACGTGGCCGACCCGGTCGGCGTGCGCGTGCAGGGCGGCCGTCACGTCATCGCCGTTGACGTACAGGTGGTAGAGATCGGCCAGCACGCGCAGGTTTTCGTACCCCGACCGGCTGCGCACGCGCTCGACGACCCGGACCGCGTCCGCCGCGGTCCTGACGGGGTAGCGCGGCGCGCCGCTGACCGGCTCGATCAGCACCGTCGCGCCGATGCGTTGGGCGGCCTGCGCCGCATAGGCGAGATTCTCGGCCGCCACGTCGTCCTGGGCCGCCGGCGAAAAGCCCTCGATGCGGTTGCCGTACAGCGCATTGAAGGCCCGGGTACCGAGCGACTTCGCGATCTCGACGGCGACGTCCACGCTGTCCCGGAACGCGGTCACCGACGCGGGGTCGGACACGATGCCCCGGTCGCCGGCCGGCATGTCACCCGCCGCGAAGTTCAGCCCGCTCAGCTGAACGCCGGCGTCGCGGATCGCGCGGACGAACGGATCCACGTCGCCGTCCGGCGGCGCCGCCTCGGCGAACGGCCACCAGAACTCCACCGCCTCAAAGCCCGCCTGCCGGGCCGCCGCCGGCCGCTTGAGCAGGGGCAGATCGGTGAACAGGATCGAACAGTTCACCGTGTAGGTCGCAGGCGACACGGCACTCCCCTCCGATAGTGATTCCGTAATACGAAATAGATAAGTCAAATAACGGAATCAGTGAAGGCCTCCCTCGGGACCGTTGTCAACCGCCGCGCAGCCGGATTTCCGGTGATGGCCGGTCAGGCGCGGTGAAATTGGCGAAAGGACTTACTGACAACCGGGGTTTCCTTTGACAGGCAAAAGTGAGCCATGCCACGGTGGCAATCACGAAATAACAATTCCGACATACGAAATGGAACTCGCGAATGACGGCACTGGACGAACGCGCCGGTGAGGTGCTCACCGGCATCCCAGACGTGCTTGTGCTCACCGACCCGGACGTGGTCGAGAGCTATCGACAAGATCGGGCCAAGGATCCGGACGCCGGTCGCCCGTTGGCGGTGGTGCGCGCCCGGAGCACCCAGGACGTCCAGGCGGTGCTGCGCTGGGCCAGCGCTTCCGGCATCCCGGTCGTGCCCCGCGGCGCGGGCTCCGGTCTGTCGGGCGGCGCCACGGCCGTCGACGGCGGCATCGTGCTCACCACCGAGCTGATGCGCGACATCGACGTCGACCCGGTGACGCGCACCGCGGTGGTGCAGCCCGGGCTCATCAACGCCGACGTCAAACGAGCCGTCGCCGAGCACGGTCTGTGGTATCCCCCCGACCCGTCGTCGTTCGAGTTCTGTTCCATCGGGGGCAACGCCGCAACCAACGCCGGGGGCCTGTGCTGTGTGAAGTACGGCGTCACAACCGATTACATCCTCGGACTGGAAGTGGTCCTGGCCGACGGGACGGTCGTGCGCCTCGGCGGGCCGCGCCTCAAGGACTCGGCCGGCTTGTCGCTGACCAAGCTGTTCGTGGGCAGCGAGGGGACGCTCGGCGTCATCACCGAGGTGACGCTGCGGCTGCTGCCGCCCCAGCCGCCGGCCAGCACCGTGGTGGCCTCGTTCGCCTCGGTGCGCGACGCGACCGAAGCGGTCTGCAACATCACCCGGGTCATGCGGCCCGCGATGCTCGAGTTCATGGACCGCACCGCGATCGGAGCGGTCGAAAGCCACCTCCGGATGGGCCTGGATCTCGGCGCCCGCGCGATGCTCATCGCGCAGTCCGACTCGCCCGGCGACCGAGAAAACGAAATGGCCTTCATCGCACAGGCGTTCACGCACGCCAACGCCACCGACGTGTTCGCCACCGACGACCCGAACGAGGGCGAGGCCTTCACGGCCGCGCGACGATTCGCCATCCCGGCCGTTGAGCGCCTCGGCGACCTCCTGCTCGAGGACGTCGGGGTGCCACTGCCGGCGCTCCCGGCGCTGATCGAGGGCATCGAGGCCATCGCGGACCGGCGTGGCATCGTCTGCGCGGTCATCGCCCATGCCGGCGACGGCAACACTCACCCGCTGATCGTGCACGACCCGACCGACGCCGACCAGTCTCGGCGCGCGCACCTGGCCTTCGGCGAAATCATGCACCTGGCAATCGAACTCGGCGGCACCATCACCGGCGAGCACGGCGTGGGCCGGCTCAAGAAGGCCTGGCTGCCGGATCAGGTGGGCCCCGACGTGATGGAACTTACCCGGCGCATCAAGGCGGCCCTGGATCCGCAGAACATCCTCAACCCCGGGGCGGTGCTCTAGATGTTTCAGCCCGACTACACGCCCGTCGCCCATTCCCTCGGCTGGAGCGCCGCCGTCGCGGCGGTGCCGCTGGTCATCATGTTCGTCCTGCTGGGCGGCCTCCGGGTGCGGGCGCCCATCGCGGCCGCCGTCGGGGTCGCCACCGCGGCGCTGATCGCGTGGGGGGTCTATCACATGCCCGCGGCCCAGGTCGCCGACTCGGCCGCGCTCGGGTTCGCCTACGGCATGTTCCCCATTATGTGGTTGGTGCTCAACGCGATCTGGATCTACAACCTGACCGTGCAGACCGGGCATCGCGACGTGCTGTGCAGGTCCATGGCGTCGATCTCCCCGGACCACAGGATTCAGGCCGTCATCGTGGCCTTCTGCTTCGGCGCGCTCATCGAGGGCCTGGCCGGCTTCGGCACCCCGGTGGCCATCACGTCGCTGATGTTGGTCGCGCTGCGCTTCGCGCCGCTGAAGGCCGCCGCCGTGGCGCTGGTGGCCAACACCGCCCCGGTGGCCTTCGCCTCCTTGGGGATTCCGATCGTCGCGCTGTCGGGGGTGACCGGGCTGTCGCTCGACACACTCGGTGCGATGGTCGGGCGGCAGACCCCGATCCTGGCGTGCATCGTCCCGTTCATCCTGATCTTCATGGTCGACGGCCGCAACGGCCTCAAGCAGGCGTGGCCGGCGGCCGCGATGGGCGGCGGTGTCTACGCGATCGTCCAATTCCTGTGCTCGAACTTCTTTTCCGTGGAGCTCACCGACATCGCCGGATCGATCATCAGCGCCGGATCCATCGTGCTGCTGCTGCGGGTCTGGCGCCCGAGGGCCCCGCTGGACGGCGCGGAGGTTGCGGACAGGAGCGAAACCGAAGGCGCGGCAGGGCGGTTGAGCCGCCCACACGCCGTGCTCCCGAACGGATCGGTGCTGACCGCCCAGCCGGCGAGCGGGGTGCGCGACGAGGTGGCCGACTCCCGCAGGGACATCCTGCTGGCCTACGCGCCGTACGTGATGGTCACCGTGATCTTCTCGCTGTCGATGTGGAAGCCGTTCACCGCGCTGCTCAAGCGTGGCGGCACTAGCGTCTCCTGGCCCGGCCTGCACGTCGCCAACGCCGCGCACAAGGCCTCGCCGCTGACCATTTACAAGCTCGACTTCCTCGCCGCCGCGGGCACGTTGCTTCTCGTCAGCGGGCTGCTCACCATGCTCGTGCTGCGCACCTCCCCGCGCCAGGCGGCACGGGCGTACGCGCAGGCGGCGATCCAATTGCGCAGCGCTGCAATCACCGTCGGCTTGGTGCTGGCGCTCGCCTACCTGCTGAACCTGTCCGGCGAAACCACCACGCTGGGCCTGTGGATCGCCGGCGCCGGCGGCCTGCTGGGGATCGTCTCGCCGATCATCGGCTGGCTGGGGGTCACGGTCACCGGTTCCGACACCTCCTCCAACTCGCTCTTCGGGGTGCTGCAGGTCAGCGCGGCGCACGCGGCCGGCCTCAGCCCAACCCTGCTGGCGGCGGCCAACTCGTCGGGCGGCGTGATCGGGAAGATGCTCTCGCCGCAGAGTTTGGTCATCGCCACCGCGGCGGTGCAGATGAAGGGCAAAGAGGGCGACCTGTTCCGCACCGTATTCAAGTGGAGCCTGCTGCTGCTGGCCCTGATGTGTGTCCTGGTGTACCTGCAAAGCACACCGTGGCTCGGCTGGATGGTCGTTTGATGGGCGGCCACATCGTCCTGGCGCCCGACAAGTTCAAGGGGTCGTTGCGGGCGGACGAGGCCGCGCGGGCGATGGAGCAGGGCGTGTGGCGGGCCGACCCGAAGGCGACGATCGTGGCCCTCCCCGTCGCAGACGGCGGGGAGGGCACGCTGAACGCCGTCCTGGCCACCGGGTTTGAGCGCATGCCCGCCTATGTCGGCGGACCGACCGGTGCGGGGGTGCGCACCGCCTACGCGCGGAGGGGCAGGCGCGCGGTCATCGAGCTGGCCGACGTCTGCGGCCTGCAGCGGCTGCCGTCCGCGACGCCGGCGCCGATGACCGCCACCACCTACGGGTTGGGCAGCATGATCGGCCGCGCGCTCGACGACGGTTGCCGCGACATCGTCGTCACCGTCGGGGGCAGCGCGAGCACCGATGGCGGCGCCGGCATGCTCGTCGCGTTGGGTGCCGAAATCCTTGACCACCATGGCAATCCGGTCCCGCCCGACGGTCACGGTCTGGCGCGGGCCGATCGGCTCGACCTGAGCGGGCTGCATCCCGCCATCGGGCGGAGCGCCTTCACGCTCGCCGCCGACGTGGACAACCCGCTGTGCGGCCCGCACGGCGCCGCGATCGTCTACGGGCCCCAGAAGGGAGCCGACGGCGACCAGGTGGCCGCGCTCGACCGCGGCCTGTCCCGATGGGCGGACATCGTCGACCGGGCGACCGGCACCGACTGCCGAAACCAACCCGGCGCCGGCGCCGCGGGCGGCGTCGGATTCGCGGCGCTGTCCGTCCTGGGTGCACGCATGCGTCCCGGCATCGAAATGATCCTCGAACTCATCGAGCTGGACCGAAACCTGTTGGGCGCCAAGGTGGTATTGACCGGGGAAGGATCGCTCGACGTCCAATCCCTGCGCGGCAAGGCGCCCATCGGCGTGTCCCGGCGTGCCCACCGGCACGGCGTGCCGACGTTCGCCATCGCCGGGGTGTCGACCCTGACCGGTGCGCAGGCCCGCGCGGCCGGCTTCGCCGCCGTCCGCACGCTGAACGAATTGGAGCCCGATCTGCGGCGCTGCACCACGCACGCCGCCGGCCTGCTGACGCGCGCCACCGAAGCGCTGATCCGGGAATCCACGCCGCGCGGGGGAGGAAGCGATGAGTGAGCCCTACTACGACGAACGCACCGTGCTGCACTGGTACGACTTCGCGTGCCCGTTCTCCTATGTCGGGCAGCACCGGACCGCCATCCTCGCCGAAGCCGGGTTCGACGTGGTCCTGCTGCCGTTTCAGGCGCACCCGGGAATCCCGCCCGGCGGCGTGCCGATGAGGTTCGGCCACGGGCCGCGGCACGCGATGATCGAGCGGCAGGCCCGGGCGGTCGCGATGCCGCTGCGCTGGCCCCGGCGGATACCGCACAGTCGCAGGGCGCTGGCCGCCGCCGAGTGGACGCGGCTGAATGAGCCCGACGCGTTCGCCGAACTGCGCCGCCGGCTGTTCGACGCGCACTTCGTATTCGGCGAGGACATCGACGATCAGGCTGTCATCGACCGGCACGCGCTCCTGGCCGGCGTCGACGTCGGCCACTTGCACGCCGCCCTCGCCGACGGCAGCGCGGCGGCGGCCGTCGGGCAGGCCGAGTGGGTCGCGCGGCACCGCGGCGTCGACGGCACGCCGGCCTGGCTGGTCGACGGGCGATTGATGGTCGGCCTGCAGCCGGTGGGCGACTTCCGCTGCCTCGGCGCACTGACCGCGCGCGTGCGCCGCTGAGAATGGGCTGGTCAGGCAGCGATTTGGCCGCCGCGACGTGCGTTCGGTAACCTGTCATTTACCAACGCGGGGTGGAGCAGCTCGGTAGCTCGCTGGGCTCATAACCCAGAGGTCGCAGGTTCGAATCCTGTCCCCGCTACCAGCGGAAATGGCTCCCGGAGACTTCTTCGGGGGCCATTTTCATGCCCGTTGGGGATTTTGGGAACATTAGGGTCGCTAACAACAGCGGGTACAACGCCCCCACGGAATGTGTTCGTTCGCGCATTTGCGCTCCACCCTGCCTACTTCGGGGTGGTAGTTGGCGCATGACAGTGCAGGCGGGGCGCGATTGGAGGGCCGCATCGCGGTCACGCAATTGCTGCAGAGGTTCGAAAGTCTGGAGATCACCGTCCCCCGGAACAGACTGCGACTGCGTCCCATCGTGTCGCTACGGGGCCTGGAATCCTTGCCGATGCGTCTGAGCTAGATGAACGAGGGCATCGATTCCCAGCCTCGGACAGCCGACGCTGACGATAAGTGCGCGTTCTGGGTGTCGATGTCCCATTCGGGGAAGCGCTTGAGGATTTCCTCGAGTGCGATTCGTGCCTCCAGCCTGGCGAGTGCCGCTCCGAGGCAGAAGTGAGCGCCCACGCTGAATGCCAGGTGTTGACGCGGCTGCCGATGGATGTTGAATTGATCTCCGTCAGGGGGGAATTGGCGATGGTCGCGGCAAGCTGATGCGATCAGCGGCATCATGACGCTGCCGTCGGGCACCGTGTGGCCGTACCACTGGGTATCACGGGTGACGTAGCGGGCCAGGTGCGGTACGGGGGGTTCGTAGCGCAGCAGTTCCTCGATGGTCTGTGGGATCAACCGATGGTTGGCTGCGATTTCGCGCCGCTGGTCGGGATGGTCGGCGAGAACCTTTCCGGCCCAGCCGAGGAGTCGGGTGGTGGTCTCGTTGCCTGCGGAGGCGACGAGGCTGATGTAAAGCAGGATTTCGTCACGGGTCAGTTTTCGGCGGACTCCTGTCTCGTCGTCGAATTCGACGTTGAGGAGTTCGGTTGTGATGTCGTCGGAGGGGTGTTCGGCGCGCCAGTCGAGATAGGCGGCGAACACCTCGTCGTAGTGGACGCCTTCCGAGGCCAGGGTCATGGGTTGGCCGGCCTCGGTGAGCAACGCGGCATTCGAGCGTTCCCGGACTTGTTCTTGGTCGTCTTCGGGAATGCCGACCAGCATTCCGATAACTCTCATCGGCATCTGAGCGCCGAGATCGGCGATGAAATCGAAACGTCCAGTGCCGACGAGAGGGTCGAGACACTGTGCGCAAAACGCGCGAATCTTGTCCTCGAGTTCGGCGATCTTGCGGGGGGTGAACATCCGCGCGAGCAATTTACGATGAATGTCATGAACCGGTGGGTCTTCGAAAACGATGATGCCGGGTGGTATCTCGATGTTGGCCTTGATCACTTCGAGGATCATTCCGCGTGCTGAACTGAAGGTGTCGGTGTCGACAAGCGCACGACTCACGTCCTGGAAACGACTGAGCGCGTAGAAGTCGTATTGCTCGTTGTAGTACAGCGGCGACTCCTCGCGCAGCCGCCGGAACACCGGGTAAGGATCGGCCAGAAGTTCCACATCGTAGGGGTCGTACCGAATGTCGTTGACCTCCGTTACGGTCATGGCCCGTCCTCCTGGTGCAGTGGAACCTGCCGCGATCCCTTGAGCTATCACAGCAGACCTAACGCCAACTGACAAGACAAATCGACGCAGTGTGTTGTGTCAGCGTCTGACCGTTGCGGATCCCCGCAGTGTGTCGAAGAGGGCTGCTGTTGGCAGTTGCGCGCTGTTACCAACGATTTCGTACGGTTAGTATTGCGTGAAGAGGGAAGATGTGTTGACACGCGGCTCGGTGTCGCAATACGTTTACCTTCAGATTGTCATGCCGCAGGAGACTGAATCATTGATGGGGCGTGTCCGTGCGTAGCCATGGATGGTCGGGTCACACACCGACCTCGGATGAGGAAGCCGTCAATAGGATTCTCGACGCGGTTGACTCCCTGATTGCTGACGGCGGATCCGCCATCCGCATCAGCGATTTAGCCCGGGTTCTCGGGGTGAGCCGACAGACCATCTACCGCTACTTTCCCGGCGCCGAAGCGTTAGTGGTCGGCAGCCAGATGAGGGCTGCCAACGGGTTTCTTGATCGTCTAGCCGATCATCTGCGTGGGTGGACGAACCCGGCGGCTGCCGTCGTCGAGGGCGTGGCCTTCGCGGCTGAGGAGTTCGCCGACGACCCGCTGATGGCGCGCGTGCTGGAGGCTCGGCTACCTGGTGGCACGTCGGCCTCGTTCACCGCCGGCGCGGCATTTGGCCTCGGGCGGGAGATGTTCCGACGATATGACGTCGACTGGGCAGGCCATGGCTTCGACCAGGATGCGATTGACAATCTCATCGAACTCGCTGTGCGCACACTGCAGTCGGTTCTGCTCGATCCTCCCGCGCGGCCATTCAACTCAGCAGCACTCCGGAGTCTCTTGGCCAGATGGCTAGGACCGGCGGTGCTCTACCACGAGTTGGCCCACGACATTCACGCCTTAACCGCCGTCGCGCAGGCCAGCCGACAAGCGCCACCAAGCGCTCGCGATTCCGTCAAACTGGCGTGAGGCAGCGCGCATCGACACCGAGGCGCCTTGCGCGTCATCAGTGGCGAGGTGCTAATCGAATGTTGATGCGCGCGTGGTCCAGCGTCAGAGGCAGCGGTTGGTGTGGGTGGAGGTCGGCATCGGTCGCCGCCGGGCTGCGTTCGCTCAGCAGTGCTGTCAAAACGGCGGCGCCGAGTTGCAGCGCAAGATCTGCTCCGGGACATCCTTGCGGGCCGTGACTGAAGAAGTTGAATGACCACGAGGCGTTCGCGGGACCTTCGGTCCAGGCGGTGGGATTGAAGTCATCGGCCTCGGGGAGGCGACTGGTGTCGCGGTGGTTGAAGGTGTTGACGATCATGATTTGGGTTCCTTCAGGCACTGTCTCGCCATCCCAGTCGGTGGCCTGGGTGAGGGTTCGGGCGAGTACGGGCGTACTGGGCCAGAGTCGCATCGCTTCGGACAGGCAGCCGACCAGGTAGTCGGGGCTGTTCTGTTCGTCGATCCCGTTCTGTGCCTTGGTGACAATGGCGGGGTGAGCGGCCAGCAGCGCCAGGCAACGCCAGAGGTTGATGGCCAGGGTGTCGCCCATCGCGAACATCCAATGGATGACCTGATGGGTGGGATGAGTGATGTCGCTGGTGGGTGCCGCGTCGAAGAAGCCGACCAGGCTGTCTGCGTCTGCGGCTTGAACGTAGCGGTCCAGGGCGGCCAGGAAGGCGTCGAAGAGCTTCGGGTCGCCCTTACCGGGAGGGTTGGCCTTCCTCATCAGCGTCGTTAGTTGTGTCGATATTTGTGTGTCGTGTGTTGCGTTGTCGCCGAGAATGATTCGCCGCGCAACTCGTTGTATCGCGCGGTGGAATCGTGTCCAATCAAGGTTGTCAGGCATCGACCTGGCTTCCTCGTGAGCGACCGCAATGCAGCGATCGGTGATCGCGCCGCTGCCGGTGGCGTGCGCCAGGACGGTGTCGGTGAATCGGCGGCGGTCCGACCAGTGGCTGCCTCGGGAGATGGTCAGGGCGTGTGGCTGAAACTTGTTCATCCCGGACAGCTTGGGTTCGGGGTCGGAGGCGAAAGGCTCTGGCGCGTGGGAGAGTACGAAGCGGATTTGATCGGGGCCGAAGACGACCAGTGTCGGCTTGCCTGCCACGTTCACCCAAATCGGCCCGTCACCGTAGCGGCCGCGCAGTGCAGTGAGCAGTCGGTGTGCTCTGCGGGCGACACCGAGTAGGTTCAGCGCGGTTGTTACGGCGGGCCTGCGGCTGAAGAGGCCCTCAGCCAGATTGGGTAGTGCCACCAGCGCGGTGAAACGCAGGCTCTCAGATGTGGTGGTGTGGGGGAAGGCGAGTGTGCGGCTCATCGAAGGGCTTCTAGTGGAGGTGGCGACGGTCGTCGTGGTGCCGCGGCGCGTTGAGGGCGGCGCCGATGTGGTCGAGCAGTGCGTGTCGTGCGGGCTTGGCCTCGGGTACCGGCAGTAGCGGGTAGACGTGAATTGCCCCGGGCTGTTCGTGGTAGGTGATGCGGTCGGCGCCGATGCGCTCGCGCAGCCGCCGGCAGTCGGCGAGGAAGATGTCGCGGTCGCCGACGTAGAGGTCGATTGGTGGAAGGTTGTGCACGTCACCGAAGATGGGGCTGACACGGTTGTCGCCTGCCGGTAGGTGTCGGGCCCAGATTCGGCCGCACTCGCGCAGACCGGGAACCGCCAGCCAGGGGTCGCGCTTGGCGATGGTGGGTATGGCGGGATTGGTCAGTGCGATGTCGAGCCAGGGACTGATCAGGGTGAGTCCGAGGGGTGGGGTGGCACCTTCGTTGATGGTCGTTTGGGTGGCTGCCAGTGCCAGGCCCGCTCCGGAGGAGTCACCGGCCAGGTAGATAGGGCCGTCCTGCGCGGCTCGGCCCGTCACTTTCCGCAGAAAGTGAATCGCTTCCTCGGCGCAGTGTTGTGGCGCGAGCCCGTAGAGGGGCACGTGTACCGGGCGCCGGGTCGCGTCGGCGATCGCGCAGATCAGTTTCCAGTGGGCGGGCTCGATTTGGTTGACATAGGCGCCTCCGTGGACGTACACCACTGATGGCCCGGCTGTAGCAATCGGCTGACCGCTCGCGGATTGCACTGTGTAGCAGCAGAATCCACCGATGATGTCGCGGCCCAGTTGGTAGCGAGCTGACGCGGCGAGTCGCGGGGGTGGTCCGCTGCTTGTTTTGGGCCGCCCGAGGTAGGCGCGCGCACTTTGCGGTGTCGCATAAGTGCGGGGTCGGCGTATGAGGCGCCCGTAGGCCGCGATGGCGTGCATCTGCCAGGACATGAGTGTGGGTTACAGCAGTCGCGGCGTCAGCGGGTAACGGCAATCTTGAACACGGCGCGCGTGATCGTTCCGAATGCGTTGTTGCCGCCGATGAATAGGCGTTTGGTGTCATAACCGGCGACGTCTTTCATGTTTTGGCCCCCGAAGCGGGCCGCGGCGGCGCCGTCGGGCAGGACGACGTCGACGCCGAGCAGGCCGTGACGCACAGCGAGGCGTTCCTCACCGGTGGCGTTGGCGATCAGTTCTCCGACGGTGCGTTCAGTGCGCTGGATCGGGATGGCGGGGCACGTCACGCCTTGCTCGTCGAGTTTCCGCGAGAGTTCGCCGAGGGTGACTGCGGCGCCGACCACCAGGTTCAAGTTGCCTGTGTTGACCTCGACCGTGGTGTCGCCGCCGTCGGCGGGCGCGGCCGAACCAGGACGACGGTCCAGCGCGGCGCGCACCGCGGCCTCAAACGCGGGCAGCGCGGGCTCTTCTGGTGACACTCCGGGCAACATGATGCCGGGATTGAAGCGTTGTGCGGGGTCGAAGACCTGCTTGAGGACGCGCTGGGCTGCGATCTCGACCGGGCTGAAGCGTTTGGTCATGAACTGGATCTTCTCGGTGCCTACACCGTGCTCGCCGGTGATGGTGCCACCCAGTCTCAGTGCCGCTTCGATGATTTCGTTGTTGGCGGCCTCGAGAGCTGCGGCGGCTTTGGGGTTCTCCTTGTCGTAGAACGTGGTCGGGTGTAGGTCACCATCGCCGGCATGTCCGGTTACGGCGATGAACAGCAGGGCGTCGGAATGCCGCTTGGCGGCATCCTGGATCGCCTGCTGCATCTCCGGGATGTGTTGGCGCGGGACGGTGACGTCGCCGATGAAAAAGCCTTTTCCGCTGTGCACGACGGCGTCCGGGGCATGCAGGCGCCCGTACCACAGCTTGGCGCGGGCATCGTCGTCATCGGCGCGACGCACCTCGACAGCGTGTTGGCGTAACACTGTTTCCACGATCTCGGCGTCGCGGTCGACCTCGTCGGCGGTGCCGTCGACGTCGATGAGCACGATGGCGTCGGCGTCGGTGGGATAGCCGGTGTCGGTGAACTGCTGCAGCCCGGCGATACCGGCGCGGTCGAGCCATTCGACCGCCGCGGGCACGGTCCCGGTCTGAATGATCGCGGCGATGGTTTCGGCCGCCTGCCGGGCTGTACCGAAGCTGCCCATCAGGCTGCGGGTGACCGGCGGGATGGGCCGCAGCGCCACGGTCGCCTCGGTCAGTATGCCCAGGGTGCCTTCCGACCCGATGAGCACACCCAGCAGGTCCGGGCCGTGGTCGTCGGCGCTGAACTGTACTACCGATCCGTCGGCGAGCACCGCCTCCACGGCCAGGACGTGGTTGTAGGTGACCCCGTATTTGAGAGCGTGTGGCCCGCCGGCGTTTTCGATGATGTTGCCGCCGATTGTCGCCAGATGTGCCGATACCGGGTCCGGTGAGAACACCAGCTTGTGCGGGGCCAACCGCTCCTGGAGATCGGAGTTGATCACCCCGGGCTGCACCCGTGCGGTGCGAGCCCTCGGGTCGATGTCAAGAACCTGATTCATCTTCGTCAGGTCGATTACCACGCGATCTGAATCGGCCATGACTCCGGCACTGCAATTCGACGCGCCGCCGCGGGTGACCAACGAGACATCCTGTTGTGCCGCGACTTTGACGATTGCGACGATTTCTTCGCGGGTGCGGGGACGCAGCACCAAGCCGGGCCGCCGGCCGAAACCCCAGTAGTCCTTTGCGTTTTCGGACAGGGCGGCGGCGTCACTGGCCACCGTGTCACCGCCACCGAGTACGGCGGCGAACGCCGAGACGATCGTGTCATCCATGAGAGTCCTCCTAGCTGCCGAATCCGCCGGCGACGGGTGTGGTGCGCGCGTTGATCAGGGTGGGTCGGTCGCGGTCGGCGATGCCGGCTTGGACCAACTCGTAGACTTCGTCGGAGCTGTGTGCTTCGTGCGCATCGACGCCGTAGCTGGCCGCGGTTCCGACGATGTCGAGGCCCGGGATGTCGAGCCCGGGCACGTTCGGGGTTTTTTCCCAGACGCCGAATTCTTTGACCACCCCGTATTCGGCGTTGGACGCCACCACCACGGTGACCGGGACGTTGTAGCGCGCCGCACTCCACAGCGCGGTGATCGCGTAGTGGATGGAGCCATCACCCATCAGCGACACGACCGGCCGATCCGGTGCCGCGATTTGAGCGCCCACTGATGCGGGGAGCCCCCAGCCGAGTCCGCCGCCCGCGGCGGACAGGTGCGACAGCGGTTTGTGCGGACGGATGCTTTCGGTCATGGGGATCTCGTTGCTGCCGGCTTCGCTGACCCACAGCGTGTCACCGGGTGCGGCGTGGCCGACGGCGGTCCACAGATCCCTGGGCTTGAGCGGCACCTGCGCCGATACCCGCTCGGGGACCGCGGCGCGCGGTGCGGGGGCGCGGCGCTGGGTGGGTTTTACCGTCGCGGCCAGAGCCTTTGCCGCGGTGTGGATGTCGGTGACGATCGCGTCCCCGACGGGGGCGCGGGCGGCCTCGTCGGGATCGTTGGTGATTTGGATCAAAGTTGCGCCCTGGGGCAGGTACGGCCCGGGCACCAACGGGTAGTAGCGGAACACCGCAGTCCCGATCGTCAGGATGAGGTCATGGCCGGTCAGGATCTGCGAGATCCAGCCCGCGCCCGGCGGGAGCGCGCCGTGATAGAGCCGGTGATTCTCCGGGAATCCGCTCCAGCCGGTCAATGGGGCGGTGAACACCGGCGATTCGGTGCGCTCGGCCAGTTCGATCATCGCGTCGTAGGCGTCGTAGCGGTCGATGTCGCCGCCGACGATGATTGCTGGCGAGGTGGCGGCGTCCAATCGTGCCGCGACCTGCTCGGCTAACTCGGTCGGGAAACCGGTCGCGTGGGTCACCGTGCGGTCGCGCACCACGTTGATGTCGGCGAGCTGATCGTCGCTCAGTTCGATCGGCATGTCGTCCATCGGCAGCGAGACGAAAACCGGTCCCATGGGCGGGGTGGTGGCCAGGTGGATTGCGCGGGCCAGCACGGCGGGGGATTCGCTGGCGATCGCCGGTTCGGCAGCCCATTTGACGAAAGGCTTAGGGGTGGTGGTGGGTTCGTGGTTGGTCAGTAGGCAGTACTGGTTTTGCATGTTGCGGCGCTGGTTGCCCGCCGTGATGATCAGCGGCGTCTTGTTGACGTAGGCGTTGTAGATCTGGCCCTGCGCGTTACCCATGCCGGGCGCGGTGTGCAGGTTGACCACAGCGGGACGGCGGGTGATTTGTGCGTATGCGTCGGCCATCCCGACCGGGATCATCTCCTGCAGACCCAGGAAGTAGCGGAAGTCGTCGGGAAAGTCTTGCAGCAGAGCCAATTCAGACGAGCCGGGGTTGCCGAACCAGGTGGTCAGATTGTGTGAGCGGAACAGGTCGAGGATGGCGTCGCGCACAGTGGTCATGGGTGATCATCGCTTTCAGGCCGAATTGCAGGAGGCGTCAGTCGAGTTCCCCGGGCACGGGGTTCAGCGCCCAGTTCAAGGCGAAGTCAGCGACTTCTTCCCATCCCGGTGCGCCGCAGGTGAAGTGGTCTCGCTGGGGGAACAGCTTGTAGGCGGTGATCGCGGTCGAGTGTTTGGCGTTTTTTGTGTAGTTCTCGTGCTGCACTGCGGGCGGCAGGATGTGGTCGTGGCCGCCGGCGATGAAAAGCAGCGGTGCGCGATCGTCGTTGGCGAAGTTGTAGGTGGTGGCGGCGTTGTGCGTAACGTTGGCCAGACCCCCCTGGAACAAGATTCGCGCCGGTACCGGAACCGCGTAACGCTCATAGGCGATCTCCGAATCGGCTGCGGTGAGGGTGTTGGTGAACGCGTAGTGGAATTGCTCTGCTGTGATGGGGACCGCGCGGTGCAGGTTGGCTGGGTTTTTCAATACCGGAAATGTAGCCCGGACCTCTGAGAACGGCAGCGCGTTGATGCCTTTGACAGCGGCACCGTCAATGCTCACCCCGGCTCGCCCGTAACCGGCGTCAAGCAAGAGCTGCACGAAGGTGCCGCCGAACGAGTGGCCCATCAAGATCGGCGGCTCGTCGAGCTCATCAATCAGCTCGGCGAGGTGATCGAAAACCTCGCGCACCCCGAGATCGGCGAGGGGTGCGGGATCCTCGCGCAGCGCGGCGACGCCGGCCGGACCGGGGGCCACGCCCGGATAGCCGGGTGTGAGCACGGTGAAGCCCTGAGCGCGGTAATGCGCAACCCAGTCTTCCCAAGCCAGCGGCGTCATCCATAGGCCGTGGACCAGCACGATGGTCCGATCGGAGGTGGCGTTCATGGGGATTCATCTTTGGTCACTGTGGGTGGGCACCACAATGAACGGCAGCCCGAATTCACGAGCGTGAAACCTGTGCTGGGGCACAGCGCCGCAAGGCGTTCTACGATCCGGTACATGTTGCAGCAACGACCGCTGACGGCCCTCGCCGATCGCGTCCGTCGACAGGCGGACACGGTCGTGACAAGGGTTCTCAATCGTCTCCGCGAGGAAGTTCCCAACTACTTCCCCAGCGACGACGACAGCGGCGAGACTGTTCGGGACAACATCGCCGATTACCTTGCCGAGATGCTGGATTGGATCGACGGTGGCACCGAACCCGACCACACCAGTTTTGATGCCGCAATTCGCCGGCGCGCCAGCCAAGGACTGACGCTGTCCAATTTGTTGCACGCCTACCGCCTGGGGGCGGCGACCATCTGGGATGAGCTCGCACAGCTGGCAGACTCGGACGAGAGTGAAAGAGAAGCGCTGATCGCGGCGACACCGTCCGTCTTCGCTTGGATGAACACCAATTCCCTTCGCGCGCACGCCGTTTTCCGTGAGATCGAGATCCGCGACGCGCGGCGCAACGAGCAAGTTCGAGCCGCCCTGCTCGACACGGTGCTCTTCAACGAATCCAGCAGCGGAGCGGCGTTCTGGGACGCGGCCGCCGCCCTCGGTCTCCCACGGACAGGCCAGCTGACGGTCATCGCGGCCACGAGCGCCACCGCTTCATCGGTCGAACACCCGCCCCCCGACATCGAGACGCTGATCTCCGCGCATCCCGCTGTTCAAGACTCGTGGTTTCGCCTCACATCGCAATCGCAACTGGGGATCGTGTCGCTTCGCCGGAATTACGCCGAAGCGCTGGACGGCATCGCCGACACCATCTGCGCCAAGGCGCCGGTCTTGATTGGTCTCAGCAGCCCCTTCGCCAACATCGCTGACTGCTCGAAAGCCCGCGCCCAAGCACAAGTCGCCGTGTCGGCATCCACGTCCAATCGCCCGAGCACCCGCTACGACCGTGATGTCGTAGCGGTGTTGCTCGCTAGTTCTCCGGACGCCGCCGCATCCGTAGTCATGGCCACCCTCGGGCCAATTCTCGAGTTGCCAGACGACCGTCGTGAACCTCTTCTAATCACGGTCCACACGTGGCTTCGGCTCGGTCAGTCCGTGTCGGCGACGGCCGCCGAACTGCACTGTCACCGCAACACCGTCAACTATCGATTGCGCCGTTTCGCCGAACTCACCGGAAGACCGCTAGCCGACAATTTGTGGTTGGCCCAAGTCGCACTGGCGCTGGAGGCTGCACGCCCCCACCTCTGAAGGTCTGCGTACGGCGATGTCGAAGCCGCCGACCGGGCCATATGGTTCACCTGCGACCAACCGAGCGCCGAATTCGGCGGCTTCAACACGCCCCGTATCACCAGGGTTAGACGCGAATCGGACCACGAGATGGCGAGGTTGCTCGAGCGCCTTGACGTTCCTGAACCCGCCGCTCTTATCGAATCATGAAGAGGCGCAGTGGTTTTAGCAAACTCAATCGGCGGCCAACTTCGCCGCGACCCGCGGAATCGACAACTTGTCGTGTGATTGCCGCCGAGACGGCTTGATACCGTTGCTTAGTCGCGTTCCTTCTGGGTCCTCAGTGTGCCGGCGATGTCGATCAGCGCGGCCGCCGCCGCGGCAGCGGCATTGCCCCGCTCATACGCCGTCTTCGCCTCGAGCAGCCAATCGGTGTCGGCCATACGCTAAACCCCTCACTTCCGGCGCCTTTCATGGCGCTCATGAACCTTAATTGAGGTCTCTGATGTGGGCGCAAGTGCTGTCTCATTATCGGCCCCGGTCTCGCCGCCACGGTCTAGCGAGCGAACTCGTTGACGAGCAGTTGCAGACGCTCCGACTCGTACTCGGGGCGCAGCCGTCCGGTGCGGCCGAGAGTGACCAGCCCGTGCAGCGCGGCCCAGAACACCTCGGTGAGCGTGTCCGCGTCCTGTTCGCCGGCGACCGCGCCGACCGCTTGATGCAACGCGGCGAAGGACTCCAAGAGCTGAGGCGGTGTGTCCTGGGCGGCGAATTGCAAAGCGGTCGTGCGGGTGAACATGGCGTCGTAGACCGCCGGGTTGTCGCGGGCGAATTCCAGGTAGGCGTGTGCCACCCGGGTCAGGGTGTCACCCGCCGCGCCGGTGTCGGAGTGCGCGGCCCGGATCACTTCGGCGAGTTCGGCGAAACCGTCGAGGGCGACGGCGTCGGCGATCTGTTCCATGCCGGCGAAGTGCTTGTACAGCACCGGCTGGCTGTACTCGATCTCGGTGGACAGCCGACGTGTGGTGACGGCATCCCAGCCCTCGGCCTCGGCCAGCTTGCGTGCGGTTCCGATGATCAGCCGCCGGCGGGCGGTCCGTTCACGCTCACGACGATCCTCGATGGGCATGCTTCAGGATATCACGGCTAGCAAATCTAGCAACGCTATTGACGCGACACTGACCAAGGGGTTAGCGTTGCTAACACCTACCACCGAAGGAGCTACGAAATGAACTTTGACGACATCACCCGGGCCGCGGCGCTGATCGCGGTGCTCGGCACCGGCGTGGTCTATGGCACCGACGTGTTTTGCGCCATCGTGATGCGGCCGGCCCTGGCGTCGCTGGACAACGACGCCCTGGTCGCGGTCATGGGGCGGGTGCACCGGTACGGAGACCGGCGCATGCCGCTGCCCGGCGTGCTCGGGGTCGTGGCCGCGGCGGTGAGCGCGGCACTTGCCGCCCTCACGGCGCACTGGGCGCAGGCGATCGCGGCGGGCTCCGCGCTGGTCCTGCTGGTGGTGTGGCTCGTGCTCTACACCCGGATCAGCGCGCCGATCAACCGGCGGATGACGGCGGCCAGCGACGCGGGCCACGCGCTCCCCAACGGGCTTGCGCTGCAGGCGAAGTGGGACTCGATCATCGACGTCCGAGCGACGCTGCAAGGTCTGGCAGTGGCCGCGCTGTGCGCGGCGCTGATGCTCTGACGCCATCCGAATTCGACTGCAAGGAGATCGATTCCGATGTTTCAGCTCAGGATCTACACGCTGCGATCGCCGGAAGCTCTGCACCAATATGCGACGGTGCACTGGGCACGGCACCTGCCCACCTTCGAGACCTTCGGGGTCACCACGCACGGCGTGTGGACTGAGCGCGGCGGCGACGCGAACCGGCTCGTCGTGCTGATCGGCTACCCGGCGGGCGCCGACCCGGACCAACTCACGCGGCACATCATGGCCAGCCCGGAGTTCGCCGCCGACATGGCCGGCTTCGACGTCGAGGACATCGTCGACGTCCAGACGAGACTGCTTGACCCGACGCCGTTTTCACCAATCCACTGACGAAACCCTAGGAGCTCGACATGACCATCACCGCCACCATCGGCTACGTCCTCGCCGGGACCCTCGCTGCGGCCATCATCTTCATCGGCGCACGCTTCCTCGTCGCGCCGCGCGTCGCGGCCGCCGGCTACGGCGTGCTACCCGATCTGGACCGGCCGGGTGCCGGCGCCTATCTCAGCGTCAAGGGCGTGCGCGACATCGCCACGGGGCTGTTCGTCACCATCCTGATGATCGCGGGCGTGACCCACCTCGTCGGCTGGGTGATGTTGGCCGCCACGATCATTCCGATCGCCGACGCCGCCATCGTGCTGCGCAACGGCGGCTCCAAGTCGGTCGCCTGGGGCGTCCACGGCGGGACCGCCGCCGTCATGCTCGGCACGACCGCGCTCCTGCTGGTGTCCTGAGCGACGAATGCCGCTATGACCGCGATCACACAACACCGCGGGAATTGCTTCGACATCGAAGCGAGTTGTACGCGGCGTAACTGCTTCGAACTCGAAGCAACCGATTTAAGGAGGGGCACCATGAAGGCTGTGCGATACCACGAGTACGGCGGTAGCGACGTTCTGCGATACGAGGAGGCCCCGCGCCCGGTGCCGGGCCCGCGGCAGGTCCTGGTGCAGGTCGCCGCTACCTCGTTCAACCCGGTCGACGCCGGCATCCGCGGCGGCTATCTGGCCGAGGTGTACCAGGTCAGCTTCCCGCACATACCCGGCGTCGACGTCGCGGGGACCATCGCCGAGATCGGCGAGGGCGTGACGGGCTGGGACGTCGGCGACGCGGTGGTGGCGTTCCTGCCGCTGGACGCCGACGGCGCCGCCGCCCAGTACGCGCTGGTGCCGGCCGAGGCGCTGGCCGCCGCCCCGGCGTCGGTCCCGCTGGCCGACGCGGCGGCCCTGCCCGAACCGGCGCTGACCGCATGGCAGGCCCTGTTCGAGATCGCCGGGCTCACCGCCGGGCAGTCGGTGCTGATCAATGGCGCGTCCGGGGCGGTCGGCGGGTACGCCGTTCAGTTGGCCAAGCAGGCCGGCGCCGAGGTGACCGCGACCGCCAAGGCGCGCGACGCCGAGCGGCTGCGCGGCCTGGGTGCCGACCGCATCGTCGACTACATCGACTACACCCACGCACCGATCGACGTCGAGGGTTCGCCGTTCGACGTGGTGCTCAACCTGGTCAGCACCAGCGACGAGCAGACCGAAGCCCTCATCGGCGTGGTCGCCGACGGCGGCTTCCACGTCGGCACAATGGTTTTCGGGCCGCAGAACCCGGGCCGGGGAGTGCGCTCGCAGCGGGTCTTCGTCCGCAGCGACGCCGCCCAGCTCGCCGGGCTGGTCAGTCGCGTCGACGACGGTCAACTGCGCATCGAGGTCGCCGATCGCCGCCCCCTCGAGCAGGCCGAGGCCGTGCACGCCGACTCCGACGCCGGCCGCCTGCACGGCAAGACTATCCTCATCCCGGCCGAGTAACGCACTGCCGCAACCACATTCAGTCAGGTGGGGGCCGCCTCCCGCGACGGCCCCCACCCCGAAAGGAGCAGCATCATGGGCAAGCTCGCACTGATCACGGGCGCCACCTCGGGAATCGGCCGCGCATACGCCGAACGCCTCGCCGCCGACGGCTACGACCTGGTGATCGTCGGCAGGCGCGCCGAGCGGTTGGCGGAGTTCGCCGACACCCATCCGGAGGTGAAGGTCCGGACGATGGTGGCGGACCTTTCGAACCCCGACGACGTCGACCGGATCGCCGAAATCTGCGCCGCCGAGCCGCTGACGATGCTGGTGAACAACGCCGGGGTCGCCCACTACATGCCGCTGGCCGAGCTGCCCGCGGGCAAGGCAGCCGAACTGGTGAACGTGAAAGTCCTTGCCCCCACGATGCTTACCCGCGCCGCGGTCGCCGGGATGCTGGAGCGCGGCACGGGCACGATCGTCAACATGGCGGGCATGATCGCCTTCAGCGGTCCCGCCCCGCATGCCCAGCTGCCCCGCCGTGCCGTCTACGGCGGCACCCTGGCCTACCTCGTCGCGATGTCGCAGACCCTCGCCGCCGAGCTCGAAGGGACCGGTGTCGTCGTGCAGGTGGTGTGCCCCGGGGTGGTGGCGACCGAGTTCCACGAGCGGCAGAACATGGACCTCAGCGCGGTGCCCCGGATGAGCGCCGACGACGTCGTCACCGCCAGCCTGCGGGGCCTGCAGCTCAGCGAAACGGTCTGCGCCCCCGGGGTCGAGGACACGAGCCTGCTCGACGCCGTCTTCCAAGCCGACCTCGCCGCGTTCGGCGCGCAAAGCCCCGAACTCGCCACGCGCTACCCCGGCTGAACCGATGGCGCTTCGATGTCGAAGCACTACGCTCGAGGCGTGGCCAAGGCCCTCAACCCCGTCCAGCTGCGGACGTACTTCGCGCTGATGGAGGCCGTCAGCCTGCTGCAGTACGCGGTGCGCCAGCAGTTACAGGCCGACGGAGGCCTGAGCTACGTGCAATTCGAGATTCTGGCCAAGCTTGCCGACGCGGGACGCCCCCTCACCATGACCGACCTGGCCGACGGCGCGGTGTACAGCCGCTCCGGCCTGACGCATCAGGCCGGGCTCTTGGAAAAGGAAGGCCTGATCACCCGCGCGGCGTCGCCCGACGACCAGCGCGCCACGGTCGTCAGCATCACCGAGGCGGGCCGGGCCCGCGTCGCCCAGGTGTTGCCCGGCCACATCGACGTCGTGCGCGATGCGCTGTTCGACTCGCTCTCCGACCGGGACGTCCGCACCCTTGGCGACATGATGGGCCGCGCCCGCGACCATATGCGTTCTCGGCCACCCCGTTCCGCCGCACGCGCCAGGCGTGGAGGCTGACCGTTGTCCGACGTGGAGCCCTTCGGCCCTAGGCGCTCAGACATTGCGCAGCAGAAACTGGGCCAAGCACGAACATGCGGGACTGGGAGTCGGGACTTGAAGCTGAGGCAACTCGTCGCTACGGCGGTGGTGGCCGGCGCCCTGAGTTTGAGCGCCGTGGGAGTAGGTGCGGGCGTGGCACAAAGTGACCCGTCGTCTCCGGCGCCCACGCCCACGCGCCCGACGCGACCCTCGAAGCCGCCGGGGCCAGACCTCCCGCCGGGGATCGTTGACGCCCCGCCCATCCCACTGGGCCCGCTGATTCCGGACTCGTAACCGACAGGAGGCCACGACCCGCATGAACGCCGGTCCCGTGAAGTGGTGGAAGGTCTGCGCGGTGCCGCTGTCCGCCACCGCGCTTGTTGCCGCACCGTTGGCCTCGGCCGACCCCGGCGACGATGCCTTCATCGGGGTGCTGTCGAACTACGGGATCAACACCGACAACCGCGACACCGTGATCGCGCACGGCCATGGAGTGTGCGCCGCCCTCGACAAGGGCCAAGACTCAAGCGTCATTGCGCTCAAGCTGATGAACGACCCGAAGCTGGACATCTCGTCGAGGCGGGAGGCCGGGTTTTTCGTCGGTGCATCGGTGGCGGCCTATTGCCCGCAGTACCGGGGGTCGGTCGATCCTTCGGTGATCTGGCTGCTGCCGTTCCCCCCGATGATGTGATCGCGAAGGCCATGACGCCGGTCGTGCTCGGGGTCATGTTGTGATCGGTAGCTGCGCGAGCCGTGTCTAGTCGTACCGCAAGGAACGAACAGGCTTCCCGAGATAAGGAGCAGGCGACATGGGATTTATGGACAAGCTGAAGGGCACCGCCATGCAGGCGATGAACCCGGTGGGCCAGGCGGCCACGCGCGACAAGATCATGAGGCTGAACCAGTCAGGTGTGCTGACGCCGGCCACGGTGAACTCGATGCGTGAGACGGGCACTCAGCTCGGCGGTGGGCACCAAATCGATTTCGAGCTCACAGTGCATCCGGCTAGCGGTGCTGACTACCAGGTGCGGGTATCGCAGTCGATGCACGATGTAACCCTCAACGGAATCTCCGAGGGGGCTCGGATCAACGTCAAGGTGGACCCCGCAGATCCGCAGTCACTGCTGGTTTGGGGCGCCGCCAGCTAGCGCAACCAGGCTTCGTGGCGTTCACTCCACTACCTCGGCGTGTGACCAAGTCCATTTGACAGCTACTAGCGGAAATGGCCCTCGGAGCGACTCCGCGGGCCATTTTCCTGCCCGACGGGGACACCTCTGGGACCATTAGCGGCGTGACCGTGCGCCCCGCCGACACCGTGAGCCCCGCTCGAGGCGCCATTAGCCCTGCTCAAGGGGCATCGGCCCAGCGCAAGGCGGAGCCCGGATTCCGCGACGACATCGAGGGCTTGCGCGGCTTCACGCTGTTGGCGATCCTCGGCTTCCACATCTCCATGCCCGGCGTCAGCGGTGGCTTCGTCGGCCCCGACATCTTCTTCGAGATCTCCGGTTTCGTCATCACCGGGCAGCTCTGGCGCCAGGTGAGCACCACCGGCACGATCGGGCTGCGCAAGTTCTATGGGGCGCGCGCCCGCCGGCTGCTGCCGGTATCGGCCACGATCGGCGTCGTCACGGCGATCGCCGCGGCCGTCTTGCTGCCCGTGGTGCAGGCCCAAAGCGCCTTGAAGGACGCCATCGCTTGCGCGTTGTACGTCCCGAACTTCTGGTTCATCGTCCAGCAGGTCGACTATTTCGCCGGCGGCACGCCCTCGCCGTTCCAGCACTTCTGGACTTTGGGCGTGGAGGAACAGTTTTATCTGTTGTGGCCCCCCATGATCGTCGGCACGGCGTGGCTGATCCGACGCTTGCGTCGGCGCGCCAAGACCGACGCGACGCCCGCGAAAGCTCCGTCGAGAAGCCCGTACGTGGTGCTGGTTTCGGTGATCGCGGCTGTGTCGTTCGCGGTGTCGCTGCTGATCACCTACGTGATGCCGCTGGCGGCGTACTTCTCGCTGTTCACGAGGGCCTGGCAGCTGGCCGTCGGCGCCCTGGTGGCCCTCACGGCCGAGTACTGGCGCCGGCTCCCGGCGCGAGCCGCGGTGATCACGGGATGGGCTGGGATGGCCGTGGTCCTATGGGCCTGCGTCTTCTTGACACCGGAGGTCCCCTATCCGGGCACCGCCGCGCTGTTGCCCGTGCTGGGTACCGCGCTGGTGCTCGGCGCCGGCTGTTCGACGCCGTCGCAGGGCGCCGGCCGCGTCCTGGGATGGTCACCGATGCGGTGGATCGGACGGCTGTCTTACTCGTGGTATCTGTGGCACTGGCCGGTGCTGGTGTTCGCGCCGATACTGCTGGGCCACCCGCTGGGGTTGTTCGGCAAGTTCGTCGCGGCGGTCGTCGTCTCCGGCGCACTCGGTTGGCTGACCCTGCGGCTGATCGAGAATCCGTTGCGATACGCCGCTGTCCTGCGCAAGTCTCCGATGAAAAGTTTGGCGGTTGGAGGTGTCGCCACGTCGGCGGCGGCCTGTGTGGGCGTGGCATTGCTGATGTGGGTGTCGTCGATGCCGATGCCCGTCGCGGTCGCGCACGGCGCGCAGGCCGCGCCGCTGACGATCACTGCCGCGCCCGCCCCGACCGGAGACAACCTAGAGGCTTACGACGCGGCGGTGCAGAACGTGTTCTCGCAGGTACAGGCCGGGGTCGCGGCATCGGCCGACATGAGAGCCGTGCCGTCGAACCTGAACCCGTCGATTGCCGACGCGGGAGGCGAAGTCGGGGCCATGTTGTTCAACGGCTGCCTGCGGGCACCTTTGCAAGGCGGACAGCCCGAGTGCGCGATGGGCGATACCGCCTCCAAGACGACGGTGGCCATGATCGGCGACTCGCATTCCTCGATGTGGATTCCGGCGTTCCAGCAGATCGGTACGCAGTGGCCCTGGCGGCTCGAGGCCATGGCCAAGGCGGCCTGCCCGATGATGGACCTGCCGATCGCCCCTAACCCGATCGCCAGTCGAGTGGTCGAATACATTCAGAAATGCGGCCAATGGCGCGGCCAGATCATGGACCGGTTACGCGCCGAGCACCCGGCGCTCGTCATGGTGAGCGTGTTTCGGGGATACACGGCCACCCAGAGCAACGGGTTCCGGTCGGGATTCTCCTCATACGATCCGGCGTGGAACGACGGCCTGACCCGTCTGGTGCGCCAACTGCGCGAAACCGGCGCCAAGGTGCTGGTGCTCGGGCCGCTCCCGCACCTGACGACCTCGGTGCCGGGCTGCCTGTCCGAGCACCTCGATGACGCGACGGCCTGCTCGCCGCCCATGTCGTACGCGTTCGACCGGCCCGGGATGGCGGCCGAGGCCGCCGCCGTGAAGGCCGGTGGCGGGCAGTACGCCGACCTGTCCGAGCTGTTCTGCACCGCGAAGCGCTGCCCCGTCGTCATCGGCAACACCCTGGTCTACGTCGACGCGGGCCACCTGACGCTCGAATACTCCCGGCTGCTGGCGCCGGCGATCGCTGCCCTGGCCGACCGCGCGCTGCACAGTTGACCCGTCGCCGCCTATCACGGAGGCAAGCCGTTGCCCGGCCGCAGAAATGGGTAACCGAACCGCATGGCTCGTCAGGACGAAGGCCGGTGGGATGTCAGCGTCAAGAGCAACGCGGTTTGCCTTGAGCGCATCTCTGACGGCGACAAGCAGTTGTTCGAAGATTTGTTGGCACCCGAGGAGGCCCGGAAGCTAGCCGGGCTTCTGACCAAGTACGCCGACAAGGCCGACGAAGCGGAGCAGTCCGAGGACTCGGATAAGTCGGAGGACTCCGATAAGTCGAAGGACTCGGATAAGTCCGACGACTCCGAGAAGTCAAATGACTCCGATGAGTCCGAGGACTCCGATAAGTCCGACGAAGCGGATAAGTCGGAGGACTCCGATAAATCGGACGACTCCGATGAGTCCGACGATGTCGACAAATCCGAGGACTAGTGTCGCCGCGCCTTAGGTGCAGCCGCTCACGTGGATCCGCCGGCCCACCCCCGCGCAGACACTCACGTTCGGCGTGAAGTCTTGCGGCAGTGGCGCATAGGCGCCCGGCGGCGGGGCGTAGCTGTTGACGGTGTCGGCGACGTCGGTGCACCCACTCACCGAGACGCGCCGCCCGACGCTGGCGCAGACGTCGGCGTTGGCCACGCCGGACGGCTGCACGACGGCATAGATTTCCGGGATCGCGGTGAGGGCCAACACGGTGACCCCCGCGGCGATGAAAGACCGCGCACACAGATTCATCGCGACCTCCTTCCTAAGGCGTGGCGCCGGCCTCGCCGACCAGCGGAGTCCACTGGCAACGCTGCCTGATGTCGACCAGCGGCTGACGGATGTTCTCCAGATCGGCCTGCTCTTGCGGGTTGGCGCCGAAGTAGTTCTGCACGTCGTCGCGGATCAGGTCTTTAGGCCGATCCTGAAGTCCGGTGTAGAACCCATTGACGTCCGGGTGCGTGAACAAATAGGTCGACAGCGATGCCGCGACACCGGCCGCGACACCCGCCACGTCCCCCGCGGTGCAGTTGGCCGGCCGTGGCGGCGGATCGGCCGCGGCGGTGCCCGCGGTCGCGAACAGCAGTGTGCCGGTGATAGCGCCGGCGCCGATCGCACCGACGACGACCCGGCGCCGAATCGAGGTTGTTAGGAGAAACATGGCGTGCCCCTTCCTGCGCATAAGCCATCTTCTGCCAACGACGCCGGTTCCGGAAGAGAGACTCATTAGGATGACGCGATCCAGGCAATCGCCGCGCCGGCGACCGGAAGGAACGCAGTGAACCGTTTGGCATCGGCAATTGCGATGGGGATGTGCGTCGCCGGCGTGGTCCCAGCGACGGCACACGCAACGCCGCCCATCGGGGTCACCGCGGTGACCCTGTCGAAGCAAACCGTTGACGGCAGGGACTACATCGTCAGCGAGATCACGGTCGCGCCGAACGGGAGCACCGGCTGGCACACCCACCAAGGTGAGATTTACGGCGTCATCAAGTCCGGCGTGCTGACCCACTACGGCTCGGACTGCCGCGAAGACGGGGTCTACGGCCCAGGGGCCGCCATCACCGACCCCACGGGCCCGGAGCACGTTCACCTCGCCCGCAACCTCGGGACGACGCCGCTGGTCCTCGATGTGACGTACATAGATCCGTCGGGCGCCCCCACCTCCGACAGCGCGGCCAACCCCGGCTGCGACTTCTCGTGAGCACATTCGGCTTTCACACCCTGGCGCTGCTGACCGCGATCGGCTTCGCCGGCCCGCTGCTGGCGTCCGTGCCGCGGCTGCGAATCCCGGTCATCATCGGCGAGCTGGCCGCGGGGCTCGTCGTCGGCAAGACCGGCTTTGGCGTCATCGACGACACCAACCCGACCCTGCAGTTGCTCGCGAACATCGGCTTCGCGCTGGTGATGTTCGTCGTGGGCACCCACGTCCCGGTCCGCGACCCCGCGCTGCGTTCGGCGGCGCCGCGGGCCCTGCTGCGCGCGGTCGTGATCGGCGCGGCCGCGGCGGTGCTCGGTGTGGGGCTGGGCGAGGCGTTCGGCACCGGCCACGCCGCGCTCTACGCGGTGCTCATGGCGTCCTCGTCGGCGGCGCTGGCGCTGCCGGTGATCGACTCGCTGCGATTGCAGGGGCCCGACGTGTTGTCGGTGACCGTGCAGATCGCGATCGCCGACGCCGCGAGTATTGTGTTGCTGCCGTTGGTGATTGACTTGCGACGGGCGCCGATCGCGGCGCTCGGTGGGCTTGCGGTCGCGGCCTGCGCGGTGGTGATGTTCGTCGTCCTGCACGTGGCCGACCGCAAGGGCTGGCGTCGGCGCCTGCACAAGTACTCCGAAAAGCAGCGCTTCGCACTGGAATTGCGAACCAACCTGGTCGTGCTGTTCGCGCTGGCGGCGCTGGCCTCCAGCACGCATGTGTCGATCATGCTGGCGGGCTTCGCGTTGGGTCTGGTGATCGCGATGGTGGGCGAACCGCGACGGCTGGCGCGCCAGCTGTTCGGCATCACCGAGGGGTTTTTCAGCCCGCTGTTCTTCGTCTGGCTGGGCGCCTCGCTGCAGGTGCGCGAGTTGGGCGCGCACCCGAAGCTCATCGTGCTGGGGCTCGGCCTGGGGCTGGGTGCCGTGCTGGCGCACTGCGTGGGAAGGCTGCTCGGACAGCCGCTGACGCTCGCGGCGCTGGCCGCCGCGCAGCTGGGCGTGCCGGTGGCCGCGGCCACCATCGGCACCGAGCAACACCTTCTCGTCCCGGGCGAAGCCTCGGCGTTGATGTTCGGCGCCTTGCTGACGATCGCCGGCACGTCGCTCGCGGGCGCGCTGGCGGCGCGGGGCCGGCCGGCCCCGACGAGCCCCGTGTGACCAAGGGACCGAAGCACTCCCATCGAGGTCCATTCGGCCCTACGGGCCGCATTCGACGCGGTGGTCGGATGAAACCCTAGGCCGATCTAGGGGGCAACCATGAGGGATCGTTTGTATCGGGTCTCAGATCGCCTGCACGAGGGTCGCGCCGTCGCGGTGCCGGGTCACGAGATCGCGCACGTCGTCTCGGCCTGGCTCGCCGAGCTGGGCGCCCACAGCCCGCTGGCACACGATCTCGAACGGGCGGTCCGCATCGGCGACTGGGCGGCGGCCCGCACGGTCGGTGACCAGTTATCCGTCGACGTGGCCGTTATCGCGGCCTAGGACTTGTCATGTCGAGCTCCGCAATTGGCCCAAAGTCCTTTTGCCTAGTGCCGTCCTGCTCTCGCATCGCCCCACGTAATTACGCCATCGTGGACGTGACGAAGCTTTACCGAAGGGAACCAGAGTGATGAACGCGCGCTTTCCGGACGCCGGCACAGTCCGGACTGTCCTGACCCTGGCGGGCCGCGCACCCTCGGTGCACAACACGCAACCGTGGCGGTGGCGGGTCGACGACACCAGCCTGCACCTGTACGCGGACGCGGAACGCCAACTGCCCAACACCGACCCGGACGGCCGGGACCTGATCTTGAGTTGCGGCACGGCGCTGCATCACTGCGTCACCGCCTTCGCCGCCGTCGGGTGGCTTTCCAAGGTGACCCGGCTGCCGAATCCGGACGACCCCAATCACCTTGCCGCGATCGAGTTGTCGCCGTACCCCGCCGACGCCGTCGACATCGCGCTCGCCGCGGCGATACCGCGGCGCCGCACCGACCGTCGCCACTACAGCTCGTGGCCGGTGCCGGTCGGGGACATCGCCCTGATGGCCGCGCGGGCCGCCCGCAACGGCGTGACGCTGTGCCAGGTCGAGGACCTCGACAAGCTGAACGAGATCGTCGCCGAATCCGTTGCGGAGCACTTCAATCGCGACTACCTCGCCGAGCTGACGGCGTGGAGCGGGCGCTACGCGTCGGTGGCGGGCGTTCCCGCGCACAGCACGCCGGCCTCGGACCCCGCGGCGAAGATCCCGGGCCGGTTCTTCGCCGGCCCCACCCTGCACCAGGCACCCGAAGCGTCGTCCGCGGAGGACAACGCCGTGGTGCTCGCGCTGGGCACGCGGGCCGACGACCGGCTGGCGCGGCTGCGTGCCGGCGAGGCCACCAGCGTCGTGCTCCTGACCGCGACGTCGATGGGGCTGGCCAGTTGCCCGGTCACCGAGCCACTGGAGATCGCCGACACCCGCGAGCTGGTTCGCTCCGACATCTTCGGCGGCGGCAACTACCCGCAGATGTTGCTTCGGGTGGGCTGGGCGCCCATCAACGCCGACCCGCTGCCCGCGACGCCGCGGCGCGAACTAACCGATTTCGTCGACTGGGTGAACGAATAAAGAAGGCAAGCAGCGCGGCCCCTTTGGGACGGATTTGCATGGATGATGTGTCGGTGAGCGGAGACGGCGAACACCATCAGGTCGCGTCGTTCGACGTGGCCGGGCTGCACCGGTTGGTCGAGGTGCTGATCGAGCGGGGCTACCGCGTGGTCGGGCCGACGTTGCGGGACAACGCGATCGTGCTGGCGGAACTGCAGTCCGCGGACGACCTGCCGCGCGGCTGGGGCGTCGACGTCGGGCCGGGGCATTATCGGGTGCGCCGCCGCGACGACGACGCCGCGTTCGGGCACTCGGCCGGGCCTCAGTCGTGGAAACAATTCCTGCATCCCCCGCGGCAGCGGCTGTGGGCCGGCACCCGGGACGGGGCCGGCGAGGCCCTGCCCGACGACCCGGTTCCGGCTTACGCGTTCCTCGGGGTGCGCGGGTGTGACCTGGCCGCGATCGCGACTCTCGGCGGGGTGCTCGGCCGCTCCGAGTACCCGGACAGTTCCTTCGTGGGCCGCCGCCGGCGGGCCTTCGTGGTCGCGGTGAATTGCACCGAGCCCGGCGGGCTGTGCTTCTGCGCGTCGATGGGCACCGGCCCCGCGGCCGGACCTGGCTACGACCTGGCCCTGACGGAGCGCCTCGGCGGGGACGCGCCGTCGTACCTCGTCGACGTCGGCAGCGAGGAGGGCGCCGACGTGCTCGCCGCGGTGGCGCACCGGGCGGCCGGCGACGACGAAATCGCTTCCGCGCGTGCCGATGTCGAGGAAGCGGCGCATCACATGGGCCGCCGGATGCCGGACACGGACCTGCGCGAGCTGCTCATCGCCTCACGCGAATCACCGCAGTGGGACGAGGTGGCCAGCCGCTGCCTGACGTGCGGCAACTGCACGATGGTGTGCCCGACCTGTTTTTGCACCACCACCGAGGACGTCAGCGACCTCACCGGCGATCACGCCGAGCGGTGGCGCCACTGGGCGTCGTGCTTCGAGTTCGACTTCACCTACGTGCACGGCGGCGGCAGCGTGCGCCAGTCCGGCGCCTCGCGCTACCGGCACTGGTTGACCCACAAGCTGAGCACCTGGCACGACCAGTTCGGCACGTCGGGTTGCGTCGGCTGCGGCCGGTGCATCGCCTGGTGCCCCACCGGAATCGACATCACCGCGGAGATGAACAAGATGGCCGGCGATGAGTGAGCGGGCCGAACGGGGCGAGCTGGCATCGGCCATGGCGCCGGTGCCGTACCGGGTGCGCAGCCGCACCGTGGAGAGCCCCGATTCGGCGACGCTGTGCCTGGAGCCCGTCGGCGAATCCCTGCGGACGCCGCAGCCCGGGGAGTTCATGATGCTCTACGCGTTCGGCGTGGGCGAGGCCGCGATCTCGATCAGCGGCGACCCCACCGTGACCGACGGCTCGATCACCCACACCATCCGCGCGGTCGGGGCGGTGAGCCGCGCGCTGCACAACGCCGAGCCCGGCAGCGTCGTCGGCGTCCGGGGTCCCTTCGGCACCACGTGGGGGCTAGAAGAAGCGGCCGGCCGCGACCTGGTCATGGTGGCCGGCGGCGTGGGTCTGTGCCCGTTGCGTCCGGCGGTGCTGGGCGCGCTGGCCGGGCGATCGCGCTACGGCAAGGTGATACTCATCGCCGGCGCCCGCTCGCGGGCGGATTTCGTCTACGTCGACCAGCTCGAAAAGTGGTCCCAAGAATCGCAATTGGAACTTCACGTCACGGTCGATGTCCCGGTCCAGGGCTGGCGCGGCGAGGTCGGCATGGTCACCGAGCCGCTGCACCGGCTCACGCTCGATCCTGAGCGCACCACCGCCTTCCTCTGCGGTCCCGAGCCCATGCTGCGGTTCGGGGCCGAGGCGCTGCTGGCGAAAGGCGTCGCCGCCCAGGATATTCGGGTCTCACTGGAGCGCAACATGCAATGCGGAATCGGCTGGTGCGGTCACTGCCAGCTCGGCCCGCTGTTGCTGTGCCGCGACGGCCCCGTCGTCGGCTACGACGTTGCGGGCCCGCTGCTTTCGGTGAAGGAGCTTTAGATGAGCAAGGCCACGCTGGCCGTGTGGAAGTTCGCGTCCTGCGACGGCTGTCAGCTCACGCTGCTGGACTGCGAGGACGAGCTGCTCACCCTGGCCGACCAGGTGCAGATCGCCACGTTTGCCGAGGCCTCCAGCGCGATGGTCGGCGGACCGTACGATGTGTCGCTGGTCGAGGGCTCGGTCACAACCCACCACGACGAGCAGCGCATCCGCGAAATCCGCGAGCAGTCAAAGGTTCTCGTGACCATCGGTGCGTGCGCGACGGCCGGGGGAGTGCAGGCGCTGCGCAACTTCGCCGACGTCGCCGAGTTCGCCTCCGTCGTCTACGCCAAACCGGAGTACGTCGACACGCTGGCGACCTCGACGCCGGCGTCGGCGCACGTCAAGGTCGACTACCAGTTGCCGGGCTGCCCGATCGACCGCGGTCAGCTGCTCGACACCCTGGCGGCCCTGCTGATCGGGCGCAAACCGCGGCTCCCGGCCAAGACGGTGTGCACCGAGTGCAAGCTGCGCGGGGTAACGTGCGTCGTTGTTTCGGAGGGGATTCCGTGCCTCGGCCCCGTCACCCACGCCGGCTGCGGGGCGCTGTGCCCCCGGCACCATCGCGGCTGCTTCGGCTGTTTCGGGCCGTCGGCGGCGCCCCGGACCGCGACATTGATCCCGCTGCTGCGCCGCGACGGCATGTCCGGCGGCGACGTCGACCGGGTGTTCTCGACCTTCAACGTCGCCACCTTCGACGCCGAGCGGAGCAAGCGGTGAACCCGCGCGCCCGCACCCTGAACGTGGGCACGCTGACGCGCGTGGAGGGCGAAGGCGCGCTGCATGTCGCGCTGAAGGACGGGCGACTGGAAAGCGTCGAGCTGAACATCTATGAGCCGCCGCGGTTTTTCGAGGCGTTCCTGCGCGGCCGCGCCCACACCGAGCCGCCCGACCTGACGGCCCGGGTCTGCGGCATCTGCCCGGTCGCCTATCAGGTCAGCGCGTGCAACGCGATCGAAGACGCCTGCGGCGTCGAGGTCGACGAGGAGATCGTCGCGCTGCGCCGCCTGCTGTACTGCGGCGAATGGATCCACAGCCACATCCTGCATGTCTATCTGCTGCACGCGCCGGATTTCCTCGGCTACTCCGACATCATCGGCATGGCGCGCGACCACAAGCAGGTCGTGGAGCGCGGGTTGTCGCTGAAGAAGGCGGGCAACCAGCTGATGGAGTTCGTCGGCGGGCGGGCGATCCATCCGATCAACGTGCGGCTGGGCGGATTCTATTCGGTGCCAACGCGATCGGACTTCGCGCCGCTCGCCGAGCAGCTGCGCCGCGCCCTGGACAACGCGTTGGCGACCGTCGAGTGGGTGTCACGCTTCGAGTTCCCCGACCTCGAGCTGGACCACGAGTTCCTGGCGCTCACGGCGCCCGGCCGGTATGCGATCGAGAACGGAACCATCGCGCGCAGCGCCGGGCCGCCGTTTCCGGTGGCCGACTTCGCCGACCACGTCGTCGAGTCGCAGGTGCCGCACTCCACCGCCCTGCACGCGTCGCTCGACGGCGGCCGCTATCTGACCGGGCCCCTGGCGCGATACTCGCTGAACTCGTCGGCGCTCTCCCCCGTCGCGGCGCAGGCCGCCGCGCAGGCCGGGCTGTCGGCCGAATGCCGAAACCCGTTCCGCAGCATCATCGTCCGCTCCGTCGAGGTGGTCTACGCGATCGAAGAGGCCCTGCGGATCATCGACGAGTACGAGCGTCCGGCGCGCCCGTTCGTCGACGTCCCGGCGCGCGCCGGCGTCGGCCACGGGGTCAGCGAGGCGCCCCGCGGCCTGCTCTACCACCGCTACCGCATCGGCGAGGACGGGCTGATCGCGGCGGCGGAGCTCATCCCGCCGACCTCACAGAACCAGGCGGCCATCGAAGCCGACCTGGCCAACCTGGTTTCCGGGAACCTCGCCCTCGACGACGCCGCGCTGACCGCGTTGTGCGAGCAGCTGATTCGCAGCTACGACCCGTGCATCTCGTGTTCCGCGCACTTCCTGACGCTGACGGTCGACCGGGGATGACCGCACCTATCGTGGTTATCGGCCTCGGCAACCGCTATCGCGGCGACGACGGCGTCGGTGTCGCCGCGGCTGCCGAGTTGAACCGGTTGGCGCTGCCCGGGGTTCGCGTGGTGACCGACATCGCGGAACCGACCGGCCTGCTCGAGGCGTGGTCGGGCGCCACGCTCGCCGTGGTGATCGACGCCGCGGTCGGGACGCCACCGAGGCCGGGCCGGGTCCGGCGGTGCGGCCTCGGCGACATCGCGGCCGGTGACGGATTGAGTTCGCACAGCGTCGATGTGGTTCGCACGCACGCGTTGGGTCAGGCGCTCGGCCGGGTACCCGCCGAACTGGTTCTGCTCACGGTGGAAGTCGCCGACACCGATCACGGGACCGGTTTGACACCCCGGGTCGCGCGGGCGGTGCCGGAAGTGCTGCGCATGACGCTGGCCGAACTCACCAAGCGCTCAAGGGGCCAGGAGTGTCCGACCAGCCCTTGATCGCCGGCGCCGTCGAGGCGAGGGGCCGCGAACGGGTCCTGCTCCGAGGTGATCTCGCGGCGGCCCGCCTCGGCAGCGCGGCAATTCTGCTCTGTGCGCTGGGCTGGCTGGCGCTGCTGGAGCTGCGCGAACATCCGGGCGCCCCGGGCCGGTTCGGATGGTCGGTGGCGCTGCTGGCCGCGGCGGCCCTGGTCGCGCGCGGCATCTTCCTCGGCCGGCCGGTGACCGCCGGACACGCGACGATCGCCGCGGCCGCGGTGGGCGCGGGCCTGTCCGCGCACTTCCTTTCCTACGGCGCGCTCGGGAACTTCCTCATCGCCGGCAGCGGGCTCGCGCTCGTCCTGCCGACGACGGCCAGACCACAACCGGAGCTGCTGGACCGGGTATGGCCGCTCGTCGACGCCACCCGCGAGGATCCGTTGTCGCCCTTTGCCATGCACTCGAGCAAGAGCTACCACTTCAACGCCGACAACTCCGCGGCGATCGCATACCGCACCCGGCTCGGGTTCGCGGTCGTCAGCGGCGACCCGATCGGTGACGCCAACCAATTCGAAGCGCTGGTCGCCGATTTCGTGCGGGTGTGCCGAAGCCGGGGATGGCAGGTCATCGTGCTGGCCGCCGGGGAGCGCCACGTGAGCCTATGGCGCAACGACGTCGTCGGTCAGCCGATGCTCGCGGTGCCGATCGGCCGCGACGTCGTCGTCGACGTCCCCCACTTCACGTTGGCGGGGCGCCGCTTTCGCAACCTGCGCCAGGCGGTGCAGCGCACCCGCAACAGCGGGGTCACCACGCAGATCGTCGACGAGCAACAGCTCGATCGCGCACTGAGCGCCGAGCTGACCGAGGTGCTGTATGCCGCGCACCGCGCCGCGCGCACCGAACGCGGGTTCTGCATGAACCTCGACGGTGCGCTGCAGGGCCGCTATCCCGGCATCAAACTTGCGATCGCCCGCGATCGGTCCGGGCGGGTGGTGGCATTTCACCGGTACACGACCGCCGACGCGGGACTGGAGGTCAGCCTCGACGCCCCGTTTCGCCGCCCCGACGCCCCGAACGGTGTCGACGAGCGGCTCAGCGCGGACATGATCAACGACGCGAAAGCTAATGGCGCGCTGCGTCTTTCGCTGGCATTCGCCGCGTTCCCGGAGATCTTCGACGCCGCGGACCCGACGCCGCTGCAACGGGCCGCGTACCGGTTGATCCACCTGCTGGACCCGTTGATCCGCCTCGAGTCCCTTTATCGCTACCTGTACAAGTTCCATTGCGTGGCCGAGCGGCGCTACGTGGTCTTGTGCGCCCACCACATCCCGGCCGCGCTGCTGGTCTTGCTGTCGCTGGAGTTCCTGCCGCGACCGCGCCGTCACCGGCTGGTGAGATGACTCAGGCGCGGTCGCGGCTGCCCAGAACCGGCGGGCCGAACCGGAAGCGGCGCCCCGTGACCGCGTCGGGCAGCACCCGCACGTAATGCGTCTTCTCGGACGACAGCCAAGGGAGTAGCTGCGCGCGTTCGGCTTCCTGGATCTGTTCGTCGGTGCGCAGCGAACGCGCCCTGCCCTTGACGATCACGCTCCAGCCCTCGGCGACGTTGTGCTCGTCGACCTCGAACAGCACGCGGTTGTTGATCGCGGTGCTGACCAGCTTGGTGCCCTCCGAGGTGCGAAACAGGATGGACTTGTGCTGGACGACGAAGTTGACGGGGAAGATCTCGGGCAGGCCGTCGACGCTGGTGACCAGCCGTCCCAGGGCGACGCCGGACATCAGGTCCCAGCATTCGTGCTCCGGCAGGATCGTCACGCCGTCATCGGTTATGGACATCAGCCACCCTTCTGCGATAGGTCAAAGTCATTCAACCGCTTGGCCGTTCGTGTAAGTGTAGCTAGCGAATCCGCAGCACGTCCTTCGGCGCTCGCCTCGGCGTCGGCGCCGGAACGGCCTCCATGGGCGGCGCGATACCGGCGCGGATCAGCACCTGCGGCTGCCCGTCGTGGTCCAGCAGGCCGCGCACGACGTCGCGGCTTTCGTCCAGCTCGATCAGGTGGGTCAGCGTGCAGGTCGCCAGGAACGCCATCGTGCATTCCAGCAGCACGGTCGACAATGCCTCGCCGCACCGCAGCACGTCCGCCCTGGTGTCCCCGGGGGTGGACAGCACCAGAATCTTCGACCAGTCGACCGCGACCTCGGGACGCCGATCCTGCTCGGTGCGCGCCGGGAATTCCCGCGCCACATCCACGCGGCCAATTTCCTTGCCGGACAACAGCGCGCCGGGCGGTACGCCCTCGTCCGCCGCGAACGGCGAAGTCCACCATTCGAGTTCGGCGTGATACGACGCGTCGTCGCGGCGCAGCGCTTCGGTGAGCTGTGAGGCCTTGGCCAGCGTGGGCCGCTCGTGGTCGCCGAGCACGTTGAGCGTCACCAGGTCCTCGTCGACCGTGCTGCGCAGCACGGGTTCGAAGAGCTCCCAGTACGTGGGCTCGCCCATCGGCAGCCGGTCGGTCCGGCGATGCAGGATCGCGTTGGCGCGGTCGCGCTGCGCGCGCGTGACGTGCTCGACGGCATGGAATTCGACGGTCGCCAGATGGTCGGGGTCATTCGGATTGGGAAACCGCTCGACCTCCGCGCCCCACCCCGAGGCGAGCATCGCGACCCGAAGGTGGTCCAGGGCGGCGCCACAGCTGAGGATCGCCTCCCGGCCGGACCGGTCCGTGCCCGGCACCGTCCGGTCGCGGTCGACGAACAGCCGCAAGGCCCCGCCCTCGGCGACCCACCGCCACGGCTGGCTGTTGTGCACCGACGGGGCCCGGCAGGCGAGCTGCACCGCTTTTCTGAGGGTCTGGGTGTCCACCGTCGTCTTCATGGCCGCCAATTCCTTGCCGAGTTTCGGTTCACCATCGACGGTAGGCCTCGCCCCGGCTGGTGGCCAGGGTCGTTCGTCCCGGGCGGTGGGGCCGGTCGGGTGCCGAAAGGCCTACCCAGAAGAGTTCTTTTCGACGTAGCCGACCACGTCGGCCAGCGTCCGAAGCGATCCGTAGTCCGATTCGGGGATGTCCACCTGCAGCCGCCGGTGGATGCCGCGCAGAAAGCTCAGCCAGTCCATCGAATCGAGGTCGACCTGATCGCGCAGCAGCACGTCGTCGCTGATCTCGTCCGGCTCGACCTCGGGGGCGATGCTGGTCAGCACGGAAAGGACCGCCGCTCGGGTGTCTTCGTTCGTCGTCGTCATATGCACTCACTTCTCCAATAGGTCGGGCTGCTGGAGCAGCTCGTTGATCGCGGTGAGGAACAGCGCACCCCGGTGGCCGTCGCTGGCGCGATGGTCGGCGGCGAGCGTCGCCTGGACGGTGCTGACGACCCGGATTCCGCCGTCGATGACGCAGACCCGCTGGGCCGGCTGACCGAAACCGACGATCGCCACCTGGGGTGGGTAGATGACGCCGAAGACCGTGTCGACGCCCTTGTCGCCAAGGTTGGTGACGGTGATCGTCGGGTCCGACATTTCCGAGCTGCGCAGCGAGAAGGAGCGCGCCCGCGCCACCAGATCGGTGAGGTCGTCCATCAATTCGTCGAGCTTCTTCTCCGGGACGTCGTGGATGGCCGGCGCGACGAGGCCGCCGCCGCGCAGCGAGATCCCGACGCCGACATGGACCCCGTTCGCGGGCTCGAACCCGTCGTCCCGCCAAAATCCGTTGAACTCTCCGAACCGCTGCGCGGCCAGCCCGACGGCCTTCAACAGCAGGACGGCCGGCAGCACGCGTTCGTCGATGGACCGTTGCGCGTTTCGGGTGGTCAGCCACGTCAGCGACTTCTCCAGCACGATCTCGTCGGCGAGGTAGTAGTGCGGGATCTCCCGCTTCGACCGGCTCATCGCGGCGGCGATCGACTTTCGCATCGCGGCCGCGCGGTCGGCCGCCGTGCTCTTGCCCGGCGCGCTGGCTTTGGGTTCTTTCGCTTTCTGGACCGCGGCGGCGTGCTGGATGCTGGCGGCGGCGTGCTCGACGTCGCTGATGATGACGGCGCCCTGCGGACCGGTGCCGCTGACCGCGTCGATGTCGACGTGCAGGCTCGTCGCGAGGCGGCGAGCCGCGGGGGACACCCACCGACGATGCTGTGGGGCACCGGCGGCGGGGACGGCGACGGGCGCCGTGGCCGGTGCCGCCGCCGGTTTCTCGTCGCTCACCGGGGCCCGCTGCTTCTTGCGCTTCTCGGCGCGCTCGCCCTCGGCCAGCAGCGTCGCCAAAGTGGTTCCCACTTGGACGGTTTCACCGACCGGGACGAGCAGCTCGCCGACCGTGCCCTCCTGCCAGCATTCGATTTCCACGGCCGCCTTGGTGGTTTCGACGACCGCGACGATCTGGCCGCGCGTCACCTTGTCGCCGGGCTTGACCAGCCACTCGTTGAGCGTGCCCTCGTCCATGTCGGCGCCCAGGGCGGGCATCTTGAACTCGATCATTGCTGCGGCTCACCGAACAGGTTCTGGACCGCGGCCACGATCTGAGCGGTTTGGGGCAGCGCCGCCTGCTCCAGGTGCTTCGCGTACGGCATCGGAACCTCGGCGCTGCACACCCGCGCGATGGGGGCGTCGAGGTCGTAGAACGCGCCCTCCACCACTCGCGCGGTGATCTCCGCCGCGAGGCTGCCGCTGCGCCACGCCTCGTCGATGACGACCAGCCGATGCGTCTTGCGCACCGATTCCAGGATGGTGTCCTCGTCGAGCGGGCGCAGGACCCGCAGATCGATTACCTCGCAATCGATTCCGGCCAGCGACAACTCGTTTGCCGCGTCGAGCGCCTTCCACAGCGAGCCGCCGTAGGCCACCACGGTGACGTCGGTGCCGCCGCGCCGGATGGCCGCCCGACAGATGTCGGTGGGGCCGAGGGTCTCGACGTCCGACGAGGTGTTGTAGAGCTGGACGTGCTCGAAGATCACCACCGGGTCCGGGTCGGCCAGCGCCGGACCCAGCATGCCGTAAGCGTCTTCGACCGTGGCCGGCGCCAGCACCCGGATGCCGGGGATGTGCGCGTACCAGGGCTCCAGGCTGTGCGAATGCTGGGCGGCGAGCTGGCGTCCGGCGCCCGTGGCCATGCGCACGACGATTGGGACCGAGAACTGCCCGCCCGACATATGGCGAAGGGCCGCAGCGGTATTGACGATCTGATCGAGCGCCAGCAGGCTGAAGTTCACCGTCATGACTTCGACGATCGGCCGCAATCCGTTCAGGGCGGCCCCGATTCCGATGCCGACGAAGCCCAGTTCCGACAGCGGCGTGTCACGCACCCGCTCCGGCCCGAATTCGTCCAGCAGGCCCTTGGACGCGGCGTACGTTCCGCCGTACCGGCCGACGTCCTCGCCCATCAGCACCACCCGCGGGTCGTCGTGCAGCGCGTCGCGAATCGCATCGTGGACGGCGGCCCGGTAGGTCGTCTTCGCCGTCTTCATCGTGCCTCCTCCGCAGTGGGGGTGAGGACGTCGCGTTCCAGATCCGCCACGTCCTCCCACGTTCCCGCCTCGGCGAACGCCACCGCGGCCTCGATCTCGGCGACGGCCGAATCCTCGATCTGCCGAACGTCGTCGGCGGACAACGTGCCGTCGCCCAGGCATCGGTCGGTGAACGACCGGATCGGGTCGCGCTGGCGCCAGCGTTCGACCTCGCCCTTGTCCCGGTACAGCTCCGGGTCGAACATCGAGTGCGCCCGGAACCGGTAGGTGCGGAACTCGATGAAGAACGGGCCGCCGGTGTCGCGGACGTGGTCGACGCCCTGCTGCGCGGCGACGTGGCACGCCTCGACGTCCATCCCGTCGACGGCGATGGTGGGCACGCGATACGAGGCCGCCTTTACGGTGAGGTCAGTCTGCGACTGCGCCCGCTCCAGCGCGGTGCCCATCGCGTAAAGGTTGTTCTCGCAACAGAACAGGACCGGCAGGTGCCACAGCGCGGCCATGTTCAGCGACTCGTGAAACGCGCCCTCGGCCACCGCGCCGTCACCGAAGTAGCAGGCCGTCACCCGCTTCTGCTGCAGCATGGCGTCGGCCAGGGCGATGCCCACCGCGAGCGGCAGGCCGCCGGCGACGATCGCGTTGCCGCCGTAGAACCGCTTGGACGCGTCGAACAGGTGCATCGACCCGCCGCGGCCGCGCGAACAGCCCTCCTGCTTGCCGAACATCTCGGCCATGATCGAGGTCATCGGGATGCCGCGCAGCAGCGCGTGCGCGTGCTCGCGGTACGTCGCGACCACCGCGTCATCGTCGGCCAACGCGCGCAGCGACCCGGCGGCGACGGCCTCCTCGCCGACGTAGAGGTGCAGGAACCCGCGAATCTTCGCCGCGCTGTACAGCTCCGCGCACTTTTCCTCCATGCGGCGCACCCGGACCATATCCGACAACAGTTCGTGGGCCAGCTTTGTGTCACTCATGACGGCACCCCCTCGGCGTGGTGGTCGGGTTGTCTCTCGATGGTGGAGGTGTCGCCCTCGGGCAGCCCCAGTTCGCGGGCCTTCAGCAGCCGGCGCATGATCTTGCCGCTGCTCGTGTGCGGCAACGCGTCGACGAACTCGAGCTCCTTGGGCGCCACGGTGGCCCCCAGCCGCTTGCGCGCGTGGCCGATCAGCTCCAGGCGCAGGTCCTCGTCGCCGACCACGCCGTTCTTAAGCGTGACAAAGGCTTTCACCATTTCGCCGACCGTCGGGTCGGGGATGCCGATGACCGCCGCCTCGGCGACCGCCGGGTGGTCGGTGAGCGCGCTTTCGACCTCGAACGGGCCGATCAGATGCCCCGCGGACTTGATCACGTCGTCTTTGCGCCCGACGAACCAGAAGTAGCCGTCGGCGTCTTTCTTCGCGAGATCCCCGCTCAGGTAGAGGCCGTCGGCGAAGGCGTTGCGGTAGCGCTCCTCGGCGCCCAGGTAGCCGCGGAACATCGACGGCCAGCCCGGCCTGAGCGCGAGCTCGCCCTCGACGTCGGGTTCGTCGACGACCGTGGTCGATCCGTCGTCGTTGTGGCGCACGATGAATGCGTCCACGCCCGGCAGCGGCCGGCCCATGGATCCCGGCTTGATGTCGAACGCCGGCGTGTTGGCGATCATGATGCCGCCCGTCTCGGTCTGCCACCAATTGTCGTGAATCGGCAAGCCCAGCACCCGCTTTCCCCACCAGACGGCTTCGGGGTTGAGCGGCTCGCCCACGCTGGCGATGAAACGCAGGCGCGGAAAGCGATACTGCGCGGGCAGCTCCGGACCCGCCTTGATCAGCATCCGGATCGCGGTCGGTGCGGTGTACCACACCGACACGCCCTGGTCCTGCAGGATCTGATACCAGCGCTGGGCGTCGAACTCGGCCTCGTCGACGATCGAGGTGACCCCGTGCAGCAGCGGGCTGATGATGCCGTAGGACGTTCCCGTCACCCAGCCGGGATCCGCTGTGCACCAATAGGTGTCGTCGGGATGCAGGTCGAGCGCGTACAGGCCGGTGAGATAGTGCATCGCCACCGCGCCGTGCACGTGGATGGCGCCCTTGGGTGTGCCGGTGGTGCCGCTGGTGAAGTGCAGCAGCGAGGGGTCGTCGGCGGTGGTGGGCTCGATCGGCGCGTTCTCGTCGGCGGCGTTCAGCCAGTGCCAGAAGTTGAGGGTTCCGGGTGGGGGATCGGCGGTTTCGTCCTGGTCGACGATGAAGATGTGCCGCACCGACGGCAGCCGGTCACGGATCTTGGCGATCTTGCGCCGGTAGAGCGCGGCGGTGGTGACCAGAACGTCGGCCTGCCCGATGTTCACCCGGGTCGCGATCGGCTCGGGCCCGAAAGCCGAGAACAACGGCGAAACGACGCTGCCGTTGCGCAGCGCGCCCAGCATCGCGATGTAGAGCTCGGGCGAGCGGTTCATCATCGTGAACACGCGGTCGCCCTTGCCGATGCCGAGCGAGCGCAGCGCGCTGGTGAATCGTTTGGTGAACCGGCCGAGGTCGGCGTAGCTGAGGTCGCGCGTGGTGATCGCGCCGTCCCAGCCCCCGTCGATGACGAATCGCAACGCCGTGCGCGTCGCGGTGGGGCCCTCCGCGTGCCGGTCCACGGCGGCGTAGGCGATGTTGCAGCCGCCGGGTCCCATGCCCTCGCACAACGGCGGCACGTCGGACCAGTGAAATCGCCCGCGCGCATGTTCGTAGTCGGTGAAGTTCGGGCGGACGGCGCAGTCTTCGGGGGTCTTGTGGATGACATCCATGAGGGGTCCTAGCGGTGTGGCCTGCTATGTCGCCTGGGCATGTTCATCGTTTGCCCGGCCCGCGACGGCGCAATAGAGACGAAAGTCATCAATGGCCCGGCGCCGCCCACCCGGGGACCAAGGACCCTGGCGGCGCGACGCGCGCATGCCTGAAGGTCGATGTGGGACAGGAAGTGAGCGTGCGCGATGACCCGAACGACGGTGGAGACCGGCGTGATCACCGGTGCGGTGGAGCTGGCGTGCCGGGCTCCCTCGCTGCACAACATCCAGCCGTGGCGGTGGGTGGCGGGCAGCACAAGCGTCGACCTGTTCGTCGACCCGCACCGAACCGTCACCGCGACCGACAGGTCGGGTCGCGAGGCGATCATCAGCTGCGGCGCCGCGCTCGATCACTTTCGGGTCGCGATGGCCGCGGCCGGTTGGGACACCAACGTCGACCAGTTCCCCAACCCCAACAACCTCGACCACCTCGCCTCGGCCGACTTCGCTTCCCTGGACTGCGTGACGCAGGCGCGGCGCGATCGCGCCGACGCGATCCCGCGGCGCCGCACCAACCGGCTGCCGTTTCGCGCGCCGAGTCACTGGCCGTCGCTGGAAGCGGTCCTGCGCAGCTCGTTCGACAACGAGCTGGTGACGCTCGACGTGCTGACCGACGATGCGCGCCCGCGGTTGGCCGAGGCGTCCCGGCTCACCGACGCGCTGCGCCGCTACGACGATTCCTATCAGAACGAATTGCTTTGGTGGACATCGCCGTTGCGCGAGGCGGAGGGCATCCCCGACAGCGCGCTGGCCTCGGAGTCGGACGCCCGGCGGGTCGACGTCAACCGCCGGTTCCCCGTCGACCCGGCCGACGAGCACAGTTCCGCCGGCACCTACGACCAGGCGAAGATCCTGGTGCTGTCCACACCCGGGGACGCGCGGGTCGATGCGCTCAATTGCGGCGAGGCGCTTTCGGCGATCCTGCTGGAGTGCACGATGGCCGGTCTGGCCACCTGCCCGGTCACGCATCTCACCGAGCTGCAGTCCAGTCGCGACGTCATTTCCGAGCTCACGACCGATCCCACCGCGGTGCCCCAAGTCTTGATCCGGGTCGGCATCGAACCCGAGGGGGAGTTGGCCCCCGGCCCGACGCCGAGGCGGCCCATGAGCGACGTGTTGGAGATCCGGCGATGAAGGCCGAAGTCGGGGACTGGCTGGTGATCAAGGGCGGCACCATCGGGCGTCGGGACCTGCGCGGGCTGATCACCGAGGTGCCCTCGAAGGACGGCGAGCCGCCGTTCCAGGTTCGGTGGCTGGACACCGACGAACGGGCGACCGTGTTCCCGGGCCCGGACGCGATCGTCGTCACGGCTGCCGAGCAGCGGGCCGCGGACGAGAAAGCCCGGTCGCGGATCGCCGCGATGCAGGCGGCCATAGTGGGCCAGGCTAAGGGGAACTGAAATGTCCTCTCTGCCAAGCGGTCCGCCGATGCTGACCGACGGTGACGTCGACACGCTCGCGTGGCAGTTCCTGCGTTCGGTCTACGCCGACGACACCTACGCCGATTGGCCGCTGGACCGGCGCCTCGACGGCTTCCTTCGCCGCGAGGGGCTGGACCGTCTCGTCGAGGACGGCGACACCTACGACCTGATTCTCGATCGCGTCATGGCCTACATCGCCGCCCGGGCCCGGCTTTCCGACTGACCGGGATGGAGCCGACGAACGGCCCGCCACGCCGGGACTTCCGTCCCTACCGCGGGAAACGACCTACTGGTCGGATGGACTCGTCACTACCGCAAAGTCGAGTTCTAGGGGACGTGCATGAGCACCCTTTCCGTTCGGCGTCGAGGCCATGACCAGAGCGGCTGATGTCACCCGGCACTCGCCGCGGCGCGTGTTCCGCGACCGCGCCGAGGCCGGCCGGGTGCTGGCGAGCCTGCTCGGCGCCTACCGCGGCCGGCGGAATGTCATCGTCTTGGGCCTGGCCAGAGGCGGCATCCCCGTCGCCTGGGAGGTGGCGGCCGCGCTAAATGCCCCGTTGGACGCCTTCATCGTGCGCAAACTCGGCGCCCCCGGTCACGAAGAGTTTGCGGTGGGGGCGCTCGCGAGCGGGGGTCGTGTCGTGCTCAACGACGACGTCGTGCGGGGACTGCGGATGACACCGCAGGAGCTGCGCGCCGTCGCCGAGCGCGAAGGCCGCGAGCTTGTCCGGCGCGAGGCGGCCTACCGCAACGGTCGCCCACCCCTCGACGTCACCGGTAAGACGGTCATCCTCGTCGACGACGGTTTGGCCACCGGCGCAAGCATGTTCGCGGCCGTGCAGGCGCTGCGCGAAGCCGAGCCCGCGGTCATCGTGGTCGCCGTGCCCGCGGCCCCCGAATCCACCTGCCGAGAACTCGCCGGCCAGGTGGACGACGTCGTCTGCGCGTCGATGCCCACCCCGTTCCACGCGGTGGGGGAATCGTTCTGGGATTTCCGCCAGGTCACCGACGACGAGGTTCGCCGGCTGCTCGCCACCCCGACTACCGGGACGTCGACAAACCAGGCCGCGGCGCCGACGCCGGCCGAGGTTATCGGCGGGGCGGCCATCGATGCGCCGCAGGGGATCCCGCCGCGCGAAGCGTTGGAGGCCCTGATTGGCGACGCGCGGATCGTGCTGATCGGCGAGAGCTCGCACGGGACCCACGAGTTCTACGAGGCTCGGGCGGCCATCACGAAGTGGCTGATCGAGGAAAAGGGTTTCTGCGCCGTCGCCGCCGAGGCCGACTGGCCCGACGCCTACCGGGTCAACCGCTACGTGCGCGGCCTGGGCGACGATGGGAGCGCCGACGACGCGCTGAGCGGATTCGAACGCTTCCCCGCCTGGATGTGGCGCAACACCGTCGTGTGCGACTTCGTCGACTGGTTGCGGGCCTACAACAAACTCCACGAGTCGAATGGCCGGCGGCAGGCCGGCTTCTACGGCCTGGACCTCTACAGCCTGCACCGATCGATGCACGAGGTGATCGCCTACCTCGACAAGATCGACCCGGGGGCGGCGGCGCGGGCACGCGAGCGCTACGCCTGCTTCGACCACGCCTCCGCCGACGACGGTCAGGCCTACGGCTTTGCGGCCGCGTACGGCGCCGGCCCTTCCTGCGAGAATCAGGCGATCGAGCAGCTGGTGGAGATCCAGCGCAACGCGCTGGCCTACGCGCGCAGGGACGGGCTGCTCGCCGAGGACGAGCAGTTCTACGCGCAGCAGAACGCGCAAACGGTGCGCAACGCGGAGGTGTACTACCGCGCGATGTTCAGCGGGCGGGTCGACTCCTGGAACCTGCGTGACAAGCACATGGCGCAGACCCTCGATGCGCTGTTGAATCACCTGGACCGCCACCAGGATGGGCCGCCGGCCCGAATCGTGGTGTGGGCGCACAACTCTCACGTCGGGGACGCCCGGGCCACCGAAGTGTGGGCGGACGGGCAACTCACGCTCGGCCAACTCGCCCGGCAGCGATACGGCGAGGATTCGCGTCTCATCGGGTTCAGCACCTATACCGGCACGGTGACCGCCGCCAGCGAGTGGGGCGGCGTTGCCGAGCGAAAGGCGGTGCGCCCGGCGCTCAACGGCAGCATCGAGGAACTGCTGCACGAGACAGGCAGGGGCGCGTTCTTGGTGTCCGCGGCCATCAGCCCCGCGGCCGCGGACCCGCTCAGCACGGTTCGACTCGGACGCGCCATCGGCGTGATCTACCGGCCCGAAACGGAACGGCAAAGTCACTACTTTCACGTGCGTCCGGCCGACCAATTCGACGCGATGATCCACATCGACACCACCACGGCGCTCGAACCCCTCGAGGTGACAAGCCTGTGGATCGCCGGCGAAACCCCGGAAACCTACCCCACCGGCCTGTAAACCGACCCGGCCTATAAACCGACGACAACGAGCGGAGTCAACGACCATGCAGACGCCCTCACGGCCGCCTGCGAGCCGACCGCAAATCGTCACGCTGACCATGAACCCGGCGCTCGACATCACGACGAGCGTCGACGTCGTGCGCCCGACCGACAAATTGCGCTGCGCCGAAACCCGTTACGACCCGGGCGGTGGCGGCATCAACGTCGCGCACATCGCGCACGAGCTCGGCGGGTCGGTGCTGGCGGTTTTCCCCGCGGGCGGCACGACCGGCGGCCTGATCGCGAGGCTGCTCGCCGACGCGGGCGTGCCGTTCTGGCAAGTCCCCATCGGGGCGGCCACGCGCGAGAGCTTCACGGTCAACGAGGACAGCAGCGGTAAGCAGTACCGCTTCGTCCTGCCGGGGCCGCAACTGACGCTGCGCGAACAGGCGCACTGCCTCGAGCAGCTGCGGATGACGGCGAAGTCGGCCGAATACGTGGTGGCCAGCGGCAGCCTGCCGCCGGGCGTGACCACCGACTTCTACCAGCGGGTCGCCGACATGTGCGGCCACGTCGGCGCGCGCCTGATCCTGGATACCTCCGGCGGCGGCCTGCGGCACGTCTCCTCCGGCGTGTTCCTCCTCAAGGCCAGCGTGCGCGAGCTGCGGGAATGCGTCGGACGCCCCCTGGAAACCGAGGCCGAACAACTCGCCGCCGCACACGAACTCGTCGACGGCGGTCGCGCGGAAGCGGTGCTGGTGTCCCTGGGATCGAAAGGCGCGCTCCTCGCGACGGCGCATGCCAGCCAGCGCTTTTCGGCGATTCCGATGCCCGGCGGGAGCGGCGTGGGGGCCGGCGATGCGATGGTCGCGGCGATCGCGGTCGGGCTCACCCGTGGCTGGCCGCTGGTCAAGTCCGTTCGGCTGGGCATCGCGGCGGGGGCGGCGATGCTGATGACACCCGGCACGGCCGCCTGCCTTCGCGCGGACGTGGAGAAGCTGTTCGCCCAATCGGCGGAACCGTGCGACCTCGCAGATGACGAACGGCAACCCAGATAAGGCCTAACGACCCCTCTGAAACGAGCGGCGTGGCAATAGCCTGAAGTTTGAGGACTCGAACGTTTCAGGAGCGACATGAACGAGTTGGACGCCAAGTCGGTGGTGGTGGGCGTCAACGGATCACAAGCCGCGGTCAACGCCGCCAAATGGACGATCGATGAGGCCCTGAGCCGTCAGCTGCCCATGCGCCTCGTCTATGTCGTCCCGCGCCGGGACGGGCAACCGGACGCGAGGCCGCTTTCCGAGTGGGAACTGGAGCGCGCCGAGATGGCGCTGTCCCAGGCCGAGTGCGCCATCCAACAGGCGAAAAAGCCGGTCGAGGTCGAAACGGCAATCCTCTCAGGCGATCCCGGCAAAGTACTGGTCGACGAATCGCGGGCCGCGGCGCTGATCTGCGTGGGCACCTCCAGGCGCGGCTGGGCGTCCGACGGCCTGCTGGGGCCGACCGCCACCGCGTTGGTCGCGGAAGCGCAATGCCCGGTGGCGATCATCCGCACCAACCCCGACGGGTCGCCGACCGAGCTTGGCGTGATCGCCGTCGTGCTCAACGACGAGCCGGACAACGACGAGGTCGTTCATCAGGCCATGGAGCAGGGGCGGCGCCGCCACGCGACCGTGCGACAGATCGATCGGCGACTGAACAGCTGGGTCCGGCGCTATCCGGACGTGCAGGTCCAGACGGTGGCCGCGGGCACCGGGGTGAAAACCGGTGAGCGACAGGGCGGCGCAATCGAATTGGCCGTCGTCGGCAGCGCCGACGCCCTCGAGATCGCCGGGCTGTCCACGCCGAACTGCCACCCGATCGTGGGCTACCCCGACTGCTCCGTGCTCGTCGTCCGCCACTAAGGCAAAGTCCGTGAACGAATTGGCTACGCCGCAGTCGATCGTGGTCGGCATCGACGGCTCGAAGGCGGCGGTACGGGCGGCGCTCTGGGCGATCGACGAGGCGGTGAGTCGCGATGCCGCCCTGCGCCTGGTCTGCGCGACCGAGCAGGCCGGGCAGGAGCGCGAGCCCTCCGCGGGCCAGGCGGCAATTCGCCAGGCGGTCAAGGCAATCGAGGCCGCGGGCAAGCCGGTGAAGATCGAAACCCGGGTGGCCCACGGCCCGGCGATCGGCTGCCTGATCAGCGCGTCGGCGTCGGCGGCCATGGTGTGCGTCGGCGCGGTCGGTTTGCGTCACTTCCGGCCGGGCCGGGTGGGTTCCACCGCCGCGGCCGTGGCGATGTCGGCGCACTGCCCGGTGGCGATAATTCGCGCCCGCGACGACCACCCCCACCGCCCGGACGGCATCGTCGTCGAGCTGGACGGGTCGCCCGACAACGGCGTCCTGCTGGGCGCCGCCGCCGCGGAGGCGCGGCTGCGCAACGCCGCCATCCGGGCGATCATCTGCCGAAGGCCGACGGACGAAACGGGGCCTGGCGGGGCCGAGGGCGATCGCCGGGCCCTCGCCGACCTGGATCGCCGGCTGGCCCGCTGGACGCGTCAGTATCCGGACCTGCGGGTGGAATCGGTGGCCGTGCACGGCGGCCTGCTCCAGTTCCTCGCCTACAACCGCCGGTCGGTGGGGCTGGTGATCGCCGGCGCCCGCGACCGCCGGCAGCTCAGCGAGCTCGTCGGGCCGGCCGGCAGTGCGGTGCTGCAGGACGCCGACTGCTCGCTGTTGGTCGTCAACCAACAGCATTTGTGAGGCGGCCGATAATGAAAACGTGCGATATTGAGAGTCGGTCGCTGCAGAAAGGGCTCTTAATGGTCAAGGTGTTCCTCGTCGACGACCACGAGGTCGTCCGCCGCGGTCTTGCCGACCTGCTCGCGTCGGACCCCGAACTGGAAATCGTCGGCGAGGCCGGTTCGGTGTCCGAGGCGAAGGCGCGCATACCGGCCTTGCAGCCCGACGTCGCGGTCCTTGACGTGCGTCTTCCCGACGGCAACGGCATCGAATTGTGCCGCGATCTGGTCTCCGACCACCCGGATCTGCGGTGCCTGATGCTGACGTCGTTCACCTCCGACGAGGCGATGCTGGAGGCGATCCTGGCCGGCGCCAGCGGCTATGTCGTCAAGGACATCAAAGGCATGGAGCTGGCCCACGCGATCAAAGAGGTCGGCGCCGGCAAATCCCTGCTGGACAATCGCGCCGCCGCCGCGCTGATGGCAAAGCTTCGCGGGACGACGGAACGCGAAGACCCGCTCTCCGGGCTCACCGAACAGGAGCGAACGCTGCTCGGGCTGCTCAGTGAGGGTTTGACCAACAGGCAGATCGCCGCCCGGATGTTTCTTGCCGAGAAGACGGTGAAGAACTACGTGTCGCGGTTGCTGGCAAAACTGGGCATGGAACGCCGGACGCAGGCGGCCGTGTTCGCCTCCAAGCTGGACCAACGGTCCGGGCGGCCGCCCACGCCGACGGACGACCCGCGGGAATAGCCGGCTTGACCGGCCGGGAGCTACGGCCCGGGTGCGGTGATGCGAAATCCGCTGACGATCGTGGGCTCGATCGCGATTACGGTGTCCGCCTGGTTTACCCACGGGTGCAGCAGTTGCTCGTAGCGCGCGACTTCGTCGGGATCGGTGATGGTGTACACCCGCCCCGTCGCGACGACGCTCCAGCCGGTCCGGGTTTGCGGGTCGAAGCTGTCGGCCTCGTAGGCGACGACTGAATTAGCCCTAGACCGCAAGGCAGCGGAGATCGCCGAGGTGAGGCGGGTGCGGATGATGATCCGGCCATCGTCCAAGAAGTGATTGACCGGACGGATCGCCGGAAGCGCACCGAGCGTGAATACGACCCGCCCATACTCGGCGGTGGCCAGCAAACGTATCGCCTCCGCATCGCTTAACCGTTGGGCGCCGACGGCAGGCTGCGTCAGGCCCAGACCGCCGTCATAGTCCCAGTCGTCCATAAGCTCAGAATCCTTCACTACGCACTGCGTAGCTACCTAGGGCCATAGGGCACCACGTCGGATGACCACGGGCGCCCTCGGTCAGGCCATGGCCGTTATCTTGGGTGCCTGAACTCCTTGGGGGTACGCTTGCGGCGGCACCTTCGCGTTGCGCGAATGGTTCGCGGTTTTTGCCGACGCAAGCTGGCACTTGGCGGAAGTTGTCGTGGAGGTATGAGGTCGGGTGGCCGGCGGCGACGAACGCAGCTCGGCGTTAGCCGGGCTAGGCCAGCGTGGGCTGGTGAGCAGGATGCACGCGCAGCTGGACGAGTTGCTGGCGGCGCGCGATCAAATGGAGCACCTGCTGCGCGTCTTCGTCGAGATCGGCACCAACGTCGATGACCTCGACGCGACGTTGCACCGCGTCATCGCCGCCGCAAGGGAGCTGACCTCCGCCCCCTACGGTGCGCTGGCCATCCGCGACCCGGACGGCACCCTGCTCAGGTTCATCCACGAGGGCATGGACCCCGACACCGTCGAACGCATCGGGCCGCTGCCGGTGGGAAAGGGCCTGCTGAGCCTGTCGCTGCTCGACACGCCGGCCCTGCGCGTGGACGACATGAGCACCCACCCGGCCGCCGCCGGGTTCCCCGCGCACCACCCGCCGATGCGGGCCTTCCTCGCGGTGCCCATCACCATCCGCGGGAATGTCTTCGGCAACATCTACCTGACCCACGTCGACCCGGCGCGGGTGTTCTCCGAGTCCGACGAGGTGGCCGCCCGCGCGCTCGCGTTCGCTGCCGCGGCCAGCATCGACAACGCCCAACTCTTCGAGCGCGAGCGGCTGTCGGTCAAATGGATGGAGGCGAGCCGCGAGATCACGACCGCGCTGCTGTCCACCACCGAGCCGCACCGCCGCCCGCTGCAGTTGATCGCCGAGAGCGCGCGCAGGCTTACCGACGCCGAACAGGCGATCGTGCTCGTCCCGGCCGACGCGGACCTGTCGTATGACGAGACCGACACGCTGGTGGTGTCCGCCGCGGTGGGGCTGCACGCCGACGACGTGATGGGCCGCCAGGTCCCGGTGGACGGTTCCTCCAGCGGCGAGGTCTTCCGAACCGGCCAACCGATGATCACCGAGTCGTTGCGCTACCCGATCCAGGCCTTCACCGATGTCGGGCAGCGTCCCGCGATCCTGATGCCGCTGCGCACCGACGACGAAGTCGCCGGCGTGATCGCGATCGCCCGTGGCGCGGAGGCGGCACCGTTCGACGAGAGCTACCTCGACCTGGTCAGCGACTTCGCCACCCACGCCGCGATCGCCCTGGTCCTGGCGGCGGCGCGGGACGACTCGCGCCAGCTGACCATCGTCGCCGAGCGCGAGCGCATCGCCCACGACCTGCACGACCATGTCATCCAGCGGCTGTTCGCCACCGGCATGGACCTGCAGGGCACGCTCGCACGGGCCCGTTCCCCGGAGGTGGCCGAGCGGCTGAACCGCACCCTCGACGATCTGCAGACCATCATCGAGGAGATCCGAACGACGATCTTCCAGCTCAAGTCGCCGTTGGGAAAGGGCGCCGACTTCCGGCACCGGATCCAACAGGTGGTTGCCGACCTCACCGAAAATCGGGAGATCGTCACCACGATGCGCCTGCACGGGCCCATGACCGCGGTCGGCGGCGAACTCGCGGAGCACGCCGAGGCGGTCGCCACGGAGGCGGTCAGCAACGCCCTTCGCCACTCGGGGGCGTCTCGGCTCACGGTCGAGGTCGACGTCGCCGACATGTTCATCCTCGACGTCAGCGACAACGGCTGCGGCATCCCCGCCGACAACGTGCGCAGCAGCGGGCTGGCCAATATGAAATATCGCGCTGAACAACTCGGCGGCACCTGCGAGGTCACCAATCCGCCGGAGGGCGGCGCGCGCGTCCACTGGATCGCCCCGCTGACCGACGGCTAACGTGGTGGGGTCTAACGGCCCTGCCGAGCGGCGCCAGATCCGAATAGCGTCATGGGTCATGAGCGATCGGGCGGTGGAAGCCGCGGGTACGGTCCAACTGCTCGACGGACGCGTCGTGTCGTTGCGGCCGCTTGTTGCCGGCGACGCGGAGGCCGTCCTGGATCTGCATCAACACCTCAGCGATCACGACCGCTACTACCGCTTCTTCACGCTCCAGCCGGTCCAGCTCGACGAGGTCGTCGACGAGCTGACCAAACCCGCCCCGGGCCGGTACGCGCTCGGGGCGTTCGACGCGGGCCGGCTGATTGGGGTGGCCAACTACACCGTCGTGCGCGAGCACCCGAAGGCAGCCGAGTTCGCGATTGTGGTCGCGCACGAAGATCATTCGCTCGGCGTGGGAACGGCCCTGCTTAAACACCTGGCCCGGATCGCGCGGGCCCGGCGAATCGGGCACTTCGTCGCCGACGTGCTGAGCGAGAACCACCTGATGCTGATGGTCGTGTTCGACCTCGGCTGGCGGTGCGAGCCGGCGGAGTACGGATCCGTCCGGCACCTCGAGATCGAGCTGCCCGACTTCGACGACGAGGATGCGAAATGTCCGGCGTGACACACAAATTCGGGGTCTTGGTCTCCGTCGACGGCTCGCCGGCATCCGACGCCGCCGTCGCCTGGGGGGCGCGTGAGGCCATCATGCGCAAGCTGCCGCTCACGTTGATGCACGCGGTGGCGCCGGTGGTGGTCGGCTGGCCGGTGGGCCAGCTGTACGACGAGATGCCGGAGTGGCAGCGAGACGACGCGCGGCACGTCATCGAGCAGGCCCGCAAGACGCTGAGCGCGGCCCTGGCGGGCGCACCGCCACCCGAAACACGCATCGAGACGGTCTATTCCGGCGTTGTGCCGGCGTTGATCGAGGCGTCCAAGGACGCGTGGATGATCGTCGCCGGCAGCCAGGGCCTGGGCGCGATGGGGCGCCTGCTGTTGGGCTCGGTCACGACGGGACTGCTGCACTACGCCCACTGTCCGGTCGCGGTGATCCACTCCGACGCCGCGGTCGACGCCGACGCGCCGGTGCTGCTGGGCATCGACGGATCGCCCGCGTCGGAAGCGGCGACCGCCCTGGCCTTCGATGAGGCCTCGCGCCGCGGCGTCGGGCTGCGCGCGCTGCACGTCTGGAGCGACGTCGCGGTATTTCCGGTGCTGGGAATGGACTGGCACGAACGCGAGCGCGAGGGCCGGGAGATCCTCGCCGAACGCCTGGCCGGCTGGCAGGAACGGTATCCGGATGTCCATGTCGAGCGATTGCTCTTCTGCGACAAGCCATCCCACTGGCTGCTCGAGGAGTCCGAACGGGCCCAGCTGGTGGTGGTCGGCGGCCGCGGCCGCGGCGGGTTCCCCGGGATGCTGCTCGGGTCGGTGGGCTCGGCCGTGGCGCAATCGGCGAAGGTTCCCGTGATTGTTGTCCGTGAGGAGAATCGATGATCGAACAGCTGCAGGACATGCCGGAAGGGGTGACCGGCATCCGCGTGTCGGGCCGGCTGCGTGGTAACGAGCTGCGCCACTTCAAGCCCGAGATGGAAAAGATGCTGCAAAACGGCGAGATCCGGATCGTGGAGGTCATCGCGCCCGACTACGAGGGCTTCGGGCCCGGCGGGTTCGCCGAGGACCTCAAGCTCGGGTTCGGCATGCTTTTCACGCACTACTCGGACTTCAAGCGGATAGCCGTGGTGTCCGACAAGGACTGGGTCGGCCACGTCATGCACGCGGTGGCGTGGATGATGCCCGGCGAGCTCGCCGTGTTCGGGCTCGACGAGCTTGACCGCGCCAAGGAATGGGCCGCCGGATCTTCGTAGATCCCTTGTGCCACTTTAGTTTCAGTGGTCACAATTCGGGGTTTCTTGTCGGTGGGTGTTCCTAGTCTTGGGGTATGGGTTCGGGCAGTCGTGAGGAGATCGTCGAGGTATTCGACGATCTCAAGGGGAACCTGAAACGGCTGCGCGATTTGTCGTTTGACGTGTTGACCACTCCGGAAGGACTGTGGGCCCTCGAACAGTTGGAAACCGCGGCGCGCGGGCTGCGCGCCCCGCAGCACACGCTGATCAATCAGGTCGGCGCGCAGGCCAGCGCCGAAGAACTGGGCGGGACGCTGCGTGGTGCGCTGGCCGATCGGCTGCGCATCACCAAAGCCGAGGCGGGCCGGCGCATCGCGGACGCCGAAGACCTCGGCGAGCGCCGGGCGCTGACCGGCGAGGCGTTGGCCCCGCAGCTGGCCGCGACCGCGACCGCCCAACGCGAGGGGTTGATCGGCGACGGGCACGTGCGTGTGATGCGTAGCTTTTTCGCCCACCTGCCTGCCGATATCGACCTTGGCACCCGGGAGGCCGCCGAGGCCGACCTGGCCGACAAGGCCCGCCACTACCGCCCCGACGAGCTCGCCACATACGCCCAGCGGATCATGGACTGGCTCAACCCCGACGGCGAATTCAGCGACCAACAACGAGCGCGCAGGCGCGGACTGACCCTCGGCGCCCAGCAATTCGACGGCATGTCGCGGATCAGCGGGCTGGTGACTCCCGAATTGCGGGCGGCCATCGAGGCGATGTTGGCCAAGTTGGCCGCTCCAGGGGCGTGCAACCCCGAGGACGACACCCCCGTCGTCGATGAGACACCCGACGAAGACGCGGTGCGCCGCGACACCCGAACCGGCGCCCAGCGCAACCACGACGCCATGCTGGCCGCCATGCGCGGGCTGTTCGCGTCGGGAAAGCTAGGCACGCACAACGGATTACCGGTATCGATCATCGCGACCACCACCCTGCAGGATTTGGAGGCGGCCACCGGCAAGGCCCTGACCGCCGGCGGCACCCTGGTGCCGATGTCCGATGTCATCCGCTGGGCCGGCCACGCCCACCATTACCTCGCCATCTTCGACCGGGCCAAGCCGCTGGCGCTCTACCACACCAAACGCCTGGCCTCACCCGCCCAGCGGATCATGCTCTATGCCCGCGATCGCGGCTGCACCAAACCAGGCTGCGACGCCCCGGCCTATCACAGCCAGGTCCACCACGTCACCGGCTGGAAAACCACCCGCCGCACCGACATCGACGACCTCACCCTGGCCTGCGGACCCGACAACCGCCTCGCCGAACACGGCTGGACCACCCGCACCAACACCCGCGGCGAAACAGAATGGATTCCCCCGCCCCACCTCGACCGCGGCCAACCCCGCACCAACAACTTCCACCACCCCGAACGATTCCTGCGCGACACCGACGACGACAAACCCGTTTGACGTCAGGACGGTCAGTCACGCACCACCAGCACCGAGCATCCTTCAAGGCCGGATTGCCCCGGCGGCCCGACCATCTGCGCCACCTTGTCGGCGTCCTCGCCGCCCACCACCGCCAGCTGGACGGATTCCTGCGTGTGGGCGAGGAATTCGGCGGGTCCGCGCCTCGCGGCGGCCGGCATGACGTGCACTTCGGGATAGCGGGACACCCATTGGCCAAGCCGCTGCTCGAGCTGACGGTAGGGGATCTCGCCCAGGCCCCACCGCCACACCCCGAGCGCCAGGATCGGTGCTTTGCGCAGGCGCGCCTCGTGGAAGCCGAGCTCGAGCACCGCGTCGTTGGCCGGCGAATCGTCGACGACGACGGCGACCCATCCGGCGGCCGATTCCTGGCCGTCGGCCCGAACGATCGCGACGGGGCATTGGGCCTTACGGGCGACGGCATCGACGGTCGAGCCCAGCAGCTTGCGGGCGACGCGCCCGATTCCCACGGAACCCGCGCAAACCATTGCAGCGCTTCGCGATTCGTCGATCAGGACGCCCTCCGGCGACCCGCGCACGATGTCGCATTCGACCGTGACCGGCTTGCCCATGGCCTGCAGCGCCGCATCGGCGTCGCGCAGCGACCCTTGCGCGTACTGGACCTCCATGCTTGGCGAATCGCCGGATCGATCGGGCACGGCTTGGACCAGCCGTAGCGCGATGTTGCGGCCGATCGCCTCCGTCAGCGCCCATTTCGCGGCGTTGATGGCCGCCTCTGAGCCGTCGATGCCTACCACGATCTTCGCCGGCGCTTGCGTCTGGTCCATGATTCCTCCCGATCTGGCGGCGGGGCCGCCATCCGCCGAGGTTATTGCGCGACCTGCCGTTTCGGCAGGGTCGTTCGACCCACATTGCGGGGCATTAGGGCTTCACGCGACCTCGATGCTCTGCCCGGGCAGGAGATGCTGCACGCGGCCGCGGCATTCGACCATGATCGGTCCGGCGTTGCCGGCCTCGGAGGTCAGATCCCCGGTCCGTCCGGTGATCCGTAGGTGCAGCCGGTGGCCGCGGTACACGAACGGGAACTCGATGGCGCCGAGCGCCTCGGGCCAGTGCGGGCCGAGCACCAGACGGTCGTCGCGCGTTTCCAGCCCGGTGAAACACCGCTGCACCAGATCGAAGCTGCCGGCCATGGCGGCCAAATGGATCCCCTCCGCGGTGGTGCCGCCCTGGATGTCGGCGACGTCGGACCCCAGCACCTGGACGAAGTACCGCATGGCGTGGTGGCGATTGGCGCGGGTGAGCACCCAGGCGTGCACGATCGCGCTGAGCGTCGAGCCGTCCGAGGTACGCGACAGGTAGTACTCGATGGTCTTCGGGATCTGCTCGGGCTCGAAGCGGTAGCCGAGCCGGCCGAACAGGGCCAGCAGCTCCTCCGACGACAACAGGTAAAACAGCATCAGCGCGTCGGCCTGCTTGGACGCCTTGTAGTTGTTCACGCTGTCGTCCTCGGCTTCGAGGATGCGGTCCAGCCGCTGGATGTTCCCGTATCGCTTCCGGTAGCTGTCCCAATCCAGTTCGGCCAGTTCGGAATAGCCCTCGAACTGGCTGATCACGTCGTCGTGGAAGGGGACGAACATGCGCCGTGTCACGTGATCCCACCGGTCGAGCTCCTCGGCCGTCAGGTCGACCTTCCCGACCAGATCGAGCCGGTCGCGCAGCGGCAGCAGGTCCAGCGCGTCCATCGCGCGCATGATCACCCAGACCGCCATCACGTTGGTGTACGCGTTGTTGTCGACCCCGTCGTATTCCTTGCCCGGATAACCCGAATGGAACTCGTCGGGGCCGATGATTCCCCGGATGGTGTAGCGGTCCCGCGTGTCGTCGAAGGTCGCCAGGCCCACCCAGAAGCGCGCGATCTCGACCAGCATCTCGGCGCCGTAGTCGATGAGGAATTGGCGGTCACCGGTCACCTGGTAGTGCTGCCAGGCGTTGTAGGCGACGGCCAGGCCGACGTGGTGCGCGCGGGCGCTGGCGTCCGGATTCCAGTGGCCGGATTCCGGATTCAGGTGCACCTCCTGGCTCACCTCACGGCCGTCGCTGCCCGATTGCCACGGGTACATCGCGCCCAGATAGCCGGCCCGCCGCGCGGCGCGGCGCGCCTCGGGGAGGCGCCGGTAGCGGTACAGCAGCAGCGACCGTGACACGTTTGGCAGGCGCAGGCTCAGGACGGGGGAGACGAACAGCGAGTCCCAGAAGACGTGGCCGCGGTAGGCCTCGCCGTGCAGCCCGCGCGCCGGCACTCCGGCGTCCAGTTCGGCGGTGTGCGGCGAAAGGGTCTGCAGCAGGTGCACCAAATGCAGCCGCAGCACCCGCAATGCGGGCGTGCTGTCCGAGAGGCCGACGTCGCATTGCTCCCACAGCCGCGCCCACGCCCGGCTGTGCTGTTGGTGAAGGTCGGCGTAGCGGCCGGCGGCGCCGAGGTATTGCTGTGCGGCGCTGGCCGGTTCGGATATGGCGGTGTCCCGGCCGGTGAAGATCGTCGCCACCTTCTCGCACGTGACCGACTGCCCCTCGGTGAGCTCGACCCGCACGTCGTGACCGCCGCGGTCGCCGTCGGCGACGAAGGCGTAGTGGGCGTCGGCGCGGCCGTCCCCGACCTCTTCGTGCCACACGGTCGTGCGGGCAGCGACCGCGATCGCGATGCGCGACTGCGACGTTTCGGTACGCAACAGCACCGAATCGGGCGCCATCTCGTCGATCGCCGTCGCGGTGAGGTGCGCGCCCGACAGCGACCGATAGCGCTCGACCATCGTGTTTTGCACGCCCCCGTCCAGCAGCGACCTGAATTCAGCCGCGCCGGACCAGTTCTCGGCGTGCAGCGTGGTGCGCATGGCCAGCAGGTGGGGCTGGTGCATGGACGCGAACCGCTGCTGGGTCAGCGAGGTGATCCGGCCCGCGCCGTCGCGGAATCGCAGGCTGCGGCTCAGTGTCGCGTTACGCAGGTCGAATGTCTGCCGGTAGGAAAGTATTTCGGCTTCATCGACATGGAACCACGGACCGCCGTCGATCCGGAACGTCAGCGAGAGCCAGTTGGGCAGGTTGACCAGGCTCTCGTTCTCGATTATCCGGCCCGCGACCCGGTCGGCCAGCGTGTTGTACACCCCGGTGGCATAGGTGCCCGGGTAATGGGCCTCGGCGTCGGCCGCCTCCGGCGCGCAACCCCGGGTGGCCACGTAGCCGTTGCCGACGGTGCACAGCGCCTCGCGCAGCCGCTCGTACTTCGGGTCGTAGCCCTCGTAGACGAGTTCCCACGCGTCGCCCGGCGTCGCCGCCGTCTGTTCCAGGTCCAGGGCCAGCCGGCGGACGAATTCGACCACCGCGGTGGGGTTTTCGAGGCTGAACGGCGCGGCGGACGGGCGGTCGCCGTCCTCGTCGTGGCGCACCACGATTCCCACGCCGTCGAATTGGACGGCGTCGAAGGCGTCCTCGTCGGTAATGTCGTCGCCGATGTAGATCGGCAACACGGTGCCCGGGTCGGCGTCGCTGCCCAGGATGCGCTGCAGTAGCCAACCGAGCGTCGTGCCCTTGTCGCCGTCCATGCTCGGGCGCAGCTGGATGACCTTGCGGCCGGGGGTGATCCGGAGGCCCTCGGTGCGGGCGAGCTCACGGACAGCCGCGATCGCCCGGTCGGCGTCGCGGGGGTCGGCAGTGCGGTAGTGAACGGCCACCGCAAAGCGCTTGTGCTCCACCGTTATTGCGGAGACATCCCGCAGCGTCTCCGCCAATCGGCCGGCGGCCCGCGCCACGGTGTCGGCGACCTCGGCGGCGGCGTTCTCCAGCGCGGTGCCGTCCGGCGCGAACACCTCATAGCCGTGCCCGCCCGCATACCACACGCCGTCGACCTTGACCCGGTCGCGGACGTCGGCGACGTCGCGGCCGCTGATCACCACAACGGGACACTGCGCGGCCAGCGCGCGCAACGCCGCGTCGGCGCCCCCGACGGGCTTCGCCGATTCCGGGTGATCGACGATGTCGGACAGCGTGCCGTCGAAGTCGAGGAAGACCACCGGCCGCCGGTTCGCCACCAGCTCCGTGACCTGGCCGTAGGCCCGCAGCGCGTCGGCGATCCGCGACATGGCCGTGCCGCCGCGGCGCACCGTGATCCCGGCCAGGTCGGCGACCACGGCGTCGGCGCCACACGACAACAGCGCGGCGGCGTGCCCGTTGCGCTGGACCCCGATCACGAGGCCGAAGCCCCCGTCTCCGGCGGCCTTGACCCCGGCCTCGTCGCGGTCGATCACCGCGCACCGGACGGGGCGCACCCCGAGGCGCCCGGCGGTTTCAGTCGGCGACGACCCGTCGACAGCGAGGGCGACGAGGTCGCCGATCCCCGCCGCGCGCAGCGCTCCGAAGCAATCACGGCCGGCCGAGTAGACGGCCGCCGTGACGCCGGCGTCCCGCAGCCGCCGCAGCAGGGGGACGGCCGAATCGCGCGCCTCGACGACACCGGGCGCCGGCTCGGTGATCACGCTGTCCAGCCCGAGGATCACTGCATCGTGGTAGCGCCGGTCGACGGTGGCAGCCCATTCGGTCACGCCTGTGACGATGCCACTTCGCGGCCCCGGTCAACGGGGCCTGATGACCATGGGTTTGGGGACTAAAGCCTCATGCTCGACCTCCATTCGGCCAATAGCGTTTTCACTCAAGTAGGAGGAATGGGAGGAATGATGTCCACATCCACGAACCGCCACGGCATCGTCGTCGGAGTCGACGGGTCGGGCGCCTCCAACGCCGCCGTCTGCTGGGCGGCCCGCGACGCGGCGATGCGGAACGTGCCGCTGAAGCTCGTCCACATGTACAGCGCCTACGTGCCGACGTTTCCCCAGATACCGCTGCCGGCCGGCGTCACGGTGTGGCAGGAGGAGGACGGACAGCAGGTCCTCGAGCAGGCGGTCAAGATCGCCGAGGACGCCGTCAAGGGCGACCAGCAGCTCGCGATATCCAGTGAACTGAAGTGCTCGCCGCCGGTGCCGACGCTGATCGACCTGTCCGAAGGGGCCGAGATGATCGTCGTCGGCAGTAACGGGCGCGGGGCTTTGGGCCGGGCGTTGCTGGGTTCGGTAAGTTCCGGCGTCGTCCGGCACGCGAAGTGCCCGGTCGCCGTCGTCCGGGACGAAGATCTGTTGATGCCGCACCCGCAGCAGGCGCCCGTGCTGTTGGGCATCGACGGCTCGCCCGCCTCCGAGCTCGCGACGGCCATCGCGTTCGACGAGGCATCCCGCCGGGGGGTCGACCTGAACGCGCTGTACGCGTGGAGCGACGTTCAGGTGCTCGAGCTGCCCGGATTCGATTGGGAGGTGGTGAAGGCGGAAGCCGAGCGCAGCCTCGCCGAACGGCTCGCCGGATGGCAGGAACGCTATCCGGACGTCACCGTGCACCGGCTTCTGGTGTGCGATCAGCCGGCCCGCCAGTTGATCGAGAAATCCGAGGCGGCGCAACTGGTCGTCGTCGGCAGTCACGGCCGTGGCGGCATCGCCCGGACGCTGCTGGGTTCGGTCAGCAACGCCGTGGTGCACTCGGTCCGGATGCCGGTGATCGTGGCGCGGCCGAACGCTTGACACAATAATTCGGTGCCCTCCGCGCCCGACGTGCCTTACGTGCCCTATGTCGCTGTGCACGAAACCCACACGGGCGTGGTGGTGCTCGCCGGCGACCGGGCGTTCAAGGCCAAGAAGCCGCTGCTGACCGACTTTCTCGACTTTCGCACCCCGGAGCGGCGCGAGCACGCGTGCCGCCGCGAGGTCGAGCTGAACCGCCGCCTGTCACCCGACAGCTATCTCGGGGTCGCCCACCTGTCCGACCCGGGCGGCGGCCCGGCCGAACCGATCGTCGTGATGCGCCGCTACCGCGACGAGGACCGGCTGGCGTCCATCGTCGGCCGCGACGCGGACGGCTCGGTGCGCTCGCTGCTGGACACCATCGCGGCCGTGCTGGCCCGCTTTCACGAGCGCGCCGAGCGCGGCCCGGCGATCGACGCGCAGGGCGAGGCCGGCGCGATCGAGAAACGCTGGAGCGACAACCTGGTGGAACTCGACCGCTACGCGGGCACCCTGCCCACCGAGACGCTGTCGCGAATCCGAAGGCTCGTCACCGAATTCATCGCCGGCCGCGGACCGCTGTTCCGGCGCCGCATCGAGGACGGGCTCGTCGTAGACGGCCACGGCGATCTGCTCGCCGACGACATCTTCTGCGGCCAGGACGAACCGGCGCTGCTGGATTGCCTGGAGTTCGACGACAACCTTCGCTACGTCGACTGCGTCGACGACGCCGCGTTCCTCGCCATGGACCTCGAGTTCCTCGGCCGCAAGGACCTCGGCGAGCACTTCCTGCGAAGCTACGCGGCGCACTCGGCGCGGACGGCGCCGCCGGCGCTCGCACACTTCTACGTGGCCTATCGCGCCGGAGTTCGGGCGAAGACCGACTGCGTGCGGCTGTCGCAGGGCAAGCCGCAGGCCGCCGCCGACGCCGCCCGGCACCTCGCGATCGCCGACGAACACCTGCGCGACGGTGCCGTGCGCCTGGCCCTGGTCGGCGGAAACCCCGGCACCGGCAAGTCCACCGTCGCGCGCGCGCTCGCCGAACGGACTGGGGCCCAGGTCATCTCGACCGACGACGTCCGCCGGGAACTGCGGGACTCCGGCGCGATCGCCGGCGACGCCGGCGTCCTGGATCAGGGACTGTACAGCCCGGACAACGTCGCGGCGGTGTACGAGGCCGCGCTGCGGCGGGCGCGTCCGCTGCTGGGCGACGGGCAGTCGGTGATCCTCGACGGCACCTGGCGGGATCCCGCGACGCGCGCGCGGGCCCGTGACCTCGCCTCCGAAACGCATTCGGCGACGGTCGAACTCATGTGCGCGTCGACCGCCGACACGGCGGCCGGCCGAATCACCACCCGGCGGCCGGGCAATTCGGAGGTGACCCCCGAGATCGCCGCGGCGATGGCCGCCGAACGCGCCGGCTGGGACACGGCCCACCGGATCGACACCTCGGGGGCGGTCGAGGACTCGGCGCGCGCAGCCCTCGACGCCTGGTGCCGGGCGATTTAGGCCCCGCTCCCAGGTGTCGAACGCCCCGGTCGTAGGGGACCAACGGCCCTGTCAGCACGGCGAACCAGCTCCTTATGGTCAGTTCGAGACACGTGAGTGGAGTGGTTGAGATGCTGTTGAAAGCGCCGGAATCCGAAGTCATCCGCGACGCCGTGATGCTGGCGAGCCGGGCCCCGTCGCTGCACAACAGCCAGCCGTGGCGGTGGGTGGTTGAGGGCGCGCGGTTGCAGCTGTGGGCCGACCCCCGCCGGCTGATGTACGCCACCGACCGCTCCGGCCGCGAACTGACGCTGAGCTGCGGCGCGGTCCTCGATCATCTTCGGGTCGCCATGGAAGCCGCCGGCTGGGACAGCTCCACCGAGCGCCTCCCGGATCCCGTCGAGCCGGACCACCTGGCCACCCTCGAGTTCCGGCCCGCCGACACCGTGACGGAGGCGCAGCGGCTGCGCGCCGCCGCGATCCATAACCGGCGCACCGACCGGCTGCCGTTCGCCGCTCCCGCCGGCTGGCCGGTGGTGGAGGCGCAGCTGCGCCTCGCGGTCCATCCACACGACGTGCTGCTCGATGTGGTCGCCGACAATGACCGGCCGACCCTGGCGGAGGCGTCCGCGGTAACCGAGCAGCTGCGGCGTAACGACTCGGCCTACCTGTCCGAATTACGCTGGTGGACTTCACCGTTTGAGTCGGATGCCACCCACGTGCCGGAAAGCTCGCTGGTGTCGAGTGCGGAGGCCGCCCAGGTCGACGTGGCCCGGACCTTCCCGCCGGCGGGCGGCGGCCACCGAGGGGCCGCCCTCGATCGCGACCACTCGAAGATCGTCGTGCTGTCAACCCACCACGAGGACGACCGGCTGGACGTCCTGCGCTGCGGCGAGGCGCTGTCGGCGGTGCTGCTCGAGTGCACGGTGGCCGGGCTGGTCACCTGCACGCTGACCCACATGACCGAAATGGCGATGAGCCGCCACATCATCGCGCAGATCACCGGGACCGCCGGGCAGCCGCAGCTGCTGATCCGGGTCGGCAAGTCCGCGACGAACGGCCACCACGTCGAGCCCACCGCCCGGCGGCTGGTGACGGAGGTCCTGAAGTTTCGCCGATGAAGTTTCGCCGATGAAGTTTCGCCGATGAAGGAGGTGGCGCCGATGGCTCGGCACTGGCTCGTGATGGAGACCGCCGGGGAGGGCGTCCCGGCCCCGTTCGTCGCCCGGCTGGCCGGCGCCGGCCGGCAGCTGCCCGAAACCCGGCTCACCACGGACGAATTGATGGCGACCACGCGTCACCACACGCACATCGACCTGGAGCGGCTCACCGGGATCCGCGAGCGCCGCGTGTCGGTGGGCGACGAGGACTCCTACAGCCTCGCCACCTCGGCGGCGCTGAACTGCCTGGCCACCGCGCAACAGGACCCCGCCGCGCTTGACGTGGTGATCAGCTGCAGCATCACGAAATTCCGCGGCGGGCTCACCCAATGGCTTGAGCCGACGATGAGCAGCGCGGTGGCCCGCGCGATCGGTGCGCCGCAGGCGATGACCTTCGACGTGTCCAACGCGTGCGCCGGGATGCTCACCGGGGTCACGATTTTGAACAACTGGATCCGGCAGGGCATCGTCGAACGCGGGCTCGTCGTCAGCGGCGAATACATCTCGCAGCTGAGCCACAACGCCGCCCGCCACATCCGCAACATCATGAGCAAGGAACTCGCCTGCCTGACCCTCGGTGACGCCGGCGCGGCGCTGCTGCTCGAGCGGGCCCCCGCGGGATCCGCCGGGATCGGCCTGGCCGGGTTCACCACCGTCGCCGACTACAGCCGGCTCTGCCTGGCCTATCCCGAGGGCCACGACCCGGGCGCGCGGATGTTCACCAACTCTCGCGCCATTCAGAAGGCCGCGATCTCCAACACCCCGCTGTTGTTGAGCGAAGTGCTTGACGCGGTGGGCCTTTCGATCCACGACATCGACCACGTCATCACCCACCAGACCTCGGCGCGGGCGATCCGCAAGGGCATGGCGCGCATGTCGGAGACGTTCGGCGACAGCCCGCGCCACGACGCGGTGATCACCGTCGACCGCTACGGCAACACGGCGTCGACGACCCACACGGTGGCCCTGGTCGAGGAGCTCGAGGCCGGGAACATCCGGCCCGGGGAACGGGTCGCCCTGCTCGCGCTGGCCTCCGGCCTGGAGATCGGCGTTGTCCTGTTGACCCTGGATGAGGATTTGGTGAAGCGCTATGGGCACGGTGATTGATCGAGTCGACGTCGCGCACCCGCGGTTGCGGGGCCGGCACAGCGCGCTGCATCTTGCGGTAACCGCCGCCAAGGACTGCCTGCACCGGGCCGGGTGTGACCCCGACGACCTGGATCTGGTTGTCAACGCCGGGATTTACCGCGACCGCAACCTGGGGGAGCCGGCGCTGGCCGCGCTCATTCAGGACGACATCGGGGCCAACCCGGAGGATCCGCACGCCGGCGCGCATGGCACCTTTTCGTTCGACATCGCCAACGGGGCGTGCGGGGTCTTGACCGGGCTGCAGATCGTCGACGGGTTCTTGCGGTCACGCAGCATCAACCGCGCGCTCGTCGTGGCCAGCGACGCCGATCCGGGCCACGGGATGAGCGAGCACTTCGCGTTCTCGGCCGCCGGCGCGGCCCTGCTGTGCGGCTGGACCGACGACGACTCCGGCCTGAGCCGGGTGTCCTGGGTGAACACCGACGACACCGAGGCGTTCTCGGCGACGGTCGGATTCGCCGACGCGCGAAACGTGTTGCGATTCAATCGCTCGGCCGACATGGACGAGCGGTTCGCCGCGGCGGCCGCCGAGGCCGCGCGCGCGTGCCTGCAGGCGCAATCCGTGAGCCTGGAAGACGTCGACGTGATCGTCGCCGCCCCGGCCCGGCCCGAGTACCGGGCGGCGCTGAGCCGCCTGCTCGGGGTGCCGGTCGAAAAGGTCTGCGTCGCAGCCGATCACCGCATGCACACGGCCGCCCTGGCGGCGGCGTTCCAGCCGGCGGCCGAGAACTTCCCGACGGGCGCCCGCGTGCTGTTCGTCGCGGCCGGCGCGGGCATCACCGCAGGTGCGGCCCTGTATCGCAAGCCGTAGCCGCCGAGATCCGAGCTAGCGTGACGCTCGAGTTCGAGCGCCACGCCAGCGTGACGCTCGGCCCAGCGACCGGCCCCGTTACTGCAGCGGCACCGCCTGGCGCTCCAGCTCGAGGATCTGCCGGGTGGTCTTCACCACCACGTCGGGGTTCAGGCTGATCGAGTCGATGCCGGCGCGGACCAGGAACTCGGCCATGTCCGGGTAGTCCGAGGGCGCCTGGCCACACAGCCCCGAGTGAATCCCGTTGCGGCGGCAGCCCTCCACGGCGAGGCGGATCATCTCCTTGACGCCCTCGTCGCGCTCGTCGTAGTCGAAGGCCACGATCTCGCTGTCGCGGTCGACGCCGAGGGTGAGCTGGGTCAGGTCGTTCGAGCCGATGGAGAAGCCGTCGAAGCGTTTGGCGAACTGATCGAGCAGGATCACGTTGTTCGGGATCTCGCACATCGCGTACACCTCGAGCCCGTTCTGGCCGCGCTGCAGGCCGAGCTCGGCCATGGTCGCCAGGACCAGGTCCGCCTCGGTCACCCGGCGCACGAACGGCAGCATGATGACGACGTTGGTCAGGCCCATCTCCTCGCGGACCCGTTTCATCGCACGGCATTCCAGCGCGAAGCCCTCGGCGTAGGCCGGGTGCGCGTAGCGCGAGGCGCCGCGGAACCCGATCATCGGATTGCTCTCAACCGGCTCGAACGCGCTGCCCCCGATCAAACTGGCGTATTCGTTCGTCTTGAAGTCCGACATCCGGACCACGACGGGCTTCGGCCAGAAGGCGGCGGCGATCGTGCCGATTCCCTCGGAGAGGCGCTCGACGAAGAAGGCGCCGCCGTCGGGGTAGCCGCGGGTGAGCCGTTCGATGGTGCGCAGAGCCTCGGCGTCGCCGACCTTTTCCGGGTGCAGCAGGGCCATCGGGTGGACCTTGATGTATTCGCTGACGATGAACTCCATCCGGGCGAGTCCCACACCGTCATTCGGCAAGAACGACGTCTTGAACGCGAGGTCGGGATTGCCGAGGTTGACCATGATCTGGGTCCGCGGCCGGGCCAGGCCGGCCACTTCGGTGCGATCCACGTGGAAGCCCAACTCGCCGCGGTACACGCGCCCGCTGTCGCCCTCGACGCAGGAGACGGTGACGGACTCGCCGTTCGGGACGCTGGTGGTGGCGTCGCCCGCGCCGACCACGGCCGGGATGCCCAGTTCGCGCGCGATGATCGCCGCGTGGCAGGTGCGCCCGCCGCGGTTGGTGACGATCGCGGCGGCGATCTTCATCACCGGCTCCCAGTCCGGCGTGGTGGTGTCGGCGACCAGCACCTGGCCGGGCTGGAAGTCCGAGAGGTGCTCCAGATGGTCTATCCGCTTCGCCACGCCGGACGCAATCTTCTCGCCGACCGACCGGCCCTCGGTGAGTATCTCGCCGCGACCCTCGAGCACGTACGTCTCCACCGTGCTCGGGCTGCGTTGGGAGGCAACCGTTTCGGGGCGCGCCTGGACGATGTACAGCCGGCCGTCCAGACCGTCCTTGGCCCACTCGATGTCCATCGGTCGCCCGTAGTGCTGCTCGATGGTGCACGCGTAGCCGGCCAGCTCGAGGACGTCGTCGTCGGTGATGCAGAACCGGGCGCGGTCGGCCTTTGGCGTGGGGATGTTTCGGACCGTGTTCTTGGTACCGCCCTCGACGAAGACCATCTTCACCGCCTTGTCGCCGACCAGGCGGCGCAGGACGGCGCGGTGGCCGGCCTGATACGTCGGCTTGTGGACGTAGAACTCGTCGGGGTCGACGGCGCCCTGAACCACGTTCTCGCCAAGGCCATAGGCACCGGTAATGAAAACGACGTCGTTGAAGCCGGATTCGGTGTCGATGGTGAACATCACCCCCGACGACGCAAGGTCGGAGCGCACCATCTTCATGACGCCGATCGACAGCGAGACCTTGAAATGGTCGAAGCCCTGATCGACGCGGTAGTGGATGGCCCGGTCGGTGAACAGGCTGGCGAAGCAGCGGCGGCACGCGTCGAGCAGGCTCTCCGGGCCCTTGATGTTGAGGAAGGTCTCCTGCTGGCCGGCGAAGCTGGCCGTCGGCAGGTCCTCGGCGGTCGCCGAGCTGCGGACCGCGAGGCTGACCTCCTCGCCGTACTCCTCCTGCAGCATGCGGTAGGCGGACACGATCTCGGCGGCCAGGTCGTCGGGAAGCCCCGCGCCGTAGACGATCTCGCGGGCGCGTTTGCCCCTCCGCGCCAGCGCGGCGACGTCGTCCGGGTCGAGGTCGTCGAGTTCGGCGTGCAGCGCGTCCCAGGCGCCGGCGCTGTCCAGGATGTGCCGGTACGCCTGGGCCGTGGTGGCGAACCCGTGCGGGACGCGGATGCCCTGCCCGGACAGCTTTTGGTACATCTCGCCGAGCGAGGCGTTCTTGCCGCCGACCACCGGCACGTCGTCGATGCCAATTTCCTCGAAGAAACGAATGTAGTTGAACCCGCTCATGGGCCTCACCATATGGCCCGACGGTGCCGCCGCGCTGCCGTCATTAGGCCCCGAAAGTTGGGGACTTCTGACTCTGACCGCGGGGCCGTCCCGGGGCGGAAAGTGGCGAGATGGAGCAATTGACCGCCCTCGATGCCACCTTCCTCGAAGTCGAGGACTCCGACCCGCACGTGAGCCTGGCGGTCGGCGGCGTATCGATCATGGAGGGTCCCGCTCCCGCCTACGACGAGTTCGTCGCCGCCTTCGCCAAACGCGCGCCGACCATCCCGCGGTGCACGCAGATCCTGCGGACGCACCCGCTGGATCTCGGCGCACCCGAATGGGTGGACGACCCGCACTTCGACATCGCACGGCACGTGCACCGGCTCGCGCTGCCGCACCCGGGCGGCGACGCCGAGCTGTTCGAGACGATCGCGGCCGTGATGGAGCGTCGGCTCGACCGCGAGCGCCCGCTGTGGGAGTGCTACATCATCGAGGGGCTGAGCGACGACCGGTGGGCCGTGCTGACCAAGATCCACCACTGCATCGCCGACGGCATCGCGACGACGCAGATGTTGGCCAGGTTCAGCGACGACCGCGACGAACACGGCGAGCCCGACACGTTCGCCACCCAGATCCGCGCCGCCAAGGAGCCCGCGACGCCCGGGCTGGGCCTGCCCAAGTTCAGCCTCAACCCGCTGAGCTGGGTGAGTGGGATCGTGCGAAGCACGCTCGCCGCGGCGGCGACGGCCGAACAGGTCGCGGTGGGCGCCGCCGAACTGACGGCCAGCCTGTTCAGCCCCACCCCGGAATCCTCGCTGAACGGTCCGGTCACGGCGATGCGCCGGTTCAGCGTGGCCCGGGTGCGCCTGGCCGATCTGCAGGAGGTCGCGTCGGCGTTCGGCGTGACCCTCAACGACGTGGCGCTGGCGGCCATCACCGACAGCTACCGCGCGATGCTGATCGATCGCGGCGAACAGCCGGCGCGCAACTCGTTGCGCACGCTCGTCCCGGTCTCGGTCCGCCCGACCAACAACTTCGACGTGACAGACAACCAGGTCTCGGCGATGCTGCCGCTGTTGCCGGTCGACGAGGGCGACCCGATCGAGCAGCTGCGGCTGGTGCACGGCCGGCTCACCCGGGCGAAGGCCAGCGGCCAGCGCGAGGGCGGCAGTGCGCTGATCTCGGCGGCCAAGAACGTGCCGTTCGCGTTCTCCGCGTGGGCGATTCGCCTGTTGGCGCGGCTTCCCCAGCGGGCGGTGGTCGCCCTGGCGACGAACGTTCCCGGTCCACGCAAGCAACAGAAACTGATGGGCCGGCGCGTGCTGGAGATCTTTCCGATCCCGCCGATCGCCCTGCAATTGCGCACCGGCATCGCCATGCTCAGCTACGCCGACACGTTCATCTTCGGGATCACCGCCGACTACGACACCGCACCCGACATCGAGGCGCTCGCCGCCGGGATCGAGAAGGGCGTCGCCCAGCTGGTGGCCGCCGCCCGCGATTCCGTCAGCTCTTGACCGGCCGATCGTCGGAGCGGCTGATGCGCTGGTGCGCGGTCAGCAGCAGGTGGTCGAATTCCTGCGAGTTGAGCGGCAGGCCGGCGCCGAGGAAGTCTTCGGCGATCTGCTCGGCCAGCAGGCGCAGCTTGACGTTCGCTTCCTGGGATAACCATTTGAGCAGGTTGAACGCGGCCTCGTCGCTGATCCGGTAGGCGAGCATCAGCATGCCCTTGGCTTGTTCGATGCTGGCGCGGTTCTCCTTGATCTCCGCCAGCCGCGCGGTGACCAGGTCCTCCTGCGCGCGTTCCCGCGACGGCGAGACGTCGACGTAGAACCCGTACGTTCCGATCACGTCACCGTGATCGTCGAAGAGCTGATCGCCGACGACGACGATGTGGCGCACGGTGCCGGCGGTGTCGATGATGCGGTGACGGGTGCTGAACGCCTGGCGGGTGTTCAGGATCTGGTCGATCGTGGCCGCGACCTGTCCGCGGTCGTCGGGGTGCTTGTGCGCGAGCACCAGCTCGGTGGTCGGCGTGACGCTGCCCGGCTCGTAGCCGTGCATCCGCTGCACCTGGTCGGACCACTCCCAGCGCTGGTCGGCGAAGAGGAACCGGAACCAGCCGACGCCCTGCGGAACGCCGCCCGCCAGCGTCTCTTCGATGTCGGGCGTTTGCCCGTTCACATGCCATTCCATCGTGGGACCTCGCCGCACCGGGCATCGGTGGGGCGGCGAGCGCCGCCCCACCCGTCGGTCGTCAGGCGTCGATCACCTCCCTCTTGGCGTCGTCGTTGATGGCCTTGTGCCCGTTGCCGCGCGCGACGGAGATCTTGCGCGGCTTGGCCTTCTCGGCCACCGGGATGCGCAGGCGCAGGACGCCCTCGGAGTAGGACGCGTCGATCCTGTCGGTGTCCAGGTTTTCGCCGAGCACGAGCTGGCGGCTGAACACCCCGCGCGGCCGTTCGGTGGCCAGCATCTCCCGGTTGGGATCGACGCCGGGGCGCTCGGCGCGCACTGTCACGACATTGCGCTCGATGTCGATGTCGAGCGTGTCGGCGTCGATGCCCGGCAGGTCGAACTCGACGACGAACTGCTCTCCCTCGCGCCAGGCGTCCATCGGCATCACCGCCGGGCGGGCGGCCGTGCCCAGCACCTGTTGGGCGAATCGGTCGAGGTCACGGAAGGGGTCGGAACGCATCAGCATGGCGGTCACCTTTCACTCCAATCTGCGGCTGTGAAGCGGCTGTTACCTATGTCCAATTACATAGATTTCTTATAGCACTGTCGACATATGATGTGCAAGTGTGATAAACAGATTTCTTGAATGAACCACTGGGGAGATGTCCGATGACCGAGAGCACTGGCGACACCGGCGCGCCGGCGTCGGATCGCGGCGTGTACGGAATCTCGGTGGCCGCCGAACTTTCCGGAATCCCGGTACAGTCGCTGCGCCTTTACGAGCGGCACGGGCTCTTGAGTCCCGCTCGCAGCGATGGGGGGACGCGGCGCTACAGCGCCGACGATCTGGCCCGGCTGCAGCGCATCAGCGCCCTGGTCGACGCCGGGGTCAACCTCGCCGGCATCGCGCGCATCCTGAGCCTGGAGGACCACAATGCCGAGCTCTCGGCGGTCAACACCGATCTGCGCTCAACCAATCGCACTTTGCGGAACGCCGCCAAGGGCACGAGTCCGGTAAAGAACTCAATCCAACGCGAAAGCCGTTGACCACCAAGGATGTTATCGAGCCGCTCGGCGACCGGCGCGGGGCGCCTTCCGGGGGAGTTCGTTTCCCCTGTTTGTACTTCGTTGTTTGGCCCGTAGGCTTCGTTTTATGGGTCGACGCGTTGGATCCGTCACCGCGGCGCTCCCGGCCGGAAAGCCCTTGAGGGGGTGACGAGATGCCGGTCGACAGGAACACGGTCGTCGCCCAGCTGACGGACCTGATGACAAGCCTTGACCGCCAGGGCACGGAGACGGCGGCCGGGCTGCGCGAACTCATCGAGAGCGGCGTCCGGCACGTGCCGGGCTGCCAGTACGCGGGGATAACCCTCGCCGAACGGGGCAACACCGTCACCAGCGTGGTCGCCACCCACCGCTACGCCGCGGTTCTGGACACCATCCAGGACCGGCGTCAGGAGGGGCCATGCCTGGCCGCGGCGTGGCGGCACCACATGATGTACGTCGACGACCTGAACGTCGACCAACGCTGGCCGAATTATCAACGCGACGCGCTCGAGGCGACCCCGATCCGCTCGATCGCGTCGTACGAGCTGTTCGACGACGACAAAAGCATGGCCGCGCTCAACTTCTATGCCGACCATCCCCACGCGTTCGGCGACGAATCACTGGAAATCGGAGGCATTTTCGCCACCCACGTGGCCCTGGCGTGGTCGATGATGCGCCGGCAAGACCAGTTCCGCAGCGCGCTGGCGTCCCGGGACACCATCGGTCAGGCCAAGGGCGTCATCATGGAGCGCTTCAACCTCGATGCCGTCGAGGCGTTCGAACTGCTCACCCGGCTGTCCCAGCAGTCCAACACCAAGCTGATCGACATCGCCAAAGCGCTGATCGACAGCGAACATCCGCTCAAGCCACGCCACCGCGGCCCCCACCCGTAGCCGCGCGCCTGCGACGGTCGGTGGCGTTTCGGCGGGCGCGGTGCGGGTATGTGCCATGCACATGAAAGCCGTCACCTGGCAGGGCAAGCGCGACGTTCGCGTGGAGTCGGTGCCCGATCCCAAGATCGAGCAGCCGACCGACGCCATCGTCGAAGTCACCTCGACCAACATCTGCGGGTCGGACCTGCACCTCTACGAAATCCTCGGAGCGTTCATGAATCCGGGCGACATCCTCGGGCACGAGCCGATGGGGGTCGTCCGCGAGGTCGGTGGCCAGACGGGCGACCTGCGCGTCGGCGACCGCGTCGTCGTCCCGTTCCAGATCTCTTGCGGCCGTTGCCACATGTGCGACATGCGGCTCTACACCCAGTGCGAGACCACCCAGGTGCGCGACCAGGGGATGGGCGCGGCGCTGTTCGGCTATTCGGAGCTCTACGGCGAAATCCCCGGCGGGCAGGCCGAACTGCTGCGCGTCCCGCAGGCGCAGTTCACGCACATCAAAGTCCCTGTGGGACCGCCGGATTCGCGCTTCGTCTACCTGTCGGACGTGTTGCCGACCGCCTGGCAGGCGGTGGCCTACGCCGACATCCCGGACGGTGGCTCGGTGGCGGTGCTCGGCCTGGGCCCCATCGGGGACATGGCCGCGCGCATCGCCGATCATCTCGGCTACCGGGTCATCGCCGTCGACCTGGTGCCCGAACGCCTGGCCCGGGCCGCGGGGCGGGGCATCCACACGATCGACCTGAGCCGGCTCGATTCGTCCCTCGGCGACGCGATCCGCGACCTGACGGACGGCCGGGGCACCGACTCGGTGATCGACGCCGTGGGCATGGAGTCGCACGGATCCCCCGCCGCCCGGCTGGCCCAGCAGGCCAGCGGGATGCTGCCCGACGTGCTGGCCAAGCGGGTCATGCAGACCGCCGGCGTGGACCGGCTCAATGCGCTGTACTCCGCGATCGACATCGTGCGGCGCGGCGGAACCATCTCGCTGATCGGGGTCTACGGGGGGATGGCCGACCCCCTGCCGATGCTGACCCTCTTCGACAAGCAGGTGACCCTGCGGATGGGGCAGGCCAACGTGAAGAGGTGGGTCGACGACATCATGCCGCTGCTGAGCGATGACGACCCGCTGGGTGTCGACACGTTCGCCACCCACGTGTTGCCGCTCGACGAGGCCCCGCACGCCTACGAGATCTTCCAGAAGAAGCAGGACGGGGCCGTCAAGGTCATGCTGAAGCCCTAAGCACCTTGTAAGACAGGCGATTTCGAACGAGTGTTTGACCTCGGCGTGGGCGGGGTATCAAGTGCGCCATGACCGGCCCTGGACTCCACGCGCCCACCCCCACCGGAGAAGTCTGGCCGGGCAAGGCCTACCCGCTCGGCGCGACGTACGACGGCGCGGGCACCAACTTCGCGGTGTTCAGCGAGGTGGCCGAGCGCGTCGAGCTGTGCCTGTTCGACGCCGACGGCACCGAGAGCCGGATCGCCCTGCCCGAGGTCGACGGGTTCGTCTGGCACGCCTACATCCCCAGCATCGAACCCGGCCAGCGCTACGGCTACCGCGTGCACGGGCCGTACGAGCCGGAGCACGGCCTGCGGTGCAACCCGAACAAGCTGCTGGTGGATCCGTATTCGAAGGCCATCGACGGCAGCTTCGAATGGAACCAGTCCCTGTTCGGTTACAACTTCGGCGACCCGGACAGCCGCAACGACGAGGACTCGGCCCCGAGCATGCCGAAGTCGGTGGTCATCAGCCCCTACTTCGACTGGGGCAACGACCGGCCACCGGACCACCAGTACGCCGACACCGTCATCTACGAGGCGCACGTCAAGGGCCTCACGCAGACCCATCCCGACATCCCCGAGCAGATCCGCGGAACCTACGCGGCCGTGGCGCACCCCGTGATCATCGAGCACCTCAAAAGCATCGGCGTGACCGCGATCGAGTTGATGCCGGTGCATCACTTCGCCAACGACTCGACCCTCGTCGACAAGGGCCTGTCAAATTACTGGGGCTACAACACAATCGGGTTCCTCGCGCCCGACTTCAAGTACTCCAGCGCCACGTCCCCCGGCGGCCAGGTGCAGGAGTTCAAGGCGATGGTGCGCGCACTGCACGAGGCCGACATCGAGGTCATCCTCGACGTGGTCTACAACCACACGGCCGAGGGCAACCACCTTGGCCCGACGCTGTGCATGCGCGGGATCGACAACGCCGCGTACTACCGGCTGGTCGACGACGACAAGCAGTACTACATGGACTACACCGGCACGGGCAACAGCCTCAATGCCGGGCACCCGCACGCGCTGCAGCTGATCATGGACTCGCTGCGGTACTGGGTGACCGAGATGCACGTCGACGGCTTCCGCTTCGACCTGGCCTCGACGCTGGCCCGCGAGTTCTACGACGTCGATCGGCTGGCCACGTTTTTCGAACTCGTGCAACAGGATCCGACGGTCAGCCAGGTCAAGCTGATCGCCGAACCGTGGGACGTCGGCCCCGGCGGTTACCAGGTGGGCAACTTCCCGCCGCAGTGGACCGAGTGGAACGGCAAGTACCGCGACACGGTCCGGGACTTCTGGCGCGGCGAGCCCGCGACGCTCGACGAGTTCGCCTACCGGCTCTCCGGATCGGCCGACCTCTACGAACACACCTCGCGACGGCCGGTGGCCTCGATCAACTTCGTCACCGCCCACGACGGGTTCACGCTGCGTGACCTGGTCTCCTACAACGAGAAGCACAACGAGGCCAACGGCGAGGACAACAACGACGGCGAGAGCCACAACCGGTCCTGGAACTGCGGCGCCGAGGGGCCGACCGACGATGCGGACGTCAACACACTGCGCGCCCGTCAGCAGCGCAACTTCCTCACCACCCTGCTGCTGTCCCAGGGCGTGCCGATGATCTGCCACGGCGACGAGCTCGGCCGCACCCAGGACGGCAACAACAACGGCTACTGCCAGGACAACGAGCTCACCTGGATCGATTGGGCCCACGCCGACGCGGGCCTGCTGGAGTTCACCCGCATGGTCTCGGCGCTGCGGGCCCAGCACCCGGTGTTCCGCCGGCGCCGGTTCTTCTCCGGCAAGCCGCTGGGCCGGCGCGGCCCGGAGGGGCTGCCCGACATCGCCTGGTTCACCCCCGAGGGCACGGAGATGACCGACGAGGACTGGGGCGCGGGATTCTCCAAGTCCCTCGCGGTGTTCCTCAACGGCCACGGCATCCCCGACAGCGACGCGCGGGGGCAGCGGGTGCTCGACGACTCGTTCCTGTTGTGCTTCAACGCCCACTACGAGCCGATCGAATTCACCCTTCCGCCAAAGGAATTCGGCGCCTCCTGGACCCTGGTGGTGTTCACCGGGCCCGAGGAGGAGACGCCCGCCGAGGAGGTGCCCGGCGGGGGCACGCTCACGGTGGACGCGCACACCGCCGTGGTGCTTCGGGCCCCCGACGGGGCCTGACCAGCCCGGACGACCCCTGGGTCACGCACCGGTGACCTTCGCCCCGGGATTTATTACCTTTTCCCCCAGACATGGGTTAGCTGCCCGCTCACAATCTCGGTTGTGCCGCTGCGAAGGAAAAGGCAGCCGACGGACAGGCCGGAACCCGACGCATGCCTGAATGATGTGGCCTGGTGCCGACGGCTTGCCCTGCTGGTCGGGTTCACCCTCGCCGCCGCGACGTGGGTGGGGTGGGCGACCGGTGTCGACCGGCTGACCCGGCTCGATCCGAGCTGGCCGCAGATGATGCCGTGGACCGCGTTGTGGCTGGCGGCGCTGAGTGCGGCGATCCTGGCACAGTCGGGCCACCCGTCGCGGGGTCGCGTCTGGGCTGGCCGCGGGTTCGCCCTGGTGGTCGGTGCCCTCGCCGCCATCATCCTTGCGGAGTACGCGGCGGGTGGGTCGTCGTCGGCTCTGGACCAGGTGTGGTTCGGCGACGCCGTGCGCGCGTCGCAACAGACCTGGCCAGGTCGCCCGAGCCCGCAGACGGCGACATCGGCCCTGCTCCTGTCGCCCGCTGCGGCGCTGATCCGAGCGGATCGGTGGACCCGCGTGATCCGGCCCGCCTGTATGGCGGCGGGTGCGGCCGTCCCGCTGGTCACGGTCGGGCGTACCTGTTCGGCGCTTTGGCGCTGGTGGGCTACACGCCTTCGACCGGCCAGGCGTTCATGACGGCGTTGGCGCTGCTGCTGCTCGCCGCCGCGACGTCGCTGGCCCGCCCCGACCGATTTCCGGTCGCCTGGCTGCTCGCCCGGCCCGACCGGACGTCGCTGCTCAGGTTGGCGGGTATCCTCGCCGGTTTCCCGGTCGTCGTCGCACTGTCGCGGCCGGTCTTCCTGGGGCTCGGGCTAGGCGAGCACGCGGAGTGGACCTTTTCGGTACTGCTGGGGACCCTCGTCGTCGGTGCGGTGACGTTCTACCTGAGCCAGCGCGAGCAGAAGCTGCTTATAGAGAAGGAACTGGTCAGCAAGGAACGCGCCGACGCCGAGAGGCGCTATCGCATCCTCGCCGAGAACGCGGTGGACATCATCGTGCACCTGCGCGGGCGCGAGGTCGCGTGGATCTCGCCGTCCGTGGAGGCCGCGCTGGGCCGGCCACCGCAAGCCTGGACCGGCTCGGACTTCGACCGCCACGTCCATCCGCGGGACCAGGAGGCGGTCATCACCGCCCTGCGGCGGGTCGCGGCCGGCGAATCGGTCGTGCAACGGTTCCGGGTCCGCTCCCACGACGGCAATTACCACTGGGTCGAGGCGCACGGAAAGCCGTACGTCGACGCCGAGGGCAACACCGACGGCCTAATCGCCGCGGTGCGCATCGTCGACGATCAGGTCGAGGCGGAACAGCGGCTCGAACGGTTGGCGCGGATCGACACCCTCACCGGTCTGGTGAACCGGGCGGAGGCCATGGACCGGCTCGCCTCCGCGCTGAAACAGATTCGACCTTCCGGAACGCACGTCGGGGTGTTGTTCTGCGACGTGGACCATTTCAAAGACATCAACGACACCTGGGGACACGGCATCGGCGACTTCGTGCTCGCAACCCTGGCAGAACGGATTCGAGCGAGCGTTCGCCGCGGGGATACCGTCGGCCGCACGGGCGGGGACGAGATCCTCGTCCTGCTGCCCGGCGTCGGCAGCGTCGACGAGCTCGCCCAGATCGCGGAGAAGATTCGCTGTCGTGCCGCCGAACCCATCCACGTATCCGGCAAGACCTTCTCCGCGACCCTGAGCATCGGCGCCACGCTTGCCCTTCCCGGGGACTCCGAGGACACGATCACGGCCCGCGCGGACGCGGCCATGTACCGGGCCAAATTGGGGCACCGGAACACCGTCGTAAGCAACTAATCAGCCGAGCTCTCGCCATGCGACGGGCGATATCCGGTAGGTTTTGGCCGACGGCAGCTCGTTACAGGAGAGGGCAAATATGTCAAGGACAGTGGTGGTGGGCGCCTCGAGCGGACTCGGGCGCTGCATCGGCGTCGGCCTGGCGCAGCGCGGCGATCAGGTGGCGCTGCTCGCCCGGCGCCGCGAACGCATCGAGGCCGCGGCGAAGGAGGCGGGGCCGGATGCGATCGCCATCGAATGCGACGTCACCGACGAGGGGTCCTGCCGGTCGGCGATCGCCGGTGTGGCCGACGCGTTCGGCGGCATCGACAACCTCGTCTACACCCCGGCCATCGGCCCGCTCGCGCGCCTGGTGGAAACCGACGCCGACACCTGGCGGCGCGTCTTCGACACCAACGTGATCGGAGCGGCGCTGGTCACCGCGGCCGCGGTGCCGCACCTGACCGAGTCGGCGGGCAAGGTGGTCTACCTCGCCTCCGACGCCGGTACCTTCGGGCCACCCTGGCCGGGCCTCGGGGCCTACGGCGTCAGCAAGGCGGCCCTGGAGCGGCTCGTCGAGGCATGGCGGGCCGAACATCCCGACATCGGCTTCACCAACCTGATCGTGGGGGAGTGCGGGGGCGGCGAGGGCGACGCGGCTACCGGGATGACCACCGGCTGGGACATGGACCTCGCGATGAAGGCCGCCCCGCTGTGGGCGGCGCGCGGCTGCATGCCCGGCAAGCTGATGCCGGTCGAGGACCTGATCGACGTGGTCCACACGATCCTGCGCACCAATGCGTCGACGTCGATGCCGCTGGTAGTGGCGCGCGGCGCCCCCGCCAGCCCCCCGGCGTTCGCGGAGACGGCGCAGTCCTAAACCCCCCCCCAGCAGTCCTAAACCCCCAGCTGTTCGCGCACCTTGTCGACCAGGAATCGCCCGTTCGACACCGGCCGGAACGCGCGCGCCGCGTCGGTGAGGGCGTCGCGGGACTCCGGGGGCAGCTCGATGTCGGCGGCGGCGACGTTGAACTCGAGCTGCTCGAGGCTGGACGCGCCGGGGATGGCCACCACGCCCGGCAGGCTGATCAGCCAGGCCAGGGCCACCTGCGCGGGCTTGGCGCCGACCTGCGCCGCGACGTCGCGCAGCGTCTGCAGCAGCGGCTCGATGCGGCGCAGGTTTTCGGTGCCGAAGTAGCGGTTCACCGCGCGGATGCCGCCGGGACGGTTGTCCACGCCGTACTTGCCGCCCAGCAGCCCCTGCTCGAGCGGGCTCCAGGCGATCACGATGCGGTTCTCGCGCTCGGCGAAGGGGACCAGGTCCTCCAGCGCGCCGGCGTGGGCGAGCGAGAAATGCACCTGGTTGCTGATCACCGGCCGCCCGAGCGCGGCGTCGGCCTTGCGCCACCGCGCCAGCGAGTAGTTGGAGACGCCGGCCGCGCCGATCTTGCCGTCGTCGAGCAGGTCACGCATGCCCGGCATGATCACCGAGTCGGGGACCACCGGGTTGGGCTGGTGGATTTGGTAGAGCGGGATGCGCTCGAGGCCCAGCCGCTTCGCGCTCTCGCGCTCGCGCTGCTTGATGACGGCGGGGAAGGGGGCCACCGGGAAGATCTTGCTGGCCACCGCGACCTCGGCGCGCTCGTCGCCGAGCGCCTCGCCGAGGATCCGCTCGCTCTTGCCCAGCCCGTACACCTCGGCGGTATCGAAGAGCGTGACCCCCAGCGCGCGGGCGCGCTGCACGATGTCGCGGGCGGCGCCGGAGGCGTAGCCCTCGCCGTAGCCCCACTCGCGGGAACCGAACTGCCAGGTGCCCAGGCCGATTCGGCTGACCCGTCCGACCCCGTCGACGTCGAGATATTTCATGGGCCCACCCTACTGGGGCGCCGCTGCTACCCCGGAATCTTGTTCAGCGCCGCGTTGGCGACGCTCACCGCGGATTGCCGCGCCCGCGCGCCGTCGGTGGTGCCGCTGCAGGAGACGTACAGGTCGACGACGACGTTGGCCTTGGCCGCGACGGCGCGCGTGGAGCGCACCTGGAGGCCCTTGGGGGTCAGGTCCATCGTGGTGACGCCGTTGCCGGCGTCGGCGGGCGTACTGAGCGAGAACGGGATCGCCCCCGCCTCGGGAATCGTCACGCTTACCGTCGTGCCGCCGCATCGGTGCCACCCGTCGAGCAGCTTCGCCAGCTGCGCCTGCGCGGCCGGCGCGTCGCGAAACGCCGCGACGGCCTCGATGACCTGAACCGACTTGAGCAGGCTGCGGGTGTCGGAGAACTCCGCCGCGCGGTAGCCGGTGATGGCGCCGACGTCGTAGGCGTCGGGGGTCCCGGGCGCGATGCTGCCCCAGCATTCCGGGCGGTCGATGGTTCCCTCCCGGTCGGACCGGGCGGGATGGTCCCACGTCTGGCCGGCCTCGAGGTTCTGGTCGTCGGTGATCGTCTTGAGGTCGCCGAGGCCGGGCAGGACGGTGGCGACGGCGTCCGACGCGACCGTGGGGCCCGGCGGCGCCGCCACGGTGGTGGCCGGCGGCGCCGGGCGATTCGGGGTGGACGTGAACGCGGCCACGGCGGCCCACGCGACCAGGGCGAGGACCGCTAGGCCGATGAAGGCGTAGGACAGCGCCACCGCGGCCAGCGCGCGGCCTCGGCCGAGCTCACCGGTGCGGCGGATCTGCGCCAGCGCCAGGTGTCCCAGCATGGCGCCGACGGGTGGGGACGCGAAGGCGAACACCAGCGACTGGGTGGCCATCGCGTTGGTCGGCGGGCGGTACGGCTCGGCGGGCGGCGGCGGCAAGACCGGTGGTTGCACCGGCGGGCCGGCGGGGGGCAGGCGACCGAGTGGGTCGTAACTGAGCGGGCCGTACCCGTACGGATCCTGAGGATTCATGCCAGTGGCCTCCTTAGCCCGGCATCCTGACCCGAATGTAGCCGAGCGGCAGGGCGCCGTCGAAGCGGCAATTCCTCCCCACGTTTGAGAAACCCCTGCCCGGGTAAGTGCGCACCGTGGGTTTCCTCGTCGAGACGGGGCCCGAAAGCTGGCACCGCAGCCGGCTGTTTCGACTCCTCAGCCTCGGCGCTACATCGCCGTCAACCTGCCCCGGCTGGTGACGGTTTTGGGCGCGGTCCTGCTCGTCGGCGTCGCCGCAACGCACGGCTATGCGCTTTCCGCCTAGGCCGCAATCCCAATGTGGTACAAGCGATTTGGTATGTCGGCAGCCTGCTTTCGGTCGTCGTCATCGGCGTTAACATCGTCACCCGGGTGGCTGACCTGCCCGCCCTGACGGCGCTGACCGGGCGGTGGAATTTCGCGCCGGCGTCGTTCGTGTTCGCGGGCGCCTTCGTCGCACTGCACGGGTGGGCACGGACCGGAATCGGCTTGTCCGGGAAGGACTTTCTCAGGGAAGGATTCGGGGATAGAGCCGCGTCGCCTTCGCCGGCGGGGCGTCGGTGAAGTTCGGTTGAGCCAGCCGGAATCGATCGATCAGGTGGGCCAGCGCGTGTAACTCGTTGCGCAGCGCGTCAAACGTGCGCTCGCCGGTTTCGTCGAGCCGTCCCAGTGAGCGGTAGTGCGCCAGCCGTCGCAGCCGCCCCGCCAGCACCGTGCCCCACCTGATGCTGAAGTCGTAGCGTTGGCCTTCGCTGATCGGCGCCTCGTCGTCCTGCTTTGCAAGGTCCTTGAGCGCCCTGATTTGTCCGGTGATCAATTCGACGTCGTTGTCGATGTCGACTGGCGCGCGAGAGGGGCTTCGTGTTGCGCTCATTGGTTTCTCCTCACGATCAGCCCCGTTTCGACAAGAAGTACCCCGACCTGCGCAATTCACACGCCGTTTGGTGGCCGTATCGCTCGGGTAGCCGCGAGGGAGCGCGCAACAGCCCGCGCGCTGACGTGTATTCAGATGGGAGGGACATCATGGCTCAGACCGCCATCAAGTCGCGCTCCGACGTAGTCGACTTTCTGGTCAGTCAGCACGAGCGGATCAAGTCGATGTTCGCCGAAACGCTGGCGGCCTCGGGGAAAGACCGGGAGAAGGCGTTCGTCGAACTGCGGCGGATGCTCGCGGTGCACGAGACCGCCGAAGAGGAGATCGTTCACCCGCGCGCCAAGCGGAAGATCGCCGACGGCGCCGCGGTGGTGGACAAGCGACTCGAGGAGGAGCACGAGGCCAAGACGGTCCTGCAGAAGCTCGAGAAGCTCGACGTCGACAGCGAGGAGTTCACCCGGCACCTGACGGAGCTCCGCGACGCGGTGATCGACCACGCCGAGCACGAGGAGAAGGACGAGTTCGCCAAGCTGGGCGAGGAATTGAGCGACGAGGAGCTGGCCAGGATGGGCCGCGCCGCCAAGCTCGCCGAGGCGATCGCGCCCACCCGGCCGCACGCCGGCGTTGAGTCGCAGGTGGCCAACCTGACCGCGGGCCCGTTCGCGGCGATGTTGGACCGGGCGCGCGACGCCATCATGGGCAAGGGCTGATCCCGGCCCCAATCATGGCCGCGCCCAAGACCAGCGCCGCGCGCTACCTGCCGCAGGACCGCGGGCTGGATTCGCTGAAAACCGCGGCCGAGCGCTGCCACGGTTGCCCGCTGTTCGCCGACGCCACCCAGACGGTGTTCGGCCACGGGCACCGGGGCGCGCCCATCATGCTGGTCGGCGAGCAACCGGGGGACCAGGAGGACCGCGCCGGGCTGCCCTTCGTCGGGCCCGCGGGGCGGTTGCTCGCCCGCGCGCTCGACGATGCGCAGATCGATCCGACGCTGACGTACCAGACCAACGCCGTCAAGCATTTCAAGTTCACCCGCAAGGGCGGCAAGCGCCGGACACCAGAAACCGAGCCGCACCGAGGTCGTCGCGTGCCGCCCGTGGCTGATCGCCGAGATCGAGGCGGTGGCACCGCGCGTGATCGTCTGCCTGGGTGCGACGGCCGCGCAATCGCTTCTCGGAGCGGACTTTCGAGTATCCGCCCAGCGCGGCGAGACCATCCGGCTGCCGGCCGCGGTCGACGTCGAGCTAGACCCGGAGCCGATCGTCGTGGCGACCGTGCACCCGTCGGCGGTGCTGCGCGACCGCAGCGATTCCCACGACGAGACCTACGCGCTATTCGTCGACGACCTGCGCAGCGCGCGGTCGGGACTGGGCTAGGGCCGTTTGCCTAAGGCGCCCGCGAGGACCTGCGCGACGTGCACCGGGCGCCGGTCGGACGCGGGCGCGCGAATCTGGGTACGGCAACTGAACCCGTCGGCCAGCACCAGCGCGTCGGTGTCGGCGTCGCGCAGCGCCGGCAACAGCTTGTCCTCCGCGCACGCCACCGACACGTCGTAATGGCCCTTCTCGAAGCCGAAATTGCCGGCCTGGGGGTAGTTGGACGCGTCGGTCGAGTACGCCGCGCGCGACCCCGGATCGAACCGGACTTCGCCGTCGACCTCGGCACGCAGATCGGCGGCCAGCGCTTCGAACAACTTGGGCGTTCGGGTCCCGCTCATCGCTTTGCCGCCTCTCAATTCTTCTTGTGCGGCAAGAACTCCTGGGCCTTCGTTTTCAGGCCCCCTTTGACGAAGCCGACGCGGTCCTCGTCGCCGGATAGCACCGCGGCGGTGGCCGCCTTGAACTGATCCCAGGTGGCGTGCGGCGGAATCGGAGGCATGTCGGGGTCGGTGTAGACGTCCAACACGGTGGGACGATCCGCGGACAACGCGTTGCGCCAGGCGTCGGCGAGCTCGTCGCCGTCCTTGATGGCCATCGCGTTCAGGCCCAGGCTGGCCGCGAACCCGGCGAAGTCGACGTCAGGAAGGTTCTGGGATTCCGCGAATTTCGGCGCGCCGGCCATCGCCCGCATCTCCCAGGTGACCTGGTTCAGGTCGTTGTTGTGCAGGATCGCGACGATCAGGCGCGGGTCGTCCCACTCCTGCCAGTACCGCTTGATCGTGATGAGTTCGGCCATGCCGTTCATCTGCATGGCGCCGTCACCGCTGAACACGATGACCGGCCGTTGCGGGTGGGCGAACTTCGCGCCGATGCCATACGGGACACCGGGTCCCATGGTCGCCAGGGTGCCCGACAGCGAGCCGCGAATGTTGCCGCGGAATCGGAGGTTTCGCGCGTACCAGTTGGCCGCGGAACCGGAATCGGCCGTCACGATCGCGTCGTCGGGAAGCTGCGGGGACAGCTCGGAGAACAACCGCATGGGGTTGATCGGATCCGCGCTGACCTTCGCCTCCATGTCCATGGTTTCCCACCAGCGCGACACGTTGGCCTCGATGGTGTCGCGCCAGCCGCGGTCCTCCTTGCGGCGCAGGTGCGGAATCAGGGCCCGCAGCGCGGCCTTCGCGTCCGACACCAGGTTGACCTCGTAGGGATAGCGCATGCCGATGAACCGGCCGTCGATGTCGATCTGCACCGCGCGGCACTGCCCGAACTCCGGCAGGAACTGGGTGTACGGGAAACTCGACCCCACGGTCAGCAGGGTGTCGCAGTCGCGCATCAGCTCATAGCTGGGCCGGGTGCCCAGCAGGCCGATCGACCCGGTGACCCAGGGCAATTCGTCGCTCAACACGTCCTTGCCCAGCAGCGCCTTGGCCGCCCCGGCGCCGAGCAGATCGGCGACCTCGGCCAGCTCCTCGCGGGCCCCGCTGGCGCCGTTGCCGACGAGCATCGCGACCCGCTTCCCGGCGTTGAGCACTTCCGCCGCGCGCCGGATCGCCGCGTCGTCGGGAGAGACCGCCGGCCACTCGATGCCCAGGCTGGAGGGCACCATCTTGAAGGCATGGGTGGGCGGCGAGTACGGCAGCTCCTGCACGTCGGACGGGATGATCAGCGCCGTCGGGGCCCGCTGCGCCATGGCCACCCGGATCGCGCGGTCCAGCACGTTGGGCAATTGCTCTGGGACGGTGACCATTTGGACGTAGTCGCTGGCGACGTCCTTGAACAGACTGAGCAGGTCGACCTCCTGCTGATAGGACCCGCCCATCGCGCTGCGGTTCGTCTGACCGACGATGGCCACCACCGGAACGTGGTCGAGTTTGGCGTCGTACAGGCCGTTGAGCAGATGGATGGCGCCGGGGCCCGAGGTGGCCATGCACACCCCGACGCGGTCGGTGAACTTGGCGTACCCCACCGCCTCGAAGGCGCTCATCTCCTCGTGCCGCGACTGGATGAACATCGGCCGGTTGTCGGCGCGGCCGAATGCGGCCAGGATCCCGTTGATGCCGTCGCCGGGATAGCCGAACACGTGCTCGACGCCCCACGTCCGCAGCCGCTCCAGTAGATAGTCCGAGACCTCTTGCTTCGACATCGAATGCCCTCCTCGACAGATTGGGTGTCGTTGGGCGCGCGAATCTCTGCCCGCGTCGGCTTATCCGCCGCGCCGAACGGGACCGGATCGCCATGGGTTCGACTTTCCGGGCGGCTTTCCGAGCAGCGCTTTCGCGCGGTGCTTCGGCGCACAAAGTCCCGCATACCCGAATTCGCGAGCCTTATGCGTCGCCGGTTCACGCACTCCTGGGCAGCGGGGAGGCTCCGGATGCGCTGTGGCCCTTGGCGACTCGGCGAATGAGCAGGCGGGTCGCCTTCTCCAGTGTTTCTTGCTTGGCCTCGGGTCGGCGGAGGCGTTCGGCGCGATGCAGCGCCGTTTCGATCGTCAGGCCCTGCTCGTAACCGCTGACGACGCGCGGGTCCACGTAGGATCCGCGAGCCACCGCCGGGGTGTTGCCGAGCTCCTCGGCGACCTCCTTCATGACGGCGGACTCGACGCGCTTGACCACCCGCTGCGACACCGGCGGGTCGGCGTCCGCGAACGCGGCCGCCGCCAGTACCGTGCCATGCCAGGTGCGCAGGTCCTTGACCGTGTACTCGTCGCCCACCATCTCCTTGAAGCGGGCATTGAGGTCGTCGGACCGGACGTCGACCCATCCGGATCCGTTACGGCACACCAGCAGTCGGTCGGTGCGCTGCGGGCGCCGGGTCAGGGCGCGCACCGCGCGAACGATTTCGGCGTCCGCTATTTCCACCGTGCGCCGCACCCCGCTCTTGGCCGGAAAGTCGAATTCCACCGCGTCGCGGCGCACGGTCACGTGGCTGCACAGCAGGGTGGCCAGTCCGTAGGACTCGTGCTCCTCGGCGTACTGCTCACCGCCGGCGCGAAAGTAGCCGCGGTCGAGCAGGCGCAGCGCGACCGCCAGCACGCGCTCGCGCGTCAAGCCGCGGCGCGCCAGGTCTTTCGCGATGCGCGCGCGCCACATCGGCAACTGCACCGACAGCTCCAGCACGCGGTCGAACTTCTCCTCGGCGCGCTCCTGCTGCCAGGCGGTGTGATAGAGGTACTGCCGGCGCCCGGCCGCGTCCGTGCCGACGGCCTGGATGTGGCCCTTCGGATCGGGGGAAATCCACACCTTCTTCCAGGCGGGCGGGATGACCAGGCCCTTGATGCGCGCAACGGTGTCCGGATCGGACAGCAGGTTGCCGGCGGGGTCGTAGTAGGCGAAGCCCTTGCCCCGGCGCTTGCGGGCGATCCCCGGCTTGCCCAGATCGCTGCGACGCAGCCGCATCGTTGCCTCCAGTCGCATTGGCCGACTCCACAATTACCCGCTCAGTACCCGCCGGCCGGACACGCGAAACGACCCGCCACGGCGCTGTGGCGGGTCGTCTTCGGGCGGGATCAGCCGGCCATGAACTCCTGGTAGGCCGACTCCAGGACCGGCGGCAGGGCCGTGACGTTGCACTGCCGTTCCGTGTCGCCGATCGGTGCCAGGATGCCGCGCAGGTCGTAGTACTGCTGCGGGTGCGCGGTGAAATAGCCGCGCAGGTTCGACGCGGCCTCCGGCCGCGGCTGCCCGTAGGCGGCCGTGACCACCTGGTTGGCGTCCGGGTGAGCGGCCAGGTACTGCTGCGCCGCGCCCTGCACCGACGACACGGTGGCGTTCACACCGGCGGGGCTGCAGTCGGGTGCCGCGGCCGCCGACGGGGCGCCGATGACGCCCACGGTCAATCCCCCGAGCAGGAAGCCCGCGCTGATGCCGGCAACTTTCCGGCGCGCGACGATACTGCTGTTTTTCATGATCAGTGTTGTCCTTCGAAATTGATCAATTGATTTCGTTCACAGAGGCTCCCGATCCTCGAAAACCAAAGTAGCCGAAGCCAAAAGTGCTGGCGTTCGCCGGAAACGATTCACCGCGCACCACGCCCGGCTCGTTTGCCCCACGAGCCCCATTTTCGCTGTGCGAGCAAATAAATACGACTGCCAATGTTGAGAATTCTTAGAGAACGGGCCCGGTTCTTAAGCAATCGTGACGCCGATCGTGACGCAACCGTGACCTGGGATGGGGCGAGTGTTCGTTTCCCGGCCAGGCCTAACGGCTGGTGCGGGAAAGGTCCCGCGGTCGCAGCCTCGCCGGCGGAGCGCTGCCGTTCCCGTCCGACTCGCCGTCGGAGCCGGCGTCCGAAACCTCGCCGTCGGAGCCGGCGCCCGAAACGGTGTGCAGCCAGGTGTCGACGTCGGGGCCGAGGACGATGGCGCCGTCGGACGCCAGCAGCGCCCCGGTGCCGAGCGCGCCGAGCGCCGGCCGCACCGCGCGCACGCGACGGTTGTCGCCCCGCTGGGCGAGCAGTTTCGACGTGAGCTCCGGCAGGCGAACGGCCTGCGGGCCGGTGATCGTGCGCGGCCGATGCGTCTGCCCCAGCGCCGCCTCGACCAGCACGTCGGCGACGGTGTCGGCGGCGATGGGCTGGATCAGCCAGTCCTGGACCGCCACCTCGCCGTCGCGGGCACTCACCGCGGCGGGGTTGGTGGCGAACTCGTACCACTGCGTGGACTTCACCAGCGCCACCGGAACCGGGCCGTCCAGCACGATCTCCTTGGCCGCCCGTTTCGCCTCGAAGTACGGAAAGCCGTCGAACGACGGGTCCTCGATTCCGGCGATCGTCAGCACCACCAGTCGCCGCACGTCGCGCGCCGCGCAGGCGCCGACGACGTTGCGGGTCGCGGTGGCCACCGTTTGGGTCACGTTCGACCGCCCGTCGGCGGGCATCGGGTTGGAGACGTCGATCACGACGTCGACCCCGGCGAGCGCCTGGAACAACCCTCGTCCCGAGATCACGTCGACGCCGTGCGCGCGGCAGATCTCGACGACCTCGACGTCGCGGGCCTTCAGCCTGGCGACGACGCGGGACCCGGCCGTGCCGGTCGCCCCTATCACTGCAACGGTGCTCAGCGATTTCACCCCCTTGAGCAGTCGGGAGCTGGAACTACCCGGAAATATCGCTTTCAAACGCGTTGGTTCGCACGGCGAATCGCCCCGCCCGCGATCGGCCGGCCGTGTTTGGCCCCGCCCCGGGCGGGAAGCCGGTAGTTGCGAACCAAGACGTAACCACGAGAGGGAGGTCGAGCCATGGGCGATCACAAGAGCGGACCACAAGAGGCCGTGCGGGGCACCGTTGAAGGCGTCAAGGGCAAGGTGAAGGAGGTCGGCGGGGCCGTCACCGGCCGCGACGACCTGGTCGAAGAGGGCCGGGCGCAGCAGGACAAGGCGGACGCCCAGCGCGACGCGGGCAAGAAGGAAGCCGAAGCCGAATCGGCGCGCGCCGGCGCGAAGGCCGCCGAGGAGCGCCAGAAGGAAAACCAGTAGGCCATTTCCATTGGGGCCCGGTCCGACAGTCGGACCGGGCCCCGTGTTGTTTCAAACCGGCACGCCGGGTTATTCCTGGCAGATGGTCTTGCGCGACACGGTGTCGAGCGTCATCGCGTTCCTGCGCGCCGGTTACCCGGGCGGCGCGCCGCGCTTCGGCTACGCGCCGGTGCTGGCGCTGCTCCCGCGGCGAATGTGCGACGACGAGGTCACCACGATCGCGACCACCCTCACGAGGCGCGAGCGCCAGTCGATCGCTGACGCCGACGTCGGGGTGGCGATCCTCCGGGTCACCGACGAGCTGCCCTCACCCGACGACATCGATCGGGTCCACCGCCGGCTCGACACGATGGGATTGGCCGGCGGGTAAGCCGCGCGACTCACGCGCGTTCGAGGTCGACCACCAGCGGCCGGTGATCGGAGATCGGCATCACGTCGGACCGCGCGGCGCCGGCGCGCAGGCCGGGGTCGTCGGTCAGGATGTGGTCGAGCTGTCGATTGGGGGTGTGCGCGGGAAAGGTTGCGGCCACCGCCAGGGGCCGCATGCCGGACCACCGGCGCACCGCCCGCGGCGTCATGTTCAGGTCACCGGTGAGCAGCCGCGGGCCCGGGAAGCCGTGCAGGTCATTGACCAGCCGGCGCAGCTGGCGGCGATTCCAGCCGGGCACGAACGACAGATGCGTGTTGGCCACCGTGAGCCCGCCCCACGGCGTGCGCAGCTGCGCGATCACCGCCGCGCGCGGCTCCTCGTCGACGACCATCACCCGATTCGGTCCGGGCAGATACATGGGAAACCGCACGGGAATTCGCGGCAATCGCACCACCTGCCAATTGGCCACCGGGAACCGGGACAGCAGCGCGATCCCGTAGGCCGCCGTGCCGGGTTGTTCCTTGCCCGTGGCGGCCATCCAGGTCGCGCCGGGCGTGCCCGATATCGCGGCCACGAACCGATGTTCCACGGCGCCCATGGCTTCCGCCGCCACCGCCGTGAGGTCGGCGCGGTCGGAACGCGGCTGATCGCAATCGACCTCCTGCAGCCCGAGGATGTCGGGATTCAGGTGGCGCACGCAGTCCCGTAGCCGCGTGGGATCCACCCCGTTTCCGACGGTGCGGCCGTGCAGGATGTTGAAGGTCGCTACGCGCATACCTTTTCGATACCCACTCCGGGGCGTGCACTCACGCGCCGGGCACCCCTTCGCGCGCCGCCACCGAGCGGCCGTCTCCGGTGTCGAAAACCTCGATGACGACATCGCGGTCCCCGTAACGGGCGACGGACGTCAGCCCGGGCGTTTCCGCGATCACGGCGTGGGCCGCGTCGCCGGTGAGCGGATAGTCGGCGACGGGGTGGCGCCAGTGTGCGGCAACGACTTTCGCGCCCCGTTGCAGCCGTGGGCATTCCCGGGCCAAGACCGTGGCCAGCGCGTCGCCCTCCAAGTAGTACGCGACCTCGCTAAGCACCAGCAGGTCGAAGGGCCCGGGCGGCCACGCCGCGTCCAGGGAAGACAGGTATAGGGTCACCCGATCCCGGCAGCCGGCCCGCCGCAGCCGCGCGTCCGCGCTTCGCAGCGGCGCGTCGGCGATGTCCGTCGCGGTCACGTGATCGCAGCGCCCGGCCAGCTGCACGGTCAGCGTCCCGATCGAGCAGCCCGGTTCGAAAGCGTGCCGATACCGCCGGTCGGGCAGCAGCGCCAGGGTGATGGCGTACTTGCGCCGCTCGTACCACCGCGTCGAGAGCCGCCACGGATCCTCGGCGCCGGCATACATCCGGTCGAAGTAGGCATCCGGCAGCCGGGTGGTCACCGGAATACCACTTCTCCCACCGCCAGCAGCCGCTGCAGCACGAACGGCGGCACCACGGGCGCGGCGCCGGCGGCGTCCGGCTCCAGCTGGCTGCGAAAGCAATGGGCGGCAAGGCGTTTGCGGGCGAGCGCCCGACCCGGCACGCGGACCGACTGGGCGCGGTACCAGGGCACCGCCGGATCGGCCGGGCTAGCCCAATGCCACATCCATACCGGATATTCCAGCAATGTGGCGCCGGTGCGCCCGCACGCCTTCGCCGCCGCACGCCCCACGGCTTCGTGATCGGGATGCCCGTCACCCCGCCAGGTGGCGGCGCACCACGTGCCCGGCGCGGCGGCGTCGAGCACGCCCGCGAGCAGCTCGGCGACCGTGTCCTCGTGGTCGGCCAACTGCCCGTCGGGCAGGCCCAGCGACATGGGCTCCGTGATCCCCAAAATGCTTGCCGCCCTGCTCAATTCATATCTGCGCGTGATCTCCCAACGCGTCCGCTCCCGCGGCGTCGCACCGGGCTTGGCGGCGCCGCCGTCGCTCACCGAGATCACCTGGACGTCGACGCCCGAGGCGACCAGTTGTGCGGTCGCCGCGCCGAGTCCGAGCGTCTCGTCGTCGGGGTGGGCCGCGACGACGACCAGCCCCGGGCACGCGCTCAGGTCCAGCGCGGGCAGCGGTTGGTCGGCGAGGGCGGCCAGCCACATCGGTGCCGGGGTGCCGCCGCGGGTCAGCGGCTTGGCGGCGAACTTGGCGCAATTGCTTACCGGGAGGGTTTTCATGCCTGCCGCCCCGCGAGTCGCCCGAGCTCGGCCAGGTCCCGCTCGGCGTGGCTCTGTCGTATGTAGATCGTCAGGTCGGCGACTCGCTGAGCGTGCCGGCCGTCCTGGCACAGCGGGCCCGGCCCGAGCGCGCGGCCGGTGCGCGTGATGGCTTCGTCGGCAGCGTGCTCCACGACCGTTCGCACGCGGCGGGCCAGCAGCTGAGCGGTATCGGACCGGTCGAATGGATCCGAGTCGATCTGCGCCGCCGCCGCGGCGAGGACGGCATCGCCCGCAGCAAGCGCGGCGTCCACGGCGCCGAGGTGCGCCAGCGAGTACGCGTCGGCCGATTTGCTTGTGGCGCAGCGGTACAGCGGCTCGGCGACCCTGCGCGCTCCGCCCAGCCAGCAGGCGGCGACGCCGATCGCGCCGTGCCAGAAGCCCGGCCGCGTCAGGTAGTCGTCGGGGTCGCCCACGGCGACGGCGTGCGCGTTGGTGAACTGCACCGCCCTGGTGTCGCTGCCGGCCATCCCGACGTTCCACCACGTGGTCGGCAACGCTTTGACGGCGGGCTCGGTGACCGGTACCGCGAACAGGCCGCGCCTCGTGTCGTCGAGCCGGGCGGTCACCAGCGCGTGGGTGCAGAACCCGGCGCCCGAGCACCACACCTTGGTGCCGTTGAGAATGATTGCGCCGCCGTTGATCTTGGTGGCGATCAACGCGGAGTCGGACGACTCGGCCGCCCATACGCCCCACAGCTGATCGGAATCGGGGGGTTTGCCGCCCAGCTCGTGCAGTATCGCGACGGCGTCGACGTGGGCCTCGGCGATCCGGGCCGCCACGATGTCGTCCTCCGCGAGCCGCGCCAGGCGTTGCCAGCGCTCGGCGGTGCGTCCCGAGGCGGGCAACGGCAATTCGAGCCGTCCCGAGTCCAGCCAGTGCTTCACCAAACCCGCCGTCACGCGCAATCACCCGCCGCCGATCTCTCCAATTGCCCGAGGTAGTCAGCGAACCCGTGCGGGGCCCGGGCCTGGGTCCGCGCCGACGTGATGACGGACAATTGGGTATCGCGGTGAACGGTGTAACCGGCGGCCTCGAAACGCCGCACCAGGTCGACATCCTCGCCGGACGCCAGCGCGCGGAAGCCGCCGACCCGCCAGTACGCCCGGGCGGAAAAGCCCATGTTGGCGCCGTGAACGTGGTCGTGCCCGTTCTCAGTCAGCAAGCCGGCCTGGTAGGCGCGCTCGAAGTTGTCGGCCACCCCGGCGGAGCGGACGCGCCAGTCGGCGACCCGCACCACGCCCAGAACCATGTCCGCACGGCGCTCGAGCTGATGCACGAGCCAGCCGGGGTCGACCCGACTGTCGGCGTCGGTGGTGGCATACCAGCATTCGTCGCCGTCGGCGAACAACGACCGCGCATAACCGAACCCGACCGCCCGCGCCGCGCCCACGTTGCCCGCGTCGACGCGAATGAAGTGCACGTCCGGCCCGTATTGTCCGGCCAACTTCGAGCTGTCGTCACCGCTGGCGTCCAGGACCACAACTATCGCGACCGGCATCGGCGCGCAGAGCGCCGCGGTCAGCACCGCGCGCAGACAATCCGGCAGCTTCGCCCCCTCGTTGTGGGCGGGTATCACGACGGCCGCCCGGCCATAGGCATGGTGGGCACGGGATACGGGGGCTGACATAACTCAAGATTTGCCCCGTCTGACCGCCACTTAAACGGATGACAAACGACGTCACGCAGTTTCGGCCGGTTGTCCTCCCTGGCGGCGGGGTATCACCTATGCACGATGACACCCACGCAGACGCCCGCGGATGTGTCCTGCAGCCAGCTGCGGGAGGCGTTGCGCGGCGCGGCATCGGCACTCAAGGAAAACGGGCCGCGTTTCGCGTTGGCCGGCACCTATGCGCTATGGGCCTTTGGGGCGCCCGAACCGAGCCACGACGTGGATCTGGTCGTGGCCGAGACCGACGTGGCGAGCGCCGAGGCCACGCTCGCCGGCGCCGGATTCACCGTCGAGCACCCACCTGAGGACTGGCTGTTCAAGGCGCGCACCGGAGATACCGTCGTCGACGTCCTGCACCGCATCAACGGCGAGCGGGTGGAGCCGGCCACGCTGGACTGCGCCGAAGAGCGCGACGTGTTGGCCATCGCGATGCCGGTGCTGCCGCCGACCATGGTCGTCATCCAGAAGCTACGTTCCCTGAACGAACATCACTGCGACTTCGCCAAGCTGCTGCCGCCGGTGCGGGCGGTCCGCGAACGACTGGACTGGGAGCGCATCAGGGACCGGACCGCCGACAACGATTACGCGGCAGCGTTTTTGGTGCTGGCCGACCGGCTCGGCCTGACCGGCTGACGGCGTCGGTCAGTGGTTGCGCAGCTTGGCGACCAGCTTGTCCTTGGTCAGGCTCGAATACCCCGACATGCCAAGCTCTTTGGCCCGCTTCCTCAACTGCGGAACCGTCCAGTCCGCGTAAGATCCGGACTTGCCGCCCTTGCGGCTGACCGACGACTTACCCCGGCTCGCGGCCGCATTCGAGATCCGCGCGGCCTTTTCCTTGGAATCACCCTGTTTGCGCAGTTCCTGGTACATCTTCTCGTTCTTGATCGACGACCGTGGCATCGCTCATCCCTCCTAATCTCGGTTATGCCTATCTCGGTTATGCGGGCACCGGGTCGGTCTGGCGCTCCCAGCAGCGGTGGCGGGCCAGCGCCTCGGCGAATTCCTCGGCGAATTGGTCGGGGAAGTCGTCGGCGGCCGCCTTGGTTGTCACCACCGCACGGTCGCTGACCACGTCGGTGTCCGCGTCGCTGTCGGCGGCGAGGCGTGCGCCGATGTTCGCGGCGCGCAGCAGGCGGATGCCGGCGCCGTACGCGCCGATCGGTTTGAGGTGCTTGTAGGCCTCGACCACGAAGTGCACCGCGTAACCGTCTTCGGACAGCGTCGCCACCGAATCCGGCCCGCACGCCACCACCACCGCGTCGTAGAGGACCGACGCCATCGTCGTGAACGCCCGGTCGACGGGGAGCTCCCCACCGGACCCGCCGCGCAGGGTGCCGCCGGCGACGGGGGCCAGGACCTCGACCATCGCGCCGCGCTGGGCCATCAGCTCCTTGAAGCGTTGCGTTCCAACGACATCCACGCCGTCGGCCGCCAGCACGGCGATCTTGCGCGACTCGATGGAGTCGCTGATCCCGATTTGGGACAGCGCCGGCGACGAGGCCACCTCGCCGTCGACCGCCTCGTCGGGTGGCGCCGGCAGCCCCAGCTTCGCCGCCACCCGGGTGGCCAGCCCGTGGTCGACGCGACCGAGTTGGGCGACCACCGCCGAACGGATGTCGGGCACTTCCACCTTGCCCAGTTCGAACGCGAACGCGGCGACGATGTGTTCGGCCTCGACCGCCGACATGCTCTTCCAGAACATCCGCGCCTGGCTGTAGTGATTCTCGAAGGACTTGGCGCGCTTGCGCATCGCGACGCCGTCGATGCGCTGGGTGTAGTGGCGGAACACGTCGTCATTCGCCAGCGCCGGGCATCCGCTGCCGAGGGTGTTCTTGTAGTAGCTGGACCGCCCCTGCGGGATGGCGTGCTGGGAGTAGCCGTCCTGCTGGTTGTTACGGACGTCGGCCACCGGCCGGTTCACCGGCAGCTGCGCGAAGTTAGGCCCGCCCAGGCGAATCAGCTGGGTGTCGAGGTAGGAGAAGTTGCGGAACTGCAGCAGCGGGTCGTTGGTGAAGTCGATCCCCGGCACCACGTTGGCGGTGTGGAAAGCGACCTGCTCGGTCTCGGCGAAGAAGTTGTCCGGGTTGCGGTTCAGCACCATCTTGCCCACGGGCCGGACCGGAACCTGTTCCTCGGGAATCAGTTTCGTGGCGTCGAGGAGGTCGAAATCGAAGTTGAACTCGTCGGCCTCGGCGATGAGCTGCACCCCGAGTTCCCACTCGGGGTACTGGCCCGACTCGATGGCCTCCCACAGATCGCGGCGGTTGTAGTCGGGGTCCTTGCCCGCGATCTTCTGGCATTCGTCCCAGATCAGGGAGTGCACACCGAGGCGGGGCTTCCAGTGGAACTTCACGAAAGTGCCCTCGCCGCCGGCGTTTACCAGCCGGAAGGTATGCACCCCGAATCCCTGCATCATGCGGTAGCTGCGCGGCAGCGCGCGATCCGACATCAGCCACATGATGGTGTGCAGCGTCTCGGGCTGCAGCGAGACGAAGTCCCACAGCGTGTCGTGCGCGGAGGCCGCCTGCGGAATCTCGTTGTGCGGCTCGGGTTTCACCGCGTGCACGAAGTCGGGGAACTTGATGCCGTCCTGGATGAAGAAGACCGGAAAGTTGTTGCCCACCAAGTCGTAATTGCCCTGCTCGGTGTAGAACTTGGTGGCGAAGCCGCGCACGTCGCGCACGGTGTCGGCCGAGCCGCGCGACCCCGCCACCGTGGAGAACCGCACGAACACCGGGGTCTGGGCACCCGGCGTGGTCAGGAATTTCGCCGCGGTGTATTCGGCCAGCCAATCGTCATACGGTTCGAAGAACCCGTACGCGCCGGCGCCGCGCGCGTGAACGACGCGCTCCGGAATTCGCTCGTGGTCGAAGTGGGTGATCTTTTCTCGGGCGTGAAAGTCCTCCAGCAGCGTGGGTCCCCGCTCGCCGGCGGTCAGGGAGTCGTCAGTGTGGTCGACTCGGACGCCCTGCTGGGTGGTCAGGTAGCCGGTGTCGCGGCGGACTCGCGACGGATCGAGTGCGCGCTGCTTCGGATCTGATGTGTGGTCGGTTCCCATGCGGTTCGGTTACCACGACTCATCGGTCGTAAACCGGGGCAACCAAGCACCTACCCTGCGAAGGCGCGGTTACCTAGCCTTGATGGGGGTAGTCGAGGGTGGTGATCGACACGATAAGTGAGAACGGCGAATTGCGCGGAGTGGTCCTGCTCTCCCGCCTGGCCGCCGGGCTCTCGCCGCGTGCTCGACTAGGGGGTGGCACAGGTGGTTGACCCGCGGTTGGCTGTCCGCATCGAAGCAGCACCCCAGCACGACGTGTCGATCCTCGTGATGGACGGGGTGCTGGACAGCTCCACGTATCGGACCGTCCGCGACACGGTGATCAAGGCCGCGCTGGACGAGCCGCGCGCGGTGATCGTGGACGTCAACCGGCTGTCGGCGCCGTCGGCGTCGGCCTGGACGGTATTCACCAGCGCCCGTTGGCACGTGAGCGTGTGGCCGGACGTGCCCATTCTGCTGGTGTGCGCGGAGCCGCAGGTTCGCCGTGCGATGGCCTCCAGCGGCGTGACCCGATACGTGCGGGTGCTCCCCACCCGGCCGTTGGTGCTTCACGCCGCGCGGGACCAGCCCTTGGCCAGCCGGCGGCGGGCGCGCAGCCAGCTGCCGTCCGGTGCGGAAAGCGTCGGCATGGCCCGTGCCATGGTCACCGACTGGCTCACCCTGTGGGACGAACGCGAGCTGATACCGGTTGCGGCGACGGTGGCGACAGTCTTTGTCGAGAACGTGCTCGATCACACGCAGAGCGCCCCGGTGTTGATAGTCGAGAGCCAGCGGGACACCATCACGGTCGCGGTGGAGGATCGCAGCGACCGCCTGCCGGGGCGCCACGAAGATTCCGACCGGGGCGCGGAAATCGCGTCCGGGTTGGCCATAGTTTCTGCGCTCTGTCGGGCGTGGGGGGCGACGCCGACCTCATCGGGCAAGACGGTATGGGCGCTGGTCGGTCGCGGAAACCTGCTCTGAGGGCCGCGAGAGCCCCGGAGGTCCACGATGCGAAATACCGCGGCTTGCGGCGAAGGGCGCGAAATCCGGCGTTTCGCCGGACGTAAGCGGGGTAGCTATTGAATTAGGCGCGGCGCGCAGACGGAGGGTGGCCGTGGTGAAGGTTGCAATCGTCACCGGTGACGACATCGTCGGCGACGACGCTGCGCAACTTTGTGCCGCGCTCGCGGCCAGGGGGCATCAGGCGACGGCCTACGTCAGGGGCCAGCGCGGGATCCGCGTCGGTCCGGCCGCGGCGGCGCCCGCGCCGGCGGTTCTGCCTTATATCGGCGACTGGGCGCGCGCACTCGAGCGCCTGTGGTCAGTGGACCAACCGGAAGTCGTGCACGCGTTCGGCTGGCTGGGTGGGTTGGCCGCCCAGCTGGCCGCGCGACGGCTGCGGATACCGATCGTGCAGAGCTTCCAGGGTTTGGCCGTGATGTCGCGTTGCGGCGGTGTCGCCGGCGCGCAGCACGGGCGCGAGCGCGAACGCATCGAGCCGCTGTTGGCGCGTGGCGCCTCCTGGGTGACGGGCGACTGCACCGCCGACGCCGACGTGCTGGCCCGGCTACGACACGGGCGGGCTCGAGTATCCATCTTGTGCAGTGGCGTCGATGTCGAGCGATACAGCCCGGTGGGCCCCGCGGCCGCCCGCGATGCCCGTCACCGCATTCTCTGCCTCGCACCGAATCCTTTGCCGGACAACGGGTTCGACGTTGTTATTCGGGCGCTTCCCAAGGTCGCCGGCGCGGAGCTCGTCATCGCCGAGACCGCCGCCAGCGAGCCCGAGCACGACCAGGCGCGGGCCCAGCTGCAACGTTTCGCCGCCGAATCGGGCGTCGCCGACCGGGTCCGCCTCGCGGGCACGGTCGGCGACGATGAACTGCCGGCGCTGCTGCGATCCGCCGACGTGGTCGCGTGCACACCCCGGCTGCCACCGCGGGCGACGCCGGTGCTGCAGGCCATGGCCAGCGGGGTGGCCGTCGTCGCGCTGCCGGTGGGTGTCCTGACCGACGCGGTGGTGGACGGCGTCACGGGGCTGGTGGTGTCGCGACGCAGCCCCGCCGCCGTGGCGGCGGCGTTGAGAAGCCTTCTGGCACAGAGCTTTCAGTGTGACAGCATGGGCGCGGCGGGAAGAAGCCGCGCGGTCTCCCGCTTCTCCTGGGAGCGGATAGGGCTCGACGCGCTGAACATCTATCGACAGCTCGTCTCGCACACTTCGGCCCCCGTCGCACTCACGGCGGAAGGAGTGGCGGTGGGACGATCGGCCGACCTGCCATGACGGCCGTCGCCGACGACGTGGCGCCTGGCGCCGTCGGTGTAGCGGGCGAACCCGACGAGATCCAGATCGACCTGCGGCCCGCCGTCGCGCGCGACCCGGCGCCGATCCAGAGCGCGGCGGCGGTCCGGTACGAGCAGTTCCGCACCGTCCAGCCCGACGCTATGCGTCGGTTCTTCGCCGGCGCGTACACGCCGGGCTGGCGCGTCAGCGGCCTCACGAGCCGCTCGGCAGTCACCCATCGGCGCTGTGCGGCAGAGTCAATGGCGATCGACGAGGTGCTGATCCACGGCCCGGCGGTCTTCGAAATCCCGCCGGCCGAAACCCGGGCCGAGAGCGTAGTCGTGATCCAGCCCCGGGCCGGGGCGTTGACCGTGACGGGTGGGCCGTTCCTGAACGTCGACTGCCCCGTCCTGGTCGCCCATGGCATGTCGTGTGCGCTGCAGGTGAACGGCGCGCGGTTCGACGTGGTGACCATCGCGCCCGGGGCGTTGCGCAAGGTCATCGTCGACTGGGAGTCGCCGCTGTCGCAGCACGTCCGGTTCCTCAACTGGCGCCCCCGGTCGCGGGGCGCCGTGCGCGCGTGGCACCGGGCGCTCGATTACGTCACCGCCACGTTGGCCGCGCCCGACACCGCCCAGCAGCCGATGATCGTGGCCCCGCTGGCCCCGCTGCTGGCCGGCGCCCTGCTCGAGTGCTACCCGTCCAACGTGACCGAACAGGACCTCGAGGGTGACCCGTGGCTGCCGGAAACGCTGAAGGAGGCGTTGGCCTTCATCCACCAGCACGCCGCCGGCGACGTGAGCATTAACGACATCGCCGGGGCCGTGCACCTGACACCCAGGGCAGTCCAATACCTGTTCCGGCGTCATCTCGACACCACTCCCACCGAGTACATGCGTCGCGTCCGGCTGCATCGCGCGCACCAGGAGCTGCTTGCCGCCGAGCGTGCCGGCACCACGGTCACCGAGATCGCCCAGCGTTGGGGCTTCGCGCACACCGGCCGGTTCGCGGTGCTGTATCGGCAGACCTACGGCCAGAGCCCCCACGCCACGCTCCAACAGGTGACGTAGCGGTTTTCACCCGCTCAGCCGGTGCATCACCTGGCCCGCGGCGTATCGGCCACTGACCAAGGCGCCGGTGACGGTGGCCGGATTGTTGACGCCGACGGCCTCGCCCGCCAGGTAGAGCCGGTCGCCGATCGGCTCGGCCAGCCGGCGCCGGTCGGCCAGGCCGGAACCGGGTGCGTGGAACGAATACGAGCCGAGCGCGTAGGGATCCACCGTCCAGTTCGACGTCCGCACGTCGACCGCGGCGCCCTCGCCGCCGAACAGCTGGCGCGCGATGGGCAGCGCGCTGGCGAGCAGGTCGCCCGGTGCGGCCGACTCCGCCCACCGGCCACGCTCACCGGCGTTGAACGCCAACACGATTGGGCCCGCGACGCTGGGCAGCGTGAACCATTGGGACCAGAGTTGTGACCACCCGCCCCGCTCGCCGCCGATGTACTGGTAGAAGGCGTTCTCCACGTCCCACGTGCGCCGGGCGAAGCGAAAGTAGCTCTTGGACAGCACGCCGAATCCCAGCGCCTGCACGGCCTTTCGATGCTCGTCCGGAAGCGGCGGGTCGAAGCCGATCGCGCCGGACTTGAGAACCCCCAGGGGAACGGTGACGATCGCGGCGGGACCCTCGAACGAGCGGTCGCCGGCCCGCACCACGACGGAGTTGTCGCGGCGCGCGATCGCGGTGACGGGCGTCTTGAGTTGGATCGGCAGACCCTCGGCGAGCAGCCGGGGCAGGGCGTCGTAGCCGTTGGTGATCACGTCCTGGTCGCCGTCGGCGTACTCGCCGCGGTCAAAGGTCTTGGCGGACAGTTGATCCACGCCGGCGGCGTACTCGTTCTCGATCTCGGAGGTGAGGTAGAAGGCCAATTGGGCGCGCTCGGAATCGGCGAGTTCGGCGCGGGTGGCCGCGGCGTCGACGGCGGCGCCGAGGCTCCCGTCGTCGACGCGGCCGCGCGCCCGTTTGACGAAGGTGCGCCAGGTGTGGGGGTCGTAGGCCAGCGGCGGGAGCCGCGGATCGACGGCCAGCTTCGCCCACCCGTAGTAGTCGGTCGTGGCGAGCTGCGCGCGTGCCCGTTGCGCCAGCTCCGTCAGCGGATTGTCGGTCGTGCCATGGATCCAGGACGCGCCCATCTCGAGCGGCGCGCCCCAGCCCCGGTCGGTGTACACCCGCCCGCCGATGCGGTCGCGGGCCTCGATGACGCGCACCGGCCATCCCGCGTCGGCCAGGCTGCGGGCGGCGGACAGGCCGGCCATGCCGGCGCCCACGACGAGCACTGCCTTGTTGTCTGGCGGGGGCGGTGGGCCCGATGCGCAGCCGGCGGAAAGCCCGCCGCCGACCAGGCCGGTGGTGGCCGCGAAGAACTCCCGACGGGACATCGGGTACACGGCTGTCAGCGTCTCACAAGTTGTTGCACGATCGTGCCCGAAATCGCCGCGTGTAATGGGCCGTTTTCACCAGTTCGTCGTTGAGGCGGGGCTACACTTCGCCTACGTCCGGAACTGGCGACGGGGCCGTGTTCGAAGGGGGAACGGCGATGAGTGCCGAGCTGCCACCAAGCCGCACCCTGACCGTGCGAGCGGCCGACGGGACTCCGCTGCACGCCGAGGTCTTCGGCCCACCCTACGGCTATCCGATCGTGTTCACGCACGGGATCACGTGTGCGATCCGCGCCTGGGCCCACCAGATCTCGGACCTGGCCACCGACTACCGGGTCATCGCGTTCGATCATCGCGGCCACGGGCGTAGCGGCGTGCCCCGGCGCGGCGGCTACAGCCTCGAACACCTTGCGGCAGACCTGGATTCGGTGCTCGAGGCGACGTTGGCGCCGCACGAGCGCGCGGTGCTGGCCGGGCATTCGATGGGCGGCATCGCCATCGCCGCGTGGTCGGCGCACTACCGCGACAAGGTCCGCCGGCGCGCCGACGCCGTCGCGCTGATCAACACCACCACCGGGGACCTGGTGCGAGAGGTGAAGCTGCTGTCGGTGCCGCGCGAATTTTCGGCGGCGCGGGTCCTGGCGGCCCGGGGTCTGATCACCGCGTTCGGCGGGTTTCCCGTGCCGGCCGCGGCGCGTATCCCGAGCCGCTACGTGGTCGCGATGCTGGCGGTCGGCAGGGACGCCGACCCGGGCGCGGCGCGGGTCGTCTACGAGCTGTTCGCGCAGACCTCGCCCGCCGGGCGCGGCGGCTGCGCCAAGATGCTCGTCGACGCGCTGGGGTCGCGGCATCTCGAATTGGACGGGCTGACGGTGCCGACCCTGGTGATCGGCAGCGAGCGCGACCGCCTCACACCGATCGGCCAGTCCCGCAAGATCGCGCACACCGCGCCCAACGTCGTCGGCCTGGTCGAGCTGCCCGGCGGCCACTGCTCGATGCTGGAGCAGCCGCGCGAGGTGAACCGCCACCTGCGGGCCCTGGTGGAATCGGTGGCACACACGCGGATGCAGCGGATCAGCTCATAGCGGATCAGCTCAGCAGGGCGGCGATCTCGGCGGCCGCCCGCTGCCCGGACCGCACGGCACCGTCGAGAAACCCGGTCCACTCGTCGGCCGTCTCGGTCCCGGCCCAGTGGATCGGCCCGACCGGCTCGCGCAGCAGCGGCCCGAACCGTGTCCACGAGCCCGGCGGTACCGCCGCGGTGGGGCCGCCGGGAGCGAAATCCTCTGCGCCCCAACGCTGGTCGACGTAGTCGAGGGGCTTGAGCGCGTCGTCGCCGAACAACGAGGCGAAGCAGCGCAACGTGTGTTCGCGGCGCTGCTCGGTGGGCAGCGAGTCGAAGGCGCGGGCGTCGACGAAGCCCATCAGGATGCCCGGGCCGTCGGGGTGCGGGCTGACGTCGAAGGTGATGAAGACCGGGCCCGTGTCGGACAGCGCCTGCCCGGAAAACCCGTCGGCCCGCCAGAACGGCGTCTCGTAGGCCGCGTACGCCTTGCTGAGCCGGCCCTGCGGCCAGTGCCGGGCGAGTTGCTCGTATTCGGCGGGCAGCGGGGGAGCGAACTCGATCGACGCGCGGTGGGCCGGTGGGATCGCGACGATGACGAACCCGGCCTCGGCCGAGCCGGCGTCGGTCGTGACGGTGACCCCCGCGCCGTGCCGCTCGATGCGGCGGACCGGCGCGCCCAGCACGACGCGCGCGCCGAGTTCGGCCGCGGCGGCCTCGGCGATCTGCTGGGTGCCGCCCGGGAAACGGTCCTGCTGAGCACCGTTTTCGACGTCGAGCAGCGGATCCAGGCCGCCGGCCGCGTGCACGTAGCGGGCGGCGTGCAGCATCGACACCTCGTCCGGTTCGCACCCCCACGTCACCCGGGCCACGATCGCCATCAGGTCGTGCGACGACGCGGACGCCCGCACCGAGCGCAACCACCCGCCCAGCGACATGCCATCCAGCTCGCGCGCCCGGCGGGCGTCCCAGGGCGCCGCCACCGGGACGGTGCGGGCGATCCGCTCGAACTGCCAACGCAGCCGGCCGATGTCGAGCAGCCCGGTCAGCGACACCCGGGGAATCGTGCCGCGGTAGGGGCGCGCCCAGCCGCGCCAGTGGATCACGTTCTTGCCGTCGTGGTGGGTGGGCGTGGTCGGCACCTCGAGCTCGGCCGCCAGCGCCAGGACCGCGGTTTGGGTCGGGCCGACGAAGGTGCCGCCGAGGTCGGCGGGCAGCCCGGCGACGCTGCCGGTAAAGGAGCGGCCGCCCACCCGGTCACGGCCCTCGAAGACCAGGACGTCATGGCCCTGGCGCGTCAGCTCGCGCGCGGCGGCCAGCCCGGCAAATCCGGCACCGACCACGACGACGTCGACGACCGGCGGCGGCTTTGTCACGTCGTCTAGTCAACAGCATTTTGACGGTTTCGTAGGATAAATTTCCATTGCCGGTCTAAGTACGCGCTCAAGGTGGGCAGATGAAGGTCTTCACGGCGTTGTACGGGCCGGTGGACGCCGCCGGGCGCGCGCGGGCGCTGCGCGACGCGGGGGCCAGCGGGGTCGCCACCTTCGAGGGTCAGCACGACGTGTTCGCCCCGCTGACGCTGGCCGCCACCGTCGGCGGCCTGGACCTGATGACCAATGTGGCCATCGCGTTTCCGCGCAATCCCATCCACCTGGCGCATCAGGCCAACGATCACCAGTTGCTGAGCGGGGGGCGGTTCTTCCTCGGCCTGGGCACCCAGATTCGCCCGCAGATCGAGAAGCGATTCGGCGCGCAGTTCGAGCATCCGGTGGACCGCATGACCGAGTTGATCGCGGCCCTGCGCGCGATCTTCGAGGCCTGGAACACCGGCGGCCGCTTGGACTTTCGCGGCGACTACTACCGGCACACCCTGATGACGCCGACGTTCAGCCCCGGCCCGAATCCTTACGGTCCGCCGCCGATCTATGTCGGCGCGCTGGGGCCGCGGCTGACCCGCGCCACCGCCGAGCACGCCGACGGCCTGCTGGTGATGCCGTTCGGCTCCAAGCGTTTTCTGCACGAGCACACGATGCCCGCGGTGCGCGACGGCCTGCGCGCGGCCGGCCGGCGGCCCGAGGAGTTCGCCGTCATTCCCGAGATCATCGTCTCTTCGGGCTCGGATCACGCGAGCACCCGGCGCCTGCTGGGCTTCTACGGGTCGACCCCGGCGTACCGGCCGGTGCTGGCCGCGCACGGCTGGGGGGACCTGCAGCCCGAACTCAACGCGATGTCCAAGCAGGGCCGCTGGGAGGAGATGGGCGGGCTCATCGACGACGAGATACTGCACACCATCGCCGCCTGCGGGACGCCGAAGGAGATCGCCGCCCACATCCGTGATCGCGTGGACGGCGTCTCCGACACGGTGTGCCTATATCAGCCGTCACCGATCGGGCTGGAGACGCTGTCGGAGATCGTGGACGAATTGCGCGAGTTGCGCTGACGCTTACGGCGCGACCGTCAGCCAGTCGGAGAAGCCCGACGGGTCGTGGCGGCCCAGCGCGCCGTGCTCGTAGAGCCCCCAGCCCTCCACCGGATCGCCGTCACCGTCGCGGCACACCGCGCGGCCGACGTGGTCGATTACGCCGAAGCCGGACCGCCCGATGATGGCTGGGTCGGTCATGTCGTAAGTCAGTCGCTCGACGAACTTTTCGCCCTTCCACATGCCGTGCAGCCAGTCCGAGTCGCCCCCATAGCCGCCGCCGACGTGGATGGGAACGGGCAACTTGGACTCGACGTCGAAGTGGACCGGGGTGCCGTCCGGCGCGGTCGCGTCGATTGTCGCGCCGGTCGGGATGCGGGTGCCGGAGCGGTAGTGGATCTTGACCCGTGGCCAGCCGAGCTGTTCGACGCGGCCGTCGCGCCACACCCGCGTGCAGTCGTTGAGCGAGCGGAAGCCGTTGGGCTCCTCCTGGATGATCAGCACGATCGCGAACTCGTCGAAGGCCATCGGCACGTAGAGCCACCACATGCCCTCGAACGGCGGGTCGGCGGGCCGGCCCGCGGGCTCGGGCTCGCCGATCGGCCGGATGCCCCAGGACCGGTCGCGGCTGCCGAGCCAAGTCGCGGGGTCGACGGGGATCTCCTCGCCGTCGATGGCGATGCGTCCGCTCCAGCTGCCCAGCTGGGCGAATCGCTGGGCGTCCAGCGTCACCCGGTTGCCCGACCGCATCAGGTGCGGCTGCTCCTGGACGACGTCGAACAGGCCCTCCCACGTGAGATCGGCTGCGATGCCCTCGGTTTCGTCGAGGACGATGCGTAGTTTGCGCAGCGGGTCGATGACCTCGACCCGGTAGCTCATCACGTTCTGGTTGAGCCGGTCCTGGTCGATGGCGTCCGACACGTGCACCGCGGTCTGGGTGTCTCCCCGTCGGACGAGGAAGTAAGCATCCTTCACGCCGAGGTTCGGGTAGTAGCCGATGCCGGTGATCACGAAGATGTCGCCGGTGCGGTCGTGGGCGTTGAAGTACGAGCGATCGTAGAAGTTGCGGTCCGAGGAACCGGCCCACGCTATCGGTTGGGGAACCTGGTGTACCGGAAACTCGTCGAGCGGTCCGAGCATTAGTTGTCCTCTCCGATCAAACGCCGCATCAAACCGGCGTGGTAGAACAGCGATTCCACATCGTCGGGTTTCTCGGTCTCACCGAAGTGCACCCGGCGCGCGCCGGTGCGCATGAACACGCAGGCCCACATCACGCCGGAGTAGACGTAAAACCAACGCAGGTCGCCTAATTCGGCGCCGGTGAGTCGCTGGTAGGTGGCGCGGACGTCCTCCTCGCGCATCACATCGGGCAATCCCGGCAGCCCCGCAAGGCCGGTGAGCTCCTGAAACACCATGTGTGCGTAGATCATCCACGCGACATCGAGCTCGCGTGGCCCGAGCGCCACCATCTCCCAGTCCAACACCGCCACCGGCGCGAAGTCGCGGTAGAGCACGTTGCCCACCCGGGCGTCGCCCCACAGCAGCACCGGCGCGCGCGCGGCCGCTTCGTCGGGCCAATTGTCTTGCAGCCATGTCAAAGTGCGCTCGATCAGCGGCGAGCGGCCGATATCGGGCACCGCGAAGTCATACCAGGACTTCACCCAGTTGAAGTTCTTGCGCAGTGCGGTGTCGCCGGTCTGGCCTTCGGCCAGGAACCCGAACGTCTTCTCCGCGTCTGGAATGGCGTGCAGCTTGGCGAGTACCTCGACGGTGGCGTCCTGCAGTTGGCGCTGTTGTTCGACCGGAGCGTCGGCGAACCAGTTGCCGCCGAAGGTGTAGGGCATGACGTCGGGCGGCACCACGCCGTCGACGTAGTCCATCACGAAGAACGGGGTGCCCAGCACCTCGCCGGTGGTCTCGATCCAGCGCACCCGCGGGACGGGCACGTCGGTGAGTTCGCCGACCTTTCGGATGACCTCGAATTGGTGGTCGAGCCGGTAGGTGGGGAACACCTGCACGTCCTCGACGGTCGGCGCCACCCGGGCGACGAGCTTCTGTTCGATCGGCTGCCCGTCTTGCCGCCAGCGAGCGGTCAGGATGATGGTTTCCGACGACATGCCGGTCGAGTCCACGCCGCTCTCGACGATTACCTCGGGTACCACCCCGCCGGGCAGCACCGTCGACAACCACTTCGACATCACCGCCGGCACGGTGCTGACGTCGCGGCTGGAGCGCTGAAGTCGCTCGACGTTGTCCGGCATTGGTTCGTTGGCCACACGCGCCCCCTTCTCGAGGCAATTACGATACGGTAGGTAGCGTTATGAAAGCAGACCCACCCACCCTTGACAAGGCCGCCGGTGCCGGCCGGCCCCGGGATCCGCGTATCGACTCGGCCATCCTGTCGGCGACCGCGGAACTGCTTGTGGAGATCGGCTATTCGAACCTGAGTCTGGCCGCGGTGGCCGAGCGCGCCGGGACCACCAAGTCGGCGCTCTATCGCCGGTGGTCGAGCAAGGCGGAACTGGTGCACGAGGCGGCGTTCCCGACGGCGCCCACCGCCCTGCAGGCCCCGGCCGGCGACATCGCCGCCGACGTCCGGATGATGATCGAGGCCACCCGGGACGTGTTCACCACGCCGGTGGTCCGGGCGGCGCTGCCCGGCCTGGTGGCCGACATGACCGCCGATCCCGCCCTGAACGCGCGGGTGATGTCGCGCTTCGCCGGCGTGTTCACGGCGGTGCGGGTGCGGCTGCGCGAGGCCATCGACCGGGGCGAGGCGCACCCCGACGTGGACCCCGACCGGTTGATCGAGTTGATGGGGGGAGCGACCATGCTGCGGATGTTGCTACGCCCGGAGGAGAAGCTGGACGACACCTGGGTGGAGCAGACGACCGCCATCGTCGTGAAGGGGGTGACGGGATGACGGGGCGACTGGCGGGTCGGGCCGCGATCGTCACCGGCGGCAGCCGCGGCCTGGGCCGGGCGATCGCGCTGGCCCTCGCGGCCGACGGCGCGGCGGTGGCCGTCGTCGGGCGCACCGAACAGGTCTGGGACGACCGGCTGCCCGGGACCATCGGCGAGACGGTCGCCGAGGTCGAGGCGGCGGGCGGCCGGGCCGTGCCGATCCGCGCCGACCTGACCGACCGTGACGACGTCGCCCGGCTGGTGGGCGAGGCCCGAGAAGCGTTGGGGCCCATCACGATACTGGTCAACAACGCGGCCTTCACCGCGCCCGGGCGCCCGCCGGTGCCCGGCGCCCAGCCGCGACCAAAGCCGCCCAAGGCCGCCGGTGGTGCCGGCAAGCCCGCCTGGCCGGGGTTCGTCAGCACGCCGCTGCAGGCGTTTCGCCGGCATTTCGACATCGCGGTGTTCGCCGCCTACGAGCTGATGCAGCTGGTGTGTCCAGACATGTTCGACGCGGGCGGCGGCTCGATCATCAACATCACGTCGGTCGCGTCGCGGATGCCCGGTGACGGGCCCTACGCCGACCGCAGCGGCGGGGTCCTGCCGGGTTACGGCGGATCCAAGGCGGCGCTCGAGCACCTCACCCAGTGCGCGGCCTACGATCTGGCCGACCACAACATCGCGGTGAACGCGCTATCGCCGTCGAAGCCGATCCTCACGCCGGGCCTGGCCTACTACGCCCGCGAATTCGTGGACACCGCCCCCGCCGACGAATTCGCGCGCGCGGCAGTCGAATTGGCCCTGGTGGACCCGGCCGTGGTCACCGGGCGCACCATCGGTCACCTGAACGTGCTCGACGGCAGCTTCTCCCCGTTCACGTTGGGCTAGACCGGCTTGGTAGCCGTGACGCCGTTGATGATCAGCGCGTACAGCCGATGCCATTGCGGGGACCGGAATCCCGCGCGCAGCAGCAGAGCCGTGGCCCGGCCCCTGGTGCGGGCCTTGCCGCGACGGCTGGTGGCCAGGGTAGGCAGCAGCCACAGCGAGAACTGGTCGACCAGCACCAAGTGACCGCCGGGGCGCAGCACCCGTGCGCATTCGACGAGGCCCGCCTGTTGATCGGTCCAGTGATCGAAGGACGTCGTGCTGACGACGAGGTCGAAGGTGCCGTCGGGGTAGCCGAGCTGCTCGGCCGTGCCGACGGCGAAGCTCAATCGATCGTCGTCCCCCAAAGCCGTTGCTGTGGCGATCATTTGCGGCGCGGCGTCGACGCCGCAAAGCCGCTCGGCCCCCGGGTAGCGGCGACCGAGGGCGCGCAGCAGGTAGCCCGTCCCGCACCCGACGTCCAGCACGCGACCGGGCGAGGCGCTGGCGGCCACCGCGAGATCGGCGGTGCGCTCGGAGATCTCGTGGTGCAACCGGCCGCGCCAACCGTGGTCGTACTCCGGCGCTCGATCGTCGAACGCCGCCAGGTCGCGATGCGGCGGCATCCGCCAAGTCTGCTCCCCTCATTCCTCGCCCGACTCGGGTGGGTCGGGGTCGCTGTGTAGGAGTTCGTCGGGGTGGTGGGCGTGGTTGGTTTGTGGGGGGCCGGTGCCGTCGGTCCAGGCGAGGCGCCCGTTCTCGGTGACGGTGGTGTCTTGGTCGCTGCGGCTGGCCGCGGCGTGGTGGGGGCCGCAGGCGAAGAAGAGTTTGTCGGCGTCGGTTTGTCCGTCGGCTGCCCAGTCGGGGGCGTGGTGGACTTCGCAGTAGTAGCCCGGCACGAGGCAGTGGGGGCGGGTGCAGCCGCGGTCGCGGGCGTAGCAGATGAGGCGTTGGTCGGCGGTGGCGATGCGTTTTTGCCGGCCCAGATACAGCGGGCGGGCGGTGTGGTCGTCGAACACCGCCAAGTAGTGAATGGCCTTGGCGGCCATGCGGATCAGATCCGACATGGGTAGTTGCGAGCCGCCGCCGGTGCGCGCCGGGGGCGGCATCGTCACGCCCGGGTCGACCACGGCGTGGGCGGCCTGGTCGAGTTCGCCCAGGGTGGTGGTGATCACCACGGTGACCGGATGGCCGCGGTGGGTGCCGAGCTGACCGGAGCCGATCGCGGTCCGCAGCGCGAGTTTGAGGGCGTCGTGGCCGCGCTGGGCGGCGGAGCGCGTGTCGCGCTCCTCGGGTTGGGCGCCGTCGGGTTGGTGGCGTCCGGGGCGCACCGCGGCCTCGATGGCTTCGAAGTAGGCGCGGGCCTCGGGGTCGAGCAGCCCGGACAGCCGTGACATGCCGTCGGGGCCTTGTGGGCCCAGGCGCAGGCCGCGCCGGCGGGCGCGGTCCTCGTCGGTGAAGTGCCCGTCGGGGTTGAGGTAGTCGGCGATGCGCTTGCCCAGCCCGGTGACCACAGCGGCGTCCAGCTTTCGCGCATGGGCCACCAGGGTGCGTTCGGCCTCGTCCACGTCGGACGGTGCCACACTGGCGGGCAGGACGTCGATCGCCTGGCAGACGGCGCGGATATGGTCCTCGCCGAGCGCGCCGGCCTCGACCGCGCCGGCCACCGCTTCCAGCTCGGGCGGCAAGGGCGGGCCGGTCAGCGAACGCCGCGGGCGAATCCGGGCCGCCAGCCGAAACCGGCGCACCACCTCACGGGGCGTGATGCGCAGCCGCGCCCACAGCATGTCTCGCACCGCCGGCACCGACTCGGCGCCGTCGGGGGGCTCGGCGATCTCGCCGAACACCCGATACATCAACCCCCGATTGACCCGCTCCTGCGTCTCCAAACGTTCGGCCACCGCGACACGAAAGTCATTGCCGACCAGATCCGACGACGTCTCACGCAGCACCTCGTGGGCGGCGTCGATCGCGTCCAGAGCAGCGCTGATCCGCTGCTCTGCTACGTCGGCGCCCAGGAACTCCACGCCCCAACCCTATCGAACAAACGTTCGAACAAGGACGAGTGCCGGCCAATCTGTGGATAAACGGCCGACTGTGGATAACGACATGCGAAGGTGGGGCCGATGCGTCAATCAGGACTAGTTCTTTGCGCGCCGCTCGCGGTCGCCGCGGCCACGATCTGCCTGGCCGCCGCGCCGACGGCGGCGGCCGGTGACGGGGACTGCGCCATCATCCTGCCGGCGGCCGATCGGCTGGAGAACGTGTTCAATCTCGTTTCGCCCTCAGTGACGCAGCCTTGGCTGGCGGGCCAGATCCGCAACGCCCTGTCTCCCTTGCAGGGCTTGCGCAGCCCGGCCGCGCTCGACCTCCGGCTGCGGTCGGACATGCTGGCCTCGCAGATCGACGCCAGTGACCCCTACCGGCCGGCGAGCCCGGAACAACTCGCGAGCGATCTCGCCAAGGCGAGACAGCAGCTGGCCGCGGCCCGCGCCTACTGCGCGCCCTAAGGCAAACCGAGAGCTATTGCTGCCCCCGGCGCCAGCGCCTGATGTCAAGGCGCTCGGCGTCCGGCCAGATGGCCTTGGCGGCCGGCGATGCGCAGAAGGTTTCCTCGGCCTGGCGCAGGCTCATGTCGACCGCATGCAGGCCGTCTTCCTGGTGGGCGCGGCAAATGACGGTCAGCACCCGGTGAGTGTCCGGGTCCACCTGCTCGGCTTCGATGGTCAGCACCACCACCAGCGTGTAGCCGGCCCCCGTCGGCAGATAGAAGGTGAGGTCTCGGCTGTCCAGCGCCCCGCCGTTGGTCACCAGATAGCCGTCGCCGCTGGGATAGAGGGCCTGTCCGACCATCTGGGTGCGTTCGAAATGGTTGCGGTCGCCCGGCGCGCGCCACACCGTGAACCTGGTGTTCGGGCTGCCATTGAACGGGTGCCGGGCGATCGGGATGATCAGCTCGTCGCGGCCGTCGCCGTCGACATCCTGCATCCCGACGCCCCCGGGGCTCGAGGGCTCCAGTAGCTCATCGATCGTTTGCACCACCTCGCCCGACGGGTCGGTCACCACGATCTTCACCGCGGCGGGCCCGCTCAGCTCGGGCGCACTCCAGTAGGTGACGGCGAAATCCAAAGCGCCGGAATGCATTCGGCAGTCGGTGTGCGGCGACGTGGCCGTCGGGCTGATCAGCGCGGCCGTCTGCGGGCACGGCGGCAACGACGTGTCGGCGGACGCGATGGGCCCGACGGCACCCGCGGTGGCCATCGCCGCGACGGCGATCAGCACTGGCAGCCGCTGCACGGGTGCGCGCCTAGCGTTTCGGTGCCGGCTTGACCGGAGCCGGAGCCGGAGCCGGCGCCGGCGCGGGAGCCGGAGCGGCGGGCGGCGGGGGCCCGGCCTGTGGCAGCTGCTCCTCGATCGGCGGGCGGGAGCCGGTCTTGGGGCCGATGTCGGAAACCTGCCACGCATTGCCCACCCTGTTCACGGTGACCTGAAGCAGGATGATCGACACCTTCGGCGTCGGGTTTTGCAGATTGCGCGTGGTTTGATGGGCCGACACCACCACCTGATAGACCCCGCCGGGCGAAGCGATGGGGTCGGTGGCCAGCACCTCGCCGGTGGAGGTGACCTGCGCCTGCAGCATGATGCTCTTCAGCAGGTCGCTGGCGTTGACGTACTTGTCCTTAAGTTGTTGCGACACACCGTCTTCGACCGAGCGGAAGAAGGCATCCGGGTCTTCGAAGCTGTAGGTCAGCGACTTCAGCGCATACTCCTTGGCCAGCTGCGCCACGGCGTCACGATCGGCCTGCTGTTGACGCAGCTGCGCGAGCTGAACGGTCACCTGGTGGTATTTGACGAACCCGAACACCCCGGCGGCGAGCACCGCCGCGACGAGAACGGCTGCGCCCCATTGCTTCCGGCTAATGCGCCGCAGCCGCGCCGTCAGCGACGGCCGTGCGGTCTCCTCGGGGGCCACAGCCTTAACCTCGGCGTCGTCCACTTTCTCATCTTCGCTGACAGTTGAATTCGTCACGTCGGTTCTTTCTTTCTCGATCATTGATGCCATTCGGGAACGTTGAGTTGAACCCGCATGCCGCCGGTGTCGTTGAACGTCGATTCCCAGAAGTCGAGCCAGTGCCCGGCGTCGACCTTGACGTCGTGTAGCGGGGCGAGCGCGGGTTGCAGGACGGTGGTGAAGGTGCTGAGCGGGCCGGCCAGCATGTCGAGGTACTGGCTGATCTTGGCGACCAGGATCCCGGCCGGATCGTCCGGGCCGACCACCCCCACGCCACTGTGCGAAAGCGTCTCGATCTCGTGGATCATCTGCAGGAACGCCGGCACCGAGCGCGGCAGCAATTTGCCCGTCTCACTGATCACTTCGCCGGCGTTGATGTCGCCCAGGTTGGTGGTCATGGTGGAGACGTTGTTGAACAGGGTGGCCAGCAACTGCTTGTCGTCCCGGATCACCTTGGCGGTCAACACGGCGGTGGTGGCCAGCGAATCGACGGTGTCGTCGTTGGCTCCGAGCGCCGCGGAAGCGTTGACGATGATCGTGTGCACCTGATCCAGGTTGAGCGCCGAGACCAGCGCGTTGGCCTTGGTGAGCAAGTCGGCGCCGGTCACCATCGGCGCGACGCGCTCCGCGGGGATCACCGCGCCGTCGGCGAAATAAGGCGGCGCAATCAGTTTCGGTTTGAAGTCGATGTACTGCTCGCCGGCCGCGGAGAGATTCTCCACGCTGATCGCGCTGTTCGCCGGCACCGGGTGCGAGCGGTCGAGATCTATCGAGACCGCCAGCCCGGTCGTCGTGGTCTGGATGCCGGTCACCCGGCCGACCTTGATGCCGCGCATCGTCACCTCGGAGGTGGGCATCAGGCCGCCGGAAGTGTTGAGCATCAGGGTAAGCCGGGTGACCTGCTTGGTCGGGCTGATGTCGAGCACGCCGATCGACATGTAGGCCGCGCCCAGCAGCGTCATCACCGCCAGGATGATCAGCGTCACGCGTGCGTTGAACTTCATGGCAGCATCCCCATGCTCTGCATCGCCTTCACGGCCGCGTCGGCCTTGTCGGCGGGATCCACGCCCTCATGCCCGGTCGGGGGATGAAGTTCGGAGACAATATATTTCGGGCCTCCATTGCGGAACCACCCGAGCAGCTTGTAGTGCAGGAACGCGATCAGCTTGTCGGCGAGCACCGGAATGGTGGTGTCGGCGGTGGCGATGGTCCCGACCATCGGCGTGAGGTAGGACATGATCTGCATGATGTCGCCGACGATGGGTTCGATGACTTGCCCGCCGAGGGTGCCGATGTCTCGAGAGTCCCCGACGACGTTGAGGATGGCCACCGTGATCGCCGACAGCCCTTCGAGTTTCGGCGGGCCCTCGGTGACCAACCGGTTGAACACCCCGGTGTTGGCCGCCACATTGGTCGTGATGTTCTCCATGCTGGACAGGATGCCGTCGATGGTGTCCTGATTGGCCGCCAGATCGTTGAGCACACCGGCGACGGTCTGCTGCGTCCGGGTCAGTTCGGCGGGGTCCTTGGGGAACGCCTTGTTGAGGTTGACCACGGTGCTCTGCAACGTGCCGATTGCCCCGCCCGCCACCAGGTTCGACACCGACCGCAGGAGGTCTTCGACGTTGTCGGCCGGGGCGGTGTTGCGCAGCGGGATGGTGTCGCCGTCGTGCAACAGCGCACCCGACAGATCCCCGGCTCGGCCCTCCGGCGGCACCAGCGCGATGTAGATGTCGCCGAGGGGGGTGGCCTGGCGCAGTTCGGCGCGGGTGTTGTCGGGAAGCCTGCTGCCCCCGGCGATATCGACGTAGGCGACGGCCGTCGTGCCGTCGAGCTGGACGTGGTCGAGCACGCCGATCTGCACCCCGCCGGAGTCCACCTTGGCCCGGGCGGGCAGGTTGAGCACGCTGGAGAACTGGATCTTGATTCGGTAGGCGTCGTGCGGGCTGTAGGCGCCCGGGACCGGCAGCCGCGTCGGATCCAGCGAACACGCCGCGGTGAGGACGATCGCGAGCAAGGCCAGCAGTACGCGCACCGGTCGTCGGGTCATGACAGTGCGGCCCCCAGGATGAGGTTGGTCAGGCCGAGGGTGACCGGATCCGACGCGGTGCCCGACGCGCACGCCGCCGCGGCCCCGGGGACATTGCGCTGCCGCAGCCCCTCGCAGATGGCTCCGGCCTGCGACGGCGAAATCGCCACTTGCGGTGGGATATAGGTGACGTTGTGGGTTCCCCACGCCGGTTCGTAGATGTCGCTGATCCAGTGGCTGAACTGCGGCCAAGAGTTGATCATCGCGAGGATGGCCGGGGTGTGTCGGTTCAGCATGTCCCGCAGCCAGGTGATGCCCTTGTCCAGTTTTTGGTAGAGCCGCGGCCCCCACCGGTTCAGCGCCTCGACCAAGATCGGCAGCAGGTGCGACATATGGCTCAGGGCCGCACCGAAGTTGTCCGACAGGCCCTCGATCAGCTGGGTGGTGGCCGGCAGCGTCTGGATCACCGAGGCGAAGCTGTTCCAGTTCCTCAAGAATTCCGAGCTGAGGATCTCGGTGTTCTCGAACAGCTGCCGGTAGTCGGCATCGGCCTTGTAGGGGTCGGCGAGCATGGTGACCAAATTGCCCAGCGTCTCGTTCAGCGCGGGGCCGGTGCCGTCGAGGGAACGGCTGAACGCGCGCACGCTGTCGTTGATGGCCTGCACGCCGGGTGCACGAGACAGGTCCTGGCCGGGTTGGGGGCCCATGATCGTGTCGGCGAGTTTGCCTATGGCAGAGAAGGTTTCGCTGACACTGATCGGCGTCCTGGTGGACTTCAGCTTGATGCATTCCGGCCCGGTGAACTTCGGGCCCGACGTATAGGGCTTGGTCAGCTCGATATGCCGATCGGTGACGATCGATTGCGAGTAGGTGACCGCGCCGACGTCCGCGGGCAGGTCGAGGTCGGGGGGCACGGTGAAGTCCACCTCGACGTGGTCGGGCTTGTTGACGATCGCTGTCGTCGAGCCGACCTCGATGCCCAGCAGCGCCACCTTGTTGCCGGGGTAAAGCCCGACCGCGTCGGTGAATTCGGCGCACATCGCCCGGGTGGGTTTGGGCATGACGAGCTTGGCGCCGATGACGACGGCCGCCGCGACGGCCGCGACGACGGCCAGCACCGTTGCGATCCCCATCGGGGAACGCAGCCGCCTGCCGAGCGCCGACATCCTGGCCACCTCAGCAGTTCCTCATGATGTTGGGCAGGCACAGATCCTGCCCGGGAACCAGCCGGTTGTGCTTGTCGAAGACGACGCCGTTCCCGCTGAGCATCGGCCAAACGATGCCCAGGGTCTGCCCCAGGCCGTCGAGCGCCTGGCCCCAGCGCTCGGGATGGACGGCCAGCGTGGTGGTGATGTCGTCGAGTCCGTCGACGATCGGCTCGACCTCCCTGCCGTAAAACGCGACGATGCGATCCATGATGCGGGCCAATTCGCTCAGCAGGCTGAAGAACTCGACGATGTCGACCGACCTCGAGGTGTACGACGTGCCGAGGATGTCGAGCTGCTCGAACAGCGTGACGAGCAGCTTACGTTGCGCGACCGTGGCCCGCAGGCCGTTGTTGGCGAAGTCCAGGCCGCGATGGAAATCGGTGGTGGACTTGCTCAACGAGGCCGTCAGCGCGTTGGCCGACCGGAGCAGGTCGCGCACCGCGTCGGGATATCTGTTGGCCGCGTTGGCCACTTCGGTGAAGGTGTCGTGGATGACTTGGCCATCGACTTCCTTGATCAGCGGCGTCGCCGCCTGGATTATGTCGTTGACCTCGAAGGGCAACGCCACACGTTGCGGCGGGATCACGTTGCGGCCCAGCGGTAGCGGGCCCTTCGGGTCGAGCGCCACATAGTGGCCGCCGAGCGGGGTCAGTAGCTTGACGTCCAGGGTGGATTCCGAACCGACCACCACCGAACGCTCGACGTCGAATTTCATCTCGACGACCGCGCCGTCGAGCCGGACGCCGGTGACCTTCCCTACCGGGATTCCGGCGATGCGAACCTGGTCGCCGGCGCGCACGCCGCCGGAGTTGGCCAGGTGCGCGGTGTAGCCGGTCTGATCGGTCGGATTCAGGTAGGCCATCGCGGTGGCGGCAAGTGCCGACACGATGACGACGACACCGACGATGCCGTGCCGGCGATTGCGGCCGGCGGCCGCGTGCTCATCGAGCACGGCGCGCGGTCGTCCGAACAGCTTGTCGCCGAACGCCATTACCGGCACACCACCAGGTTCTGTTGCGCGAAGGACACCTGCCCGATCCCCGGCAGGGTGACCTCGCCGCGCGAGCAGGAGAACGTCGGTGCGGCGGGCTGCTCGTCGGCCAGCCAGTCCCGCATGCCCTGGATCAACGACGGGGCCAGCGACATGCCCGCGATGATTGTCGCGGTCTGCGGCCACATCCGGTTGAACAAGTCGTAGAGCGGGACCGTCGTCCCGTCAAAGATGCGCTCGTTGTATTGCAGGATATGGGTGGTGTCCCGCAGGACGGGCAGCCCGGTTTCCATCGCCTCGCGGAACTCCTCGGCTTTGGAGCCGAACTTCGTCACCACATCGGTGAGCGTGGCGATGAGATGAAACAGCTGCTGTGACTTGCCGCCCAGGTCCGCCGAGATCGCACTGAGGTTGCGCAGCACGACGGCGATGACCGCCTGGCGCTTCACCGCCAGCTTGGAAATGACGTCCAGGTCATGCAGGAACGGGCCGATGCCGTTCTCGTCGCCCTGAATCAGCCGAAGCAGGTTCTCGCCCAGCAGGTTGAACTGGGCGGGGTCGAGGGTCTGGAATATCGGCCGAAACCCGTTGAACAGCTTCGCCACATCGAACGACGGAATCGTCTGCCCCAGCCCGATGGTGTCCCCGGGCCGCAGCCGCCGGTCCGGCTTGGCCGGCTGGATGAGCTCGACGTAGCGCTGACCGAGCAGGGTCTGGTAGCGCACCGCGGCTACGGTGTTGGCGAACACCGGGTGATCGTCCTGCGCGGTGAAATCCACCTTGGCGGTCCGCCCGTCGAGCCGGATGGTTTGCACCTTGCCGACCTGCACGCCGGAAATCCGAACGTCGTCACCGACGTAGAGCCCCGACACATCGGAGAACGCGGCGGTGTAGCGGGAGAGCGCCCCGGTGACCGGGCTGCGCAGGGCGGTCAGCACGATCAGCGTGCACACCACCGCGACCGCGGTGAAAATGGTCAGCCACACAACCGATTTCGTGACGCTCCTCATCGGCCACCCGCCTGCGGCCCGGCCGGCGGGGCCGGCGGGGAAGGCTGGGACGGCAGGGCCGCGGCCAGCCCCGGCATCGCGTCGAGGGTCACCTCGATCTGCATGCGTACCTTGCCGTCGACGATCGGGAACGCCGCACTGGTGCGGTCCAGCAGGCCCGAGAGCCGGTCGTAGACCGGCGCCATGCTGCCCTGCAGGTACGAGATCGGCAGCAAGACGTTCATCACCGAGCCCATGAACGGGGCGAGCCATCCGACGTTTCGCGCGAACATCTGGTCGGTGTTGAAGAGCAGCTTCGCGGTCTGGTCCAGGATGACATTCATCCGCTCGACCCCGTCGGGATGGGCCAGGAACTCCATCCCGTTCAGCAGGTCATACGCCAGCCCGATCAGCGGGACGGAGTCGCTGGCCCCGTTGACCACCGAGGCGAACACCGAAAGCGAGTGGGAGAAAGGCACTTTCTGGGAGTCGACGAGCATCTTGACCAGATCGAAGTAGGACCGGGTCACCGGCTCGGTCAGGTCGGCGTGCCGGCGCACCACCTCGATGATGCGGTCGACATCGGGCGAGTCCGCGAGCCGGCCGAGCTTCTGGCCCTGACGCAGCAGCCCGGTGATGGAGGCCGACCGCGCGTTGGCGCCGATCAACAACGTCTGGTTCGGGCGCAACCGCGGGCCGGTGCCGCTGCTGACCAGTTCGACGGCCGCGAGCCCAAAAGTGTTGGACGACATGAAATTAGCCGTGGTGTCCGACGCGAGCGCCCGTGCCTGTTGCGGGTCCAGCTCCACCGTTATCTTCTGCCGGTTGTAGCCGACCGATTGCAGGGATTTCACCGATCCGATCGTCAGGCCGCGGAACTTCACCTCCGCGCCCGGCGTCAGACCCTCGCCGATCGAATCGGCCACCACGGTCAGCCGGAACGTGTCGGTGTAGCCGCCGTTGCCCAGCTGATACAGAAGGGTGCCCGCGACGGCGAGCACGGCCGCGGCGATCAGGCCCCGGATCCGCAACGAGCGCGCACTCGGCGCGCGCGCTCCGTGGTCTGGAGATACTCCCATGGGCTACCCCGATATCCGGATGCCGGGGTTGTTGCCCCAGAACAACAGCGTCAGCACCATGTCGGCGGCGACCACGGTCACGATGCTGGCCCGGATGGCCCGCCCCGAGGCCCGCCCGACGCCTTCGGGACCGCCGCTGGCGTAGTAGCCCTGATAGCAGTGGATCGCGATGATCAGCGTCACGAAGATCGCGGCCTTGAGCACCGAGAACACCACGTCGGACGGCTGGATGAACGAGTCGAAATAGTGGTAGTAGGTGCCCGACGACTGCCCGTGCAGCACGTTGACCACCGTCGCGCACGACACATAGCTCAACGCGAGCGTCACCACATAGAGCGGAACGATGGTGATCATCCCGGCGATCACCCGGGTCGTGACCACGAACGGGATCGACTGAATGCCAAGGGCTTCCAGCGCGTCGATTTCCTCCGAGATCCGCATGGCGCCGATCTCGGCGGTCATCCGGCACCCGGCCTGCGCCGCGAAGCCGATCCCCGCGATCATCGGCGCCATCTCCCGGGTGTTCGCGTAGGCCGAGACGAACCCGGTCAGCGGCCCCATCCCGACCATGTCGAGGGCCCCGTAACCCTCGATCCCCACCGAACCGCCGACCGCCGCGCCCATGAACACCAGCACGCCGATGGTGCCGCCGCCGACGATGAGCGAGCCGTTCCCCCAGATCATGTCGACCAGCAGCACCCCGGTCTGGTGCCGGTAGCGCTTGAGCGTGTGCGGAATCGCGCCGAGCACCTGCGACAGAAAGGTGACCTGGTGGCCGAGGCGCTGGACCAGCGAGTCGCCCCGGTCGGCGACCCATCGCGATGCCCGTAGCGGCGTGGGTACGTAGCGTGCCGGCACCGACATCCGGGCCATCAGCCCACCCTCAGGGGCATGGACATCGACAGTCCCTGGGTGATCAGCAGGTTGAGCACGAACACCGCGACGATGCCGATGACGACGGATGCGTTGACCGCGTCGGCCACCCCGCGTGCGCCGCCCTTGGCCTCCAGGCCGCGCTGGCAGGCCACCAGGATTACCACCACGCCGAAAAGCCAGGTCTTGAGGACGGCGACCACGACGTCGTTGACGCTGGCGAAGGACGCGAAGGACGCGATGTAGCTACCCGGGGTGCCGGATTGGAAGCCCACGTTGATCGCGTAGCCGGCCGCCAGGCCCATGAAGATGATGAAGGAGCACAGCACCGGCGCCACGATGACGATCGCGGCCAGCCTTGGTGTGACAAGCCGCTGCACGGGGTTGATGCCCATGACGCGCAGCGCGTCGACCTCTTCGCGGATGGTGCGGGCGCCGAGATCGGTCGCCACCGCCGAACCGGCCGCACCGCCCAGCAGCAGCGCGGCCACGACCGGCGCGCCCTGCCGGATCACCCCGAGGCCGCCGGCCGCGCCCGAGACCGACGACGCGCCGACCTGCTGGATGAAGTTGCCGACCTGAACCGCCACGATGACCCCGAACGGGATGGACACCAGCAACGCGGGTATCGCCGTGACGCTGATGATGAACCAGGCCTGGTTGACGGTGTCCCGCCACGGGTGGCGCAGCTTGATCAAATCGGTGATCAGGTACCTGAAGGACTGGGCGGCCAGTTCGAAGAAGCGGCCCAGCGTCTGCAACGAGGAATCGAGCTGCCTGGCGCTGTACCGAAACGGCCTGCCCAGCACCGCGGCGGTTCCGCCGCGGGTCGGCGCCTCGGCGTCGGCGCGGCGCTCGTCCGGCTCGGCGGGCGCCGAGACGGGACCAGCGACGACGGGACCAGCGACGACGGGACTCGTGACGTCCGCGCCGTTCGTGATGGTGCCCGCGTCGGCGTCGACACAGGCCAGCCCGTCGCCTGCTGTCTCAGCCGGTGGTTCGGCCGCTGTCGCGTTATATACAGCGGTCAACGGCGGATCCCTCCTTAATCGCTGCCACGGGTTCTCAGCCAATCAAAGATTGGGAGCTTGGTCGACGTGCGTTCAATAGTGGCACCGAGCACGTGCGTTCTACCCAGAAGCAGTTGAGTGTGACGTACGCCACAATCCGTAGGACTGCGCACCACTGGCGGCGGCGCTCCTGGCCTGTGGATAGAGCCGCAACTGCGGACCGGCGCGGGACCGGCGCGGGACCGGCCTCGCGCCCTAGCGTCGGTCTCGTTCCTGGCGGGATGGCCGCCTGACGTGCCAGTATGAACCAAGACAGAGCCGCAACGGCGTATGCAACCGGTCGGGTGGTGCCCTTGCCCGTTATGAAGCCCGGTATCGACAAGCCGACGGGGCGCGTGGTTGCCCTGATCGTCCTCTTGATCCTTGTCGCCGCCGCCCTCCGCGGATACTTCCCGGCCCAGGGCCATGCGGCGCGTGCCGAACCGGGCGGCGGCCGGGCAGCCCTGCTCTTCGTCATCGCGGCGCTGAGCGGGACGCTCGCGCTGCTGACGATCGCGGTCATCGCCCGCCTGCGGGATCCGCGGGCGGCGGCACCGAAGCAGGCGGATCTGTCCGACCTGCTCGGCACCGGCAAGGGCCGGCCGAGCTGGCGGGTGCTGCTCATCGGGCTGGTGCTCATCGTCGCCTGGCTGCTGATCATGACGCTCCTGGTCCGGCACCTGATGCCGCACGACTCAAACCCCTCGGCCCCCACCGGGGTCCCCGCCGCGCGGCCGCCGGGGCAGAACAGCGGCTCGGCGACCCAGCGGCATCCGGGCAACGGGTCGGGGGACATGTTCGGCGTGCTGCTCGCCGGCACGATCCCGATGATGCTGCTGATCGTCGCCGGCTCGTTGCTCATGGCGCGACGGCGGTGGCGCGCCGCCGGCCCGGTCGTCGCGGCCGCCGACCGCCTCGCGCCCCCGGCCCCCGAGCCGCGTTCGGAATCGCTCGCCCGCGCCGCCGAAGTCGGACTGGCCGAGATCGGCGACCTCAACCGCGAACCCCGTGAGGCGATCATCGCGTGCTACGCCGCGATGGAACGCGAACTCGCCCGGGTGCCCGGGGCCGCCCCCCAGGACTTCGATACGCCGACCGAGGTGCTGGTGCGGGCCGTCGAACACCATGCGCTGCACGCCGATAACGCCGAGCGGCTGGTCAACCTGTTCGAAGAGGCGCGGTTCTCCCCGCACGTGATGAACGAGGGGCATCGCGAGGTGGCGGTCGACGTCCTGCGGCTGGTCCTGGCGGAGTTGCGGAGCCGCGTATGAAAAGGCTTATCGTGCTGGGTGTTTGCCTCGTCGTGGGGATAGAGCTGCTGGCGCTGACATTGCACGGGCGGCGGTTCCTGCTGGCCGCCTCGGGTGTTGCCCTGGCCCTGGTGTTGCTCAACGTTCGTCGCTCCGTGGGGCGCGGCAACGAACCCGCGGCCGAGCCGGACTACGACGAGCTGGGGGATTCGTTGCGCCGCTGGCTATCCACCACCGAGACGACGATCCGGCGCTCGGACTCCACGCGGGCGGACTGGGACCGGCACCTGCGCCCCATGCTCGCGCGCCGCTACGAAATGACGACGGGGCACAAACAGTCGAAGGACGCAGGCGCCTATCACGCAAGCGGCCGAATGCTTTTCGGCCCGGAGCTGTGGGAGTGGGTCAATCCCAACAACGTCACCCGCACCGGTGACCGCGAACCCGGGCCGGGCCGCGGGGTGCTCGAAGAGATTCTGCGAAGGTTGGAGCAAATATGACGCTGCCGGTCGCGACCACCACCGCACGCTGCGAGGCGGTCCTCGACGAAATCGAACGCGTGGTGGTGGGGAAGCGATCGGCGCTGACGCTCATCCTGACCGCGGTCCTCGCGCGCGGCCACGTGCTCATCGAGGACCTGCCCGGCCTCGGCAAGACGCTGATCGCGCGGTCCTTCGCCGCCGCGCTGGGGCTCCGATTCACCCGGGTCCAGTTCACCCCGGACCTGCTGCCCGCCGACCTGCTGGGCTCGACGATCTACGACATGCAGTCGGGCAACTTCGCGTTCCGGTCCGGACCCATCTTCACCAACCTGTTGCTCGCCGACGAGATCAACCGCACGCCGCCGAAGACACAGGCGGCCCTGCTGGAGGCGATGGCCGAGGGCCAGGTCAGCATCGACGGCGAAACCCACAAGCTGCCGACGCCGTTCATCGTGCTGGCGACCGACAATCCGATCGAGTACGAGGGCACGTATCCGTTGCCCGAGGCACAGCTGGATCGGTTCGCGATCCGGCTGGAACTGCGATACCTCTCGGAGCGGGACGAGACCTCGATGTTGCGCCGCCGCCTCGAACGGGGATCGGCCGAGCCGACGGTCAACCAGGTGGTGGACGGGCATGACCTGCTCGCGATGCGCGAGTCGGTCGAACAGGTGACCGTGCACGAGGACGTGCTGCACTACGTGGTGTCGCTGGCCACCGCCACGCGGCACCACCCGCAGGTCGCCGTGGGCGCCAGCCCGCGCGCCGAACTCGACCTCGTTCAGCTCGCCCGCGCCCGCGCGCTGCTGCTCGGCCGCGACTACGTGATCCCCGAAGACGTCAAGGCGCTCGCCGTCGCGGCCGTCGCCCATCGCATCACCCTGCGGCCGGAGATGTGGGTGCGCAAGATCCAGGGCGCCGACGTCGTCGCAGAATTGTTGCGGCGCTTGCCGGTGCCCCGGACGACCGGTGGGCCGGGCTGATCTCCGATGGGCACCGAAGTCGAGTTTCGTTGGCGCGCATCGCCGTTGGCACGGTCGGTCGCGACCTGCGCCGGGGTTGCGCTGGCCGCCGCCGTGATCGGCGCGCGCTGGCAGCTGCTTGCCTTCGCGGCGCCGCTGCTCGGCGTGCTGTGCTCGATCAGCTGGCAACCCCCGGTGCCCAAGATCCGGGTGCACGGAAAACCCGATTCGCAGCGATGCTTCGAAACCGAACAGGCGCGGGTCAGCGTGTGGCTGACCGAAGAGGGCGACTCCGTGCCCGCAGCGGTGGAGCTGACGGTGCCGCCCTTCGCGGGCATGCAGCTCGAAGCGCTCGAGTCGGAGTCCCGCGACGCGAAAACCGTTGCGGTGAAGGCACAACGGTGGGGCCGCTACCCTGTCCGGGCGCGCGTCGACGTGCTGGCGCGGGGCGGGTTGCTGACGGGAACGGGCACCGTCGACGCCGCCGACGTCATCGTGTTCCCGCTGACACCCCCGCAGCCGACGCCGATCCCGCAGATCGAGTTGCTCGACCGGTTGGGCGCCCACCTGACCCGGCACATCGGCCCGGGCGTCGAGTACGCCGACATCCGGCCCTACGTGCCCGGCGACCAGCTGCGGGCGGTGAACTGGCCGGTGAGCGCGCGCCGGCGCCAGCTGCACGTGACGCAGCGATTGACCGACCGCGCCGCCGACGTGGTGGTGCTGATCGACACGTACCGGCAGCCGGCGGGCCCGGCAACCGAAGCCACCGAACGCGTCGTGCGCGGCGCCGCGCAGGTGGTGCAGACCGCCCTGCGGCACGGCGACCGCGCCGGGATCGTCGCCCTCGGCGGCAATCGACCGCGCTGGCTGGGCGCCGACATCGGACAGCGCCAGTTCTACCGGGTGCTCGACACCGTGCTCGGAGCCGGCGACCGATTCGAAAACACCACCGGCACACTGGCGCCCCGCGCGGCGGTTCCCGTCGGCGCGATCGTCATCGCGTTCTCCACGCTGCTCGACACGGAATTCGCGCTGGCGCTGATCGACCTGCGCAAGCGCGGCCACGTGGTGATCGCCGTCGACATCCTCGACAGCTCGCCCTTCGAGAGCCAGCAGGATCCGCTGATCGATCGGATGTGGGCGCTGCAGCGCTCGGCCATGTATCGCGACATGGCGACCGTCGGCGTGGACATCGTGGCGTGGCGGGGGGACAGCACGCTGGATCAGTCGATGGCCGTCCTGCCCGACCGCCGCCATCGCGTGCGGGGACGGCTGCGGGCATGAAGTGGATCGCACTGGCCGTCTCAACCATCATCGGCGTTGTGATGGTGGGCTTGGCCGCCGCCGGGTCGCACGGTGTCGCGGTCGCCGCGGGGGCGGCCGCGCTGATCGCGGTGGGCGCCGGGGTGGTTTACCGCCCGGCGGCGACGATCGCCGTGCTGGCATCGGCGGCAACGATCCTGGCGTCGGATCCCTCGCTCGTCTTCGCCGCCTGGTCCGGATTGTGCGCGGTCGCCTACCTGGTGTGCCGCCACGCGGTCGGGACGTCCGGCGGCGTCATGTGGAGCTGGCCGACTCTCGTTGCGGCGGTGGGTTTTTCCTGCGCCGGCCTCGTCGCGACGTCGTTTCCGCTGCAGCTGCCGTGGTTGCCGCTCGCCGCGCCGCTGGGGGTCCTGGCGATCTACGTTTTGGCGACGCGCCCGTTCGTCAGCTGACTCAGTGCAGCAGCTGGGCCGCTTGATCGGCCAGGTCGAGCAGCGGCTGCGGGAAGATCCCCAACAGTATCGTGATCGCGGCGCATACCGCGATCGCAATCTTGCTCAGGATGCCGGGCGTCACGACGTGCGGGGTGTCGTCGGTCGCCTCGGTGAAGAACATCGACACGATGACGCGCACGTAGAAGTACGCGGCGACGCCGCTGGCGATGACGCCGATAATGACGAGGGGCACCGCGCCGCCCTGGGCGGCGGCCTTGAACACCGCGAGCTTGCTGACGAATCCACTCGTCAGGGGGATGCCGGCGAAGGCCAACAGGAACATCGAAAACATCACTCCCACAATGGGGGAGCGCTGCCCGAGCCCGGCCCAGTGCAAGATCTTGGCGTCTTCGACGCCGTCGGCGTTGCGGATCAGGCTCACGATGGCGAACGCGCCGACAGTGCTGAAGCTGTAGGCGACCAGATAGAACAGCGTGGCGGACAGCCCCGCGGTGTTGTCGGCGATCACGCCGGTGAGGATGAAGCCCACGTGCGCGACTGAGGAATAGGCGAGCATCCGCTTGACGTCGGTCTGGTTCACCGCCGTGACGGTGCCCACGGCCATGGTCAGGATCGCAATCGCCCACAGCACGGGGCGCCACTCGTGGTGCAGCGGCGGCAGCGCGACGTAGACCACGCGCAGTAGCGCGCCGAACGCCGCCACCTTGGTGGCCGCCGCCATGAACCCCGTGATCGGGGTGGGCGCGCCCTGGTAGACGTCGGGGATCCACGAGTGGAACGGGACCGCGCCCACCTTGAACAGCAGGCCGACCGACAGCAGCGCGACGCCGATCAGCGCCATCGAGCTATCGCCATGGGCCGCAAGGGCATCCCGGATCCCGGGCAGCAGCAGCGTGCCCGTTGCGCCATAGAGCAGCGCGACGCCGTAGAGGAAGAACGCCGAGGAGAACGCGCCCAGCAGGAAGTACTTCATCGACGCTTCCTGGGACAGCAGGCGGCGATGACGGGCCAGGCCGCACATCAGGTACAGGGGCAGCGACAAAACCTCCAGCGCGACGAACATCGTCAACAGATCGTTGGAGGCGGGGAACACCATCATGCCGCCGACGGACAGCATCACCAGCGGGAAGAGTTCGGTCTGCGCGGCACCGGCCCTCTCCGCCTCGCGCTCGGGCTCGCTGCCGGGAACCGCGGACGCCTGCGGCGTAAAGGAATCCAGCCCCCCCGACCCGCCGGCATTGTGGGCGACGACGGCGACCTTGGCTTCCGCCTTGGCCTGTGTCCGTTCACCGATGAAGATGACCGCCAGCACCGCGACCAGCAGCACGGTGCCCTGCAGGTACAGCGTCGGCCGGTCGATGGCCACCGCGCCCAGCACCGCGGCGCGGCCGGACGACGGAATCGACTCGGCCACTTCGATGTCCGCGAAAAGCGCCGCGAGCAGGCCGCCCAGGGCCAGCGTCATTTGGGTGGCGTAGCGAATCCGCCGGGGTGCGAATGCCTCGACTAGCATGCCGACGACCGCGACGGAAAAGACGATGAGCATCGGGCACAGCAGGAAGTACTCGACGCTTGGGGTGGGCAGGGTCATCGGTGCGGTCCTTCGGCAGTCCGGGGCGGCACGCTCGGCGCTGGGTCATGCTGGCCGATGGTGGTCATGGTGCTCTCGACGGCGGGATTGATGATGTCGAGCACCGGCTTGGGATAGACGCCCAGCACGAACAGCAGCGCGAGCAACGGTGCCACGACGACCAATTCGCGCCCCCGCAGGTCGGTGATCCGGTCGTTGCCCTCGGCCACCGGCCCCGTCATCACCCGCTGGTAGAGCCACAGCATGTAGATGGCTGCGAGCACCAGGGCGGTCACCCCGAACGCGCCGGCCAGCCAGTACCGGTTGAAAGTGCCCACCAGAACCAGGAATTCGCTGACGAACGGCGCCAGCCCGGGCAGCGACAGGGTGGCCATGGCCGAAACCAGGAAGGTGCCGGCCAGGATCGGCGCGACCTTCTGGACGCCGCCGTAGTCGGCGATGGCCCGGCTGCCGCGCCGCGTCACCAGGAAGCCGGCGATCAGGAACACCGCGGCGGTGGAGATGCCGTGGTTGAGCATGTAGAGGGTCGACCCGCTCTGCCCCTGGCTGGTCATGACGAAGATGCCGGCGATGATGAACCCGAAGTGCGAGATCGACGTGTAGGCGATCAGGCGCATCATGTCGGCCTGGCCGATCGCCACGATCGCGCCGTAGATCACGCCGATGATCGCCAGCGTCACGATCGCCGGACGGAAATACGTTGAGGCGTCGGGGAACAGCTGCAGGCAGTAGCGCAGCATGCCGAAGGTGCCGACCTTGTCCATCACGGCCGTGATGAGCACCGCCGTCGCCGGGGTGGCCTCGACGCAGGCATCGGGCAGCCAGCGGTGCAGCGGCCACAGCGGGGCCTTGATCGCGAACGCGAACATGAAGCCCAGGAACAGCGCCTTGAACACCGCCGGGTCGGCGCCGTAGCGGCCCGACGCGACGCCCGCCACGATGTCACGGAAATCGAACGTGCCCGAGCCGTGCTGCGCCGTGACCACGTACAGCCCGATGACCGCCGCCAGCATGATCAGCCCGCCGAACAGGTTGTACAGCAAGAACTTCACCGCCGCGCGCGACCTGCCGGGGCCCGGCCCGAAGCCGCCGATCAGGAAGTACATCGGCAC